>NZ_CP155079.2:2688539-3360673 GCF_039634365.2 Mucilaginibacter sp. PAMB04168
AGCATGGCAAGAACAGGCATTATTACCGCCAGTTTTACTCTTAGCAATACCGGCAAATATGCGGGCGAGGAGGTGGTGCAGCTTTATATAAATGACCCGGTCGCATCCGTAGTGCAGCCCATAAAAAAACTAAAAGATTTTCAGAATATACCTTTGAAACCAGGCGAGTCCAAAACGATCACCTTCAAAATTAATAATGAGAAGCTTTCTTTTTACAACCAGCAGTTACAATGGGTATCGGAGCCCGGAGATTTTACGCTGATGATTGGCAGTGCATCTGATGATATCCGGCTGCAAAGTAACTTTAAGCTGCAATAGCCAATGAACAGATTTAAAGCATTGGTTGGGCTGGCATTAATCCTGATCACATCGGCTACTTTTGCGCAAAACTACGACGAAAAGCTGGTGCCAAAATACACCCTGCCGGATATGCTCACAACCCTTAACGGAAAAAAGGTTAAACGTAAGGATGTGTGGGAACATACACGCAGGTTGGAATTGCTCAAGCTTTTCGAAGACAACGTATACGGTCAAATGCCGCAGGACTTTGATAGCATAAAGTACCAAATAACTCATTTGGATAATTCGGCTATGGGAGGCAAAGCCGTCCTGAAAGAAATAGATATCAAAGTTTTTCGCCAACAGCAAAGCGTCGGTATTCACCTGGTGATGTTTACACCGTTACATGCCAGGCAGGCATCACCTTTATTCCTCTTGATCAATAATCGAGGTAAAAACAACATGGACCCGGCACGCATCAGCAAAACGGAGTTCTGGCCTGCCGAACAGGTAATTGACAGTGGCTACGCAACAGCAGTCTTTCATGTAAGCGATCTGGCACCTGACCGCAAGGATAGTTACGCCAACGGTGTATTAAGACTTTATCCGGAGCAACTGAAAGCCCCGAACGGTATGAAAGCCATAGGAGCTTGGGCCTGGGGTGCAAGCCGGGTGATGGATTATCTGCAAACCGACAAGTCCGTCGATGCTAAAAAAGTAGCCATCGTGGGTCATTCAAGGGGTGGTAAAGCCGCACTCTGGTTAATGGCCCAAGACCGCCGTTTTGCGATGTGTTTTGCTAGTTGTTCGGGCAATACTGGCGCTGCCTTGTCGCGCAGACGCTTTGGTGAGACTATCGAAAAAATCAATGCCACATTTCCGTATTGGTTTTGTGATAACTATAAAAAGTACAACAATAACGAAGACGATTTGCCAGTGGATCAGCACATGCTGATTGCCCTTAGCGCCCCGCGGCCGGTATATACAACTAATGCAACAAAAGATAAGTGGGCCGATCCAAGTGGAAGTTATATGGCTATAAAAGCAGCGGAACCAGTATATGAGCTATACCGCATAAAATCTGCTTTGTATGCTAGTTTGCCACCGCCCAACAGGCCAGCTTTGCAGCCACCTTTGGGCTATCATCTCCGCGAGGGTATACACGACCTTACTGCTTATGACTGGGATAAATTTATTCGCTTCGCTCACAATTACTACCAAAAACAATGAGACAATACTTCTGGAAACCAATACGAAATATAGGTTTAGTCTTTTGGGCAACCCTGTTCTTTAACCAACAAGCTTCTGCACAGCAAATGGTCCGAAAGGACAGCTTGCTTAATTTTGGCTGGAAGTTTCGGGTCGGAGACAATCCTGATGCCAAACATATTGTGTTCGATGATAAAAAATGGCAGTCTGTAGATCTTCCGCACGATGGCAGTATAGCCGGTGCTTTTGACACCGTTAGCGGATCGCGGCAAAACGGCTTCCGTCCACGGCATATCGGGTGGTATCGTAAAGTTTTCACTCGTCCGCCGGGCACAAATGGTAAGCTGGTAAGCTTGGAATTTGAAGGCGTGTACCGCGATGCCGAAGTTTGGTTAAACGGTACTTACCTAGGCAGGCACCGTAACGGCTATACAGGTTTCAACTACGACATCACAAAACTCGTAGCGCCGGGCAAACAGGCAACCATAGCCGTCCGGTACGACAATACGTTTAAGCAGAGCTCACGATGGTATACAGGCGAAGGTATATACCGGAATGTATGGCTGCATATCCAATCGCCGGTTCATGTGGCCGAAAATGGCACCTATATAAGTACGCCCTTTATTGGCGATAGGAGGGCTGATATAGCCGTACAAACACAAGTGGTTAACTCAAATGATAGTACTGCTCTCACTACATTGAAAACGGTAATTATCGATCCCGATGGCAAAGAGATAAAGGAAATCGTCAGCAATGTTCCATTGCGCGCTCACGAAACATACACCTACAAGCAAAACACTGTAATAACTAATCCCCAACGCTGGGACATCAGTTCGCCTAAACTTTACACAGCCAAAACTTATGTATGGCTTGGAAGCAAATTAACAGATACTTATCAGAGCCGTTTCGGTATAAGAACAGTTGATTTTAATTCACAACAAGGCTTTTTGCTTAACGGCCGTAAAGTATTTCTTAATGGTGTAAATATTCATCACGACCTTGGGCCGCTCGGCGCAGCTTCTTTCGAAAAAGGCTACCGCCGGCGTTTATCAGGGCTTAAGCAAATGGGCGTAAATGCCATACGTTTAGCACATAATCCTTATTCGAAAGCTGTACTTGACTTAGCGGATGAGTTGGGAATCCTGATTTTTAACGAAAGCTTTGATAAGTGGAGCAGCGAATATTATGGTCCGGGTGAAGACTTCCATCAGCTTTGGCAGCCTGATCTCGAGTGGTTCATCAAGCGAGATCGCAATCATCCATCCGTTTTTATATGGAGTGTGGGTAATGAGGTGGCTGTAAAGCAGGAATATAAAGACAGCGCATTTGTTATACAACTGGACAAGATGGTGGAAGTAGTTCGCCGGCTCGATCCGTCGCGTAAAGTAACCAGCGGATTGTATCCGTCACGCGATGAAGATACCCCGGCACCGATGGCGTTTCATATGGACGTAATGAGCGATAATTATATGGCCCGCTTTTACAAACGCGATCGTTTAAAATTCCCGCAGTTAATTTTTCTGGAAAGCGAGATGACCACTGACAATGGTGGGGAAAACTTTTTCGCTTACGATCACAGCTATACGTGCGGACAGTTTTATTGGGGTGGCACCGATTATATAGGCGAGTCGTTTGGATGGCCATCTAAAGGGTGGAATGGTATTATTGACTGGTGCGATTTCTGGAAGCCCATCTCTTTTTACATCAAAAGCCTGTACTCCCCAGAGCCAATGGTTAAGATTGCCGTTTTGGACGCAAAAGGCAGTGATGCCAGAGTTTGGAATGATGTGTTTATGAAAACGCTTAAGATGACCGATAGTTGGAACTGGGAAGCTGGTAAAAAGCTTACCCTCTATACATTCACCACAGGCGATGAAGTGGAGCTGTTTCTGAATAACAAGTCGGTAGGAGTAAAACGGATGAGTGACTTTACTAAGAACAAAATAGTATGGGAACTAAATTATGAGCCGGGCAGCATCAGAGCAGTGGCACGGTTAAATGGGAAAGAAATTGCGGCAGACGAAATAAAAACGGCCGGTCAGGCGCGCCGCGTAGTGCTCAAAACCGATTCAACTCTTATGCAGGCAAATGGGCTTGACCTTGCCTACATTACAGCAACTGTGGTTGACCAGAACGGAATTATTGTGCCGCAAGCAACAAATGATATTAAGTTTGATGTTAAAGGAGCTGCTACCATTGCAGGCGTAGCCAACGGCAATCGTATGAGCGATGAACTTTTTGTAGCTAATCATCGTCAGGTATTTGAGGGCAGGTGCCTGCTGGTTTTGCGCAGTAGCCGCCTATCCGGACCGGTACAGGTAAAGGCCACCTCTAAAGGCCTAAGTAGCGGCGTTATGAATATAACTGTAAAATAAATTCAAATTATGAATAATATAAAGCTATTCTTTTTGTTGGCATTGATGCTGTCTTTTATAACAGGCTATGCACAAAACAATAAACGTATCATTATTGAAACTGATCGCACCTCGCTTATATTAACGGTAGGTAAGAATGGGCACGTTTACCAGTCTTATTTGGGCGAGCGCTTCCAAAACCGCGAGGATAACAACAGTGCGCCTCAAGGAAAAAACGCCTATATCACCGGTGGTATGGACGATCAGTTTCAGCCGGCCATCCGTATCACTCATGCCGATGGCAATCCCTCACTAGATCTTGTTTATGTTGATCAGAAGGTAAACAACCCTGATGCAGCGAGTACAGAAACCGTCGTCACTTTAAAAGACCCTCAATATCCTGTCATAGTTAAGCTACACTATCAGGCATACGCCCATGAGGATGTGATCAAGTCCTGGACCGAGATCATCAACAACGAGAAAGGAACGATCACCCTGAACGATTATGCCTCATCCATGCTGCATTTTGATGCTGAGAGCTATTGGCTTACTCAGTTTCATGGCGATTGGGCTTATGAAATGCAAATGCAGGAGTCGAAACTGACCAGCGGAATTAAAGAGATCGATAGTAAACTCGGTACCCGGGCAAATATGTACCAAAGCCCAATGTTTTTGCTGTCGTTGAACAAATTAAGCGATGAAAATACCGGTGAGGTTATAGCCGGTACACTGGCCTGGACAGGGAACTTTCGCTTTCACTTTGAGCAGGATCAAAACAACTCGCTGCGTGTTGTATCAGGTATTAATCCATATGCATCAGCTTATCAATTAACCGCAGGCAAAACCTTTACTACTCCGGCTTTCATTTTTACCTATTCAGCAAATGGACGCGGACAGGTAAGCCGAAACTTACATACCTGGGCACGTAACCATGATGTAATGGACGGCAACGGGTCTCGCCTGGTATTGCTTAACAATTGGGAAACCACCAAATTTGATTTTAATGAACAGCAGCTCAACGGGATGCTTGATAATACCGTTAAAATAGGCGCAGATCTTTTTCTGCTTGATGATGGCTGGTTTGGAAATAAGTATCCTCGTAGTGACGACAAGACTGCATTGGGCGATTGGCAACCCACTCAAAATAAGCTTCCGAATGGGATCGGTAATCTGATAAAGCAAGCCAAGGCAAAAGGTACTAAGTTTGGTATATGGATTGAACCTGAGATGGTAAATCCTAAAAGCGAACTATACGAGAAACACCCCGATTGGATATTGAAGCTGCCTAATCGTGCCGAAAACTATTATCGCAATCAACTGGTGCTAGATCTTACTAACCCAAAAGTAGCTGATTTTGTATTCCGTACGATGGATGAACTAATTGAAAAAAATCAGGGACTGGCGTTCATTAAGTGGGATTGCAATCGGCTGATGACTAATACATGGTCAGCACATCTCAAGGATAAGCAATCGAACTTGTTTGTCTACTATGTTCAAAGCTTTTATAATATATTAAAGCGTTTACGTGCTAAGCACCCTCAGCTGCCTATAATGTTATGCTCAGGAGGCGGTGCCAGAACAGATTACGAAGCTCTAAAATACTTCACCGAGTTTTGGGCAAGCGATGATACAGATCCGGTTGAGCGCGTATACATTCAGTGGGGCTATAGCAATTTTTTCCCCGCAAATACTGTGGCCTGCCATGTAACTTCATGGGGTAAACAATCACTAAAGTTCAGAACTGATGTAGCCATGATGGGTAAGTTAGGTTATGACATCGACGTAAATAAAATGACGCCCAACGAACTTGTCTTTACACAACAGGCCATCAAAAATTACAAACGCCTTAGCAATGTAATTTGGCGCGGCGATATTTACAGGCTCATCTCGCCCTATGAGGCCAACCGTGCAGTGCTTATGTACGTAGACAGTACAAAAACTAAGGCGGTTCTATTCAATTATAATCTAAATATCCGCGAACGTGAACAAGTGAACCGTGTACGTCTTCAGGGGCTTAACCCACAGGCCAAGTACAAAATAGAAGAAACCAATTTGATGCCTGGTACAAAGGCAATTCTTACCGACAACGGCCGGACTTTTACCGGCGACTACTTAATGAAAGTTGGCCTCGACCTGAATAACTGGCACTTGAAGGCATTAACAAGTTCAGTAGTAGAAATAACCCTACAATAGACATACATCAACCAGGTCATTAAACCATGCACTTATCTTACCGTAAATTTTTGATTGCCGCCATATGCTTGTGCATCCATGTGATGGCAAAGGCTCAAAGCATTGACGCAGGGCGTCAAAATGTTAATATCGTTTTTATTGGCAATAGTATCACTTATGGCGGTGGCTTAAAAAGTCCGGCAACCGAAGCGCCTCCGGTATCAGCTGTTGGGTGGTTGCGCACTCAAGCCAAAGTTGGAACCGTTAGTTTTAAAAACATGGGCTTTAGCGGGCATACCACACTGGATTTTTTGCCTGGTAGTGGCCGGGATTTCAATCAGGTTGAGCGAGCCGTAGCCAGTTTTGAGGATAGCAAGGCACAGCTTGTTTTCTCGCTGATATTGGGTACTAATGATAGTGCTGTTAAAGGGCCGCACGGTGCACCCGTATCTCCTCAAAGCTATGAGAAAAACCTGCACGCCATCGCCAATCAACTACTGAAACAATACCCGGGGTGTAAACTTGTGTTTCAACAGCCTATCTGGTACAGCCCCAATACGCATAACCGGGGTGCTACTTATGATGCAGAGGGATTGGAGCGACTGCAAAGCTACTTTCCGGTCATACGTGCGGTCGTTATAAGTTACCGTAAAACGTACCCGAATCAGGTCTTTCTGGGCGATAAAAAAGCATTCAAATTCTTTAAGCATCACGCCGAAGATTTTTTTCAACATGAAGATGGAGTGGAAGGAGTGTTTTTCTTGCATCCTAATAAAATGGGTGCTGTTAAATTAGGTGAGTTTTGGGCAAAAGCTATTTACAGAACGGTTTTGAATTAGTACCAAGTTGATTTTCATAAAGAGCAAACTTTTCGACCTGTAAACCAATGGTTTAAATTAAAATTTTAAAAGAAATGATTTTTGGAGGGTATTATTAGGTACCTCGATGCTTATCTGTATTAAACCAATATAAACATCAAATGATACAGCCGCGAAGTAGTTAGATTCGAGGTTTTCTGATGTAATAAATTTTGTGGCCCCGGTAAACCCTTTGCGCATACCATGTGAAGCAAATAGCTTTAGATATTTTTTTAAAAATGCTTTTATGTAGCACGTAGGGAACGGGTAAGATAAAGTCGGGAATAAAGTTCATTTCCGGAGGATAAAGAATAGATAAATATTCCAGATAAAACCAATTAAACCTAATAGAATATGAATAAAACCTATACCTGACCTTCGTAAAAGCTGACCGTAGGTACGTCAATACTCACGCTCACTTAATTCCGCCCAAAGATGATTCACAGCCATTTAAGAGCAGCTGCCAGGCGGCCGCATGGGCTTTCTTGTGTCAAAAAATAACGATTAACAACCAAAACCATGTATTGTAAACCTGTACTTGTAAAGTTCATGAGATTTAGTTTTTTACAATTAATACTCGCTTTGACCATTTTGGGTAGCAGCCTCGCCGAGGGAAGCGGTGCGCAACCCATTCTGGACAAGAGGGTTAGTATTAACCGAACGGGTTTGGAACTTAAAAAAATCCTAACCGAACTCGAACAGAAATATAAAGTCAATTTTGTTTATAGCCCAGCGCTTATCAATGTTGACGATAAAATTGACTTGAAATTTCGCGATACGCCCCTTTCTGAGGTGCTCAAGCAATTGCTTGATAAAAAGGAACTCTACTTTGAGGTTTCGGGAGATGTTATTGTCATTCGTAACACCAAAACATCTGGCAATTACCCCGTTTTGCCAAAAGAGGTATCACCACCTGCTGAGATACCTGTTTCAGGAAGAATAACCGATGAAAAAGGTGATCCTGTTCCGGGTGTCACTATTAATATCAAGGGGAGCACTAAAGGTACGGTGTCAGACCCGGACGGTAAGTATCAGCTCACGGTTCTTACCGGAAATGAAACCTTGGTATTTAAATTTGTAGGGTATAAAACCCAGGAGATCTCTTTAGATACCAGAAGACAACTTAATGTATCGCTCGAGCCTGATGTGACCAGCCTCAACGAAGTGGCCGTGGTAGCTTACGGCATACAAAAAAAGGAAAGTTTGGTAGCATCTATTTCTACGGTAAATGTAAGAGATGTGAAACAGGCGGCTCCCCGCTCGCTAACTAATGCACTTGCCGGCAAAGTTTCAGGTTTAATATCCGTACAAAGAAGTGGCGAACCGGGTTATGATGATGCCCAGTTCTGGATAAGAGGTATCAGTACATTTGGTGCCGGAGCCAGTCCGCTAGTATTGGTTGACGGTGTTGAGCGGCCCATATCAAATATAGAACCTGAAGAAATTGCTACCATTTCTGTGCTCAAGGATGCTGCTGCCACTTCGGTATATGGTGTAAGAGGAGCTAACGGAGTAATCCTTGTTACAACCCGCAGAGGGTCCACCCAGAAACCAGCTATCAGTTTTAAACTGGAACAAGGCAGCAATAGGCCTACCAGGCTTCAGGATTATGTAGATGGTCCCACATGGCTTACGTTGTACAACGAGGCACAGTTAGCTACTAACCCAAGCTTTGTTACTCCTTATACTCCCGCAATTATAGATAAATATCGCAGCGGCGAAGATCCATACTTGTATCCTAATGTAGATTGGCTAGACCTGATACTGAAAGACCATGCCAATAATCAAAGAGCAAACTTAAACGTAACCGGTGGCAGCGATATGTCAAAATATTTTATATCCGCCGGCTATTATCAGGAGGATGGGATTTGGAAAGGCGATAATCTCAACGCATACAACACCAATGCAAAAGTAAAACGATACAATTTCAGAGCGAACGTTGACGTAAACCTGAATAAGTATACAGAGCTTAGCCTTGGTTTGGGCGGTATCTTAGTTACATCAAATTATCCCGGAACGAGTAGTGGAAATATCTGGTCGACGATACAAAATAACACACCCATCGGTTATTCTCCAACTTACCCCGACCCCGCAAACCCTGGAAAATCTCTTTACGGTGGAATCAGCAGCCTTATTAACCCGTATGCACAACTTACGGGCACAGGCTTCATCACTGAATGGAGAAACAACATCCAGACTGATCTCACTCTCAGGCATGATCTGTCGAGGTTTGTGAAAGGACTTACTATCCAGGGAAAGTTCGCTTTCGACGGTTACAACTATCATAATATTAATCAAATACGATCATACTTGGCTAACAGCGACCAGGTTGATAAGTATTTTGCATCGGGTCGTGATGCTGCCGGGAATTTAATCCTGAGCAGATTAGTGACCGGAAAGGCCGACCTTGGCTTTTCAAAAGCTGCGGGCGGAAACCGGCGAATCTATGTTCAGGCCAACATTGATTATAGCCGTAGTTTTGGAAAACATGATGTAAAAGCATTATTGCTATACAATCAGCAGGACTACCAGGACGCTGATGCCACAGATGCTATAAGTGCACTCCCTTTCAGGCTTCAGGGGGTGGTTTCCAGGCTTTCGTATGGTTATAATAATCGTTATTTTCTGGAAGTGAGCGCCGGCTATAATGGCTCTGAGAACTTTTCACCGGGACACCGTTATGGCTTGTTCCCTGCAGTTGCTGCGGGTTGGATCGTTTCTCAGGAATCCTTTTTCAAGAACAACATATCCTGGATTGAATATTTGAAGCTACGCGGCTCTTGGGGTATAAAAGGAAACGACCAGATTGGCGGCCGGAGGTTTGCTTACCTGACAACTGTAGGGGGCGGCAATGGCAGCTATACCTTCGGTATCGACGCTAATAATGGCTTTGGTGGAAGAGGCGAGGACCAATGGGGCGCAGATCTTACCTGGGAAAAGGAGCGTGAAGTGGATTTGGGATTAGAGACCAGGTTTTTAAATGGCTTTAACATTCAAGCCGATGTATTTAAACGCCACCGTAAAGGTATTTTCCTGCAACGCGCCTCGTTACCTGCAACCCTGGGTTTGCAAAACAACCCGTACGGCAACCTCGGAGAAATGGAAAATAAGGGTTTTGAGGCTACCGTGGAGTACAGAGCCCGGGTAGGCGCCTTAGATGCCACTTTTAGAGGCAACTATACTTATGCCAGAAACAAGCTGCTCAATACAGATCAGCCCGATTATCTTTATAACTACCAAAACCGGGTAGGAAAGCGCTATAACCAACCTTTTGGGTTAATTGCACTTGGTCTTTTCCAGGATCAGCAAGATATAGCAAACTCGCCGGTGCAACAGTTTGGTGCTGTAAGACCTGGCGATATCAAGTACATGGATTACAATAACGACGGTGTGGTCAATGCCTATGACCAGGTAGCCATAGGTAATCCGGCGGTGCCTCAATCAATTTACGGGTTTGGAACAACGCTCGCTTTAAAGGGATTTGACTTTTCCGTTTTCTTTCAGGGAAATGGTTCAGCCAGCTTTACACTTGGCGGCACGGGCTGGTATCCTTTTCAGGGAGGCGGACTTATCGGCAACCTGAATGTGAACAGTCTTGACCGCTGGACGCCTGATAATCCCCGGCAGGATGCGCTGTTCCCAAGATTGTCTTTCGGAAGCAATACCAACAACTATCAAACTTCCACATGGTGGCAGCGTGATGCGGCTTATATCCGGCTTAAGACAGCCGAACTTGGTTATACCTTACCTAAATCACTCACAAAAAGGTTGAAAATAAATACGCTCAGGGTTTACGCCAGTGGGCTCAACCTGTACACCTGGAGTAAGTTTAAGTTTTGGGATCCTGAATTGGGCAGTGCCAATGGCGGGGCCTATCCGATTCAGAAAACGTTCAACTTTGGTGTAAACCTTAATCTTTAATGCTTAACGTAATCAAAGTAAAATAAATGCTAAATCAAAAGCCATGATAAGAAATAAACTAAAATATATTCTGCTGGTACTTTCAAGCATCGCGTTAGTATCCTGCAAAAAGTTTCTTGATAAGCAGCCGAACGATATGCTCAACATCGACCAGGTGTTTACAATCCGGCTCGAAACGGAGCGTTACCTGGCAAACGTGTATAGTTACATCCCAGACCCGCTGATTTGTAACGGAACAAATTATACCCCGCTTTCGGATGAGGCAGACTGGGTTTTCAACTGGCCTCATCAGCAGATAAACACCGGGAACTGGTCACCCGTTTCGGCACCTTTTGACTTGTGGGCTAAATATTATAAAGGTATTCGCGCAGCAAGTACGTTTATTAACAGAGTAGGAGAGTGTGCGGAATGTGATCAGCTTAACCCAGGAATTACCGCGCAGTACAGGGAACAGGCAAGGGTGCTAAGGGCCTATTATTACTTTTTGTTATTGCGCCAATACGGCCCGGTTGTTATTTTGCCCGAAACGCCGCTACCAATTGATGCGCCGCTCGACGAAATTCAGATGCCGAGAAACTCTTATGACGAATGTGTAGACTTTATTGTATCCGAGCTTGATAAGGCAGAAAAGGTGTTGCCGGATAATCCACTTAATACGATTGACTATGGCAGAACTACGGCAGGAGTAGCAAGGGCACTAAAATCTCGGGTGTTACTTTATGCGGCAAGCCCACAGTGGAATGGCAATACAGATTATGCGGATTTTAAAAACAAGGACGGTAAACAGTTAATTAACCAGGTTTTCAACAAAGAGAAGTGGGTAAAAGCTGCTGCGGCCGCAAAGGCGGTTATAGACAAAATGCCTGGCGGATTATATAAAAAGAATGGCATAGATGGCAAGTTTGATCCGCTTCTTTCTTATCAGTATCTTTTCTTAGACCGTTGGAATGCAGAAGTTATTTGGGGGCGCCCGCAAACCGGCGACGTGATCCGTTATGAGCGATGTGCTTCTCCAAGGCAGCTTAATGGCTACATAGGCCTTGGCCCTAGCCAGCAACTGGTAGATGAGTATGAAATGGAAAATGGTATAGCTCCGTTCACTGCTAACAGTACCACGGCCAACCCGGTAATCAATCCGGCATCTGGCTATCTGGAAGCTGGGTTTTCAACCGCAGCAACCAAATATGCAAAGGCCGGAACCTTCAATATGTTTGTAGGAAGAGAACCTCGCTTTTATGCATCAATCGGCTACAATGGTATGGATTGGTTATATAAGGGAGCCGATGGTAAAACAATTACCCGTGTTGAGCTTTTTGCAACAGGCAGGGACGGTTATAACGGATCCAATGACCACTCTACCACTGGCTATACCACTACTAAGATGGTAAATCCGGAAAGTGATGTAAAAAATGGCAAGCATGTACTTAAGGCCTGGATATTTTTCAGGCTCGGCGAGTTTTATCTTAATTATGCAGAGGCCTTAAATGAAGCCGACCCTGGTAATTCCGATATCGCCAGATATGTAAATCTGGTAAGGGAACGCGCCGGCCTGCCGGCACTCATTACCGGTTTGTCTCAGGACCAAATGCGGGAACGGATCAGGCATGAGCGCAAGATTGAACTTGCCTTCGAAGAACATCGCTTTTGGGACGTTAGACGTTGGAAAATAGCGGATAAGACCGAAACCACACCTATTTATGGTCTTAATGTTACTGCCGGTACCAGCTTCACGGATGTTAATTTTTATAAGCGGACCATAGTAGAGACAAGAGTTTTTAATAAAAAACACATGCTTTGGCCATTGCCGCAATCGGAGATGGATCGTAACAACATCCTGGTGCAAAATCCCGGATGGTAAACTGTGTAGTCCCGTTAGTGCATCCGCCCTTTCACTAAGCAAGGGCGGAGCATTATTTAAAATGAAATAGTACAAACACCAGTATGCTAAGTAGCTGTCAAATGTCAATTTACAAATCCAATTTCCCTTTAAAAAAATTCTGTTGTTTAGCATTCCTTATATTTTTAAAGATAAGTCCAATCCTGGCGTTTGATACCTCCGGCGGTATGCATCCTAAAGCGCAGATTGACTTTGTAAAAAAACAAATTAGATTAAAAAAGGAACCTTACGTTTCGGCTTATAACTTGCTGATTAAAAAGGCTGATTCGGCACTTTTAATAGAAAATCATGCGATTGTAGATTTCAGTATCCCCGGATATTATTCAGATAAAGCAGGACATCAAAAGAATTCGCTGGCATTGCAGGTAGATGGTATTTCGGCATATAGCTGTGCTTTAGCGTACAGGCTGAGCAATCAAAAAAAATATGCGGATAAGGCCTTGTATTTCTTAAACTCCTGGTCAAGAATTAATCAAAGATATTCCCAGTTAGACGGATCGTTAGTTATGTCGTATTCCGGAACCACTATGATGATAGCTGCAGATCTGTTAAAAGGTTATAACGGCTGGGGCCAAGCAAGTCAGCAGCAATTCAGATACTGGACTGTCCACGTATTTCGTGATGCAGCTAATAGCATCCGGGTCAGACATAACAATTCAGGCGATTGGTCCAGGTTAGCCTCATTACTTGCCGATGTCTATCTGGAAGATAAAGAAGACCTTCAAAAGAATATAGATTTAGTTAGAGCAGATTTATTTGATAAAATTTCGCCTGATGGTCATATGGTAGAAGAAGTAAAGCGTCAGGTTAAAGGTATATGGTATACCTATTTTTCGCTTGCGCCGTTAACGGCTTCTTGTTGGGTAATTTATAATCAAACTGGTGAGAACCTCTTTAAAGCCGAAAAGAACGGCTCATCTATCCAAAAAGCGCTTGCCTATTTGTTATATTATGACCAGCATCCCGCCGAATGGAAATATGCTAGTAACCCTGAAACAAGTTTAACTTATACAGAAACTGGTCCGTGGCCAGCCAATTTACTGGAGGCAATGAATGGAATTTATAAAGGCCCTGATTTTGATGCTTTTGTACTACCATACCGGCCAGTTATGTACCCCAAGCATGATTATGCCTGGACATTCCCAACCTTAATGCCACTTAGCTTAACGGCTTACAAATAAAAGGCTGCATATCACGAAAAGTGGTATGTCTGCTTGATACTTACTATGAATCAAATAATGAAAACACACCTATTAAAATATTCTTATGTTGGCCTCATGCTTTGTGCCGCACTTACGTCTGCCGCTCAGCGTAATACCGCTGCCAAGCCGCCTAAATTGCAAAGCGATGGTTACAAATTGGTTTGGGCCGAAGAATTCAACTACAATGGGGCCCCTGACCAATCTACATGGAGCTTTGAAAAGGGCTTCGAAAGAAACGAAGAATTACAATGGTACCAGGAAAACAATGCCAGGTGCGAACACGGGCATCTGATCATTGAAGCGAGGAGGGAATCTGTAGCTAACCCCAATTTCCAGGCAAACAGCAGCGACTGGAAAAAAAATAGAAAAGAAGCAACTTATACCTCTTCCAGCATCAAGACCCGGGGTTTGCACAGCTGGCTTTATGGGCGTTTTGTGATGCGTGGGAAAATTGATATTCGTGACGGAATTTGGCCCGCTTGGTGGACTTTAGGGATTAAAGGGAAGTGGCCGGCAACCGGAGAGATAGATATTATGGAATACTACCGAAAAAAGCTGCTTGCAAATATTGCTTATATGGGTGCCGATAACAAAGACGCATGGTTTACCGTCAATAAAAATATCGATTCTCTTGGCGGTAAGGCCTGGGCTGATAAATTTCATATCTGGCGGATGGACTGGAATGAAAACAGTATCGCGCTGTATGTTGATGATCAATTAATAAATAGGGTTGAGATGGATAAACTCATGAATAGAGATGGCACCGGTATCAATCCATTTAAACAGCCGCATTATATGCTGCTAAACTTAGCCATAGGCGGAAAACAAGGAGGCAACCCCGAGGCAACCCTTTTTCCTGCCAAATTTGAAGTAGATTATGTTAGAGTATATCAGAAGTAAGCAACGAAATGTCAGTTAGTAATTTCACAATGAGAAACGTAACGAAGCTTACTGCTTTTATGCTGGTCTTTATAACCGTAAACAGCAAAAGTCAGTCGGTTGTTAAAGCTAATATTTCCAATGCCGAATACGCAATTAACGTAAAGCCAAGATATGGTCAGATTTTCGAGGATACCGTTTTTAAAACCAAAGCGATCTTCAACGCCATGCAACGTGTGGCAGACTGGCAGATTAATACTTGGAACAGCAAAGGCTTTAAGGCTTCAAAAGTGGACTGGACCAACGGTGCATGTTACACCGGTTTATTTGCCTTCGGAAGTCTAAAAGGTAACCAGAAATACCTAAAAGTGTTACTGGATATCGGTAATGACGTAAAATGGAATACTGGACACCTGCGTTTTTATGCCGATGATTATTGTGTGGGCCAAACCTATGCACAGTTATACGGCAGATATCGAAGAAAAGAAATGATCACACCGTTTACTATTCAGGCCGACAGCATTGTGGCTAGCCCACATGATGAGCCGCTACACTGGAGAAATAATATTCAGTTGAGGGAATGGGCATGGTGTGACGCGCTTTTTATGGCGCCGCCATCGCTGGCGTACCTGAGCACTACTACAGGTGATCAAAAATACCTAAATACAGCTATTAAACTTTGGTGGAAGACGACAGACTTTTTATATGACCCAGCAGAAAAGCTGTATTTTAGAGACGAAACCTTTTTCAACAAAAAGGAAAAGAACGGTGAAAAGGTATTTTGGTCGCGGGGAAACGGTTGGGTAGTTGCTGGTTTAGTCCGGGTGTTGGAGAATACGCCAAAAAATCATCCCGACAGAGCAAGACTTGAGAAGTTATTCAAGAATATGATAAGCAGAATAGCCAGACTACAACAGCAGGACGGAAGCTGGCATGCCTCATTACTTGATCCGGATAGTTATCCGATTAAAGAAATGAGCGGGACAGGCTTTTTCTGTTATGCAATGGCTTGGGGCCTTAATCAAGGTCTGCTTGATGAAAAAACCTACCTTCCGGTCGTTAAGCGGTCATGGCTTGCGCTAAATTCAGCGGTTAAAGATGGAATGTTAGGCTATGTACAACCCATAGGCGCAAGCCCGGATCAAGTAAACGCTAATAGTACGGCGGTCTATGGGGTCGGAGCTTTTTTACTGTCCGGCGTACAGTTATACAATTTTATGGAAAGACATCCAAACTACTAACGATTTTTGTCAAATGTTATCAATCAAATCTATTGTTACCTGCATTTTGGCATGTTTAATTCTGCAAGCAAATTTACAGGCGCAAAACAAGGTTATTTACCAAACTGAAGCCTACACGCTATACCGCGACAGCGTTGTTCAGGCGAACTTTACAGGCCGTGCGTTGTCATCAACCCAATTAACTTCCAATTACAAGGGTCGGGATAAAGCAGGTAGATACAAGGAGACATTAGCTACATCCTGGAAGCTTTCAAAAGACATATCCAACTTTCCTCACTACCACTCTGACTTCCCAATAGTAGATGCCATCTATAACCTGTCTCTTGAGGAGATGCAAAATGCTGTTGAACCTGACAGCACCTTCAGAACAGGCAAATCATGGAAGGGCGTATGGACAAGGGACATTAGTTACAGCATCATTTTGTCAATGGCTGTATTGCAGCCAGAAGTAGCCATGAAAAGCTTGATGCGGAAGGTTAAGGACGGATTTATTGTTCAGGATACCGGTACCGGCGGAGCATATCCCGTATCATCCGACCGAATGATTTGGGCAGTTGCAGCCTGGGAGATATACAAAGTAACGGGGGATAAAGGCTGGTTGAAGAACGCATACGACATTATCAAAAGATCGGCAGTCAATGACGAGGTGAATTTGCATAATTCTAAAACAGGCTTGGTTAAAGGCGAATCGTCCTTTTTGGATTGGCGGGAACAAACTTACCCACGCTGGATGCAGCCGGCAGATATTTATGAATCGGAATGCCTGAGCACTAATGCTGTGCATTACCGTATGTACAAAGTACTGGCAGACATGGCAGCTTTATTTGGCGATGATAAATCGGCAAATTTTTATAACAAAAATGCAAGCGTTATTAAGAAAGGCATTAACAAATATTTATGGCAGGAAAAAAAGGGGTATTACGGTCAGTATTTATACGGACGGGTCCATAAAACTCTTTCTCCGCGTGCCGAAACCTTAGGTGAGGCCTTGGCTGTTCTTTTTGATATTCCGCCTGTTTCCAATCAACGTAAAATAATTGAAAATATACCCACAGGTGTTTACGGTACGCCCTGCATTTATCCGCAGATACCAGAAATTCCGCCTTATCACAATAACGCCGTATGGCCTTTTGTAGAAAGTTACTGGGCACTGGCTGCAGCTAAAGCAGGTAACGAAAGTTCAGTTTTAAAAAGTTTGAGTGCTATTTACCGGGCAGGCGGGTTATTTCTGACTAACAAAGAAAACTTTGTTTCCAGCACTGGTGATTTTGGTGGAACAGAAGTCAACTCAAGCAATATGCTCTGGAGCCTGTCTGGCAACATTGCCATAATTTATAAAGTGCTGTTTGGTATCAGTTACAATACAGATAACCTAAGCTTTACGCCTTTTATACCCAAAGCATTAAGCGGGAAACATTTACTTAAAGCATTTAAGTATCGGGACGCCGAACTGGACATCTCCATATCGGGATATGGACATACAATAGCCAAGGTCACTTTAGATGGGAAGCCGCTGCCTGCTGCCACTATACCTGCCTCATTATCAGGAAAGCATAGCATCAATATTACCTTGTCTAATTATTTTGCTCCATCTAAAATTAATACGCTTCCTGCTTATACAAGCCTTCCCAACCCTCAGGTTCGTTATAACAACAATACACTGTCATGGGAGCCAATCCTGGGTGCCCAACGTTATCAAATATTTAAAAATGGCAGTTCGGTTGCAGAGGTTGTGAAACCTAGTTATGCCATTGCCGCTGGCAATAGCGAATATCAAATAATAGCCATTGATAAAAATAGTATTGGCTCATTTACAAGCGAGCCCGTGCTGGTTGCGGCAGCCCGGCCTGCCACCATTTTACAGGTAGAGGATTATACCGAAAAATCTTCGCTCCCTCACGTTGGCTATTCAGGAAAAGGTTTTGTGAATACTGATACAAAGGAAAATACGAATATTAAAATGAATGTAGATGTAGCCCTTGCGGGCTGGTATACGATGGATGTACGTTACGCCAACGGTAACGGCCCGATTAATACCGGTAATACATGTGCCATCCGTACCATCGTACTGAATGGGCAATTTGCGGGGGTGGTAGTCTTGCCGCATCGGGGCAAAGGTCAATGGTCTAACTGGGGGTTTAGCAATTCCTTAAGAGTAAAGCTACGAAAAGGAATAAACCAGTTGTCTATACAGCTAAAGAGTACCAATACCAACATGAACATTGATGTGAATCAGGCTATGATCGATTATGTCCGTCTTTTACCGGCGTTATAATGAAGGGATAATTCTAAATACTTTCTTGTTGTCTATTTAATATGTTATTGATATTTTTTTCTTAGCTATGCTGAAAGGAGCACAATGTGTCTTTCAGTATAACTATTGATGATTGACGATTGGGCGAATTAAAGAGCATACACAGCTGCTGATGTAACCGAACTGTTAAGGCTGGAAACAGATTTCCATTGCAGAGATCTACACAAGTTAATATTATTTAGCCCGCCCGGAATAAAACGCGTAATGCGTCAGAAGCGCAGAACCTGTTACATATTAATATTAGGAAAGAAAGTTTTGCTGTGCCTGCCGTTCTTAATGAGTGCCTAATGTAGGGTTATTCGGGCATTATTCACTTATTTCAAAACTGGACTAAAGACGCTGAATTCAGCACCCTGCGTGCAGCTGGTGCATTTTTAGTAAGCGCAGCTCAAAGGAACGGCAAGGTGCAAACGGTTACCATAATTAGGTCTGATGCCGGTATAATGGTCTACTGGCTGGTGGATGTTGGTTTCTTTTATCGCCAATCACATAATGGTCTTTACCGTTGAGGCAGTAAAAACAATAATGTCTTCGCAGCCCTTGCGCCATTCGCGGTAATGGCCCAATGCTTTCGGAAAAAAGCCAGGACCTAAAATAGCAAAAAGGCCGCAAAATTAAATTTTACGGCCTTTTTGCTGTTTAATTATAATCTGCGGAGAGTTAGGGATTCGAACCCCAGGACCTGTTACAGTCAACAGTTTTCAAGACTGCCGCAATCGACCACTCTGCCAACTCTCCGGGGACAAAAGTACAAATCCGGAGCGAATTGGCAAATTTGAAATGCATTTTTTTTAGATATTTTTAAACGGCTATTTAACGTATTTATTATCAGTAAATTAAATTTAATACACCTGCTTTATTTTGTTAGTACGGAACGTATTTACCTTGGGTTTTACGATTTTGATGCTCCGTTTTGACAAATCAACGCTTGCATTTAGCTCAAATCCGATTAAAATAATCAGGGAATTGAGGTACAACCATATCATCATTACGATAAGCGTTCCTATAGACCCGTAAATTTTATTGTACGATGAAAAGTTATTGATGTAGTAAGAGAACCCAAGCGAGGTGAGTACCGCAAGGGTAGTAGCCAGTATAGAACCTGGGCTCGAAAATTTCCAACGGTTCTTATGTGCAGGGCCGTAACGGTACAACAACGATACCACTACAAAGAAGATCATTACTACAATGACCCACCGCGTAAGTGATATAAGCCACAGCCAAAAGTGCCAGCTGGTAAACATATGCGATTGTAAAAATTTAAGCAGGGCCTGGCCGGCTATTAATATAGATACAGCGAGCAACAATGAAAAGCTAATTACTATAGTTAATGTAATAGATACCAGCCGACGTTTAATCCAACTGCGCGACTCCAGGATAAGAGATGACTTGTTGAAGGCCTGCATTAGGTTATAAACGCCGTTTGATGCAAAATATAGGGCTGATGCAAAACCTACCGAAAGTAATTTTCCATTTTGATTTTTGATGATATCCTTCATGGTGCTTTCAAACGCTTTCGACGCATCATGAGGTAGAATAACCGTTATCTGGTTAAGTAACGTCTCCTGAAATCTATCAATAGGTACAAAGGGGATAAGCGTAAACAAAAATATGGTGGCCGGAAAAAAAGCCAGCATAAAGTTATAAGCTAACGATGATGCGCGGTTAATGAGTGAGCTTTTCTTAAGCTCGCCGAAAAAGAAAACACCGATGGTATATAAAGGCAGCGGCCTAAAACCCGGCAATATCACCGATTTAGTCCACTCTAAAAATCCCCTGTATAAACTCGTTTTAAGCAGTAATCGGTGCAGCCAATCCATCAACCAAATTTACGCAAAATAGGGCTTCACTTTATCTAAAAATTCTTGCGGCGGTAAACTCGGCCGATTCGTCTTCATATTGATGAATGCCAGCAGCGTTTCGCCCACATGTATCAGTTCCTGTTTCTCGTTATATAATTCATACTTAAAATGAATCTTTATTCCTGGCATCTTTTCCATGCTTACCTGTATGCTAATCTCTTCGTCATACAAGGCGGGTTTAAAATACCGGCACTTCATTTCAAGCACAGGCATCATAACGCCGGTCTCTTCCATCCAACGGTAGGTTAAGCCCAGGCTGCGCAGCATCTCCACACGGCCTACTTCAAAAAATTCCGCGTAGTTGCCATAGTACATGTAGCCCATTTGGTCGGTTTCGCCGTAGCGTACGCGTAGTTTAGTGGTGTGAACAAACATGAGACAGTTTAGCGTTTAATGCCACGTTCATTTAAAGCCTGCTGAAAGCGGCGTGCATTGGCCATATGTTCTGCCACATTGGTGGCAAAGTTGTGGTAGCCCGAAAAATCTTCTTTGGCACACATGTAAATATAATTGTGCTCTTTGTGATTTAACACTGCCTTAACTGCATTTACCGAGGGCATCATGATGGGACCTGGGGGCAAACCGCTAACGCGGTAAGTGTTATATGGCGATGGCGTGTTTAAATATTTGTTCAACACACGCTTAATAGTAAAATCTCCGGTAGCGTAAATAACGGTAGGATCGGCCTCAAGCTTAATACCGCGTTTTAAACGGTTAAGGTACAAACCGGCTATTGTGGGCATCTCGTCGTCATGTAAAGCCTCCGCATCAACAATTGATGCCAATATAGACACCTGAATGGGGGTAAGATTTAGTTCAGCTGCTTTTTGCTTGCGATCAGCCGTCCAAAATTTAGTGTACTCCGCGTGCATCCGCTCAAAAAACTTTTCGGCGGTGGTGTTCCAATACATCTGGTAAGTATTGGGCAAAAACATGGTGTAAACGTTTTCGGTGGTAAAACCATACTTTTCCACAAACTTTGCCGAGTCTAGCAAACTGATAATGGCAATGGAGTCGGGCTCTATTTGCTTAGATACGTAACCCGCAAACTGCGGCTTTAATCTCAAACCACGAAACTTCAAATCAACCGGCTCCTGGGTACCAGATGCCAGCATATTAATAAGCTTACGGTTGCTCATGCCTTGTTTAAGGCGGTACTTACCTGGCTTTACCCGGCCAACATAGTGCATATTGTGAGCCGACCACAAAAACGTGGCGGTATCCTTTACAATACCTTCTTCTCGTATAGTTTGGTAAACATCATCAAAAGTGGCTTCGGTATGGATATAAAGGTATTCCTGCTTATCAGTTACATTGGGTCCAAACCAGCGCAAATAATATACTACGCCGGTTATGCCTAGCCCCAGTATGATAATAGCCAACAGGGCAATGAAGAATTTTTTAGTTGTGCCGCCTGATGACGTTTTTTCGGTAGACATAACAGATGTATGGTTTTTTATAGGTATTAATGTTTAAGTCGTTGTATGGCCAGCAATCCGCCGGTTAGATTGCGTATATGCTCATAACCGTTTTGTTGCAAAATTGATTGCGCTGTTCGGCTGCGTACGCCCGCCTTGCAAATCACAATAATTTCATCGTCCGTGTTCCACTCCAGTTCATCGAGCTGGCTATGCAGTTGCCCTAAAGGAATATTGGTACCCCCAATGTTGTGCGTATGGTATTCAATAGGTTCCCTTACATCAAGCAAATGCAAAACCTCGCCGCGTTGCAAGCGTTCCAGCAGTTCACCGGCTTTAATATCCGGGTTAGGGCTGTTGTTGTTGCTGCTGCTGCTGCTGTGGCTCATTGGTTGTTTTAGCTTGTGTAACAGTCAAATTAACACGTGTGCCTATGCTGGTTTTAGCTGTAGAATCGGTACGCATAGGGAACTGAGATACCACTACCAAATTGGTTGAGTCGGTTATGCTTCCCTCGTAAGTAATAGTACCTATTGATAGGCCAGCCCCGCGTATGGCAAAACGGGCCGCATCCAAATCCTGGTTCAACAGATCGGGTATATCTACTTCGTTGGCACCCGCGCCATCTCCCAACACCAGGCTTAAGCGTGAACCTTTGGGTAATTTTTGACCGGTATGAATAACCTGGCCATTAAAACGTACTTCCAAGATACGGTCTCGGGCAATGTCAGATGCGTAAGTGGTATCACCCACTTTCAAGCCATTGTTTGATAAGATGGCCACAGCCTCACGGTAAGTGCTCTGCTCCAGATCGGGCAGACCAACTGCTGGGGCCTGGGTGGTAACCATTGTTAAGTATATGGTACGGTTTTCTTTAACATTTGTGCCTGCGTCCGGATCTTGCTCTAATACTGTACCCGGCGGCTGGTCTTGCACATAAACAGAATCTATCTGGTAGCGGAAGCCCTGCTCATCTAATATAGCAGTAGCGCGATCAATACTTAAACCTTTTAGTTTAGGCACCGGTATACCTGAGCCATGACGGGTATAATACCCTAAGCTAAGATAAGCAATCAGTATAACGGCCAGCACCGATCCCGCTGCGCCTATAAGGTGATTTCTAAAGTCTTTGGTTTTTAAATAAGTCCAGAATTTACTCATCTGCAGCTGTAAAGTAGTAATAGCTTAAATTAACTGTCAAACATAGGGAAAATTGAAACAAGAGACAAGAACCAAGGGCCAAGACCCAGCATTACAGGTGGTTAGTAATCAGCTAAAGATATGGTCAATTTAAAAAGTGGGGAACAATACGATAAGTCTTGGTTCACGGCGCTTGGCTCTTGGCTCTAAAGCTTTATCTTTGCTGCTATGACTGCTCAACAGATACGCCAGGCTTTTCTGGATTTTTTTGCCTCAAAGGGCCATACAATTGTACCATCGGCACCAATTGTGGTTAAGAACGACCCGACGCTGATGTTCACCAACGCCGGCATGAACCAGTTTAAAGATATATTTTTAGGTGAGGCGCCAGCCAAAGCATCACGTGTGGCCGACACACAGCGTTGTTTGCGCGTATCGGGCAAACATAACGATTTGGAAGAAGTAGGGGTAGACACCTATCACCACACCATGTTTGAAATGTTGGGCAACTGGAGCTTCGGCGACTATTTTAAAAAGGAAGCCATTGACTGGAGCTGGGAACTGCTTACCAGTGTTTACAGGTTAGATAAAGACCGCCTTTACGTAACTTATTTTGAAGGCGACGAAAAAGAAGGGTTGGCGAAAGATACCGAGGCTTACGATTTTTGGAAACAATATGTAAGCGAAGACCATATTTTACCGGGCAACAAAAAAGATAATTTTTGGGAAATGGGGGAGACCGGCCCCTGCGGACCATGTTCTGAAATACATTTTGACGGTCGCAGCGACGAGGAGCGGGCTAAAGTAAGCGGCGCTAACTTGGTAAATGCTGATGATCCTAACGTTATTGAAATATGGAATAACGTATTTATGCAGTTCAACCGCTTAAAGGATGGTTCATTGCAGCCTTTGCCTGCCCGCCATGTGGATACGGGTATGGGCTTTGAACGTTTGGTGCGGGTGCTACAAGGCAAAACATCTAATTATGATACTGACGTTTTCCAGCCGCTGATACAGTTTTTATCAGAGAAAAGCGGAAAATCCTATAATGCAGACGCTTCACCAGGAACTGAAGGATGGAATGAGGCTGTAGCTATGCGAGTAATGGC
This sequence comes from Mucilaginibacter sp. PAMB04168, assembly GCF_039634365.2. NCBI lineage: Bacteria > Pseudomonadati > Bacteroidota > Sphingobacteriia > Sphingobacteriales > Sphingobacteriaceae > Mucilaginibacter > Mucilaginibacter sp. PAMB04168. The sequence goes on from NZ_CP155079.2 coordinate 2,712,394, forward strand.
CGATCATATACGGGCTATTAGCTTTGCCATTGCTGATGGACAGTTGCCGTCAAACAACAAGGCGGGATACGTGATTCGCCGTATTTTACGCCGTGCTGTGCGTTATGCTTACCAGTACCTGGGCTTTAAAGAGCCGTTTTTGAATCAATTAGTTCCTTTATTAGCCAATCAGTTCGAAGGCGTTTTTGATGAGTTATTTAGTCAAAAAGATTTTGTGCAGAAAGTGGTTTTGGAGGAGGAGATAGCGTTTTTGAGGACGCTTCAAAATGGTATAGTACAGTTTGAACAAGTTGTAGCCTCTGCAAATGACAATATAATTGGTGGGGAATTTGCTTTTGAATTATCTGACACTTTCGGTTTTCCTTTAGATTTAACGGAACTGATGGCACGTGAAAGAGGGTTTACTGTTGATGTAGAAGGGTTCAATAAAGCCCTTGAGCAACAAAAAAGCCGCTCACGTGCTGCAACTGCTATTGACACCGGCGATTGGATTTTGTTGAAAGAGGATGATCATGTAACCTTTACCGGCTACGATGAAACTGAGAGCGTAGCGCATATAACCAAGTACCGCAAGGTAAAAGCAAAAGGCAAAGAGCAATTTCAACTGGTGCTGGATAAAACTCCTTTTTATGCCGAGAGCGGCGGTCAGGTAGGCGATACCGGCGATTTAATTTTCCCTGATGGTGAAATTTTAAAGATAACCGATACCAAGAAAGAAAACGGCCTTATTGTCCATTTTGCTGATACCTTACCTGCAACAATCGATGATGCCCTAACTGCGTATGTTGACCCTGAACGCAGACGAAGTATAGAAAGCAATCATACAGCCACGCATTTGCTGCATGCAGCCATGAAACAGGTACTTGGCCATCACGTAAATCAAAAAGGCTCACTGGTGAACGGAGATTATCTCCGTTTCGATTTTTCGCACTTCAGCAAAGTAACCGACCAAGAGCTAGCGCAGATTGAAGCCATTGTCAACCAGAAAATACGGGAAAATATATTGCTGAAAGAAGAACGTAACGTACCTTACCAACAGGCGTTAGACAGCGGTGTAACAGCACTGTTTGGCGAAAAATATGGCGATTTTGTGCGTGTAATTACCTTTGACGATAGTTTTTCGAAAGAACTTTGTGGTGGTACTCACGTTAAAGCTACCGGTTCAATTGGACTTTTTAAAATAACCGGTGAAAGTGCAGTTGCTGCCGGCGTGCGCCGTATCGAAGCGATTACGGGTGCAGCAGTGGAACACTATATTAATGAGCAAACACAACTGATGCAGCAACTTAAAGAGTTACTGAAAAACCCGAAAGATATAGCTAAAAGTATTGAAGGCTTGCTGGAAGAAAATAGCCGTTTGAAGAAGGAGATCGAGAAATCGGTTATGGAAAAAGCGGCCGGCTTAAAAACCGAACTTGCACAAAAAGCAGAGCCGTTGAATGGCATCAACCTTATAGCACAAAAGGTAGCACTGCCTAATGCCGATGCCATCAAAACGCTGGCTTACCAGCTGAAAGATATGGTAAGCGACCTGTTCCTGGTACTTGTTGCCGACATTGAGGGGAAACCGAATATTACCGTTATGATTGCAGAAAATTTGGTGAAAGACCGCGGCTTAAATGCCGGCAACATTGTACGCGAACTGGCTAAAGAAGTACAAGGCGGCGGTGGAGGTCAGCCGTTTTTTGCTACAGCTGGTGGTAAGGACGTAAGTGGATTGGAGCGGGTATTAACTAAGGCACGAACATTCGTGTAAGCTAAGTCTGCGTTTATATATTTGCAAGGCCTTGTATAATTGTTAACGCAACAATATACAAGGCTTTTTACTTTAAGTAAGTCGTGTTAAAATGCGAAAATATATAGGATGCTAATACACAACTGCAGGACGGTTTACATACTTTTTGATAACCGCTATTATAGCGCTTGCGTTGTACAACTCACGCACATTAGCATACTGCTTTAGTAAAGCATTTGGATTGCCATAGCCGTAACTACGCTGCCGGCCCTGTGTACGCAGATTGTAATGGTAATACATGCCGTCTGTCATTTCGGTTCGGCGTTCCAGACTGTAAGGCAGGTTGGCGGTGTCCAGCTCAAGGTGGATCATTTGAGGGCGTAACTTATTATGGTCGGGTAAAGTGAGCACCTCAAGTTGGGTCAGCATACACCACAAATTATCGGCATAGGCTGTGCTCACCGGGCGTTTTCGCAGGTTTTTTGTTAAATTTCCTTTATCATCATAATGATTAAAGTAACGAATTTCCCAAGTCTTGTTTTTGGTAAAGGTCATGATGAAGGCGGCTTGAGACTGAACAGACAATCCCATTTCATATAATCTAAATTCGAATAGTGCGTCTGGTACGGGTTTGAACAACGAATCGAGGCCAGCTATTTTGAAACTATTTTTTGCAGACGTATCAGCAGCGAATGTAAAATCGTTTGTACAGGTCTTACTCAAGCCTGCCGTAAACAACTTTTTTTGGGCTTTCGACAATAAAGCCACGCTAAGTGCAAATACTATCAGGACTGCTTTTTTCATGATGACTGAAGTTGGGTTCTTACATCCTAATGTAAATGGGATTCGTAGAATTCGGTAAAACTAAGGTAGTAATTAGCCTCTGATAATAACCCAAATTGGGGGCCTGCACAATGTTACAAACAACTGATACACTAACCCCGCCTATTTATTACCTTTGCAGCATCAAAAACGAATACATGGATGCTGAACAACAAGTAAGGGTATTACTCCAAGATGCCCGTTTAGCTGATGATCTGAAACACATCGCCCAAAAAGTACTTAACCGCGAGCGCATTACTTTTAATGAGGGCGTTACTTTATATCAAAAAGGCGAGCTTAGTTACCTGGGTATATTAGCTAATTACATTCGTGAGGCGCGTCACGGTAACACCACTTACTTTAACCGTAACTTCCATATCGAGCCTACTAACCTTTGTGTGTACGATTGTAAGTTCTGTTCTTATTCTCGTCTCATCAAGCAACGCTCTGAAGGGTGGGAGTATACTATGGACGATATGCTCAACATTGTTAAAAAGTACGATAACGAGCCAGTTACAGAGGTGCACATTGTAGGTGGTGTTTTGCCTCAGTATGATATGCCATTTTACCAGCAACTATTTAGTGCCATTAAAACGCACCGCCCGGATCTGCATGTAAAAGCGCTTACCCCAGTTGAATACCACTACATTTTCAAAAAAGCTAAGGTGGATTATGCCACGGGTATGCGCCTCATGAAAGAAGCCGGCCTGGAATCAATGCCTGGTGGTGGCGCCGAGATTTTTCATCCGGAAGTACGTGATCAAATAGCGAAAGACAAGTGTACAGGTGACCAGTGGCTACAGATACATGAAGAATGGCATAAGCTGGGCATGCGCTCAAACGCTACTATGCTTTATGGCCACATAGAGGAGTACTGGCACCGGGTTGACCACATGGAACAATTGCGCCAGTTGCAGGACCGCACGCACGGATTCCAAACTTTTATTCCATTAAAGTTCCGCAATAAGGATAATCAAATGTCTAACGTTGCAGAATCATCTGTGATTGAAGATCTGCGTAACTACGCTATAGCCCGGATTTATCTGGACAACTTTGATCATATTAAAGCTTACTGGGCCATGATTAGCCGCACTACTGCGCAATTATCCCTTAGCTTTGGGGTTGATGATATAGACGGCACTCTGGACGATACCACCAAAATTTATTCGATGGCAGGTGCAGAGGAGCAAAACCCGGGTATGAGTACCAAACAGCTTGTTGAACTGATAAAGCATGTTGGCCGCCATCCAATTGAACGCGATACTTTATACAACATAATTACCGATTATAACGACTATGTGTTTGCGGAAGAGGTGAAACCACAGTTTTATAAGTTACCGGTTATTAATTAAGCATGACTGAAAAAACGCTATATATTGTCCGTCATGGGCAAACAGATTTGAATAAAAGGGGCATTGTACAAGGCCGGGGCATGGATACCGACCTGAACGATGAGGGCCGATTACAGGCCAATATGTTTTACAATGCCTATAAGGATGTTGCCTTTGATAAAATTTATATATCTACTCTTAAGCGCACACAGCAAAGCATCCAGCAGTTTATTGATACCGGCATTCCTTTTGAAAAGCTATCGGGTTTGGATGAGCTTGCATGGGGTATCCACGAAGGTCAGCCCAGCACACCTGAAACTAAATCCGCCTTTTTTAAATTAATGCGCGACTGGACAGCCGGTCGTCTTGATTCAAAGTTCGAAAGAGGGGAGAGTCCTAACGAAGTTCAGGAACGGCAGAAAGAAGCTTTAGAAATCATGATGAGCCGGCCGGAAGAGAAGAACGTGCTGATTTGCATGCATGGCCGCGCTTTACGCTTATTCCTGTGTCTGTTAACAGATAAGTCGCTTATCCACATGGAAGATTTTCCGCACCAGAACCTTGTTCTCTACAAAGTAACTTATGATGGCAGCCGGTTCGACATAGCCGATTTTAACAATGCCATCCATTTGCAAATTCACTAGTTTAATTTCTTGAAAAAAGTTAGAATTTCGGCTGTTAGTTATACTAACACCAAACCTTTTTTATACGGTATACAGCACACTGATATCATTAACCAAATTGACCTGAGTTTAGATATACCAGCAGATTGTGCTCAGAAATTAATAGATGATACAGTTGATATTGGCCTCATACCTGTAGCCGCTACGCTTAACCTACCCGAGTGGCATTTAGTTTCTGACTACTGCATTGGTGCGGTAGGAGCTGTTAACTCCGTTTTTATTTTTAGCAACTGTCCGATAGAACAGGTTAAAACTTTACAGCTCGATCCAGAATCACGGTCTTCAAATAACCTGGCAAAGGTTCTGTTAAAAAATTATTGGAAGCTACAGCCTGAGATGGTTGTTGCAGCATCTGATTATAGTAAGTCGACTGATTCGACAACGGCGTTTGTACAAATAGGTGACCGTACCTTTGGTAAGGCAAGCGCTTACTTATATGTATATGACCTTGCCGCGGAGTGGACAAAATTTACAGGGTTGCCTTTTACATTTGCTGCATGGATAGCCAACAAGCCCATTTCTCAATCATTTATTAATGATTTTAACCAATCACTACAGTATGGCCTGGATAACCGCAATGAATTATTCGAAGAAATGGAAATGCGAACTGATTTTGATTTAAAGGACTATTTGATGCATAAGATTGACTATCCGCTTACGGAAGCCAAAAAGCAGGCCCTATATTTGTTTTTAGATTACATAAAACAACTATAGTGTTAGCAAATCAGTAAGTATTCTATTGTTTGGGTAGCATTTTGATTTCTATAATATGTTTTTATTAACAATATCTAAATTTCACCGTAATGAAATCGGTTTAATTTTAAAACGGCAAGTTGTAAAGCCGAATTTTATGAAATTATCATAAAAGTTCAAATAAGTTTATCATTTTGATATTTGAGTTGTAAATTTGTTGCGGATTTAAAATTTAATACAACGCAAATTTAGAACATTATGAAAAAGTTAACTTTACTTAGCGCTTTGTTCGCCATATTCACTTTAAGCGCTTTTGCCGATGGTGGTAAAAAAACAGATGATTCGAACAAGGTTCCTTACCACGTTATTCGTCAATTCGAATACGAGTTTAACGATGCAAAAGATGCAACCTGGACCGTAACCGATTCTTTTGAAAAAGTTGAGTTTACCTCTAACAAAGTTAAGATGGCTGCTTACTACGATCTGAATGGTAAATACCTTGGTCATACAGAAGCCGTATCTTACACTACTTTGCCTGCACACGCAAAAAAACAAATTGCCAAAGAATACGAAGGTTACCATGTAAAAGAACTTATTCGTTTCCAATATGCAGATGCTCCTTCTTCAGCTCTTTCACGTCTTACTGCAATCAATGTAGCTGACGACGAAGTATACCTTTTGAGCCTGTACAAAGCTGACAAACAAGCTACTTTAAGAATCACCCCTTCTTCAGCAGTTGAGCTATTAAGCAAAAACTAATAGTTAATTCAACTCATCTATATATAATGTGAGCCACGCCTTAAAGGTGTGGCTTTTTTGTTGCCTTTCATATTCAATATCCATCAAAAAACGGCAAACAAGTTTTGGCTTAAGCGCTTTATCTAAGCAAGCAAACGTTTCGTATTATGCCAAAAGTAATTATTGTAGCTAACCGGCTGCCGGTTAAGATACAGGAAAGTGAAGAAGGATTGAAACTGATGCCAAGCGAGGGCGGACTTGCCACCGGCCTTGGCTCAGTTTATAAGCAGAATGACAATGTTTGGATTGGCTGGCCCGGACAGGTTATTGCCCACGAGCAACAAGATCAAGTTACCGAGCAACTGGCCGATTTGAGCCTGATGCCGGTCTATTTAACGCAAGAAGACATTAGCGAGTTCTATGAGGGTTTTTCTAACGAGGTATTGTGGCCGGTTTTTCATTACTACGCATCAACGTATGCAACCTACAACCCCTCAAATTGGGAATACTACAAAAGTGTAAACGAAAAGTTCAAGGATGTGGTGCTCAGCATTGCAGAACCGGGCGACACCATTTGGGTACATGACTACCAGTTACTGCTACTGCCGTCGTTAATACGTCAAGCAAGGCCAGATGTGTCTATCGGCTTTTTCCTTCATATACCATTCCCGTCTCATGAGATGTTCAGACTTATACCATGGCGGATGGAATTGCTGGAAGGAATGCTGGGAGCTGATCTTATTGGTTTTCACACTTTTGATGATGTACGGCACTTCTTGAGTTCTGTAAGTCGTATATTACCTTACCAGGTATCTTCTAACACCATTACTTGCGATGAACGTTTAGTAATAGTAGAGTCGTTCCCGATGGGTATTGACGAAAAGAAATATGCCGAACTTACGGGCACTCCCGAAGTGCAGGATCAATCCAAGCAAATTAACGACATTTATAAAGACAATAAGTTAATCCTTTCTATAGATCGGCTGGACTATAGCAAAGGCATTTTACAGCGCCTACAAGCGTTTGAGCTCTTGTTGGATGAAAACCCGGATTATGTAGGTAAAGTAACCCTTTACATGGTTGTTGTACCATCGAGAGATACAGTGGCACAGTATGCCCATCTTCGGGATCAAATTGATAAAAAAGTAGGTAATATAAATGCACGGTATCGCTCTATAGAATGGACGCCCATAAGTTATTACTATCGATCGTTGCCTATTGAAACACTAGTTGCGCTTTATAGTACCGCTGAGGTTTGCCTGGTAACGCCCATGCGCGATGGTATGAACCTGGTAAGTAAAGAGTATGTAGCCAGCCGTACGCGGGATGATGGGGTTTTAATATTAAGTGAAATGGCAGGTGCTTCTAAAGAACTCATTGATTCATTGCTGGTTAACCCTAATAATATAATTCAGGTAAAAGACGCTATAATAGAGGCACTTAATATGCCTTTAGACGAGCAAACGCGCCGCATGAAACAAATGCGTAGTGTAGTGGCCAAATTTAACGTTACCCATTGGGTTGCTTTGTTTATGGAACGCTTGAATGAAGTAAAGGCAATGCAACGGTCAATGCAAACACGGCATGTTCACTCGGCTACCGCACAATCTATCGTTAATCGTTACCATGATACCAGTAAACGTATCATATTTTTAGATTACGATGGTACACTGGTTGGCTTTAAACCTAATGTTGATCAAGCGCGCCCGGATGCTGAACTATACGATATTCTTACCCAGCTTTCATCAGATCCTAACAATCACCTGGTTATTATTAGCGGTCGTAAACACGAAAACTTGGGGGAGTGGTTTGGGGACAAAAATATTTACCTGATTGCCGAACATGGTGCATGGTTTAAGCAGCAAGGCATGGAGTGGTATAAAACCAGTGGCCTGTCAACCAGTTGGAAAAAAGACATTTTTGGCGTGCTGGAAAAATACGTAGACCGTACACCTGGTTCTTTCATTGAGGAAAAAACGTATTCACTGGCGTGGCATTATCGCAAAGCGGAACGTGGCCTTGGCGAGTTAAGAGCAAATGAGCTCATAAATACACTTAAATTTTTAGCAACTGACAAAGGATTGCAATTACTGCCCGGTGATAAAGTTGTGGAGGTGAAAAATATTGACGTAAACAAGGGTAAAGCGGCGCTAACCCTTGTTGAGCAAAGAGATTACGATTTTATTATGGCCTTTGGCGATGATTTAACAGATGAGGATCTGTTTAAGTCATTACCAGATAGAGCAATTACTATAAAAGTGGGCACAGGGGCATCAGCTGCCAAGTTTTATGTACGTAACCCTACAGAGGTCCGCAACTTACTTAAGGCATTAACGTCAAATGTAACGGTATATTAAATTTTAGTTTCGTTTAAGTCGGAACCATTGTTTTGAAGAAAGATAGGCTTATCTAATTTCATAGCAATGCGGTATGCAGCGTTCATTAATCCAACATGGCTGTATGCTTGCGGAAAATTTCCCCACTGGCTGCCATCTTCTTCAGCAACGTCCTCACTGAACAACTGCAGGTGGTTAGAGTGCTGAACAATGTTTTCAAATTCGCGCACAGCATCTTCCAACCGGCCAACACAGGCCAGGGCCTCTATATACCAAAAGGCACAGACCAAAAAAGTGGTTTTCGGCTTCCCAAAATCATCGGCATGCAGGTAGCGGTAAAATAATCCGCTTTCTGTTTTTAATTCTTTTTCAAGGGCTATTAAATGGTCCTTTGCTCGTTGGGAGTGCGGGTCAAGGTAATTCATCATAATGAGCTGAAGAGTGCTCGCATCTAAATATGGGCTTCCCACAGCATTGGTGTACACCTTTCTAACCGGGTCATAACAATTTTCGATGTGCGTGGCGGCACGGTTTTTTAAAGCAATAGCACGTTTTATAAGATCCGGGTTGTTAATGGTCCTGGCCATCTTTTCGGCTGCGCAAGCGCCTGCCCACTGAAAAAGGTTAGTGTAACAATGTATATTGGCCATGTTCCTGAACTCCCATATACCGGCATCTTTTTCGTCAATGGTGCGTTCTACTTTACTGAGAAGGTAATCCAGCCATTTAGTTGAATCTTTACGTTCATCAAAAATAAAGCGATGATCGGTGTATAACGGCAAAACAGAAATCATCACCTGTCCGTAAATATCGTTTTGGATATGTTCGGCGGCTTGGTTGCCTATACGCACAGGTTTGTTACCTTCATACCCATCTAACTCAAGAATGCGTTCTGTAAGCTCCTTCTTACCTGTAATGCCATACAAGGGTTGGTACCGCTCATCATCAGCGAATGAAATATCTGTAACATAATTAAAGTACCGTTCCAATTCCTCAAAATGACCTATATGGCTCAATGCACTAATAACATAATGTGTATCACGCAGCCAGCAATAGCGGTAATCCCAGGTACGGCCGCTTCCGGGAGATTCGGGCAGGCTTGTTGTACTTGCCGCAATAATGGCACCAGTATCTTCATACTGATGTATTTTAAGCGCAAGGGCAGACCGAATTACATATTCCTGATAAAAGCCAGAGATAGACGAATGCTTTATCCAGGTACGCCAGTAGTGAGCGGTTTCTCTTAAAAACCATTCTACTGTGCTACTTAACGGCTTCTCTAAAGGTTCACCATAAGTAAGCACCAAGTATTTGTTTTCGGTGAGTACAAAAGATTGGTGATCAAAAACGTAGCTTATAGGAATGTTAGTGGTTAACCGAATTTTTTCTTCACCACCCAAATATTGTATATGGTTGCTGCCGCGGTTAACGTCAAGCTTAACAGCACCATAGTCCGAAACAGGTTCGCATTTTACACGTATACGAGGGGCACCTTCCAAAACTTCTACCTTCCGAACCAACATTAGTGGTTTAAAATAGCGCTGATGTTCTTGAAACCTGGGCGCAAAATCAGTGATCCGGTAGCGCCCGCCGTCTTTTATGGTAATATCTGTGATTAAAACATTAGTATTTTCCAGGTAATATTGCTCAGACTCGTAATCGCCTTCGGGCCGTATAGAAAACTCGCCGCCTTTTTGTGTGTCCAGCAAACCTCCAAAAACAAAGGTACTATCGAACTGTGGCCAGCACAGCCAGTCGACGTTTGTGTTTTTATTAATGTGTGCTAAAAAGTTACAGTTGCCGATTATGCCCGTATTGTAGGTATGCTTCATTTAACAAGTGTTTGCAAGGGCTTAATGACGAGCCCAAAGTGTGGTAACAAGCATTTACCATTTATGTTGTATGTAACTTTTTAGTCAGTACATAACGCTCTCTTTATTAATTCAAAGGAAAACATGCCAAATCATAGTTTCCTTAGAATTAATACAGCTATAATATGCAGGTTGTCAGTAGCTTAAACTGTAAGTTTTAGAAAATGTAAAAATATTATTGTGTGATACTAAAATTTTTATATTTGGACAAAATACTTTAATTTGCTGTAACCTTTCTGACTATGAGCTTATAGTTTTCAGTTTGGCGTTAGCTATCAATCTCTTATAAATCTATACAATTATTAATTATGAAAACTGGAAAAGTTAAGTGGTTTAACACTCAAAAAGGCTACGGCTTTATTATTACCGATGATGGAAAGGACTTATTTGTGCATTTTAAAGACGTTGAAGGCGGCGTAAATGCCATTAAAGATAACGACAGTGTGGAATATGATGTTGAGGACGGACGAAAAGGATTGCAGGCCGTAAAAGTTAAAAAGATATAAAACTAAAATATACTTAACTTAAACCTCTGTGACAACAGAGGTTTTTTTTGCACAAAACTTTTATATTGCCGACAAAAAATAAACAAGGCGTTCTAACATCCCATGCAAGATCTATCCATTACTAAGAGCAATAAAAACGTTATTTTCCTGGTGGCAGTAGCTGCACTTGGTTACTTTGTTGATATTTATGACCTGCTGTTATTTTCGATAGTGCGCTTGCAGAGCCTGCGCGATATTGGCGTTGCTGAGGCAGATATACGAACTAAAGGTGAATTTATCATTAACATGCAAATGTTTGGTTTGCTGGTTGGTGGTATACTTTGGGGCGTAATAGGCGATAAATTTGGCCGCATTAAAGTTTTGTTTGGCTCCATTTTGTTGTACTCATTAGCCAACTTTGCCAATGGCTTTGCTACCGACTACCAAACCTATGCAATCATAAGGCTTTTAGCTGGTATTGGCCTCGCTGGCGAACTAGGTGCTGGCATTACGCTGGTGAGCGAAACAATGAGTAAGGAAAAACGCGGCTACGGAACAATGATTGTGGCAGTTGTGGGATTGTTAGGTGCAGCAGCAGCGGCCACTGTTGCTAAATACGGATGGCAGCGTGCGTACTTTATAGGAGGTGGCTTAGGTTTGTTACTCTTACTGTTGCGGGTGGGTACATTTGAGTCGGGCATGTTTAAGCAGGCCGAGCAGAGTGATACCGAAAAGGGCAACTTTTTAATGCTGTTCACCAACAGGAAACGTTTTATAAAATACCTATGCTGTATACTGATCGGAACGCCGCTATGGTTTGTAGTAGGTATTTTAATCACCCAGGCCCCTGAGATAGGCAAGGAGCTGGGAGCACCTGAAACTTTAAGTGCAGGCACCGGAGTAATGTATACTTATATAGGCTTATCGGTTGGTGATATGTTCGCCGGCTTATTTGCGCAGATTACCAAATCAAGGCGCTTAACAATGCTTATATTTCAGCTCATGTCGGTGGTAAGCGTGGTTTTTTATTTAAATGCACACGGTATTACAGAAGGGCGTTTCATTTCAATCTGCTTATTTATCGGATTCTTTATAGGGTATTGGGCAACATTTGTTACTGTGGCGTCTGAGCAGTTTGGTACCAATATCCGTGCAACGGTAACTACCACCGTTCCGAATTTTGTACGTGGTTTCTTAATTCCGATAACCTTAAGCTTCGAATTTTTTGTAAAGTATTTTACAGCACAGGGGTATAAAAACAGCATTATTGTTAGCTCTTATGTCATGATGGGTATTGTTACCGCAATATCACTATTGGCGCTTACGCAACTTAAAGAAAGCTTTGGCAAGGATTTGAATTACATGGAAGGCGAGGAGCCGGCTGGTAATCTCAACGCCGCTTCTGAAATGAAGGCGTAGCATTAGCCCATTTTTTTGCATTTTTGTACCGATGGTGACTAAAGAAACGATTGCAAGCGAGTATCAGCAAATACAGGATGAAATATGCAGCGCTCTTGAAGCGCTGGATGGTGTAGCCACTTTTGAACAGGAGGTTTGGGAACGAGACGGCGGCGGCGGTGGCCGCACCCGTGTAATTCAAAACGGAACCATATTGGAAAAGGGCGGTGTGAATTTTTCGGCCGTGTATGGTAAGTTGCCCGACGCTGTAAAGAAAGGTTTGAAGGTAGAGCAGGATGACTTTTTTGCAACCGGTGTGTCTATCGTTATCCACCCAAATCACCCCATGGTACCCATAATCCACATGAACATCCGGTACTTTGAAATGCCATCTTCTATTGAAGGCGGGCAGCCATTGCGCTGGTTTGGTGGTGGCATTGATTTAACGCCTCATTATGTTTTTGAAGAAGATGCCCGGTTCTTTCATGGCCACTTGAAATCTGTTTGTGATTTGTTCAATGCTGATTTCTATCACCGCTTTAAAACCTGGGCAGATGATTACTTTTTTATTAAACACCGCGACGAGACGCGCGGTATAGGTGGCATTTTTTATGATCGGTTAACTGCCAGTGACGACTTAACATGGGAAACCATATTTGAGTTTTCTAAAGCCGTGGGCAGATCATTTGCACCGGTTTATACTGAATTGGTTAATCGGAACCGAAATAAACAATATACTGAAGAGCAACAGCAGTGGCAGTACCAGCGCCGCAGCCGTTACGCAGAATTCAATCTGGTATATGATGCCGGCACTAAGTTCGGCTTGGAAACCAACGGGCGCATTGAGTCCATCTTAATGAGTTTGCCTCCAACCGCTAAGTGGCTTTACAACTATCAACCGGAAACAGGTGGTGAAGAGGAAAAAACGTTAAAACTTTTAAAGAAGGGGATTAACTGGGTTTAACAATTGAACCCTTTACATACATACGACGTGTGTCATACTTATAAACCTTAAAGCCGTGCCACACTTAAAATCCTTTTTCGCTTTTCCTATTCAGCCTTTCGCTGCAGCACAACTAACAATTTTTAAACTCTTCTGAAATCCTTACCGTTCTGTACAGCGCAAGAGCCGCATTACGGCAGTTTTTGCATGATAAATTTAAACAGTTATATATCAGACAAAATTTTTTTCATTAAAAACACTTTATTTGTACTGCAGTTTATTGAGCTGCGGCATCTTTATTTAAGAAATTAATCTGCCTCTATACAAATGAAAGCATTATTTATACTCACTGCTATAGCTATGATATCATTATCGGCATGCAACGGTTCTGGAAAACTGGAAGGAAAATGGTTATACGCTGGGGGCGTATACAACGGAAAAAAAGAGGGAGGCACAGAGGGATACCAATTGCAGCGGACTTACACCGATAAAAAGTTTGAAGCTGTTATGATAGAAGATGGCGGTGAACCACAAAAGTACCAGGCAGGCGATTACAAAATTGATGGCAATACCTGTACCGAAACCGAAACCTTCTCAACCCAGCCTTCAAAACTGACCAATGTGCCTGTACACTACAATTACCAGATCAAAAACGACACGCTGATTTTGGAAGGCAAATTACCAACCGGTATGCAGGTTGAAGAGCATTGGACGAAGATGAAGTAGGCCTTGAAGGTGACATTTCTGCAAAGTAGCTACCAAAGAGCTATACTACTTTTTTTTAGCGCCTGCGCCTGCATCGTCTTTAGAAGATGATTTCTTACCCGATTGATAGTCGGAAGTTGCTTTTTTACCTTCCGTACTGGGTGCTTTTTTAATGTTTTTGCCGCCTTTATCTTTACTCATGATTATTTGTTTTATGTAGTGTGCGTGTAAGCTCCGACCGCTTTTTTAGAGAAGTAATGGGATTTATATTTGCAGAGTTACAACTAAAGATACAACTGAAAATAATGGTAATAGTTTTGCTAATCCTATTAAAAGCATCGCACGAGTAGTCTTAACCGCCCTTTGCCTTTGCTGCTGTTAACGGTCTGCCTTTTTACCCCGTAATTATTCGGTAAGCTGAGTTACTTTTCCTTTATTGCAAAGCTTGTATTGTAAGCCTTACCGGCCGGAATGTTAGTAATTTTACCTTTAAAATGGCTTAAAATTCGTATCTTCGCAAGTCAAATTTTTCGCATCAACCTAACACATTGAGCAAATTTTTCTTACACAAAAATTGAAATGGCTGAAGATAATTCACAGAACGAAGACAGAATCATTCCTATAAACATTGATGAAGAAATGCGAGCGGCCTACATTGATTATTCAATGTCGGTTATCGTATCACGTGCACTTCCAGATGTGCGCGACGGCCTAAAGCCTGTACACAGACGCGTATTATTCGGTATGCTCGATTTGGGTTTATCCAGTGGTAAACCTTTTAAAAAATCGGCGCGTATTGTAGGGGAGGTTCTTGGTAAATATCACCCGCACGGCGACTCGTCGGTATATGACACCATGGTGCGTATGGCTCAGGATTGGAGCTTACGTTATCCGCTAGTAGATGGTCAGGGCAATTATGGGTCTATTGACGGTGATAGCCCTGCGGCTATGCGTTACACGGAGGCTCGCTTGCAAAAGATAGCCGAAGAAATGATGGCCGATATCAATAAAGATACTATCGACTACCAGTTAAACTTCGACGACTCATTAGAAGAGCCAAGCGTACTGCCCGCTAAAATTCCTAACCTGCTTGTTAACGGTGCCTCGGGTATTGCGGTGGGTATGGCCACTAATATGGCGCCGCACAATCTTTCGGAAGTTATAGATGCTACGGTAGCGTTGATTGATAATCGCGATATTGAAGTTGCCGAGTTGATGAATTATATCAAAGGTCCCGACTTTCCGACTGGTGCAATTATTTATGGTTATGAAGGTGCCCGTGACGCCTTCGAAACCGGCCGTGGCCGCGTAGTTTTACGAGCACGTGCCGAGATTGAAACCTTTAACAATGATCGTGAACGTATAATAGTTACCGAGATTCCTTACCAGGTAAACAAGGCGCAGATGATTGAGCGCACTGCCGAGCTGGTTAACGAAAAGAAAATAGAAGGTATATCTACCATTCGCGACGAGTCCAGCCGCGAAGGTATCCGTGTAGTTTATGAGATAAAACGTGATGCCAATGCCGCTATCGTTTTAAACAACCTCTATAAATATACCTCACTGCAAACTTCTTTTAGTGTAAACAACATTGCGCTGGTTAAAGGCCGCCCTATGTTGCTTAACCTACGAGACCTTATACACCACTTTGTGGAGCATAGGCAGGAAGTTGTTGTTCGCCGTACCCGGTACGAACTGGCGGAAGCTGAGAAGCGCGCGCACATCTTAGAGGGCTTATTAATTGCTTTAGATCATTTAGATGAGGTAATACGCCTTATCCGTGCTTCGGCAACGCCTGAAGAGGCACGCGATGGTTTAATGACTCAGTTTGGCTTAAGCGAAATACAAGCCCGTGCAATTTTGGATATGACGCTGCGCCGTTTAACGGGACTGGAGCGCGACAAGATTAAAGAGGAGTACGCTGAGTTAATGAAAACTATCGAGTACTTGAAATCTATCCTTGCAGACCCGGCGTTGCAAATGCAGATCATCAAGGATGAGCTATTAGAAATCAAAGAAAAATATGGCGATGAGCGTAAAACCGAAATGGTTCACTCGAGCGCCGAAATGATGACTGAAGATTTCATTGAGGATGAAGATGTTGTTATCACTATTTCACATGAGGGATATATTAAACGCACGCCACTTACTGAATATCGCCGCCAGGGCAGAGGAGGTAAAGGCGCTATTGGCAGCAACAGCCGCGATGAAGACTTTATAGAGCACTTGCTGGTAGCATCAAACCACAATTATATGCTGTTCTTCACTGAGGCCGGCCGTTGCTTCTGGTTAAGGGTATTCGAAATTCCGGAAGGCACCCGTACCTCAAAAGGACGTGCTATTCAGAACATCATTAACATCCCTAAAGAGGAAAAGATTAAAGCCTATATAAAGGTTAAGAATTTGAAAGACCAGGAATACCTGGAAAACAACTTCATTATCATGTGTACGGCTAAAGGCACCATCAAGAAAACTTCTTTAGAAGCCTATTCCCGTCCGCGTTCTAACGGTATTAACGCTATTAATATTAATGATGGCGATACCTTGCTCGAAGCCACATTAACTACCGGTAGCAGCGAAATTGTAATGGCCTTAAAATCAGGCCGCGCAATCCGCTTTAATGAAGCTACAGTTAGGCCAATGGGTCGTACTGCAACCGGAGTTAGAGGCGTTACTTTAGAGAACGAGCAAGATGCTGTTGTTGGAATGATAGCCGTTAACGATTTAGACACAACCATACTTGTTGTTTCTGAAAAAGGATATGGCAAACGTACCGACGTTGATGATTACCGCGTTACAAACCGTGGTGGTAAAGGTGTAAAAACTATTAACGTAACTGAAAAAACCGGCAAACTTGTTGCCATAAAAGATGTTACAGATGGTGATGATTTAATGATCATTAATCGCTCTGGTGTCATTATCCGTATTGCCATGAACCAATTAAGGGTTATGGGCCGTGCAACTCAGGGTGTTCGTTTGATCTCTCTGAAAGAGGGTGATGAAATTGCTTCGGTAGCTAAAATTGAGCACAGCGAAGAGGAAGAACTGGAACAGGCGATTGAAAGCAGCTTGAACACCAACGGCACCGACGTTGGAATTGAAGACAATGATAGTCCGGCGGCAGATGCACCGGATGATGCAGAAAACGAATAAATTATGCTACTAAGCCGTAAAATCATTGTACTGGTTTTATTAGGATTGTTTACCGCACCGTTAGCCTTTGGCCAAAGCGAGGCATTAAAGGTTGTGGTAAACAATCTGGCTTACTATCGCCAGCGCGGCGAGCTCAAATATCTGAGCAACGCCAAAAAATCGGTTGATAGTTTAATTAAAACCCGGTCAGATTCATCTAATCTTGGTAAAAACATATACAAAGCTATTGTTTACTCAAGCATAGCTTATATAGACTCCACTAACCGCTTAAATCAGCCTGCCGATTTCTCGAACAAAACAGTTGAACTGGTTGATAGACTTTCTCACCATAAACGAATCTACAAATACCAAACGGAACTCGATTTTTCGAAGCGATGCCTGGCTAATGTTTTGATCAGAAATGGATTTGAGCAATGCCGGCATTTAGATTTTACAAATGCGGTTGAATCTTTTAAAAAAGCACAGCAGTATTCACCTAAGTTTGGTCAAATAAACGCTTATATAGCCTATGCCAATACCCGGGCCGGCCGTTTGGAGGAAGCAGTTAAATTTTATAACACCTTGCTAACTGCCGACAGCGCCAAAACAGAATATGTGATTGCGGCGTCAAACATTTATAAAACGATGGGGGATACCGCAAAGGCACTGGAAACGTTGCAAAAGGGTAGGCGCTTTTTACCTGGCGATAAAAGCCTTGTTTTGGAAGAAGCTAATATCTTCAATAATAAAAAGGATTACAGATCACTGGAGCCGCTGTTGAAAGATTTACTGGATGCTTACGGCAATGATGCGGAGGTGTATTTTATTGCAGCTAATTGTTATGACCGTTTGGAAAAATATGATAGGGCAGAGTCATTGTACCTGCGTGCTATTGAACTGAATAGTGCTGCTTATGACCCCGTACTTAATTTAGGGCTTTTGTATTTAAAGCTTAGTGCTGCCAAGCGAAACAAGGATGAGGCGGATAAAAATCTTTCGCGGTCGGCACTTTGGCTGCAAAAGGCATATGAAATGTCTCCTAAAAACGTTAATACCCTAAAGCTTTTGCAACTCATATATGCAAAAAGCGGAAACGACACTCAATTAAATAACATAAACAGTAAATTGCAACAATTAACTAATTAGAGAATCTATGAAAATTAAATTTTTGATAGCAGGTGCTATGAGCCTGTTCTCGGCAACAGTATTTGCACAAAAATCAGAGTTAAATACTGCTCAGACCGAGTACGACAAGTATGCAGTTTTCAGACAGCAAAAGGCGATGGCTACTAACGCCAGAACCAGCCTTAATACTGCTAAAACTTCTATTGATAAAGCCGCTACCAACGATAAAACCGGTACATTACCTCAAACTTATGCTCTAAAAGGCGCAATTTATGGTGCTTTGGCTTATAACGATACAGTAGCAACAACATCACAGCCTTTGTATAGCGCTGCCGCCGATGCTATAAAAAAAGCTAAAGAAACTGATACAAAAGGGGAGTTTAAAAAACTGGTTGACGAAGCAAATCAGTATCTGGCTTATTATCAACTGAATAAAGGTGTAAAAGAATTTCAGGCTAAACAATTTGACGAAGCCTACAAAGCTTTTGATTTTTATCGTAGCATATATCCAGAAGATACTACAGCTATATACTACACCGGCTTAGCTGCTGCAAACTCGAAGAATTACCCAATTGCCATTAACAACTATAAAAAATTAGTTACCACAAATTACAGCCGCAGAGCAGATATCTATTCAGATTTATCCAACTTATATCTGATGACAAAAGATACCACCAATGCATTAGCTGCTGTAAGCGAAGGTGTTAGCAAATTCCCAACCAGCGCAACGTTACGCGGCCGTGAGGTAGAAATTGCATTACAACAAGGCAAGCAAGCAGAATTTATAGACAAAATTCAAGCTGCTGCTACTAATGATCCAAAAAACAAAACGCTGCACTTTTATACGGGCATTGCATATGGTAAAATAGCTGATGCACAGGCCGAAATTGCTAAAAAAGCCAAAGATCCGGTTGCTAAAGCTGCTGCCTTGAAAGCCAGAGACGACAATAATGCTAAGGCTGCAGATGCTTATCAGAAAGCAGTTGAATTAGATCCGAACTATTTCGAAGCTAACCTAAACATGGGATATATTTTAATGACTTCTGCAGTTGACGATTACAATGCTGCAAACAAGTTACCCGTTGCTAAGCAAAAAGAATACAATGCATTATCTGCAAAAGCTAACGCCGCTGCTGATAAAGCAAAACCATACCTGGAAAAAGCAGTTGAGCTTAAACCAGACGATTTAAGTGCTTTAGGTAATTTAAGAAACTATTACATCATTAAGAAGAACACTGTTAAAACTGCAGAGATTAAGAAAAGAATGGATGCAATAAAATAAGTAACAAGGGGCCCAGTAATTAGGGCCCTTTATTATAGATGAATCTACTTAACATAATGTTAATTATGAGAATTTATTTAAAATAGAAAAAGCAGCTTGATAATAGCTGCTTCTTTTATTATTTTAAAGATGCATTAATCGCTTTTGCTGAATCTAAGTGCATGTTTAGTTTCGGCAAGCTTTTTTCGGCCAGCTTTTTTATTTCGGTTATACGGTTATCGGTATTCTTACGAAATAGCTCAATAACTTTAGCATGATCTGCAACCATCATTTGCATGTACGCTTTGTCAAAGGCAGGTCCCGACATTTTATTTAAACCAACCACCATTTGCTGATGTTCCGGATTCAGTGTGTCTGTATCCATTTTTAAATTGACATACTTATCAGTCGCGAGCTTTTTTACTTCGCTGCCCATGGATTTATGATCAGATACCATCATCTTGGCAAAGCTAATAACCCGTGGGTTTTGTGATTTGGCCTGCGCAACTGTGCCAGCCTTTATTTCTGTTAAACTGGCTTCATGAGCTTCCTTTATAAATCCAATCCCCTGGTCATCAACCAAAGTTTTTTCGTTATAATTTTTTGCGCGCCGATTATCATTACAGGCGGTTATTGATATAGCTAGTAACGCTACAGCGCTTAAACTTAAGATGTTTTTCATTTTGTAAGATGATGTTAACAGATAATTATTTTAGTAACAATTAAATGTTTTACTGGTTTACAAAACGAACAACAATATTTGAACAGTTTGGATTTTATTATTTAACTATAGCATTAGGCCAAATTACGTCCGGCATTTACAATACCGTAAACTGTACGAATCACTAACTTACTATAGGCGCTCTTTAACTCTTCATCTGTTGTATTTTTTAATTGTTGCAGTGCATAATGCTGTGTAACAACCAACGGTAAAACAATGCGCTCACGCATTGCTATAGAGCGTTTTTCAACCGGGTATTCTTGCATTAGTTCCTGGTTGCCCGTTAATTCAAGCGTTAAAGCCTTTGTTAAGTCAAACTCGTTTTTCAGTAATTTCCAAAACTCCCCATAATGCTCATCATGTTCCAGGTGCGCTGTAATCCTAAAGTCGGATTTAGACATGGACATCATACAATTATCGATCATGGTTTTGAAAAAACCAGATGACTTATACAAATCTACCGCATCTTGCCACTTACCTAAGTCTTTTGCTTTTTTTAAAGCCGAACCAACCCCATAAAAGCCTGGTACATTTTGTTTTAACTGGCTCCACGAGGTTACAAAACTAATAGCCCGCAAATCTTCTAACTTTAACGGCGCGCCAGCATTGCGTTTGGTAGGCCGACTGCTAATATTGATGTTGGACAGCAATTTTAATGGGCTCATGTTCTCCAAGTACTCCGTAAAAATGGGATGCTTGCGCAATGCCAGAAACTTATCAAAGCTCTCATTGGCCATTGTGGAGATTAAGTCTTTATGTGCAGTGTCGAGCAAATCACGATGATTTGGATGCAGCGCTGAAGTGATGCCAGCGTTTACGAGTTGCTCGATATTGTATTTTGCTGTTTCTATAGAGCCGTATTGTGAACTAACGGTTTGGCCTTGTATGGTCAGTTGGATATGATCGTTCGCAATTTCTTTGCCCATAGCCGCATAAAAGCGGTGCGTTTTGCCACCACCTCTTGCCGGCGGGCCTCCCCTCCCATCAAAAAATGCCAGCTCAATATCATACTTTTTGGTTATGGCGGTTAACTCAACCTTGGCTTGGTATATAGACCAGTTAGCCATTAAATAACCACCATCTTTAGTACTATCTGAGAAACCCAGCATTATCATCTGGCGGTTTCCGCGCTTCTTCAAATGCTCTTTGTATATAGGGTGCGCATACAATTTTTCCATTACGCCAGCCGCATTTTTCAGGTCATTTACGGTTTCAAACAATGGCATAAAATCAATGGTCAGGTTGTCTTTAGTCCAACCGCACCACAAAAACAAATTCATTAATTGCAGTATATCCGAAGCTTCCTGGCAATTGCTGATGATGAACCGATGGCTGGCCTTCTCGCCGTTTTGTTGCTGAATTTTATGCATCAGCCTGATAGTGCATAGCGTATCATTGATCATCGCTTCATCAGTATTGCCATCAGTTTCCTCAGTGCAAGGATAATCAGCTTCATTAAAGCTGATGAGTTTTAGTTTTTCATCTTCACTCAGTTCGCTGTAATTTTCTGGCAAGCCGTTATTTAGCCCGGGTTGTTTTAAACCATATTGAAATACCGTGCGTAATACCCGGCTATCCTGCCTAATGTCTAAGCCAGCAAAATAGCAGCCGTAAAGCCTTACCTTCAGTGTCAGATCTTCGATCAGCTCTAAAAATATACCGTCGTGATCTTTAACCATCGTGTCTTTAATACCCTGCAACAAGTCAATCATTTCTTGCTGCAGATCACCAGCATCTGGTTGCGGATTAAAGGCGTTCACGTACAACAAATCACCAAGCCTGCTCATAGGCTCCTCAATGCCTCTAAACGTAATGCGACGCTTTAGGATGCGGTAATCTCTATAATAACACCTGAAGATGATTTGCCTTAGCGTTGCTGCAACCGTACGTGTCGAATTGGTTTTTACGTTCGGGTTGCCGTCGCGATCGCCGCCCGGCCAAAAGCCTAATTCAAACACCTGGTTGGGAAAGCTGTCAATACCAAACTCCTCATTTAATCGGGTTTGTATACCAGCCAAGGCGTAATAAAACACGTTCTCTAAAAACCAAATCAGACTAATGGCCTCGTCTACAGGCGTAGGCGAAGTTTTGTTAAAGAACGGTGTCTTACCCAACTGCTGTAAAAGCAGATTTACGGTATTAATATCGTTCGTTTTAAGCGCCTCAATTAGGTCGGTCATGATTGTTAGTACCGTGCCAGGGTAAAACTGTGTAGGATGCGCGGTTAATACCAGGCGTAATGAGAAATTCTTAAGCTTCTCACTAATCTTTTCGCGCACTTCATCGCTCGATGCCACCTGCTGCAATAATCCTTGCAGGGTACCGCTATCATCGGTCCGGCTTAATTTGCTGAACGAAGAATCCTCTATGGCATCAAATAATACCACTTGTCTTTCGATATACTGTATAAAGCGGAACAAACGATTAATCTTCTCACGTTCATCAACGCCGGGTACATGCTCATCAAAAAAGGACTCAATAACTTCACTTGGTGATTTAAGTTGTGCTACTCCTTTTTCGCAATGCGAGCTAAAGAACGGTAATAAAATGCCGGTATCCTTAACTTGATAAAAAGGTAGCGTTAAAAATAAACTGTTATAAAGTTCGAAGCGGGTTATGACCTCTTGGCTGAAGACTGTTTCCCGTTGTGTAGAATGTGGTGTTACTGACATATTTTATAAACTGTTAAATGAAGGCGAACGCCTTCTTTAAGCGGCGTTAAAATACACATCTTATCTATAAATAATCAAACCAAGCTGATAATAAATAGTTATTGCATTTAGCACAATGTATGTTTTTCTGATATACTTCTTGGTTTATCTATTTTTGTACTGTAATTTGCTGCTGCTAACCTAATGTCTACCCAAACCCGCGAGATAAAAAGCTTCCTTTTCAGCCAGTATTTTTCTGACGGGCTGCGTATTAGCATGGGCTTGCTATTGCCTGCTGTTGTTTTTGCTCAATTAGGTTTACTTCAAACCGGTTTAACTATATCGTTAGGTGCTGTTTGCATGAGCGTTATTGATAACCCCGGACCGGTTATTCACAAGCGTAACGCAATGCTGATAGGCAACGCCCTTGTTTTTTTGGTATTGATAGTTACCGGATATGCACGTTTTAATCTATGGATTTTAGGTACTGAGGTTACCGTCCTCTCTTTTATCTTTTCCATACTCATTGTTTTCGGTAATCGGGCAGCAGCAGTGGGAACCGCAGGTTTGCTAGCCATGGTTTTTGTGATGGATAAAGATATTGCCAGAAGCGAGATTTGGACGCATAGCTTAATGGTGTTAGCCGGAGGTATATGGTACATGCTCATGAGCCTGATGTTCTTTGGCATTAGACCTTATCGTGCGGCCCAGCAGGCTTTAGGTGAAAACATCAGGGATATTGTTGAATTTTTAAGGGTGAAAGCCGATTTTTATTTACCTGAGACTAATATTGACGACAATTACAGAAAGCTTGTTTCCAAACAGATCATGGTAAGTCAGCATCAGGATTCCGTTAGGGAGTTACTGTTTAAGAGCCGGCAAGTGGTTAAAGAATCAACCAATTATAGCCGTATGCTGGTACTTACGTTTGTTGATCTGGTGGATATGTTTGAGCAGATTATGGCTACCCACTATGATTACGGCCGTATACATGAGCAGTTTGGCGAAACAGGTATTCTGGAAGATATTGGTCATTTGCTTCACCGCATGGCCGATGAACTAGATAACATTGGATTTGCTGTGCTTTCTAACACAACTTACCGCTCAGCCAAACGGTTTAGCACCGATTTAGAAGAGCTGAAGGCTAAGATTGATACGCTGGGAGTGTCCGGAAATACAGGAAGTAACCTGGTGTTGAAAAAGATCTTGATTAATCTGCGTGATTTAAATCAAAAGATCGTCGACATCTATAGATATCATAAGGCCCGCACCTCTAAAAAGCCAATTGACAATCCATACCAGGTAGAGTATGATAAATTTGTTGCGCATCAGGACTTTTCGCTGAGGCTGCTATTAGACAACCTTACGTTCAAATCAACCACCTTTAAGTTTGCACTGCGCGTTTCTTTAGTTTGCCTGTTTGGTTTTATCATTACCAAAAGCAGCGCCTTGCTACATTTCATTAATGCTGTTACTGGCCGTACGGTAGTATTTGGGCAGCATAGCTACTGGGTATTACTTACCATTATTGTTATTATAAAACCGGCGTTCAGCCTTTCTAAACAGCGCAACTACCAGCGGCTTATCGGTACCATTTTTGGAGGAGCTATTGGCGTTGGTATTCTTAATTTTGTACATAACGATACAGCTCAATTTGTAATATTGGCCGTTTTGATGGTTGGTGCCTACAGTTTTATACGAATTAATTATGGGGTGGGCATCGTACTGATGACGCCTTACGTATTAATATTGTTCCGGTTTTTAGGTCTAGGGCATTTAAACATTGCCGAGGAAAGGATTATAGACACGATTATAGGGTCAGTAATTGCATTTGGTGCTAATTATCTGTTATTCCCAACTTGGGAGTCTGAACAGTTAAAACAGAGTTTGCACGAAGTACTTACGGCTAATGCCAATTATCTCACTAAGATTGCTGAAAGTATAACCGGTATACCGGTGAGCACTACTGAATATAAGCTTGCACGCAAAGAGGTATATATCAAATCCGCCAATTTATCAGCTGCTTTTGAGCGCATGACTTCTGAGCCCAAAAACAAGCAGCACAAAAGTAAGGATGTGCATAAATTTGTTGTATTAAATCACATCCTATCCTCATACATAGCTACAATAGCTTCGGGCGTTACGGGGCGTGAGCTGCATAAAACCAGTGGCGAGAACTTAAAGATGGTTAAACGTAGTATTAACATTCTTAATGACAGCGCTAAAAAGCTGGGCGGAGTCGGTGTTGACTTTGTGGGCGATAAAAAGCTAGACGGTTCTGAACAACGCGAGTTAACTGCAGACGAAATTTTGTTAAAAGACCAGCTCGGTTTCATTCATAAAATAAGCGCCGATATTGCTAAAACGGCTGATGCATTTATAAGTTAAAGTAATTCGTTTGCAAGGTTGGCCAGTTCGCTGCGTTCGCCTTTTTGCAAAGTGATATGCGCGTAAAGCGGATGGTTTTTAGCTTTATCGATTAAATAAGACAATCCGTTACTCTCCGCATCCAGATATGGCGTATCGATTTGGTAGATGTCTCCGGTAAATACCACCTTGCTGTTCTCCCCTGCTCTTGAGATAATTGTCTTAATCTCATGCGGTGTCAAGTTCTGTGCCTCATCAACCATAAAGAAAATTTTGCTAAGTGTACGACCGCGTATAAAAGCCAGGGGCGTGATGGATATTTTGTCGGTAGCTACCAGTTCATCAATCTTCTTTTGCATTTTCTCATCATGGGCATACTGGTCTTTCAAAAACTTGAGATTATCCCAAATAGGCGCCATAAATGGATCAACCTTCGATTTAGCATCGCCAGGTAAATACCCGATTTCCTTATTGCCCAACGGCACGGTAGGGCGTGTAATAAATATTTGCCTGTAGTTTTTACGCTGTTCAAGCGCGCTTGCCAAGGCAAGCAGTGTTTTGCCGGTGCCCGCATTACCTTGTATAGTAACTAATTTAATTGCAGGGTTAAGCAAAGCATGCAAGGCAAACGCCTGCTGCACACTCCTTGGCTCAATGGTAAAAGCTGTTTGCTGTTGTATCTTCTCTAACTGGGCATTCTGTATGTTATAAAACGCAGGAACAGCAGTATTTTTACCTTGCAGTATATAGAATAGATTACCGGCGGGGTGGATATTTGCCGTGTCAGCCGGCAACGGCTGCTTATTAAGCTGGCCTAGCAGCCGTTCGGTTACTTTTTGCAGCGGGCCTATGCCAGTATATAACGCTTCCAGATTTTTTACTTTACCTGTCTCATAATCTTCGGCATACAAGTTCAGTGCCTTTGCTTTTAGCCGCAAACAAATGTCTTTCGATACTAAAATAACTTTTTTATCCGGATTTTCCTGTTGAAGGCGTAAGGCTGCATTAAGTATGCGATGATCTATCTTATCACTTCCAAATATAGTCTCTGCGTTAACCGTACCCTCTGACTTATCCATTACAACTTTAAACGAACCTTTATTTTTACCGTTTAATGGCAACCAGTTGTTAAGTAAATAATTTTGCGAGTAATTATCCATTAAGCGAATAAATCCACGAGCTTCAAAATTACGCGTATCATTACCCGTTTTCATGTTATCCAGCTCTTCTAATACCTGAATTGGAATAGCCACATCATGTTCCTGAAAGCTTTCAAATGCGTTATGATCGTAAAGAATAACCGACGTATCCAGTACAAATATTTTTTTTTGAGCAGATGTTGATTTGATTTTACCCTCTTTAGCCATGTAAGGTAAAAATATACATTTTAGCTGTAGCCTATAGTAAAGCTGAATGAATATAATTGAAGAGCATATAAAACACGAAAACGGAAGCCTCCACATTTACGTTTCAACTTCCGTTTCCTTAACTTTTAACCCCAACCATAGCTGGCTTTAAAAGCATTAAGTACGATTTGATGTGCATTTACCGATCTGCCCTCCGTTATTGCTCTATATAACTCGCGTTATATACAAGCGCTTACTACTGCAAGACCATTACCTTTGTTTTCACTGTTTCTCCGTAGATTACGGTGTCCTTTTTGGTAATACCTTTTTTAACCCTCATCCCTCAGCTATAATAACTTGCGTATCTTATTTGCTACCAGGATGCAATTAGAGACTTCCCATGATCTTTAGATCCTCCGAAGATTCACCCGATTCATTTTCCGTTACTCAAGGCTGTCAATGTACGTCGTTCTTAATAATACCAAGATAGCATGTTTTACTATACGTGTCAAGTTTAAAATTCAATTATTTGTCAACTTGCTGTTAATCAGTATAATAAAATCATCGCCATTGCCTTTTAAATTTTTTCTGTTAAAAACCGCCAATACCTTTTTGGAATATGGCGCATGTGCAACTTTGTGTTTTTACGTGCTGGTATATTTACGCTGTTAAAATAATTCTTCCAAAGGTTTTGATATAGACCCTCATCTTCTGTATAGGTTGATATCACATTGTCGGGACGGGCAGTTGAAAAATCAAGTGTAATAAATTCGAGTTCGTGAAGATTATAGTATAAGCCATAGTTGCGCCGCATGTCGTAAATGATCCACTTTTGGTCGGTATATCGGTTTTTGAAATGTTTACCTAATAACGGGAGCACATTAAAATCTGGTTCTATAGCCGAATAGAAAGTTTCATCTTGTAATTTTTGAAAGCGTATGAATGCTTCCATGCGATGTTTTTCACGGCGTATCATCCGCAACAGCTCTGCCATCCGAAGCACATATTTATTGCCATAATCTTCTTCTACATTAATTTTTGAATCGAAAATATACCTAATGTAGCCAATAATTGTTGCGTCCTCGCCATCAAAACCGGCCATATGAATAGCATAAAGGCGCTGCATGCTTGCCGTTGCCAAGCGCTGCTGTAAGCCCTGCAATACACGGCCTGCGCGGTTTTGATCGGTCACTATCTTAATAACATCTTCAAACAAAGCGGTACTTAGCCACTCCCATTTCTGTATTTTAACTTGTTGCAGCTTGTGTTCATAAATTTCAAACACCGCGGTAAGCAGGCCTTCAAACGATCCGTCGTATACAAGGGTAGTCATCATTAAAACAAGTTAAGCTGAGTAACCGAATTTTTTAAATACTTACTTTGCGACTGAGACAGGATGTACTGCTTAATGGCAGTTCCAGTTAAATCACGCTTTTCAAACTGCGGACTGTGGCAAGTAATAAAATACTTTGCCCGGTTCAATGCCACGCCTATCTTCTTTAATTGGTCCCAATTTAACCTACCGAACAGCCTTGCGCTAACAATTTTATGTGCCGACTGTAACCCTATACCAGGTACCCGTAATATCAATTGCAAGTCGGCTTTATTAATATCAATTGGAAAAACGTGCAAGTTGCGTAATCCCCAGCTTAGCTTTGGGTCGATGTCGAGATCGAGATGTGGATTTTGCCCATTTACAATTTCATTTACCTGGAAGCCATAGAATCGCATTAGCCAATCGGCCTGATAAAGGCGGTTTTCGCGCACCATAGGTACGCTAGTGTGCAGGTCGGGCAGGCGTTTATCACTTATTACAGGTACATATCCTGAGTAATAAACTCGTTTTAAATTGAAATTTTTGTAAAAATGATTGGCCGTATGCAAAACCTGATGATCAGTTTCGGGCGTAGCACCCACAATAACCTGGGTGCTTTGGCCGGCCGGTGCAAAAATGGGTGCTTTCTTAAACAAAGTCTTTTCTTCCGTCCGAAGAATGATTTCGTTTTTGAGAAATCCCATAGGTTGAATCATATCCTGGCGGTTCTTTTCGGGCGCTAAAAGCTTTAAACCCTCTTCTGTAGGCATTTCTAAATTAACGCTTAACCGATCGGCATACAAGCCCGCCTCTCGCATTAATTCGTCACTTGCTCCCGGAATTGATTTAAGATGAATGTAGCCGTTAAACTTGTGTTCGGTTCGCAGCTTTTTAGCAACGCGTACCAAACGTTCCATGGTAAAGTCGGCGTCTTTGAAAATACCGGAGCTAAGGAACAAGCCTTCGATATAATTGCGGCGGTAAAAATTTATAGTTAAATCAACTACTTCTTGCACAGTAAACGCAGCACGTTTTATGTCGTTGCTGCTACGTGAAACGCAATAAGCACAATCAAAAATACAGTGATTGGTAAGTAATATTTTAAGAAGCGATACACAGCGTCCATCTTCTGTATACGTATGGCAAATGCCGTTACTGGCATTACCTAATCCTTTGTTTTCGTTTTTACGCTTGCTACCGCTCGACGCACACGATACATCATATTTGGCAGCATCCGCTAAAATATTCAGCTTTTCAATTATACGTTTCTCATCCATACGATTTCAAAAATACTAATATTTTTAGCATGATTAGAATAGAATAAAAAACTTTACACAACTATAAGGGTTACAATTAAAAATATATATAATGGAAAAAGTGTATACAGCTGTTGTTACAGCTAAAGGCGGCCGTGATGGTCATATCAAATCGTCTGACGGCATTATTGACCTGGACTTGAAAAAACCGGTAGAAATGGGTGGTGAAGGCGGCAGTTTTACCAATCCAGAGCAATTATTTGCCGGTGCTTATGGCGCTTGTTATCTGGGCGCTTTAGGCAGCGTGGCCAAAAAAGATAACATTGATGTAAGCGAGGCAACGGCTGAGGTACACGTAAGCTTTAATAAGGACGATAACGCCTATGTGCTTTCGGCCGAATTGCATGTACACATTCCGGGTATGAGCCTGGACGAAACACAGCAACTGGCGGATAAAGCTCATCGTGCCTGTCCTTATTCGAAAGCTGTGCGGGGAAATATTGAGGTGAAGGTCATAGCAGTATAACGCAATCACCTTCTAATTAAAAGCTAACAATGGAAACGGTTCACAGCTCGAAGTTTCAAAAGCTTACGCTGTGAACCGTTTTTTATATACTTGGTTTTGAGGAAATATGTTGTTAATTAAGACACGGCAACTTCAGCGCTTTCAGTAATAGGCAACTGGTTTGGTCTGCCGTTTTTAAATGCTTTACGTGGAGTCAAACCCAGTAATTCAAACATGGCCATATCCTCATCAAATGACGGGTTAGGCGTAGTTAAAAGTTTTTCACCAGCAAAAATAGAACTAGCACCTGCCATAAAGCATAAGGCTTGTTCAACAGTGCTCATTTCGGTACGGCCTGCAGATAATCGCACTACCGTGCGCGGCATAATAATGCGGGCGGTTGCAATCATGCGCACCATATCCCAAACAGAAACCCTCGGCTGCTCGGCCAATGGGGTGCCTTGAACTGGTACAAGGGCGTTTACAGGCACCGACTCGGGATGCTTTGGCATATTAGACAAGGTCTTTAGCATGGAAATCCGATCTTCGACCGTTTCACCCAAGCCGATGATACCACCACTGCAAACTGAGATTTTAGCTTTCCTAACGTTTTCAATGGTTTTTAAACGGTCGTCATAAGTACGAGTAGTGATAATGCGCTTATAATCCTCTTCAGATGTGTCGAGGTTGTGGTTATAAGCGTATAAACCTGCATCGGCAAGCCGTTGAGCCTGACTTTCTGTAAGCATGCCTAAAGTGCAGCACACTTCCATATCCAGTTCATTAACGGCTTGTACCATTTCAATCACTTTATCAAAATCGCGGTTATCACGTACTTCGCGCCATGCGGCACCCATGCACAAACGAGATGCGCCGCCTGCTTTAGCTTTTTGAGCAGCAGCTACGACTTCATATTTAGGTAAAATGGCATGCACATTAACGCCGGTTTGAAAACGTGCAGCTTGCGGGCAATAAGCACAATCTTCAGGGCATCCACCGGTTTTAACAGAAATCAGCGAGCTGATCTGCACTTCAGCGTAGTCTTTATTTTCGCGGTGAACGGTTGCCGCCCGGTAGATCAAGTCCAGTAATGGCGTATGGTATATTTCAGAAATTTCTTCTTTGGTCCAGTCGTGTCTTATTTCAGTCATTGGATAGAACTTTAAACTGTGGCAAATTTATAATAAAAGCTTTGTTGCCAACCATAGTGGCATCAAAAAACCTATACAGTCTGTAAAAGTGGTAATAATAATGGACGAAGCTACGGCGGGGTCGATACCCACACGCTTAAGCAGCAGCGGTATTGTGGCACCAGTAAGGCCGGCAACAATTAAATTACCTGTCATAGCTAAAAACATAACCAGTCCTAACGTAGGATTGGCATCATAAACAAGCGCTACAATAAAAACAATTAACCCAGTGGTGGCGCCATTGGTCATTCCAACCAAAAACTCCTTAATTACAGTAATATAAGCCTGCTTATCTGTTAAATCGCTTAATGATATGCGCCTTACGGTAACAGCCAGTGCCTGAGTAGCTGCATTACCGCCCATACCTGCAATAATGACCATGTAGGCCGAAATGATTGGTATTTTCTTCGCCGTTTCATCAAAGCTCCGGATAACAGAAGCTGCTAAAAATGCTGTTGCCAAATTTATAACTAGCCAAGGCAAGCGGCTTTTAATGGCATCCTGCCAGCTACCTCCTAATTCCTCATCCTCAGAAACACCGGAAATTTTCAGAATGTCTTCTGTATTCTCCTCCTCCAGCACATCCATAATGTCGTCGACCGTAATACGGCCGAGCAATCTCATGCCATCATCTACGACGGGAATACTAGTTAAATTGTATTGTGAGAAAAGCTTGGCTACTTCTTCCTGATCGAGATCTGCTTTAACATATACAAACTCCGTATTTACTAATTGAGATACGGTTACTTGCCTTTTCGCTTTTATGATATC
Organism: Mucilaginibacter sp. PAMB04168; assembly: GCF_039634365.2. NCBI lineage: Bacteria > Pseudomonadati > Bacteroidota > Sphingobacteriia > Sphingobacteriales > Sphingobacteriaceae > Mucilaginibacter > Mucilaginibacter sp. PAMB04168. Next base: position 2,743,774 of record NZ_CP155079.2, read on the forward strand.
TTTAATAGAAAGTATACCTTTCAGTTCGTTATTATCATTTACGGCATAAAGCGTATAGAACTCTTCCATCTGCTCCGACTGGAGAATGATTTCTTCCAAAGCCTCATTCTTAGTAAAATTGATGTTAACTTTAATGAGGTCGGTATTCATCAAACCACCGGCCGTTTCCTCGTCATAGTTGAGTAAGGCGCGTATGTTCGTCGCGTCTTCCTCATCAATCTCACCTAAAATTTCCTGTTGATCGCTCTCGTCTAGTTGTGAAATAAGGTCGGTGGCATCATCGTAATCAAGTTCTTCAACAATCTCCGACCGTTTTTCCGGCGTCAGGTTAATTAATAATTCTGCCGGGTGATCTGCATCATCCATCTCCGAAATAACTTCGGACGCCTCTTCGGCCGGAAGAACGTTAATGATTCGTTCGCGTTCTGCAGGCGAAAGTTTCTCGAAAAGTATGGCAATCTCAGAGGTATGATACTGTTGCAGAACCTGTTGCAGGTCTGCATCACTACCATCAAGCGCTGCTTTAAGGCGCTGCAGGTCTGACTTATCAATTTCAAAAGATTGCATATATGCCCAAGTTACAAATTATAGGGCAAAAGGCCATTAAAAAAGGGTAATATGTAATATTACCCTCCTTACTAAAAATCACATAAAAGTTCTTTATATTATACTAAGCTACTTTCTTAAGCTTGTAAGATGTATTGTCATGGTTTATAACCAGTTCATTCTGGTCTATCGATTCAATCATGATTTTACGTTCGCCCAAGCGGTCGTAATTGTGAATTAATAAATAATAGCCGTCATCATTTTTAATTAAACGAAAAGGCGACACAATAGTACCCGCGGGTTGAGTTTCTTTAAAAAATTTGATTTTTAGTAAATGTTTAACAAAATCGAATTCGAATCTTCTCTCGTTTTCGAGATAAATCCCAATTGGCAAGCCGTTCATGATGTTTGGAGGTTAGATGTAAATGTTACCCTAAATTAAATAGTAATTATATTTTTTGCAACTAAAAAGACTAATTTATTTATTAAGTCATTTAATTACTAAATACTATATAGGTAATTGGTTGTAACACTATATAAACTGCTGAGTTTATTGATTGTTTGGCTAATCTTTAATTTTCTTACAGCAATTTTTATAGTGCATGTATTATCGGCGTGTTGCTCCAAAATATTTACGCCCTCATCTTTCAGAATTTTCATCACATCATTCATCTGTAGGTAGTCAAAATCAATGCTATAAACGTCGCTGCTTACTTTTTCAACAATTCCAGCTGCTGCTAAACCTTGCTCTGCCGCCGTTTTGTAAGCATTGATCAAACCGGGCACACCCAATAACTTTCCTCCAAAGTATCGTACGACTACAATGAGGGTGTTAGTTACATTTTTAGATAACATCACATTAAGTATAGGCCGCCCAGCAGTGCCCGATGGTTCTCCGTCGTCATTTACCTTAAATACAGAACGGTCTGGCGTAATGCGCATTCCCCAGCAATGATGGTTAGCTTTAGGATGGGCAGTCTTTAACTGGTTTATAAGCGGCTTAATCTCACTTTCTGATGTAATGGGATAAACAAAAGCGATGAATTTACTACCACGGTCGGCAAAAGTATATTCGGCCGCTTGTTTAACAGTGAAGTAAGTATCTTCAAATAGCATAATAACTATAATTGAGCGCTATAAGCAATTACCGCAATGGCAATTACGGCCAGTGCTATGCCAACTTTATGAAGTAAACTCAGCTTTTCTTTAAATATCATTAAACCAACTAAGGTGCCGGCAGCAATAACACCAATGTTCATTGCTGTAAAAACTACAGATGGGTCACTGGCTAACGCTCTATGTGCTTTAAGGTAAAACAAAATGTTACCAAAATTGAAGATGCCGAGTATCCAGCCAAAAAAAATGTGCCTGAACAGAAAGCGTTTATTTTTGAATTTAATCTGATACAGGGAACCCAGCACGGCTATTATAAATGCAGCAACATAAACAATAAACAACGACGCCGTATAAGGTGCTGTTTTGCTGGTGGCCATTTGCTTAAAAAGTATATCAATTGCACCAAAGCCTAAAAAAACAATTAAAAGGTAGAACCAGGTATTTTTATTATCCTGGGTAACTACATGCTTTTTTTGCCAGGGTATAAGGCAAAAAATAGCAGCAAAGCCAAGGGCTATGCCAAAAAACTTCAATAACGTAAAATGGTCTCCTAAAAATAAAAAGGCAGCAGTGAGTGAAATAAGTAATGATAAACGTTGAGCTACATCGGTACGTACAATACCTGCAGATCTAACTGCCAGCGCCATCATATAAAAGATAACGGGCAACAAGATGCCTAACAACAAATAAATATTGATCGGTGCGTTGGTTACGCTCTTTACATCAGGTCTTAAAAAAATCCAGGTGAGCAGCGCTGCTATGGAATAATTCCAGGTGATGGCCTGTACCACGTTAATTTGATAACGCTTAGCCATTTTTAGCAGTATAGACACCAGCACACTACAGCAAACGCTTAGAAATATATAAAGCATGAATAGCTATTGGTTGTAAATTAATTGCAAACGATCATCTCCTACCATGGTTTCTTCAAATCGGCTTCCGGTAACAACGGGCGCTTTTATACCATCCCGAAGCATACTTGTGCCAGTAAATATACGTGCTTCGTCCCATAAACCTGTTTCTATAAATTGGTTTAATGTGTGAGCACCGCCTTCAATGATGATAGATTGCACATCTTGCAGATACAGCTGAAACAAGATGTACTGTGGTACAAACCGGTCAAAGTCTTCTAAAGCAATATACTTAGTCTTACCTTCAACGTCTGTCTTCAAAGCATTAAATACGAAAGTATCTACCGAATTATCGAATAAGTGTAACCTATGATCCAACTCCAGGTTACGGTCAATTACAACCCGTTTGGGCGACTTGCCGCTCCAATAACGCGCGTTAAGCTGAGGATTATCAATCCTCGCGGTATTTTTACCCACGAGTATAGCATCCTCTTCTGTCCTCCAACGGTGTACTAATTTTCTGGCTTTTAATCCAGTTATCCAATGCTGCGAGCCATCCGCCGGTGCAAACATGCCATTAGCCGTCTGTGCCCACTTAAGCACAATATAAGGGCGCTGCTGCTGCACACGTGTAAAAAAACGCTTATTAATTTGACGGCATTCTTTTTCCATTACCCCTGTCACAACTTCAACGCCTGCTTGCATTAGCTTCTCTATTCCTTTTCCATCTACCTGCGCAAATGGGTCGCGGCAGCCAACAACTACACGGGGAATTTTATGTTTTATGATTAAATCAGCACAAGGTGGTGTTTTCCCGTAATGTGCACAGGGTTCTAAGGAAACATACAAGGTACATTGCCTGAACAGGTCGGCAGCGTTTTCATGTATCTCTAAAGCCTGGTTAACGGCATTTACCTCCGCATGCGCTTGTCCGTATTTTTGGTGGTAACCCTCTCCTATTATTTTCCCCTCGTGCACAATAACGGCACCCACCATTGGGTTGGGGCTTACCTGCCCTATGCCTAAAGCTGCCAGCTCCAGACAGCGTTGCATAAAAATTTCATGGTTAACCATCGCACAAAAGTAGCTTTTATGTTTATTTGTTGCATGAAAACGGTTAAAGATGCTTTTGATAGGTTTAAGACGGATTTAACTGGCATGTACAGCACTCAGGAAACTGATGCTATAACTAGCTTGTTATTAAGTGATTTAACCGGAAAAAACAAAGGCTGGCTTAAGGCTTTTGACAGTTATGAAATGAGTGCGGAACAGTCTCAGCAATTATTGAATGCGCTCGAACAATTAAAGACAGGAAAACCTATTCAATATATACTAGGACATACAGAATTTTACGGCCTGAATTTTATGGTAAATCCATCAGTTCTTATTCCACGACCGGAAACTGAAGAATTGGTGGAATGGGTGTTAGCATCGGTTGATAGAGAAACAAAATACGACATACTGGATATGGGAACCGGCAGCGGTTGCATACCTATTTGCTTGAAAAAGTTTTTACCGGCCAGTACCGTTGCTTCCATCGATCTATCTGCCGAAGCTTTACAGACAGCTGAGAGAAATGCGGAATTAAATCAAGTAGATGTTAAATTTCTGCAAGCTGATATTTTAAATTTGGCAGAACCCGAAGTTATAAGCAAGCAATACAATGTTATAGTAAGCAACCCACCATACGTTACCATGACCGACAAGGGCCAGATGCACCAGAACGTAACGAATTTTGAGCCGCATACTGCGTTATTTGTAAGCAACGAGCAGCCGCTGATTTTTTATGAGGCGATAGCTGGTTTTGCCCATACAAACCTTACCAAAAATGGGTTTTTGTTCTTTGAGATTAATGAGAGTTATGGCAACAAAACGGTTGATATGTTATCAGCTAAAGGTTTTGTAAACATCGAATTACGGCAGGACATGACCGGTAAGGATCGAATGATTAAAGCTATGAAAACTTAGATATTTAAGTGTCAGACGCTGTTTCACGCTTTTTACGCAACATAGCCAGGCTGTCTTTTATTAACCATTGCGTTTCCAGCCAGCCAATTTTATACACGTCCCACAAATCAAATTTCATATAACGCTGTAACCAGCTGTAGCTTATAATCATGCCGGTTAGTATAGGCAGTATGGTTGCCAGGGCAACTCCGTAAATATTGCCGAACACCCACACACCAACAAAATCGCCCACTACGTTAGCAATTAGCATAAATACCAGTTTAACTGCGTTTACCCGGGGCTGGTTAATGGCGTCGAGGGTAAGTGCCATAAAACGTTCAACCGGATATAGCAACGCAAACGACATAAAAACCCGAAGCACATTCGCAGCTTCGGTAGACAGGTACTTCTTGTCTACAATCCATATGGCAATTTCGGCGAAAAGCAGCGATCCTATCACCACCGGAATTAGAAGAATAGTAAGCAAGCCAGCGTATTTTTTGAGCAAATAGATTACGTGATATTTATTATCCTGGTTATAAGCAGCAGATAACGGTGGCATAACGGTGGCTGCAAAGCTGCGTAACGGAACTTCTACAAGCTCCATTAACCGCAAACCTAAATTGTATATAGCAAGGCTGCTAGGCCCAAGCATAAAGTTAATTATAGACGTATCTGAATAACGGAACAGGTTGCTGCCTAAGGAAGTGCCTACGCTATATTTACCAAAAGCGAAAAGTGCTTTAACTGTAGTGATGCTTTTATTAGCAATAGTACCCAAGCGGGCCCAACCCAACACAATAGTCATTAAACTGGTTATACCACCTGCAGCAAACCCTACGTAAATAGCTGTATTTAAATTAAGCGCCTTGGTTAAAATCAACGTGAGCACCATTGTGATTGATAACACAGTACTGATAGCACGAATATAAAGTAACCTGTCGAACCGTTGCTCAGCCTGGGCCACACAGCTGGCTATAAAAGATGGTAACGTAATTACAAACACTAAACCAAACCATTTTAAAAATAAATCTAACCCGCCATCTTTAATATGGATAGATGTAGATAGGTAAACCAGGTTTATGATAACAAATATACCGGTAATTAAAAGAGACAAGTACCAGGCCGACCCCGCTACCTCGGCCGCCCGCTCTTTTGTAGTACCCGAGTAAGATGTAATAAAAGCAGTTGTAATTAAACCTGCCCTTAAAGTATCAACCAAGCCTATAGTGCCCTGGAAGAAAAACCACACCCCCATTGTTTCTATTGAAAGATAATTAAACAAAATAGCGATCTGAATCAGGTTTAGCACCTGCATAATAGCAGTGCCTATCAGGTTTACGATATGTGGGTTTTTAAGCTTTTCGAGTATTGGCTTTAGTTTAGCAAGCATTACAGCGTTTAAGGTATCTTAAATGGTTTAATTATTATGAAGGACGTAATCAGTTCAGTTTTTTCAGCTTTATAGTGCTGTTAACCACTTTGCCCTTTAAATACAAATTGCGCATTACACTTACGAAGAAAGAATTACTAAGTTTCCATTTGCTACGTACCATTGTGTTGGGTTCGATTGCACCATGCTCGTGCAAAAACAACTCAGGGCTGCCATTAAACATTAATGCCCTGCCGTTCTTACGGATAAACTGCATACACATGTTGTATTCAGTCGGATCGCCACGTTGGCCCTCTATATATCGCCCAAACTTTTGAAAAAAATTTGACCGGCGCAGATGTGGGTGATCACTGTACAAGCGAAACTTTAAATGATTAAGATGTAATAGCGTAGGTTTAAACAACATTTCTGCATATCCTAGCTTATAGTCTTTAAGATATGGAAATGGCGCCCACGGGAAAGTATAAAAGCGAATTATATCCCAGCTTTCCGTATCCATTAGCTTAATTGCATTTATAAAGTTCGGTGCAAAGTCACAGGTGGGTTCAAAATCTTCCTGTACATACAACGTATAACGCGTTTTGACAGCATCCTGTCCCCTGTTTATGTTGGCGCCCAAGCCCTTGTTTACCGGTGTAGTGATTAGCCTGAATGTGTAAATTTGCTGTAATGATTTAACGTAGCTTAAATGTTCAGGCTTACTTCCGTCATCAGATATAACAATCTCTTCAAATGATAAATCTTCCTCAGCACAGCGTTTTAGCAAATGCTCAAGCGACTTACTACGATTGTAATGTGTTATTAATAAGGTTACGCGGTCAAAATTGTATGGAGCTCCCATCAGTATATCTATAAAATTAACCGGTAATTTTTCTAACAAATCGTTTAACCATGCGCACGCGACGCGTAAACGCGCCCACCAATTTAAACTCCTTCCAGTCCGTTTTATTTAAGTAATCAAAGAAGATTTGGCGGTACTTTTCACTGTATGTATAGTTGGTGTAAATAGGTTTATTGCCTATATAGTGTAAAAGCTTAGCGCCGGGTTTATCATTGTCTACTAAATGGTTCCACTCCGGGTCGAGTTCCACCCAGCGATTGGCTAATACTGCATTTAAACAGTACTGGTCGCCGTATACAATGTGCTTTTGATATTTTACAGCAGCATCTAATGCCTTCGTACAAACATCAAACTCGTTCCATTTTTGCAGGTTTATAAGTAATAGCCCCGCATTCAAGTATTTGTCATCGGCTTGATATCCTAACTCTTTCCAATTACGCACGCCTCCGCCCCATGAACATCCAAGCGTTTTAATACCCGGATCCTGTACAGCAGCAATAATGCTGTCGCCAAATTCAACCCCCCACAACTCGGCGATGTTACCCAGTACAATCATGTCCGAATCCAGATACAAAACACGCTCAGTACCTTCTGGAATAAAAGTATGTACAAACAGCCTGAAAAAAGTGGTTACCGGCAAAGCGGCATTATTAAAGTACGGTATAGTAATTTTGCCCACCACGTCTTTTACCAGTAGAAACTTAATGGCAATTTCCTTCGAACTGATAGAATTAATTAGCCGTTGACGGTTTGCAGCGCTAATGCCATCGTCTATAACGTAGATGTCTTTTTGAACTCCGGCCGAATTTATTTCGAGAGATTTAATTGAGGCGGCCAATAGTGGTACGAAGTTATTATCACAGGCATAAACAACACTTAAACGCCTATCAGTACTTGTCATATATGGATTAGTAGTAGGTTTAATTTCAATTTGCAATAGCAATTAATTAGCCAGCCGCAATGTAACAACAATAAAAGCGCTGGTTGAATGGCTAGTGTACGGCACATGCGCCCAAAAGCCATTTTTTTAGTTATACGTAAAGTATGTGTGGATGGTTATGGAAAGTTCAATATGTAACAAACGGGAAAATTGTTCCTCGAACTATCGCTTAAAACCACAAAACCCGCAATTGCTTGCGGGTTCCTGGTAAATAAATATATACTGTCTTATTCGCCGTAAGCTTTAACAACCTGCTTCTGGACGCCTAAGCCATCAATGCCTAATTCAATTACATCTCCAGGTTTAAGATATACCGGTGGATTGAATCCTAAACCTACGCCAGCAGGTGTTCCGGTGGAAATAACATCGCCTGGCAACAAAGTCATAAACTGACTAACATAAGAAATCAGGAACGGGATATTAAAAATTAAGTTGGCTGTTGTGCCGTTTTGCATTTTTTGCCCGTTAACAGTTAACCACAAACCCAAATTGTTTACGTCGCCTACTTCATCGGGCGTAGCCAAAAACGGACCTAACGGAGCAAATGTATCGCAACCTTTCCCTTTATCCCAGGTTCCATTACGTTCCAATTGAAATTCACGTTCAGAAACATCATTATGCAAAACGTAACCGGCTATACAGGCTTCAGCCTCTGCTTCGCTCACATAACTCGCTTTTTTGCCTATTACTACTGCTAACTCTACTTCCCAATCGGTTTTAACAGAGTTTTTAGGTATAACTACATTATCGAACGGGCCAACTATAGCTGTGGTGCTCTTCATAAACAAAACAGGCTCGGGTGGCAATGGCGCTCCCGTCTCCTTAGCATGATCGGCATAGTTTAAACCTATACAAAGTAATTTTGACGGACGAGCTACCGGACTTGCCACACGCTCGTCGGCGCCAACCTCAGGCAGATTATCTTGATGTTCCTCTATAATAGCCTTAAGCTTTTCTAGGCCGTTGGTCTCAAAAAATGCTTCATTGTAGTCAGGGATGAAGCCTGATACGTCGTACCGTTTATCATTTATCAGTACACCTGGTTTTTCCTGTTCCTGATGTCCAAATCTGATTAATTTCATATCGTGTTTTTATGTGTAGCGAGTACTTAATGTTTGGGAACAATAATAGGTGTAATTCTTGCTTTTTACCAAAATAACTTACCCTTTGTTCAGAAAATCAAGTGCCTGATCGTTTATCAGTCCATCGGTATGTAACTTCTCCCAAAAAGCTGCAGGTATAGCAGCGTTTACCATTTGGATATTTTGAGCTACACGTTGCGGATTGGAGGTGCTTAAGGCTACGCTTGCAACACCGGGCGCAGTTAATCCAAACCGAACACATACTGTTGCCGGATCGAGCTCAAAATCTTTACAGCATTCGTAAAATTGATCGCGCCATTGGTAAAGTGCTTTACCGTTGTCGCTTTGCTTATCAATAAGCTTATAGTTATAGTAGTCTCCGCCGGTTAAGAAGCCAGCGTTAAATACAGCCGAGTTGATGATTAACGTACCTTGGTCTTTTAGCTTCTGCATAAATGCTAAAAGGTCTGCCGGATGACTATGTGCCGTCATGCTATTGGCAATCATTACCCAGTCTAACTTTACATCGCGGTTAATAAGCTCAATGCTTTTCCAATCCTTGGCGCCCACGCCGACAGCCTTTGCTTTACCTTGTGCCTTCAATTCAGTTAGCGCTTCGTAAGCAGCCAATATATCCTGATATCTTTTATTACGATCTGATTCATCAGTTGCCGCAGTAAGGTATTCATCAGGATCATGTACCGATACAAACTGAGTTTGATAATTTCCTAATAATTCATTGCCTTGCTCATAACACTCCAAAATGCCTTCATAGCTTATTTTTTGAACGGCATCGTACTTTAAATCCTTCCAAACACCGGGTTCAAACGTAGGTTCGGGCGTTTTAAGCTCCGTACGCACCCAGCCTAGCTTGTTACTTATCAGTACTTTATCAGGGTGTACATTTAAATCTTTTAAGCATTGGCCCAGCGATTCTAAAGCTAAGCCAGCCCCATATTTACCTGCCGAATCGAAAACAGCCGGCACGCCGCTATTACTTACAAATTCATCCACAATAGCCCGCTTTTTTTCATGAGGCAAGGCAACGTACAAATTCCCTAACCCGCTGGTACCAAAAATCACCTTCGGAAGTTTTAGAGATGGCTCACTGAACTGCATATTATTTTTCAATTGGTTAGTGTTGTGGCAAAGCTATTACTATCTGCGAAATTATTGAGCGTTAAGTTGACAATTCTGAATTGACATATACCTATCACGCTAGCAAGGGCTGAATTACCGGCCAAACTTTATCGGCAATTATTTGGTATCCCTGGGCCGTAGGATGCAAACCATCGCGTAAATTGAGATGCGAAACGCCTGCCACACCATCTAGCAAAAAGGGCAAAAAAGCCATGTTGTTCGATTTGGCGACTTGTGAAAACACCGCTCTGAATTGCGCAACAAACGCTCCAGGTATCCAGCCAGGTAGTTCCATACCCAACAAAGCCATTTTTGCATGAGGATGTGCAGCCTTCACTTTGTTAATAATAGCTTGCAAATTGCTGGCCGTTGTTTGTGGCGATATACCACGAAGAATATCATTAGCACCTAATTCCAGCACAAAGACATCAACTGGTTGCTTTAACAATAAATCTATTCTTGCCAGCCCACCGCTTGATGTTTCTCCGCTTACGCCGGCGTTAATTACCTGGTATTCAAGTTTCTCTTTTATGATCCGGGCTTGTATTAAAGCCGGCAACGATTCGAGTGATACATTTAACAAGCCATAGCCGGCAGTTAAACTATCCCCAAAAAACAATATATTCTTCAATTTATATTTCCTTTTTAATTAGTTGCGTAAGTAAATAACGCTCGGGATTCTGTTTACTTATAATGTCATTATTAATCAAAATACTGACACCTTGTTTGCACTTTGTTAACTTCACCCCCATGATTAGTATTTTAGGTTGCGGTTGGTATGGACTGGCTTTAGCGAAAGCTTTGTTGGTTGAGGGTGAATTGGTTAAAGGATCCACCACTTCTGAAGCCCGTTTGCCTGACCTTATTCAGGCTGGCATAAAACCTTACATCGTTTCAGTTACTGAAGAAGGCACTGCCCAGGCATCAGGTTTTTTTGAGACCGACACCTTAATTGTATGTATTCCGCCCAAATTCAGGAGCGGACAAACAGCAGCTTATCTTTCAAAGATGGAGAATATTATTGCGGCTGCCATACATCATAACATTGGACAAGTGGTCTACATAAGCTCAACGGGTGTTTATCCAGACAACAACCAGGTTGTAGATGAATCAGTACTACCAGAACCTGATGAGGCATCCTCAGCGCATATACTATTTGCTGCCGAGCAATTGTTTATGAAGCAAACGGCGTTCAAAACAACCATAATACGCTTTGGTGGTTTGGTTGGGCCGGGCCGTCATCCGGGCCGTTTTTTTGCTGGTAAAACAGGCGTAGATAACGGAAGAGCTCCCGTCAATCTAATACATCTGGATGATTGTATACAAATAACCCTGTCAGTGTTAAAGCAGCAGGCGTACGGATTCACATTCAACGCCTGTTCGCCGAGTCATCCACAAAAGCAGGTGTTTTATACTCAGGCGGCAATGCACGCAGAACTGCCGTTGCCGCAGTTTAAAGATGAATTAAACGATTGGAAAACTGTAAATAGCATAAATTTAGGCCGCATACTCAACTACAAGTTCATTGTGGGTGATTGGAAAAGCTGCTTTGCGGAAAATAAATTTTAATTTTAGTCGTCAGGCAATTATGAATAGCGCCGTTCGTTCATCTTTGATAAGAATTTTTAATTTAGAAACACCTGATATTGCAACACAACGCTGCTTTTTCGTTCGGTTTGAACTGCTTTTGCACCTGGGCTCAATGTTTCAAATATAGGTCTGTTTTGATAAGCAAACGTAAGTTTAGAGGTGTGTCCCTTCAATAACCAGCTCGCTCCTGCCTCCCAATAGTTCATTTTACCAGCTAGCCGGTCATACTTGGCATATTGTAAGCTGGCGTAGGGCAGTACTGTTGTGCTTCCTATCAAGTTATTTTTAAACTTGTAACCAACCTGTGCATACAGTAAGCTGCCCGATCCGAATGATGGGTAGCCGTTACCGCTACCATTTATAACAGTCGGCATTGTGCTGCCATTCGCCGGATTCATGGTCGACTGATTGCGAATGTAACCAGGGCCGTGTTGCAGGTTCATATATGCAGCATAGGCGCTAATAGCGGTGCCGGTTGCCGTATTTAACGGAGCATCATAGTAGGCATCAACAGCAAAATGACGCATTGGTGATGTTATTGTATCGGTAAGGCTCACACCTTTTCTCCACATAGCATCGGGCTGGTATTGGAAGCCCGCCCCTACGTTAAACACACGCTTTGTGCCTAAATACGTACCTGTTGCATAGGGCGTTGTATTCGCTTCTTCATCTAAAAACTGCCATTGAAAATAACCCTGCCATTGCATTTTTGCCGGCATTGCTGAATAAGTAGAATAATCAGTGAGTGCTGCATTATAATTTGAAGATTTTTGAACAGCCATCGGACTGCTCATTACTAATCGGTAATCTAACTTACCCAGCTTGCCCTTTGCGTATATGCTTAATTTTCTTAAAAACTGATCGGTAACATCGTTAGTTGTTTGCTCAAATAAAGGAGCATCCAACCCTAGTATGCTCCCTACGGATGGTGCTGCATAACGTGAAAGGCCGTTCCATGCTGTAAGGCCAGCACCGAGAGAAAGCCGCTTACGTACAATTTCATACTCGCCTGTAATATCGTGTATAAAGAAGCCCGCTTTACGATCTGAAAGAAAATTGAAATTGTTCATACCTATTTGAGAATAGATAAACACCCGGTCGGCAATTTGCCCGTATGCCTGCAGCCTGGCCCTTCTAACGCCAATATCGGTATAGCTGCTTTTGGGATAACCATTAATGGTGGTGCCAGGATTCATGTCTGTGTTACGCACCCAAACCTGCGATATCAGCGTGACTTTGAAATAGTTGCTGCCATCTTCGTTAAGCCAAAGCTTACCGTCTTGTATTTTTTGCGCCTGTACGTATGTAACCGTTATTAGCGTAAATATGAAGGCTGTAATTTTAGTAAATTTATGTTTCATTAATTGGCGGATGTAACAATTCGTTGCCAAACTTTGGAAAAAAACTTGACAATAAGCAGCCTTAATTTATGATGAGCTTTTACCGTTAATGATTAGCGGCTGTTTTCCTTATAGTGAGTCACTCCTTTTTTGTTTAGATACTGGCTTTGATATGATTGTTAATTAGTCAGTTTGGAGATAGCTGGCATGGTTGTTAAGCATTGTTTATTGTTTTAATTTAGAAAACAGATGCCTGAGTTTAATCCAAAACAAGTTTTATATACTGCTGATGCGCTTAATGATCGCGGGTTAAGGTTAGCTGAGAAATATTCAGACGCTTTACATTTACCCGTTAAACAACACAACAGACTGGTCGAGATTGATGAAATACCACATTATAAGGCTAAGTCGGACTTGTTGGTTTTAGGCAGGCTTAAAACGCTTGATATAAAATATAGCGGGCGTAGCTCAGATTATATTGCGCCAAGTTTGGCTAATGGCTGCTTTGGCGCCTGCACGTATTGCTATGTTGATCGGCATAAGAAAGTTAATCCCATAACCATTTTTACCAATGTAGACGAGATACTGGCTAAAGTAGATAAGCATGTGGCTTTATTACCATGGCCGAAGGCGGCCAACCAGACGGATGATATCTATTACACTTACGATATTGGCTGTAATTCAGATATTGCGGTTGATTATGATATATCACCCGGAATTGCCGAGGTGTTTGAATTTTACAAACATCATCCACGTGCTAAAGCAACATTTGCCACCAAATTTGTAAACCCAAACATGTTAGGTTTTGATCCGCAGCGAAAGGTGAGAATAAGGTTTAGCTTAATGCCTACCGAGGTAAGCAGGCTGGTAGATGTACGTACAGACAGCATTGAAAAGCGCCTGAAAGCCATCAACGACTTTTATGAAGCCGGGTATGAGGTACATGTCAACTTTTCTCCTGTAATTGTATATGACCGGCTTCGTGGTGTAGACAGGGATTGGGAAGAGGATTACCGGGAACTTTTCAGGCAATTAAACGCAGCAGTAACCGAAAAAGTCAAAGAACAGATGCAATGCGAAGTGATTTTTTTAACGCATAACGAGCGTCAGCATCTGGTTAATGTTGATATAAACCCTAAAGCGGAAGAATTACTTTGGCTGCCCGAGTTACAGGAGCAAAAGCGAAGCAGTTTTGGCGGTGTTAATATCCGCTACCAATACCAACTAAAGGCCAAAATGATAGATACTTTTGTAAATATGCTTACTGAAGAAATACCCTGGTGCGGTATCAGATACATATTCTAATATCCTTAAGTATAAATTTTTGAGTGCAACTAGTTATGTGGATGATTAAGCGTTCGCTCTGACTGGTACACAATGTCCTTTATCTTGGTATCCAACTCGTTAATAGTAAGCTCAATCATAGGATAATAACTGTTAAACACGTAGTTATCATCCAGCTTTAATACTTCCATTAATCCCATTAAAGATGCAACGGGCTTGCGCAGTTCATGCGATTGAATTGTGGCGATCTTCTGTAAGGCCTCATTCTGTTTGTCAATCTGCTCTGCGTTTTGCTTACGTATAGTTACATCGGTTGCATTAATGGTTACGCCAATTATCAGGCCGGTATTATCAGTAACCGGTTCAAATGTCACTTCCAACCAGCGGGCGTCTTCCTGTTCATACTGTAACAGCCATTCGGAATTTACAACCTTACCCTTCATTGCTGCATGAATGTTCTCAAACATTTCATCAGTATAATTTTGATTAGTAAGCGTTAAAAAGTGAACACCCTGCCTGATCTCTTTTTGGTAATTGGCTTTGATATATTTGTAGGCAGCTTTATTGTAAGCAAGCACTTCCATATTACGGCCAATAAGTATGTGAATGTCTTTTTGGCTGTCAAATACCGCCTTTAGTTTAATCTCTGAATCCTCTATCCTTTTCTTTTGAAGCTGGGTGCTTTGGTTTTGCTCCATTAAGCTTTGCATACTCCAATTCAGTTCAATTAAATTGGTAACCTGTTTGGATAACACTTTAATTGTATTAATCTGCAATTCGCTTAACTCAATTGGCTGAACATGCAATACGCACAAGCTACCAACTGCGTGGCCGTCATAGGTCATGAGTGGTACTCCGGCGTAAAACTTAATGTAGGGCGCGTTACTTACAATAGGCAGATTTGCAAAGCGACTATCCTGGCTGGCATCTTTAACAATCAGCACCTCATCGTGCAAAATGGTGTGCTGGCAAAATGATAATTCACGTGCGTTGCAATTGATTTCACCCGTACCAACGCTTGCTTTAAACCATTGCATTTTATCGTCAATAAGGCTTATAAGAGCTACGGGTACGTTACAAATACTGGCTAACAGATTTACAATATCATCTAAATCCTTTTTAATACCAGCATCAAGCTTTTTAAAACGGTCAACTGCGTTTAGCCGTTCAAATTCATCAATCATATCCTTTAGGTGGCTATAACCAGCATTTAATTTTTTAAAAATAAAATTATTTTTTTAATATTTAATATGATAGCCACTTTTTTAGTTCACACCCTACAACGCTCAGATGTAAAATAATTACTGTTTAAGTTTCTGTTGAAAAACTTTCTCAAGCTTATCTACTTTTGGTTGAATCACCATGCGGCAATATGGTTTGCTGCCATTTAAATTGAAATAATTTTGGTGATAATTTTCAGCAACAAAAAAATTGCTGAAACGGGTAATCTCGGTAACTATTGGGTGTGGGTATACCTTTTGCTTGTTCAGTTCAGCTTTGTAAGTCTCAGCCAATTGTTTTTGCGCTGCATTATGATAAAAAATAGCCGAACGATATTGTGTGCCCTCATCAGCTCCCTGCCTGTTCAGCGTAGTAGGATCGTGCATTTTCCAGAATATTTCAAGAAGGTCTTTGTAAGAAATAATCTCAGGTTTAAACGTAACCTGCACAACTTCGGCATGCCCGGTTGTACCTGTGCAAACATCCTCATACGTTGGGTTTTTAACAGTGCCGCCCGAATACCCCGACTCTACTTTTGTAACGCCTTTTAAGCGCTGAAATATAGCTTCTGAGCACCAAAAACAACCCATGCCAAATGTTGCTTTTTCTGTTGCTACATCCTTCTTATCCTGCGCAAAAGCAGCAGGAATAGTAAGCAGACTTACTATAAAAAAAATTACAGATTTAATTTTAATCATACCACAAGTACGCAGATTTATATAAGATAGTTCTCAAGGCCTGTGTTATGACTTTTGTTTGATAATAGCTACTACTTAAATGTTGTAAGACCGCTCGCCTATTTCTTTACCCAGGTGTTGTATTTGTTCTGCATCAAGCAATAAACCTGCGTGTGCATGCGGCTCATATATCCAAATGTTATGCTCATTTTTAAAAATGCATCCGCAAAGCTGGTCACAATAAAAAAGATCAAAGACGTTAGCACTATCGGCATCATCGCGTGACTGGACAATGACAGCAATGGGATGATCTTTTTTCGGTATATCTATTTCAAATGTATTTGCCATGTGTGTAATAACCGTTTTAATTTAAGTTGGTTTACAATACTACGTCATTTTAACAACTTACTGTATACTTACACCGGTGCTAATAACTGATCAAAACTGCAACTCTTCACCTAACTGTTTCACCGTCAGCTCATCTCCTATTTTGATTTCGCCTCCGCCGTTGTGAATAATATTTTGACCAAAATATATCTTATTACCGGCTTTACGATATTTTGATAATGTTTTGAGCGGCTCGGTACTCGTAACAGCCGTTTGCGGGTCAACACCTATCATAACACAACGGGCGCATGGCTTAACACCATAAAATTTTATTCCCGCTACCTCAAAATGCCGCAGCCTGTCTTCTATGTAAGGGGCCGTTCCTTGTATGACGATATTGGGCCTGAATCGGTTGATGTTGATTGCAATGTCAAGCCGGCTATTCAAATCACTCAAAGAAGCTTCACTTACTAAAAGCATAGGATAACCGTCTGCAAAAGAAGTAATATGACCGGAGCTGGCGTAGCGCGGGTCAACCGGCCTGATGCTATCATCTGTCATATATAATAAACGGCATGATATTCCTAACATTTGGCTAAACCACTCATTGGCCGCTGTACTTACCAAAGTGCCTGTGCAGGGCGAGTCCCATACATCAACGCAAACTCTAACGTCAGTTTGAGGTAAATAAGGTACCAATAAGTTTTTGCCGGTTGGTGTGTACGTAATTAACAGGCCCTGCTCATGCAACTGCTGTTCAAACAGCGCCATTTGCGGAAGATACCGTTGTGATAAAAATTCATTGTTGTCATTTATCAAAATCCAGCGGCGATCGTGCTCCAACCCTCTTGATGTAAGCGAGGCCCTTTGTAAAGCAATGCCGCCTAATGATTTAATTGGATAGATGTACAACTGACTGATACTGGCCATAATGACTTTGTAAGTAGCACCAAAGATAAAGACTTTGATAGCTATAATGAATATTTTGAAAGCTTAAGTTTGCCGTTATCAACCTAAACTTGCATATTTGCACCGCAAAACAGATTGCAAGGTTCCATAGCTCAGCTGGATAGAGCAACTGCCTTCTAAGCAGTAGGTCTCAGGTTCGAATCCTGATGGAATCACTTTGATTATTAAGGGATTACAAGTAAAATGTAATCCCTTTTTTATTTCGGTTTACATATTGGTTTACATCATTGCTTATTTAACCTAGTTATCATTATTAGTTGTCAATGACCTTTTAATAAACCTCGTTAGCTTAGAATGAAAATTTTGTGCATAGCTAATACCTGAAGAATATATACCGTTTATTGCATGGTTTATATCCGTCCTTTTATTTACTATTGTCAAGGTATTACGACATCACTATAATGACCTCAATCACATGCGAAGCGAGATGAATAATATTTTTCTTCCTGAATTGTTATCTGTTAACATAAAGAACTTTTCCCTATATCCTAATGGCCTGAATTTTAATCACGAGTTCGTAAAAGGCGTAAATTTGATAGTTGGGGGAAATGGTATGGGTAAAACGACTCTTGTTAATATAATCAAGCATTCAATCATTGGTAATTATGACGAAGGCTTTGATTTGACCAGAACTTATAAAGGAAGGAAGATAGAAAAACGCACCAATTATCCTTGGAACTATTTTAGTAAAAGAAAGGATACCAAAATTCAACTTAATTCAAAGGCTTCTGTTACATCTGTTTTTAAAATTAATACTACCCAATTCCAAGTGGAGAGAGACTTGGAGGATATTGCTTTACTTAGCGTTTTTATAGATGGTGTGGAGTTAAAAGGAGAATTTTTGAATCAATTTACCTACGATAACTTATGTTATGAATTTTCTCGCATGGCTGAGGGGGTAATGAAGGAAGAGGTTCGTATAAGGATAAGTAACACTTTACAAAATAAGTTTGAAAAACGAATTGAAAAGGTTAGTAATATTCCCTTCGATGATTTAATTTTTTTCATTAACAAGATTTTATTCTTTGGCGAAGATCATAAGACAATATTGTGGAATAGCGAAACATATGATGATGTTCAAACTGAGCTGTTTAATAAATATTTTAATCCTCGCGAACTAAACAATTATCGTCAAGAAGCTAACAGGCAAGCCAAATATTTTGACACTCAGGCTCGGCACCGTTCAGAAGACATTCGTGTAATTAAATCAGTTTTAGAAAAAGCTACCAGAAATGAGGTATCTAAGCCAGTGGATGACGTTAATGAGCAAATTAGTACCTTGAAATCCGCAATTGATACGATCAACTACAAAATTGAAAGTATTCAAGGACAACGAAATGAATGTGATAACGAACTAAGGATAATAAGTAACCAAGTAAATAAACTGAGTCAAGAAGCTACAGATTATGAAAGGGAGCAAAAGAAGATTGAAAAGGAACTAATTCAAAGTAATTGGATAAAATTAAATCCTAACTATAACTTGTTTTTACAAAGTATCCAGTCTAATGAAATATGCCCTATGTGTAGTCAAGAACTCTCGCAATCATTTATAGATTCGCGAGTAGCCCATTCTCACAATTGCATACTTTGTAATCAAGACATCGTTATAAATAAAACCGAAGTCCTTACAAATGAACAGGTGGATAGTAAAAATAAATTAAAAACCGTTTATTCTACTATAAATGAATTGCAACGGCAAATATACGGTCTAGAGAGTAAGCTATTAGATTTAGATCGAGAGTTTAAGACGCTAAGTATAGAAAAAAGGAAATTTGCGTCACAACTAAGAGTTGTTGAATTTGAAGATATAAAAGATAAAGAAAAAAAGCCAGAGAGTAATTTGCAGGCTTTTTACGATGAGATAGAACAGCTGGAATTGTTAAAGGACGACTTTCAAGAAAAAAGCAGAGTACAAAAAGAAATTGCTAGCGAAATCTCGGTGAGAATTGAAGAACATATAGTTAAGAATGCTAGGACTTTCTCATCGCTTTTTTCAGGATACGCAGAAAAGTTTTTAGGAGTTCAGTGTTCTTTAACATTTGAAGAGTTAAATGGGCAAAAACGATTTTATCCAGTTATTGATGGTAAAATCAGAGAGGAGCAAGAGGAGCTTTCTGAATCACAGAGGTTTTTTGTGGATCATGCCTTTCGTATGAGTATTTTATCGTTCTTTTATAACAAGCCATCCATATATATTATAGAAACTCCAGACAGTAGCCTTGATATATCCTATGAGCGAAATGCAGCGGATGTGTTCAAAAAGTTTATTAGCAATTACCCGTATTGTTTGATTTTAACTACTAACTTAAACAACAGTGAGTTTCTAAATTATCTCGTTAGTACACACGATTCTATATCGGTTATTGATTTGTTCAAAATCGCTAAAAAGTCACCGATACAAGGGGATAATGATGCCTTAAATATTATTTATAAAAAATTAATTGCAAGTATTGATGAGAAGTAAAACTCTTGAAATTTACGAGATAAACTCAGATATAATTGGACTGATGGTTGCCATCAACGAGATAGGTTGGCCCGAGATCCGCGAACAGTCTGTTCATAGAATACTTTATCTATCTAGTGTACTTTACGCGTTTATATACTCCAAGAACGATGGTAACTTTAATAATTACCATTTTTCGATAACAGATTCTGGACCTTTTTCCAGCGTTATAAATAAATCTTTACTTGACTTACGAGTTCGCGAACTTTTATTAGAGGATGAACACGGAAATTTTAAAATTAACACAATTAGATTGAAAGAGGAAAGTCTTCCTCAGTCAGACAAGTTAGAATGGTTCCGTATTGTTATCTACATCTTAGGTAAATATGGAGAAAGTAAGGTTTTCGGATTTGTAATTCAAGATCCGCAATACAAGGAGTTTTTTCAAAGAAACTCACAAAAAGAAATTGATATTTCTGATCAAAATAGGACAACTAAAACTCTTAATAAATTCAAAAAAACATTCGAAGAGAGTATAGAAAATGTTAGCCAAATCAATCAGAAAGAATATCTCGAATTATATTTTGAATACATTTTTAGCAAGATCATAAGAAAAGAGTCATAAGGTATGTTTGGAGATTTTGATTTTGATGATATCAAAAGGCTTATTAAAGCTAATGAATCAGCAATCCTTAAGCGTACCAATTCCGGATTGCATGAAAACCAGAAATTTAAGCGATTTCATACGGTTCTTTATAGTTATAAGTCTTATTATCCACTAAATGGACTTGTTGCTGTATTGATTCGTCCAGAGGAGATTGAAAATTTAGTTGATGACTTTACTCAGGTAATATTTGATGTAATAAACGCATGTATTGAGAAATCCAATAATCATGTTATTATTGACAGGAAATGCGAAATTGTTTCCTCTGACAAACAGCATTATAAAACTAGTCAAGAAGCTAGGCAGGTTTACTTAAATATTTCTAAAGACTTTTGTGTTTTCATTATTAAACCTGAAGGAATCCATTATTTTCTAAATGGAGACGATGTTGGTGAGATTATATTTTTTTCGCGGGATGACGAGGCTCGTTTCAATGAAAGAAAAGACGTTAGTCAAATCAATGATGTATTTGATGATTACAGAATTAAA
The DNA here is from genome assembly GCF_039634365.2 of Mucilaginibacter sp. PAMB04168. Lineage (NCBI taxonomy): Bacteria > Pseudomonadati > Bacteroidota > Sphingobacteriia > Sphingobacteriales > Sphingobacteriaceae > Mucilaginibacter > Mucilaginibacter sp. PAMB04168. Next base: position 2,764,634 of record NZ_CP155079.2, read on the forward strand.
CTAACTATTCAAGACACGTATAGAAAGTTTTTCGTTTCCAAGAGCGGCAAAAGTGCCTTATATCATATTTTATTGAGCAATGGTGCTTTACCACAAACGAAAAACAGCCTGGAAGCCATTAAGCAAGAAAAAAAGTTCTTTACACAATATCAAAATTTGTTAGAAAACAAGCCAGAGAACAGTTTTAGGGAGGATTTGAGGAAGTATTTAGATGATGAGTTAAAAGGTAATGTAATAATTACGAAAGAACACCTATTGGAAAGCTTTAAGCGACTAGATATACTAATAACAGATGAGTACGGTGATCTTTTTTTAATTGAGGTTAAATGGGTAGGTACAAGTATTCATGCAAGTGGTCGAGCTAAAGGGACAACATACGATCAAGACGATATAAACCCAGACGCGATAGTTCAAACTGTAAATTATTTAATGGAACTAGATAAGCATAAGAAGCCTATTAAAATGGGTTATTTAGTTGTATTTGATGCGAGAAACGGGGATCAGCCAGATACGGTAGCTACCTTTGATACATCAAAACTTAAAACAGAAAGTGCAAGGTTTTATTCTCGTTTCAGAAAAATCGCCGACTTAAAAGTTAAAAATGCACATCCAAGTTAGGACGTCATGACAATGACAGTTTCTCTTAAAGATTTAATTTTATCTTTTTGTTGACTACTAGGCTTTAAATCCCTTGCTTTTCTAATTTCATTTACTTTAAACCCTTCGCTTTCAGCGATACAGGCAATGATTTCGTCTACTTTTATTTCAATGCCATAATAAGCTGAATTTGCAACATTGAAATAAATTTTTTTACTCGGCATCATCTTTTTTCGTAATTGTCTAAAAAGAGTTTCCATGTCTTTAAAATAAGCTTTTATCATGCTAGGAAGCTCTTTATTCCAATGGTTAATAGAAGCCTTCTCAAGAGCATCAATTACGTCGCGTAGATGTTGGTTGTTTACCATGTCAACATTACCGTGTTTAACCTGCACATGAGATCTTAATGTATTTGACCTTAATTCCTTTAAATCGTCGTAACTACTGATTAAGTCCAACATCCAAAGTTCGACGATATATATATCAGTATAATCCCTGGAATTCAGATAGGGTGGTGAAGTTATCACTAAATCGACCGAGTGATCCGGAACCATTTCAAGATGTTTTCTAACATCGCCATGCTTGCACAATACCTTATTGTTAACCTCGTAACTAATCCCTTCAAGCATTGTTATGTCCGGTAAAATTTTTAAGTTAATCTTATCTAAAAACTTTTGGTGAACTTCTCGCCTAGTGCAAACTCGTTCACGCCATTTAGATTTATATTTTACGCTCTTGCCATCCCTATATACATTACTTACATCTAATAATATCGATGCTAGTGCCACTTTAAAAAGGTTTCTATAAACATCATCTTTTAGTAAGCTAATACTATACTTGATATCTAAAACACCGTCTAATACCTCATCATTGAAGATCCATTTTTCAAGTTTTTCCGACTTTACAAACGTCCTCGCTTTGGGAAGAGGTACCTGTTTTCGTATATCTGTTGAATCACCATTTAACGAATTTCCAACGGTGATCAGCGCGTCTAATAATAAATCTTTTTTATAACCAAGCTCAAGTTTAACAGTAGCGAGAAGATGCATGAAAGGACTTACCTCAAATGAAATACAGCTAATATCATTGCTTTGCAGTTCTAAAGGGGTAGTTCCACTTCCGGCAAAAGGATCGAGTGCAAGGCTTGGTTTGTAATCCAACTCGCTTAAAATACCATTGATAAACTCTTTAGAATAGCCTTCTACAAACGGGTACCATTGATGAACAAAAGCCGTTTTGTTTTTATCGAATTGCATCACTCGTTCATAAACCTTGGTATAATCTAAGATTTCATATTCCGAGTTGCCTGATTTCATAAATTCAATATTAACCCCAAAAATGCAAATTAATAAAATAGAAACGTTATAAATTTATCACGTTCCGACTACACATAAAAGATATACCGCTTCGTTAGCCGCTAAGATCATTGATTAGATTGTAAGGTCATTTGTAGGTACTGATATATCTTCCTACCTTTGTAATGTTCAAAATATTGTACTATTCTTTATTGCTGCTCGAATTACGACCTCAGGCACCACGCAATATAAACGATGTAGTACGCTGTCATGGCGTAGCTGTATCTTTTATGCGTGGAGGGCGTCGTAACCCTGAGTAGCTTAATGATACGATAGTTACGCCATACTTTTTAACTCAAATTACGATAACCATGAAAAAGTTAATTTTAATTCCTCTAGCGATTTTAGCGTTGGGATGCAAACGGAAGGTTGATGAAAAAACACAAGTTTTGGATTCCTTACGAAGTGTTTATGCCGGCAAAGAGGTAAGCGTCACCTTAAGCAACAATCAAGCAGGAACAGAACCGTTAACAGACCAATACGCCTATACGGATGAAAACAAAAGTGATATAGCTTTTAAACTAATCGAAGGGGGGAAGTATCTACTTGATTCTAGTGAGGGTACTTACATTGAAACGACAGCTAATGTTGGTCAAGATCGGACAGATATGGTTTTAATTGAAAGTTTAAACGGGAGCGACTTTCATAAACGGGGTTATGTATCATACAAGTATGTATGGGAAATAGTTAATGCCTTACCTTACGGCTTTGACAAGTAAAGTCTAAGTCCATTAATTTATCAAAGAGTAAACAGACATCATGACAGATCTTATAATTGCTATAATTGGTTTGATATACCTAATTTGTTTCTTTGTTATGGCCGCAAACATTAGCGCAATCAAATCAATTTTGAGACAGCCAAAGACAAAAATAGAACCAGACTACTGGTTTAAGGAATTTAGTAAACACTATCACTGGCATAATCAAGATGCCGCCTTAAGAGCATTACAAGAAGGTATTTGGTTACAGCTTAACAAAGAAGGTCTAAGTACTCAAGGCAGAATAGGTCTATATGAAAACTTGAAAGAAAAGTATGAACCTGTAATCATCGAGCTAAAAGGCCAGTTTCTTAAGTTTCCGTTTTCAAACGAAAAGGAGGCTACTGTACAAACTTATGACCCTACCCAATTTACACGTTATGTTTGATGACCTAAAGAAGAGAGTATCTAACCTTATTTATCAAGTTATTAATTAGCGTAGAGAGATAAATCACTTTGTTAAAAGTAAAGAGATGTAAAGATGTAGCTTGTCTCTCTAAGTTAACAGTTTCATGCAATTTCAGCACCTAAGTTGCTTAGGCAATATTTAGAATAAAACGAGCTGTTAAGTTTCTATATGGAAATCCAAAAAATTTCTCTTGCCGGTTAACGGGTATTGTAGATATAACAGTACCCCTCACTCCCCCTTATATTCGTTATTTAATCTTATCTAATTTAGCATAAGTAAGCGTTATTAGCTAACTTTCAACCTTTTTTATGTCTTTAGAGGGTTTGCACTGTTTTAATTACGGTTACACTTGGTATAGTTTCATTAAAGGGTAAATAAGGCCTTTTCACGGCCTTGTAATATTAAATTAAACATTGGCGCGCTTCATATGCATGGCAGGCTTGTGGCTAATGTAAAGTATAGTAAAGGCTATAAGGGTTTCTTAGGGTAATAGGTGTGATTTACTTTTGTTTTATAGGCTGCACATACTACACTACGTACACAATATAGCCAAATAAATATAGCTTGTATAGTGTAAGTAGTGTAGGTAATGCAGCTTAAAACAACTCTTATACTTATAGTACAATTTAGCCTGTATGGACTTTGCATTATGGTTATAAACAGCTTTTTACAAACTACTTATTGCCTTGTTTTCTGTTAATTTTATCTCGTGATTACTTGAGCAAACTTCAACAAGTATTATTTAAAATGGACTTTCTTCAATGGGTACATAGCTTTGCTTTTCAATGTAAACAACAATGCCAGTACTTTTGCGCTCAACTTCATAGCCGGCATTTTTCAACCTTTCGCTTAGGGTTCTATTAGAACCTGGTTTATATCCATTTTCATAGCAATATGTTCGATATGCGCTATATACATCTTTTAATTGAATGTAATTTGAAAACGACTTTTTATACTGCTCTTCCTCAAGAAATAACTGAACCGTATCGGACTGCTTTTTAAAGTACTCGTTCAAATTATCAGCAGCAACGCTTTGCGTGAAGCGTTTCTGATCTAGCAAACGCTTCAAGCCTAAGATTACCAAGTTCATCACACCAGATAATTCGCTCGATATAATTTTGTTAGCTAACTCTTTATCCTGTTTATGTTCTGGTATAGTAACATTAAATGGAACCATTAGAAACCGCCTAAAGAATGCTGGTGTATGTTCTACTTCTTTCGGCAACTCATTGCTATTAAATATAAGCTTAGCATAATTTTGCAAACTAAACGGCTCGCCATATGGAAGTCGTGCTTCAACTGGTTCGCCGGAGGCTAATTGCTTAAAAATAGAGGCCTCTAGATTGCCATTTATTTCACTTGCATAATTAACAAGTTTGTTTGCAAGTTTAGCTCTATAATACCCGTTTTCATTTGTTAGGCTTTGCAAAGAGTAATTTGATATATTATCCTGACCTAACAAAGCAGTAGTTACTTCGAAGAACACCGATTTGCCATTTGCTCCTGAGCCATATAATAATAAAGCTTTTTCCAGTTTTAGGGTGCTGCTTTGAATAAATAGGTAGCCTAAATATTCCATAAGAATATTTTGCAAATTTATATCTGGAAGAACTTCGGCTAAGTAATTGTTAAAAAGTGGACATTTTGCTTCAGTATCGTAATTAAATGGTAGTAGATAGGTTAAAAAATCGTTTGGGTCAAAATTTTTCAAGTAAACCTTATCGGGTGAAATTACCAAAGTCCCGTTTTGAAGGTTAACTAAAACTTCGCCTTTGCTCAGTGTAGGTCTTGGTAAGTATGCAGCCGACAAGAACTGCTTAAACAACTGCTCTTTAAAGCTAAAATGTTTCGCTGATAATTCATCAATTCCAAGTTTTTCAGCAGCTTTACCCAGAAAATTTTGAAATTCCTCATTTTCAATGTGCTTCCAAAAAGCACCATTGTATATATAAATTAGACCATTGTTTTTGCACAGGTTCCAAGAATGTAATCTAGCTAACTCAATGATTTGCTCAATGGCAATAACCAAAACTTGTTTTTGTTTGATTTTGAAGGTGTTTAACTTTTGGTAAAGCCCTTGCAGTATTTCATCATTAGCAGTATCATTTTTACCTGAATTATTTTTATTTACTGCGGTGATTTTTCTAATTTCCTCGAGTACTTTATTTTTCTCAGGAAAAGCGATAGCTTCAAAATCAATTGTCGTAATCTGATTTATCAAATTTGATAGGAGTTCAGAATGTGCTAAATACTGTTCCATCATTACCCCCGTTTTTTAAGATTAGCAATAAAGGCATTTGCAGCGTTATCAAGTTCTTGTTGGGTAAGTTTTCGCCCTTCTTTAATCCAATTAACCAACTCGAATTTGGAAAAGTATAAGCGTTTGCCCCGTTTTGAAACTGGAATTTGTTTTCGGTTAACCAACCCATAAATTGTAGAAGTCGAAAGGTTTAATAAGTTAGCTGCTTCTTTGACGCTAAGCAACTTGTCCTCGTCTTTAATGGTAGTCGCCTCTTGCTTTGAAAGTAAAGCTTTCAAGTCATCAAAATTTTCTATTAGTTGAGCGATTGCCTGTGGGAGCTGCTCAAATGTTAATGTTTTCATTACTTTAATGATTAGATAAATAATTAAAGCACAAAAATCATTAACAAGGTATCCCCCTTTCAAGATCCTAAATCAGTAAGGGGGATAGAAGGAGGATGAATTATTTAATTTTTTTAACTGGAGGCCACTCTTCTTTGTGGATGCGTAATTTTAAAGGGGGAATACCTTTGCCTTTGTTAAGTAAATCTAACACGGTAATCTTGTTAAACTTGCGAATTTCGTCATCTGCTCCTCTAATAAATCTAAATGTGAAATTACCGCAAAGCCACTCACAGGTTCTTACTTTAGAATTTAAAAGTTTCCCATTTTCATGTAGCCTAAGAAATAGTTCCGTTAAAAGATTCTGTTTATATGGAAAAAATAAAGGCTGATTTATAATATCGCCTTGTAACGCTTGCAATAAATTTACCTCATTGCCGGGAAAATAGGACTTTAAAGCATTGAAGACGTTTGATGATGATTCAAGGCTATCAAACGTTATAAGTTTTCTTGAGTTGGCAGGTGTTGGAACCTTGCGTGTATTTTTGCGCTTTAGATCGTCGTCAAGGTCTTCAATTGAAATCGCTCTTGAAATTTGAAAGTTCTCTGTGTCAATGTATTTTTGAAACTGCGTTTCTAAGGTTTCATTTACCTCCTGCATTGCGACACAGTCCAAACCGAAATCTTGATTTAAATAATAGTTTCTGTTTTTGAAAGCACTCCGGTTACTGAAATCCTTTATTTGCTCATTCAAATGCCAATAATGTCTGCTTAACTTAATGATTTCAGATTTATACTGAGCTTTTGCAAAGAAAAGTTTGAAGTACTTTACGAAATTGAAGCTTTCATAACCTTTTATTTTTCCTAAGCCAAAATGCTCGAACAAAAAGTAGGCATCGTTTATTCTATTCACAATTACGTCAAGCGGAATACTAAGTTCATCATCTGTAAGATCGCGAACCAAGTACTGATGATGACAGATTTCGCAATACGGACTTACAGCAGGTACGTAACGTCCACAATTACTACATATTTCTATCCACCTTAAAAAGTTGTCCATGACGTTTTATAGTAGATTATCTAACGCATCATCCAGTACACTGTTTTCGAAGCTTTTAAGATAAGTCTGGGTAATTGCTTCGGTTTGATGGCCCATTGACTCTGATATAATAGCTGTTGAAACTCCACTACGTTTTAATACTGTTGCAAAAGTGTGTCGTGCTACATAGGTTGTTAATGGTGTATCAATTTTGGCGTCTATAGCTATTTTCTTCAAATCTCTATTCACCCTTGACATTACTTTCCGGATACGGTTATGTTGTTGTATAGGTGTAACATGAAGGTTTTTATTCAGTATCGGGAAAACGTAACTATCTCGGTCGGATTTAGAGCTGATCGAGAGGTTTTTTATAATTTCTAGTGCGGGTTGTTTAAGTTGAAATATCATTTCATTACCTGTTTTAGCTCTCTTATAGAAGATTCTATCTTCAAGTATATTACTCCATTTTAAACGTGCAATATCCATGAAGTTCATACCAGCAACAAAATAGCTGAATAAAAAGTATTGCTGTGCTTCGTAAACAACAGAGCCTCTTTCATACTCCTGCTTTTTAATTTCTTGAATGTCATTCTTAGTAATTGCTCTTTTTTGTGTTTTAGTACTATATCTCGAAGCTATTTTAAACTTCTCGAATGGGTAATATTCCTTTTTCGTGTAGCCGTTAATTATTGCAGAGTTAAAAAGCGCTCTGATAGTTCTAAACCTAACTGACAAAGCATTATCGGTTAACCCCTTTGCTTTTAAATACGTTTCAAAATTCGATAGGGAATTGTAATCTAGCTGCGCAAAAGTTCTATCCTTATCGTTACTAAATTTTTTAAGTTGATTGTAAGTGTCTTGATATACTTTGGCGTTGCCTATCTCTTTCCTTTTTTTTAAATTCTCAATGGTTATATCAAAATACTTAAATACAGTGGTTTTCTTTTTTGGTTGCGTTGCTTCTGCAATTAAAATATCAGGGGTAAAATCCTTACCTTCAACTTTGTATTCCCAAAGTTTTTGGTTGTATTCATTTATTGCTTTGGCGATGATAGTATTTATCTTGTCCTTGTCGGGGCAACTTCTTCTAGGGCAGTTTTTAGCTGTGTCCCAGTCTTTAAGAAAGCATGACAGGTTTAAAGCTTTATAATTCCGCTTGCCGTTTTTTGTTACCCGAAGCATTATTGGATGCTTGCCATTAGCTAATGTTTTTGATTTATAAAGTATAGCAGCAATAGTTGAATCCATCTTTTGATATTCGTTTTAGTTTACGATTGGTTTACATGGCGGTTTACATGACGGTTTACATGAACTATAATAAACGAATATAAGAATTGGTTTGTAAAGAATAAACAAAAATGTCTTTTTTAGCGTTTTTAAAGCGTTTTAGTTAAGCTTGGCAAATATCAATAAGTTATGAAAAAACAAGGGCTAGTGCCTTCTAAGCAGTAGGTCTCAGGTTCGAATCCTGATGGAATCACAAATTTAGATAGCATTCTAACACCAAACCCTTAAATAAAATATTTAAGGTTTTTTTTATTAACCTGGTGCTAGCACTGTAGTATACAGTTAACAATTCTTCTTTATAAAAAAGGTGTTTCCACTTAATCTAAAATTAAGTTTCAAACGATCAGATCAATTAAGCTAGCCTCAATATTATGTTAGCTAATGCACTGCATCCTTAACCTCACTTACTAACTATTGAAAAAAAAAATCTGTTATACCTTAAACACAAAATATTTCTTAGAACTAATTAGGCATTTTTCTGTTAAGGTGTAAATCGTTCAGTATGAAAAACTTATTTGTTAAAGAAAATGATAACAGTTTGGTTATTGCAGCCGTTGCTGTAGGCGCCATAGCTGCTGGTGCAATAGCTTACCTTTACGCTACTAAAAAGGGATACTCCTTCCGTAAAAAATTGTCTAATGTAGCTGAAGGGGCTAAAGACCATAGTACCGATTATCTCGAAAAGAAAAATACCAAACGTAAAAGGAAAACTACAGATCTGCACGAAATAGAGCAAATAGTAAAAGGTTAACTTGAAGCATGAATTGGAGAAGGCTAAAGCCGGGATATTGGGTACTGATTGGTGTTATCGTACTTTTATTCATCATAAGGCTTATGCTTCCGGCTATTGTTAAGGGTTATGTAAACCGTAAATTAAACGAATTGCCAGGTTATACCGGCCATGTAAATGATATTGATATACACCTGATTCGTGGCGCCTATGCAATTGATGGTTTGGTGCTTCGCAAAAAGACCGATCCGCCTAAATACCCCTTTTTGAAAATAGAGCATACAGATCTGTCACTGGAATGGAAAGCCATTTTTAAGGGACGTTTGGTGGGTGAAGTAATTATGAATGAACCTGCCATACATATATTGGCAGAAACAGCTGATATATCTAAAGAGCCGGCAAAAGAGCATTGGACACGGACGTTAAAAGCGCTAATGCCTATGACCATTAACCGCTTGCAAGTTAATGGTGGCCGTATAGCTTATATGGATTTTGCAGCAAAACCAGACATTAACCTGCATATTCAGAACATGCAATTAACTGCGCTTAACCTGGCTAATGTTGAAAAAAACGGTGAAGCTTTGCCTTCGACAGTTAGCCTGACTGGAACGTCAATAGGAAATGGAAAGCTTAAGGCCGACATGAAGATCAATGTTTTAAAAGAAATTCCTGATTTTAGACTAAGCGGCCAGTTAACCACCGTAAAACTAACCAGCTTGAATGACTTCATAGAAGCTAAAGGCAAGATTGATGTAGAGAAGGGTACACTGGATATGTACAGCGAGTTAGAAGCAAAAAGTGGAAAGTTTAACGGCTATGTTAAACCTTTTATTAAAGGTGTCAAGGTGCTTAATTGGAAAAAGGATGTGAAGAAAAAAGGCGGCATCTTTCAGGCCGCGAAAGAAGCGGTAGTAGGCTTGTTCGTTAAAGCTGTTCAGAACCCAAAAACTAAAAAAATTGCAACTAAGGTTCCCATATCTGGAAACTTAAATAATCCCGAAACCAGCGGATGGCAAACTTTTGTGGGAGTGCTTAGAAATGCTTTTATCAAAGCGTTTACACAAGGCATCGATGGCACTATAAATTAACAGGAATGCACGAACATTTCGAAACACCAGGCATTAAACCGTTTTCGATTCACAAACTTGATTGCAGTTATTTAATCCATTTTTTAAGAATACATAACCGTTAATGCATTTGCAACTGGTTGTCGATGCTTGCGGGTTTTAATTTAGCTATAGCTGGTACCAGCTTATCGGCCTCTTCTTTTTGAGCTTTACCTATTAGCGTCACAACATTCTGTGCAACACTGGCCTGTACTGCTGGGTATGCAGCCAAAACGCTGTCTACCGCTTGCTTCAGCAGGAAATCGTTATTTAAAATTACGGGTGCGACTACTAATTGGTTATGCAAACCTTTAATAAGGTGTATGCTTTTTACGGTTTTTTCCACCTCCGATTTTGCTTTTCTGGTAGCGCAAGCGCCGGTTAATGTGACTACACCCTTCTCAACCGAATAGCTGACGCCTGCAAAACTCACGTCAGTTTTTGCCTTAGCAACCAAATCAGCTTTAATTTCCTTGTCCAAACTTTGCTGACTACAGCTCGCAATTGCAATAGATATCAACCCACCTATTACAATAATTGTTATACTGTTTCGCTTAATTGTCTTCTTACAAGTTTTCATATAAATTCCTGGTGTTCTGTTATAGTTAACAATACTTAAGCACAAGAAATGGTTTGCTAAGTAAAATCTTGTTGCTTTAAATTAAGCTGTAAACGCTATCTTTGCGCCAGCTTTTGGTTCCTGGAGCATCGATCTTCAGGATTAAAAGGGAATCTGGTGTAAATCCAGAACTGTCCCGCAGCTGTAAGTTCTATACAAACCGAAGTTCATTCTTTAGTCACTGTTCCGTTAACACAGAATGGGAAGACGAACCAAGGGGAACAAGTCAGAATACCTGCCTCTAGCTTTTATAATTCATAGCTTTCGCGGATTGAAGCTGAATGAAGATACTTTTCGTGTTTTTCATTTGTAGTGTACAATTTTCGGTATGCTGTGGGTATTAACTCACAACACACATGGAATTAACTGAACTTTACACGCACTGGCGTGCAGGGTTTTCTGTAAGATTTATTTTAACCTGGGTATTGGTAATGCTTTTGGTTAGCCACTGCTTTGTTTTGTGCGCACAAGTAAAAAAGCCGACAGTTGATAGCCTACGCAATCATCAATTACAGGAAGTGCAAATATGGTCGGGCGCACAAAGTATCCCCCTCGCTAGTCCTACGCCTGTACAACTGTTAAAGGGCGCAGCTCTTGAGAGGTTAAGCACTTTATCTGTTGCAGACGCGATACGCTACTTTTCAGGCGCTCAACTTAAAGATTATGGCGGTGTAGGCGGCTTAAAAACAGTTGATGTGCGCAGCCTGGGCAGCAGCCAGGTAGCGGTGTTTTATGACGGCATACAATTAGGTAATGCACAAAATGGGCAGGTTGATTTAGGTAAATTTTCATTAGACAACATAGGTGAAATTGAGTTATACAACGCCCAAAAAGGCAGTATCTTTCAGTCGGCAAGGGCACTTGCAGCAGGCAGTGTAATTTATCTTACCGCAAAACGACCTGTTTTTGAAACTGGCAACAACAATCATTATAAAGCAGCCTTTAAAACAGGCTCGCTGGGATTAGTTAATCCTTCGGCACTTTGGCAACATCGTATAAGTAATAAAACATACAGTACTGTTAGTACCGAATGGACGCGCGCAAGTGGCCGATACCCTTTCAGATACACCAATGGCGCTTATGACACCACTGCAACAAGAAATAACGGTGACATCGACGCCTTACGCATAGAGGCAGGATTAAACGGAACATTAAGCGACAGTAGCACATGGACTGTCAAAACCTATTTGTACAATTCCGAACGTGGGTTACCAGGTGCCATTGTAGCCAATAAGTTTAACTATAATCAGCGCGAATGGGACCGCAATTTGTTCATACAATCGGCTTACGAAAAAAAAGGTCCGGTATACAGCTTATTAGCTAATGCTAAGTATTCGAGAGACTACCTGCGATACCTGGATCCTGAGATTGTAACCACAACCGGATTCTCCGATAGCCGTTACCATCAACAGGAACTTTATTTGTCTGTAACCAATCAAATTGTTATCAAAAAGTTTTGGAACACGGCTATCTCGGCAGACTACCTACTTAATACCATGCAATCGAACATTTACAGGTTCACCTACCCTACCCGTAACACTTGGTTAGCAGCAATGGCTACCGAAGTAAAGTGGACCAGATTTATCTTTCAGGCTAACGTACTGGGAACGTTTACCTACGAAAGTACAAAGGCGTTTGAAGCAGCGCCAAACCGGGTAAAATACACACCTGCTGTAATGGCTTCCTGGCAACCTTTCAAAAGCCCGAACTTTAGACTAAGGAGCTTTTACAAAGGATTGTACCGTCTGCCAACCTTCAATGAGTTGTATTACACCTTTGTTGGCAGCACATACTTAAAACCAGAATATTCCCAACAATATGATGCCGGCTTCACTTTTCAGCACAATGGCTCGCAGCGTTTAATAAAACACATACAATTACAAATGGACGTTTACTACAACCGTGTAGCCGACAAAATTGTAGCAGTGCCGGGCCAAAACCTGCGCCGCTGGACCATGGAAAACATTAACCGTGTAAACGTATATGGAATTGAAACCCGCCTGCAAACGGGATGGCAGTTAAAAAGCAGTTTATTTTTGAATGCTGGTATCAATTATACCTATCAAAAAGCACTCGATGCTTCAAGTGGCTCTTTGGTCAACCAACAGATACCTTACACACCGCTACACAGCGGGTCTTTACTGGCTGGTTTGCTTTGGCAACAGCTTAGCTTAAACTACAGTTTTATTTACACCGGCGAGCGCTATAACCAAAGTGCAAATATACCCGCCAACTATGTAGAGCCATGGTACACGCATGATGTAGCAGCAATGTGGCAAACTTCGTTCAAAGGGCATCAAATAAAGGTCGGAATAGACGTTAATAACCTACTAAATCAATACTATGAAGTCATTACAAACTTTCCGATGCCTGGTCGTTACTATCGGTTGAAGTTTAGTTTAAATTATTAAACAAATAAAAATAATGAGATCAACATACAAAACTTATTTTTTGCTTATCCTAATTTTGTTGTCTGCCTGCCGTAAAGATCCAAAACCTGCTCCGGAAGAAACAGAAACGCTTTTTGAACCAGTGCCCTCTAGTTCAGTAAAAGGCGTATACCTGCTCAATGAAGGTAACCTAAACATGAACAAAGCCTCTTTAGATTATGTGGATTATACAACGGGCCGCTACAGACGTAACATCTATAATCAGGCCAACCCTGAAGTAATAAAAGGGCTTGGCGATGTGGGAAACGACATTCTTGTATATGGTTCCAAGCTTTATGTGGCTGTTAATAATTCGAACAAAGTTGAGGTGCTTAACGCAAAAACCGGAAAGCGTATAAAACAAATTGATTTGGTAAACTGCCGGTACCTTACCTTTCATAATAACAAAGTTTACGTTAGCGCCTATTTGGGTAGCGTGGGCGACGCAAACTCACCCAACGGTATAGTGGCTCAAATTGATACGACTACCCTGCTGATTGAGCGGCGGGTAACGGTTGGCCGGCAGCCCGAAGAAATGGCTGTTGCAGGTAACAAGCTTTATGTGGCTAATTCAGGTGGTTATAGTCCGCCTAATTACGAACGTACCATTTCGGTAGTTGATATCGACACGTTTACTGAGGTTAAGCGAATTGATGTTGACATTAACCTGGAACATCTAAAAGCTGATCGCTTTGGCGATTTGTACATTACTTCACGTGGCGATTATCTTACCATTCAACCAAATCTTTACGTAATTGACACGCAAACCGAGCGAATCAAAAAAACGTTCAATTTGCAGACAAGGGTGTTGTTTATAGATAATGACCGAGCGTACGTCATAAGCACCAATGCACAATCCAAGTTCGCCTATAATATCATCAACACACTGGATGAAACGCTGCTTAGCCAGCAATTTATAACTGATGGAACACAAAGCCAAATAAGATTGCCTTACGGCTTGAGCGTTAATCCGGTTACTAAAGATGTACTGCTAACCGATGCTAAAGATTTTATTTCGCCGGGTACGCTTTATTGCTTTGACAGTGCTGGCAAAAAGAAATGGTCGGTAACTACCGGCGATGTACCTGCCCACTTTGCTTTTAATTACTAAAATCCACTATATAAAATGAAAATTGAATTTCTACGCTATTCTAAAAGATTACTATTAGCAATTATTACAACTACCGTTCTTTTTACCTCTTGTAAAAAAGACAAAAACGAGCCTGATAACCTTGAGCCTGTAATCGAAAGTACAGCGGGCGTATATGTACTTTGCGAGGGTACATACGGCAACGGCAATGGTGACATCTCTTTCTATAACTTTAAAACGAATACGGCTGAAAAAAGCTATTACAAAAAAGTAAATGGAAGCAATTTAGGTGAAACACCAAATGATTTGCAACGCTACGGCAGCAAAATGTATTGCGTAGTAAGCGGAACATCATCTCAACCCCAATCATTCGTAGATGTAATGGACGTAAATACCTGCAAGTCGATTAAACGTATACCGTTTAATTCTACAACCGGCGGGTATGAGCCACGCTCAATTGCGTTTTACAAAAACAAGGCATATGTGTCACGCTATGATGGTAAAGTAAGTCGCATTGACACTGCAACGTTAAACGTTGATGCCGAGTTAAATCTCGAAGTTAATTATCTTGAAGGCGTGGCAACAGCCAATGGCAAGTTATACGTAGCCAATTCAGATTACCTATATACCGGAAATGTAAATAAAGTATCTGTGATAGACTTAGCAACTTTTAAAAAAACCAAAGACATCACCGTATCGCTTAACCCGGGTAAAGTGGTTGCTGCACCTAACGGCGATATTTATGTTATCTGTTATGGAAACTATTATACCAAAGTAGCTGGCGCACTCGACAGAATAAGCAGTATTACAGATACCAAAGTTCAAACAACACCTGGCTATGGCTATGGCAGCGCTTTAAGCTTTACAAGTGACAAAGGCATTATTTCAACGGAGACATCTGTTATTAGGCAGTTAGAAGTAGCTACGGGTACCGCCGGCGCCAACTTTATTACCGACGGCACCTCATTCACTTATCTTTACGGTGTAACAATCGATCCGTTCAGCAACATGGTAGTAGCTGGCGATGGCATTAGTTATACCAGCGGTAAAGCCTTCATTTTTGGTAGCAACGGCAAAAAGCTGCATGATTTTGAAACGGGCGTTTATCCTAAAGCATCAGTATTTGTGTATTCGTACAAAAAACAATAATGGTTTTTCTTTCACTACTATGAAAACAACAAAATATAGACTTTATACAAGCGTGTTGCTAGCATTTGCTGGCGGCACACTGTTTTTCAGCTCCTGCAAAAAGGACGAAGAAATTGAGGAACCTGAACAAACTGAGGAGGTGAAAGTTAGGCCCATTACAACTCAAAGCAGCGCCTATGTAACACAGTTGTTCGATTATACCCCTGGTCCGGGCCAGTTTGTGAATACCGCCTTTGGTGATGCGGATGCTGCTAAAACTGTTTTAAACGGTAAACAAGGTTTAGTTAGCTTAGGCTCATACGGGGGTAATATCGTTTTAGGCTTTGATCATACGGTACTTAATCAGAGCGGCAAGGAGGATATTGTTATTTATAATAATGCCTCGGCCAGTTTTGCCGAACCGGGTGTGGTTTGGGTAATGCAAGATGTAAATAGCAACGGCAAGCCCGATGATATCTGGTACGAGTTAAGCGGCAGTGCCCAAAATTCGGCAGGCTATACGCGCAATTATAGTATTACTTATACACGGCCTTCATCGCCCGCCAGTGAAGTGTCTTGGACAGATAACCTGGGCAACTCTGGCTCTGTTAAAACGAATACGTTTTATAAACAAGCGTATTATCCGGTGTGGATTACCGCAAATACTTATACATTAACAGGTACTTTGTTGCCGTCAAGCAATATTAATCATGCCGGGATTATTACCAGTACGCCCTTTACATCTGGGTATGCCGACAACTCGGCCGGATCAGACAAGCTAGATATAGCCAATGCTATAGACGAAAAAGGCAACAAGGTGGCTTTAAACGGTATTGATTTCATTAAAGTACAAACAGGGATACCATATAACTTGGGTTTGTTGGGCGAACTGTCAACCGAAGTTAAAGGCATTGCCGATATCAGTATCGAGAAATAAACATCTTATCCGCATTACTTAACAAACAAGAAAGGCTGCTAATTGCAGCCTTTCTTGTTTGTTAGTGTTTTTAACGCTGTTCAAGTACCGATAAAATATTCCCGGCTGGATCTTTAAACCATGCTATTTTTGGTCCTCCGCCGTGAAATATTCCTTTATCATCGGTTTTAAAGTTGGGCTCATTGTAAGTTTCAAATTTAACGCCTTTTTGTACAAGCTGATCTACAGCTTTCTCAATATCATCAACCGGAAAATTGAGGATGGTAAACGTGGCTGGCAAATGGTTTGCTTTAGCATATATGAGCACGTGCGACCCACCTGCTATATGCAAACTTAATAGGCCTGGCATATCCAGCTCTTCTACTTCTAAACCCAATACTTCACTGTAAAACTGCTTGGCCTTTTGGGAGTCGTCTACAGAAAATCCGCTAAAAGCTTTTGTGTTTTCAAACATGTTCAAGAATTTTATCAGTTAATTTAATATTTGGTATTAGCTCTATCGCCGAATATAAGTTTATCCAAAGAAAAACGCCCGGCACCTGCTGCCAGCAACATTACTGCAATACAAAAAAATATTGATGCCGGCTCATACGAACTGCCACCTTTAAAATTCACAAATGGATCATTAAAAACGAAGGCATGTGTATAAACAGCTACCCCCATTGTTACCAGTAACCCAACACCCGCAAGCCTGGTCAAAAAACCAACAATAAGTGCTATACCGCCTGCAAATTCGGCAATGGCAGCGAGGGCTTGAAATATGGGTGGAATAAACGACTGTGGGCCCATCCAACTCATAGGATGCTGGATTTTTCCCCAGCCATGCAGTATAAACGCATAGCCGCAGACGAGTCTTACTAATAATAACGCCACATCAACAGGTGTGGCAAAATTGTAGGTCGCAAAAAATTTCTTCATAATGATAGGTTATGTAATATTACTTACGCTTAAAATTAATAAAAAAGTTTCATCAGCTGGCTAAACTTCAAAATTACGTTCAGGCATCTGTACCGATAGCCAGTAATGCGCTAATAAACATCCGTTGTTACCAGTTTTGTGCATAGTGGCGCCTGCCAAAGAAATTCAATATGCCGTATTATCGTAACCAACCGGTTTGAGTGCCTTTTTTAATTTAATATTACAACACCCCACTGAAAACAAATTGACTTTTGGGTCCTAATAAAAATATTAATTGCAATCGATTGCAGTAAGAATAAATTATGCGATATTTAACGCCGCAACCAATTATACGCACACCTTTTATGAGACAATACTATAAAGTGTTCCTCGCTCTTCTGCTTTTATGTCATGCACAACTGAAAGCACAGGTACGTTTGCCGCAATTAATAAGTGACGGCATGGTGCTGCAAAGAGATCAGAAAATAAACATTTGGGGCTGGGCTGCACCGCACGAAAAGGTAAGTATTAAGTTTAACAAAAAGATTTACAAAACATCTGCGTCGGCTGTGGGTAAATGGACCACTACCCTGCCGGCGCTAAA
This sequence comes from Mucilaginibacter sp. PAMB04168, assembly GCF_039634365.2. Taxonomy (NCBI): domain Bacteria; kingdom Pseudomonadati; phylum Bacteroidota; class Sphingobacteriia; order Sphingobacteriales; family Sphingobacteriaceae; genus Mucilaginibacter; species Mucilaginibacter sp. PAMB04168. The sequence goes on from NZ_CP155079.2 coordinate 2,782,202, forward strand.
AGCAGGCGGCCCATACGACATGCAAATTGATGCGACCAATCATATTTTAATAAAAAACATTTTGTTAGGTGATGTATGGTTTTGTGCAGGCCAATCAAACATGGTTATAAACATGGAACGGGTTAATGAAAAGTACCCGGACGATATTGTTAATGCTGATTACCCTTTGCTCCGGAATTTCTTTATTCCTACCGCATCAGACGTACAGCGTACGCACGATGATTTACCGCCTGGCAAATGGGTAACTGCAAACTCAAAAGACGTGTTATCATTTGGGGCGGTTAGTTACTTTTTCGCCCGGCATCTGTTTAATAAGTACCATGTGCCTATTGGCATTATTAACTCCAGTGTTGGAGGCACCCCCATACAGGCATGGATTAGCGAAAATGGCTTGAAATCTTTAGATCTCTATGCAAAGCGGATAGCCGAGTTAAAAGACACGGCCTACTATAATCGCATTAGTAGGCCGTATGTTAGTGCAGATGCGGGTAAACCTGGTAACAAGCAAACCGACAAAGGTCTTACCGGCGCTAAGCCTTGGTTTGATACTACGTTTGTACCTCAAGGCTGGCATAATTTCTGGCTTCCGGGCTATTGGGCCGATCAGGGTGTGAAGGGTTTAAACGGCATTGTATGGTTCAGAAAGGAAATAAATTTACCGGCTGCTATAGCCGGCAAAGCCGCCAAGCTTTTTATGGGTCGTATTGTAGACGCTGATCATACGTATGTAAATGGTAAACTAGTGGGCAACATCACCTACCAATACCCGCCACGGAGGTATGAAATACCAGCAGGGTTGCTAAAAGCAGGCAAAAACATTATAGTAGTCAGGGTAACCAGTACTTTCGGTAAAGGAGGATTTGTTCCCGATAAACCCTACTATCTAACGGCCGGCGACTTCAAGCTCGACTTAAGGGGCGATTGGCAATATCAGGTAGGCCAGGTTTTTGAAACTGGCGGCACTGGCTTACCCAACTCTTTTTCTGCACAAAGTGAGCCGACCGGCTTGTATAATACTATGGTTGCACCAGCTGTGCCTTACAAAATAAAAGGCGTATTATGGTACCAGGGTGAGGCAAATAGCGGGAAGCCATCCGAATATGCAGCGTTACTACCAGCACTAATTGCAGACTGGCGCACTGTTTGGAATCAGCCGAACCTGCCATTTATTTATGCACAGTTACCTAACTTTATGGAAGTTCAGTATTCACCTTCACAAAGTCAGTGGGCCGAGTTGAGGGAAAGTCAGCTTAAAACTTTGTCGGTACCCAATACGGCCATGGCTGTTGCTATTGATGCTGGTGAATGGAATGATATTCACCCACTTAACAAAAAAGATGTTGGCGAACGCATGGCACTTGCCGCGCAACGCGTAGCCTACGGCAATAAAAATGTAGTAGCATCGGGACCGTTATTGCAATCGGCTACGGTTCAGGGCAAACAGATTGTACTTTCATTCACCGAAACCGGGGGCGGCTTGGTAGCCAAAGGAGGCGGTGAATTGCAACAATTCGCTATTGCAGGTGCAGATAAAAAGTTTGTTTGGGCTAAGGCCGAAATTGAAGGCAATAAGGTAATTGTTTACAATGAAGAAATTAATCAGCCTCTTTATGTCCGTTACGCTTGGGCGGATAATCCCGAAGGGGCAAATTTGTATAACAAGGAAGGCCTGCCTGCATCGCCATTCAGAACCGATAAACCGTAATAAGCTAATGAAAACATTAAGACTCTTATTTGTAACCGCAACGCTCTTAGCGTTTAAAACCATTACGTATGCACAGCAAAGCGTATGGAATAACAAACAATGCGCTGTAGTACTTACCTATGATGATGCTATAGACGCAGACCTTGATAACGTCATACCAGCGCTGGATTCAATGAAATTTAAGGGAACCTTTTACCTAATTGGTTCCTCGCCCGTAATTAACAGCCGTTTAAGCGAATGGAGATTGGCAGCTAAGCATGGGCATGAATTGGGCAATCACGCATTATTTCACCCCTGTGACGGCAGCCTGCCTGGCAGAAGCTTTGTAAAGGCAGATCATGACCTGAGCAAATACACTGTTGCACGTGCCGTAGACGAGATACGCGTAAACAATGTGCTGCTTACAGCTATTGACGGTAAGAGCAAACGCACCTTTGCCTACCCTTGCGGTGACAGGCAGATAGGGAACGTTTATTTTTATGAGCAGTTAAAAAAAGACTTCGTAGGCGCACGTGGTGTAACTGGCGGCATGCCGTCTGCCAAGGATGTGCCATTAGACAACATCAACTGTTACTCAATAAACGGTCACTCCGCCGATTATATGATAGACCTGGTAAAAAAAGCCCAACAAACGCATACCCTCCTCGTGTTTTTATTTCACGGCGTGGGGGGTGGACATAGCATTAATGTTGATGCACAGGCGCACAGCAAATTGCTACACTACCTAAAGGCAAATGAGAAAAATATTTGGATTGCTCCCATGGTTGATGTTGCCGAAAAGATAAGCGCCTATCAAACCGGCGTTTCCAAAGCAATAGGAAAGTAGATTTCCTATTGCTTAATCAGGTTAGTGTACAGGCTTTGTACAACCAGTTTTAGCATTGGGTGCATGTCTTCACCATCAGGTGCATTACAACCATTCGTTATAGCTACAATGCCAAAGTTTTCCTTTGGGTCAAAAAACATTACACTGTATAAACCATAAGCCGAGCCAGTGTGGCCAAACATATTTTTACCCGGTATAACGTCGCTGGTGTGTATCGCAAGCCCATACCCCTGCTTTTTGGCAACTGGTTTTCTTATGGTATTAGCGGACCTTTTAGATATGATTTTGACCCCGTTATATTTGCCGTCGTACATATGCATGGTCATATATTTAGCCAAATCAGTAGCAGATAACTTCATACCACCTGTAGGCGAAAACACGGGTGTTGTGTATCCCAGCTTGTAATTCGCTATCTCTTCCCTTCTGGGCGCATAAGCCAGTGGTGCAGGCGTGTATTTATGAGTAGCCCCATTATATTCGTAAAGCGTCACAAACCTTGCGTTATCAAGCGAGTCGACACAGTAACCGGCATTTAATTTCAAAGGGTTTAAAACGTGGCTTTTTACATACTTGTCAAATCGCTCGCCTGTAAGCCGCTCTAAAACTGCACCCGCCATATTAAAGTTCAGGTTACAATACTGATAGCCCTTCCCTGGCTCATAGCTGTTATAACACTTAGACCAGTTTGGGCTTTTATCCGGATTAATTGCATCCAAATTAAAGTAACCCTCACTGTCATTTATACTCGATGTGTGCGATAAGACCATGCGCAGTGTAATTTTTGTGTCGGGATATTTGGGGTTCCTGATCTTAAAGCCAATTAAGTCACCAAAGTCATCATCCAGGCTTACTTTACCTGCCTCAACCTGTTGCATCAGCGATGTTGATGTAAAAGATTTAGAGATGGATGCAATCCTGAAAATATCTGTATCACTAAGAGGCGTATTATGCTCTACGTCTTTAAAACCAAAAGATTTGGTATAAAATATCTTTCCTTCCTTAACAACCGCCACCGACATACCTATAGCCTCATATCGTTTCATAATGCCCTGCAATTCCTCTTCAACTTTAGATTGTGCTGCACCCTTCATAGCGGTTATCGAAGTCAGGAAAATGAGCAGATACTTAATTTTCGTTTTAAAAATCATTTTACGTTTGTTAATGAACTAAACATAGTAAAAATTAACGTCAGCGCATACTTTTTTCCATTCGCTAGTACATTGCATGGGCAAACAATACTTTATTAAATACCTTTACACTCAATAACAAGGGAAATCAGGTTTTCTCTTTTAGTAAAAATGCGTTATGATCAATTTTTTTGAATTTTACGATATACCAGAGTCATTCCATATTGACAGTGCTGCTTTAAAGAAAAAGTTTTATGCGCTAAGCAAGCAGTACCATCCCGATTTTTACGCAAACGAAGATGATAGTAAACAACAGGAGATACTGGAAATATCTACGATCAACAATAAGGCTTACCAAACATTAAGCGATACCGCTAAGCGGTTAGAATACATCCTAAAGCAGCATGATTTAGTTAACGAGGGTGCCAAACCGCAGTTACCGGCCGACTTCTTAATGGAGATGATGGACCTTAATGAGCGCCTTATGGAGGCCGATGATGCCGAACAACTGGCCTCTATACGTGCAGAAGTGCTGTCTGTTGAAGATGATCTGAACAATCAATTCAAAGAGTTAACAACTGATTATGAAACACTTAATGATACGGCAAAAGAAAGTCGTTTAAACAGCATTGCAGATATTTATTATAGACAAAAATATTTGTTGCGAATTCAGGAGAGTTTGAATACATTTGCATCCCGCTTCTGAAAGGAAGTATGGACAGGCCCAGATGGCGGAATCGGTAGACGCGCTGGTCTCAAACACCTGTGGCCGCAAGGCCGTGCCGGTTCGACCCCGGCTCTGGGTACTATACAACAAAATCCGTTATGAGCAATCATAGCGGATTTTTGTTTTTAAGGTAGTAACGTTGAAAGCAAAGATTGTATTCTGTTAAACTTACAACGGCTTTTCAGGCACAAAAGCCAAGCGTTCGTGCAAAGCGTTAAAAATGTCAAGTTAAGACCAGGTATTTATCAGAACACGACCGTTTTATTTGTAGTCAGTTTTATGTTGCTTAGGAAGCACATCTACATCTTTTTCCTGTTCTTTCTCTTCTACGTGTACTGCAAATTCTGCCGGCTCAATTTTTATGCCTTTAAAGTCAGCGTACGCCCTGGTAAACTCAGCACCAAAATAGAGTATGGCAGCTGTGTAATACACCCACAACAGTATAACAATCAACGATCCTGCTGCACCATAAGTGGAACTGGTGCCCGACTTTTCTATGTAAATACTAATCAGCAGTCGTCCGATCATAAATAAAACAGCTGTAAATAATGCCCCCGGCCAGATATCTTTCCATTGAATCTTTACATCAGGAAGAACTTTAAAAATCACCCCAAAAAGCACAGCTATTACTACAAAGCTGATAGCCCCGTTAATGACGTTAAAAATTACAACGGTGAAGTCGGGTAAAAAGGTTTTTAACCGGTCGCTCACTGCGAGTAATGCACCGTTAATTACAAGCGAAACCATGAGTAGGAAGCCCAAAGTAATAATTAATGACGATGACAAAACCCGATCTTTAATCATCTTTACCCAGCCTTTTTGGGGTTTGGCTTTAACCTGCCATATGATATTAATTGAGTCTTGAATCTCACCAAACACTGAAGTAGCACCGAGGATTAAAGTGATTATGCCAATAACAACCGATATGGTAGATTTACCTGACATCTCAAGATGCTTGATCATGTCTTGAATTTGTTTAGCCGGCTCGTTACCTACCATACCGTTAATCTCTGAAAATACCTTGCCCTGTATGGCATCCTGCCCCATAAAAATACCAATTAACGAAATCAGCAGCAACAACAGCGGCGCTAATGAAAAGATGGTATAGTATGCCAGTGAGGCACTGTACTTCAGTGCGCGGTCAGTCATGAAATTGCCGAAAGCCGCCTTTAATATTTTGCCTCCGTTAATGAAAGCTTTTATAGTGAGGTATTCTTTAATCATCTAACAATTATCAATGTTGCCAGCCATCAACAATATCTGTGCCCTGTTTATCATTGGTTGTTATGCTGCTTGCTACAAATAGTCTTTTTAAAGCACTCTTTAATGTTATCTAAAAAGCTGCTTTATTACCATTAATTAAATACTTTTACCCATAGTAAATTAGGTAAATGTTTTTAAGTACCTTGCCTACTTATCCATAACCATATAATGCAACAAGGAACAGTTAAATTTATTAATGAGACTAAAGGTTTCGGATTTATCACTCCAAATGATGGTGGAAGCGAGATCTTTGTTCACTCAACCGGTCTAATTGACAACATTCGTGAGAGCAGCGTTGTTAGTTTTGACGTAGAGCAAGGCCGTAAAGGTCCTAACGCCGTAAATGTAAAGTTAGCTTAACGAACTATAAAACCGTTACGAAGCATCCTCCTTTGGGAGGGTGCTTTTTTTTTAAATTTCAACTGTCACCAGTTCATCAACCCACTAGAGCAAAACCACAAAATGGAAAAAGAACTTAAAAACGAAGATCTCAAAATAGAATTACGCACGCTCACTAAAGATGATTATCTGGGCTTAAAAGCCTCTATGATGGAAGCTTATTCCGAATGGGAAGGCGCTTCCTTTTGGGGCGAAGCGCATATAACAAAGCTTGTAGAAATATTTCCGGAAGGGCAGATCTGTATACTGGTTAATGGAGCAATAGCCGGATGCGCATTGTCGCTAATAGTAGATTATGACAAGTTTGGAGACAATCATACTTACGGCCAAATTACGGGTAATTATACTTTTTCAACCCACAGCCCAAAAGGAGACGTGTTATACGGAATTGACTTTTTTGTACACCCAGACTTTCGGGGCATGCGAATAGGACGAAGATTATATGACGCCCGGAAAGAAATTTGCGAGCGATATAACCTGCGAGCCATTATTGCGGGTGGCCGTATTCCAAAATATAAAGACTATGCCGATAAACTCACACCCAAGGCATACCTCGAAAAAGTTAAAGGGAAAGAAATACATGACCCTACCCTATCTTTTCAACTGGCCAACGATTTTCACGTCAGGAAAATTTTAAAAGGGTATTTACCAGGCGACACGCAGTCACTTGAATATGCCTCGTTGTTAGAGTGGAACAACATTTACTACAACGAAGAAGCTGCGCATATTAATTCAAAAAAATCGATTATCCGGTTAGGATTAGTACAGTGGCAGATGAGGCCGTTTCCTAACCTGGAGTCGCTATGCGAGCAAATTGAGTTTTTTGTAGATGTGGTTAGTGATTATCAAAGTGATTTTATCCTGTTTCCGGAATTGTTTAATGCACCATTGATGACAGATTACAATCATTTAAGTGGTGCCGAAGCAATGCGCCAGATAGCTAATTTCACTATTCCTTTACGGGATAAGTTTATGGAATACGCCATCAGTTACAACATTAACATTATTACTGGTAGTATGCCATACCTGGAAAACGGCGTTTTGCAGAATGTTGGATATTTATGCCGGCGTGACGGATCATATGAAATGTACCGCAAAATCCACTTAACGCCTGCCGAGCAAAGCGCTTGGGGCATGGTAGGCGGCGATAACATCGCTACTTACGATACCGATTGCGGTAAGATTGGCATCTTAATTTGTTATGATGTAGAATTTCCCGAACTGCCCAGGCTATTAGCCGAGCAAGGCATGCAGATTCTTTTCGTTCCTTTTATGACTGATACACAAAACGGCTACACCCGTGTTAGGAGTTGCGCACAAGCCAGGGCTATAGAGAATGAGTGCTATGTGGCCATTGCAGGCAGCGTAGGTAACTTACCTAAGGTACACAACATGGATATTCAATATGCGCAGTCGGCCGTGTTTACCCCATCAGACTTTTCTTTTCCAAGCAATGGCATTAAGGCAGAGGCAACGCCTAATACCGAAACCACATTGATTGCAGATGTGGATGTAGACCTGCTTAAAGAACTGCATAGTTTTGGTGCAGTAAGAAACCTAAAAGACAGGAGATTGGATATTTATAAGATTGTAAACAAAAGCAAGAAGTAATAAAATATTCTTTAATTGCTGCTTGTACGCAAAAAAGGTGATGCAAAGCTATCCGTATTCAACTGGCAGCTTTGCATCACCTTTTTTGTGTCATAAGAGCTGGGTCATCCTGCGACCCGGGACCTCATTCTTTATCTTGAAACGCCTTTAAGTGATTTTTATAAGTATGACTGTAGCACGCCACTTCTGGATGAGCGCTTAATGTTTTGCAATGCCTTATCCTTTAGCTGTCTAACCCGTTCGCGTGTTAGGCGGAGCTTTTCTCCAATCTCTTCCAAGGTATGCGTATTTCCTCCGCCCAAGCCGTAAAATAAAATCAAAACTTCACGGTCCCGATCTCCTAGCCTTGAGAGTGAACGATAAAGTTCAATGCTCAGAGAGTCATGAATCATCATATTGTCTGTGGTAGGATCGCTACTGTGCATTACATCCAGCAACGTACCTTCTTCGCCCTGTTGGAAAGGTGCATCTACAGAAATATGCCTTCCTGAAATGCTCAGCGAATCGCTTATCCTTTCAACAGTTGTTTCCAGGTTTAAAGCAAGTTCCTCAGGTGTAGCCTCCCGTTCAAACTCCTGCTCCAACTTTGATTGAGCCTTTCTGATCTTGCTTATGGCAGTCACCTGATTTAGCGGCAACCTTACTGCGCGTGATTGGTCTCCGATTGCTGAAATGATTGATTGGCGAATCCACCAAACGGCATATGAGATAAATTTAAATCCTTTCGTTTCGTCAAAACGACCGGCGGCTTTAATTAAGCCTAAATTCCCTTCATTGATCAAATCGCCTAACGTAATACCTTGATTTTGATATTGTTTAGCAACCGATACCACAAAGCGTAAATTAGCTTTAGTAAGCCGCTCTAACGCAGCCTGATCACCTTCCCTGATCTTTTGTGCCAGGATAACTTCCTCCTGAGCTGAAATCAGGTCTACTTTACCTATCTCGGTCAAGTATTTATCTAAGGACTGCGTTTCCCTATTGGTAATGGATTGGGATATTTTTAGTTGTCTCATTCAAGAATTTTATGATGGCTTACCGCAGCATCAATGTAGTTTTTAGTAGCATTTATAAACTGAGCAACGGCCGGTTTGCCCATTACTAATCAATCGTAAGCTGTTAATCGTTCGTTGTTCGGTAGTGTGTCGCTCGTTCTATCACATCACACAATGTGTGGTGTAAAGTTACCGTTAATTTAATCAGTAACTGGTATGCAAAAAGTCATCTTTGATAAATGAACACTGAAATTGGTCAGGTATCATATAAATGAAACTAAAGTTTAAATCCAAACTGTGGTCGGTTTCCTCATATTGTGTTTATATGGTTACGTCTCCAGGAACGTGAAAGCTTTTCAAATGATACAGTAATTTAGAAATGGAAATATCAAGATAAGCGCGTTAGACCCATTGGTAAAACTACCTCCAAAACAAAACGTGAATCTTAGGTACTCGCAAAATAGCTATTGGTAATTGAAGCAAAATATCCTAACTATGTACCAAATATATTGCTGAGTTTACGCCAATTTTAGTTGAGCAAAACATTGAATTGTAAATTAGAACTGCATAGGAATTAAAGGTTGCTAACCTAAAACGTAAGTCGACGATAATTAATTACTATCAAAGCTGGAAACGTAAGTACACCACAACTAATGGACTAACGGCTAATATATTAGGATCTCATACAAATAGGCCTTGATGCATTTTGCATTGGGGCTTTGTTATTATTAATTTCATATAAACGTATTAATGACACTTTTTGAACAAATACAGCAAAAACCTTTCTTCATTTTGGGCCCTTGTGTGATGGAAAGCCAGGACCTGTTATATCAGGTAGCCGAACAGGTTGCCCGCGTTGGCCAGCAGTACAATATACCGGTTATTTTCAAATCATCATTTGATAAGGCAAACCGTACCTCTATCGGCTCCTACCGTGGCCCTGGCCTGGAGAAAGGCCTGGAAATGCTTCAAAAGGTAAAAGAGCGCTTCAACTTACCCCTAACTACTGATATACACGAAAGTTACCAGGCTGCGGTAGCTGGTCAGGTAGTAGATATTTTGCAGATACCAGCCTTCTTGTGCCGCCAAACCGATTTGCTGGTAGCTGCTGCCCAAACCGGAAAAGTAGTTAATGTTAAAAAAGCGCAGTTTCTGTCAGGTCAGGATATGTTTTACCCTGCCCAAAAAGTACTTGAAGCAGGAAATCAACAGGTTATCCTTACCGAACGCGGCAATATGTACGGCTACAATAATTTAGCTGTTGATTTTAGGAATATACACGACATGAAATCTTTTGGCCATCCGGTTTGCATGGATTGTACGCACTCGGTGCAACGCCCTGGTGGTGCTGGTGGCAAAACCGGTGGCGACCGGACGTTTGTACCAATGATGGCTCAGGCAGCCAAGGCGTTTGGAGCTGATGGTTATTTCATGGAGGTTCATCCCGATCCTGATAATGCCTTAAGTGATGGCCCTAACATGATCAAGCTAAGTGATTTGGATAAAGTAATTGAGCCATTATTAAGCTAACTACGATATTTCATTTACAGGCCATTTAGAACACAAATTAAGACCGATTATTACGCATGCAGGAAATAGCCAAAAGAGTGTTTAAGGACGAAATACAGTCACTGCAAGAAGCTGCAAGCTTAATTGACGAACAGTTTACTAAAGCTGTAGACGCTATCTTACAAAGCAAGGGCAAGCTTATTGTAACTGGCGCAGGCAAATCCGGGCTTATAGGCAAAAAGATTGCAGCCACCTTGGCCAGTACAGGCACGTCCAGCTTTTTTATGCACCCTACAGAGGCCTTTCATGGCGATTTGGGAATGATTGGGCACAACGATTTGATCATCCTTATCTCCTACTCTGGCGAAACAGACGAGATTATTCGGCTTATTCCTTTTTTAAAATGGAATAAGAACAAAATTGTAAGTATCACTGGTAATTCATCATCAACTATCGCTACCAATACTGATTTTCATTTAAACGTCCACATCACACATGAGGCCTGTCCACTTAAGCTAGCCCCTACCTCGTCAACTACTGCAACACTGGTTATGGGCGACGCACTGGCTGTAGCGCTTATGGAAGCCAGGCATTTCCAGCCAGAAGACTTTGCGCGTTTTCATCCGGGTGGCAGCCTTGGACGCAAATTATTGGTTAAGGTGAAAGATATGATGCGTACACATAAACTTCCTTTTATTAAGGAAGACGTACCGTTTACAGAACTTTTATTATGCATGTCAGAAGGGCGTTTAGGAATGGTGATTGTTGGTGACACATCAAACGTAAAAGGCGTTATAACAGACGGCGACCTGCGTCGCTCCTTGATGCGCAATCCCGATACGACTACGCAAACAGTGGCCGGGATGATGAACCCGAATCCAGTAATAATTAATGAAGATGAACTGATACACCAGGCGGATGAATTGATGATCAGAAAGAAAATTACCACGGTGTTAGTTGGTTCCCCCGAAAATCGCTCCGTTAAAGGTATATATCAAATTTATACGCGTTAAAGGAGTAATCTTTTGCGCAACAAATCTCATGTGTGCCTGTTATTTTTGCTTTAACATCATTTATGGACAAGCATCTAAATACAGACGAACAGCAGGAAATATATATTGAGTTTAAAGAGCTGGTAAACATGACGGCTTCATCCCTTGAAAAATGGCTTAAAACCGATGAATCAAAAAAAGTAGGTTGGGACAGTGGCGACGGCGAGTCGGTGGGTCACAAATCGGGCGAAAAGATAGTAAGTCTTCTGTATAAAAATAAAGGCGAGCTGCAGCAAGCAGACTACTTACATATGCAGAAGGTTGTTGGTTACATTAAACGTCACTCCGCCCAAAAACCTTCAGGCGATGTAGCTAACAGCAATTGGAATTACTCCCTTAAAAATTGGGGGCATGATTATTCCAAGAAGTAAGTCTTTATCTTCTCTCAAATAATGCGTTGAAAATTAAATAACGTAGTTCATTACTGCAACGAAGCAGATAATTAGCAAAATAAAGCCTTGTAGTTTTTGCTCAATTGTTAAATCTGTAATGTTCATATTTGGCAAGGGTTATATGGCAAATATATACGCTGCGTATTTCTACGCAATACCTGTAAGTACTTTTATCAAAAATTCACTCAGTTCGCTCTATTGATGCTTTTTCGTTACAAAAAGAAACGATTTATTAGTGAGGATAACAGCATTTATTTGTTGCGTTAACTTTATAAACACACCAGGCATATATAAAAGGTTTGTAAAAAAGCCTACTTATACCGCTCAAAACACTTTTTTGGTGTGGTTGTCTTTCTGATGGCTAATCAAGTTTAATATCGAGCAGTTAATTAACAATTATGTCTATTCAATCAATTAACCCCATAAACGGAAAAGTTATCAAGACTTACGAAGCCGATACCGACGAGCAAGTCCAGTTGAAAACTGAGGCTGCACATGAGGCATGGCAAAAATGGCACTTAACTTCACACGGTGAACGATCAGTGCTTTTGCGTGCCCTTGCAGCTATATTGAAAAAGCGCAAACAGGAGTTAGCCCATTTGATGGCTCTTGAAATGGGCAAGCCCATTAAGCAAGGCATCAGCGAAATTGAAAAATGCGAGTCGGTTTGCACATACTATGCAGACCACGGCGATTCGTTTTTACAGCAACAGCTGATTGAAACGGAAGCTCAAAAAAGCTTTGTAACATTTGAGCCTATTGGCGTAGTATTGGCCATCATGCCCTGGAATTTTCCTTTTTGGCAAGTATTTCGTTTCCTGGCCCCGGCATTAGCTGCCGGTAATTGCGGCGTCTTAAAGCATGCTTCAAATGTACCGGGTTGTGCAATAGTGATCGAAGAATTAGTACAACAGGCCGGCTTTCCGCCTAATGTTTTCAAAACACTGTTAGTTACAAGCAATAAAGTTGATGCTATAATAGAAAACTCATTGATAAAAGCAGTGACTTTAACAGGCAGCACACAAGCCGGAATTAAAGTGGCCCAAAAGGCTGGATCTGTGCTGAAGAAAACAGTGCTGGAACTTGGTGGCAGTGATGCGTATTTGGTTTTAGACGACGCCGACCTTGAGCTTGCAGCCACAACCTGTACAGATAGTCGACTTATTAACAGCGGCCAAAGCTGCATAGCTGCCAAGCGGTTTATTGTTGTGGAAACGGTAGCCGAGAGGTTTACACAATTAATGCTCGAAAAAATGAAAGCCAAACATACTGGCGACCCCTTGAGCGAGGAAACAGACATTGGTCCGCAGGCACGTGTTGATTTAAGAGATGAGTTGCATAATCAGGTAAAAAAATCCATAGAAGCCGGCGCCCAATGTATATTAGGCGGGCAGTTACCTGATGGAGAAAACGCTTTTTATCCACCAACTATCCTTACCCAGGTAAAAAAAGGTATGCCCGCTTTTGATGAAGAGCTTTTTGGACCGGTGGCGGCTATCATTACAGCAAAGGATGAAGCAGAAGCTGTAAGCTTAGCTAATGATAGTGTATTTGGCTTAGGAGCTGCAGTTTTTACACAGGACATTGAACGAGGTGAAAGGATTGCTGCAACGCAGTTGGAAGCTGGTTCCTGTTTTGTAAACTCCCTTGTAAAGTCAGATCCCAGGCTTCCATTCGGTGGCATTAAGCAATCTGGATATGGCCGTGAGCTGGGAATGTTCGGCATACATGAGTTTGTAAATATAAAAACGGTTTATGTTAGGTAATGTATAATGTAAATAATTTGTTGATATAATATTCTCAACTCATTGTTATACAATAGCTATTTCTTGATAGTTAACACGATTGAGTATGGCATTAGGTTTTACCTTATGCTGACATGCCCATTTTTGGCAACGGTTAACAAAGCTTATCTTTGCATTTGATATGAGTAAGCACGGTAGAATCTTAGTAGCCATGAGTGGTGGTGTTGATAGTTCAGTAGCAGCAATTATGCTACATGAGCAGGGCTATGAAGTAATTGGGCTTACCATGAAAACCTGGGATTACGCTTCTGCGGGTGGAAGTTCTAAGGAAACCGGCTGTTGTAGTTTGGATAGCATTAATGATGCCCGATCATTAGCAGTGGGTTATGGCTTTCCACATTATATATTGGATATACGCAATGAGTTTGGCAATTACGTAATAGACAATTTTGTTGACGAGTATTTGGCCGGCCGTACACCTAACCCATGTGTTTTGTGTAATACCCATATTAAATGGGAAGCTTTACTTAAACGTGCAGACAAGCTAGATTGTGAATTTATAGCAACCGGGCATTACGCCAATATCCGCTTACAAGATAGCGGTCGCTATGTGGTATCTAAAGGTCGCGATGAAAACAAAGACCAGTCTTACGTACTTTGGGGCGTATCGCAACAAAACCTGGCTCGTACAAGATTTCCGTTAGGCAGTTTTGCAAAAGCAGAGATCAGGCAAATGGCATTAGATTACGGGCAGGTTGAATTGGCTGGCAAAAGCGAAAGCTATGAAATATGCTTTGTTCCTGATAACGACTATAGGGCATTCCTTCGCCATAAAGTACAGGACTTGGACACACGTGTAGGTGCTGGTAACTTTGTGTTAACTGATGGAACGGTAGTGGGCAAGCATCAGGGCTATCCGTTTTACACCATCGGCCAGCGTAAGGGGTTGGGCATAGCCTTAGGGCAGCCTATGTTCGTAACCAAAATAAATCCGGTCGATAATACAGTAGTTTTGGGAACGCAAGAAGAATTGCACCGTAAAGAAGCATGGGTGCGTAACCTGAACCTCGTGAAGTATGAAAACATTAACGAGCCTTTACAGGCCGTTACTAAAATACGCTATAAAGATGCCGGTGCCGAAAGCACCATCGTACAGCTGGGCGATCACATAAAGGTAGATTTTCACCATCAGGTGTCGGGTATTGCGCCTGGTCAATCCGCTGTGTTTTACGAGGGTAATGATCTGCTGGGCGGTGGTTTCTTGATGTAATCCTACTTAGCTAGTAAGCCGTCATCTCGAACAATTCTGATTAATTACTGTTGCAATTAAAAAATTAATACTGTTTGTGAATTTGTGTTTCACATTCTTTGTGTTTTATTTGCAGAAAATAAAGAGCATTAATGGCCAAAAACTTACTTATTGTAGAATCTCCGGCGAAAGCCAAAACTATCGAGGGTTACCTGGGCAAAGACTTTACTGTTAAGTCTAGCTATGGTCATATCCGTGATCTGGTGAAGTCAGAGGACGCCATTGATATACCCAATAACTTTGCACAAAGATATGAGGTACCTGCTGATAAAAAACAGGTAGTCAGCGAGTTGAAAAAACTAGCAAAGGAAGCAGAAATGGTTTGGCTTGCTTCCGATGAGGACCGGGAGGGTGAAGCGATCTCCTGGCACCTTTTTGAAACCTTGGGCTTAAAAGAAGATAAAACTAAACGTATAGTATTCCATGAAATAACAAAGCCTGCTATTATGCGGGCTATTGAAAACCCGCGCACTATAGATTATAACCTGGTAAATGCCCAACAAGCACGCCGTGTATTGGATCGTTTGGTGGGTTTCGAGCTTTCGCCAGTGCTCTGGAAAAAAGTAAAACCTTCTTTATCTGCCGGCCGGGTTCAATCCGTTGCTGTAAGGTTAATAGTAGAGCGCGAACGTGAGATCAACAAGTTTAAAGCCGAAGCTGCGTTTCGGGTGGTAGCTATATTTGGCAAAGGTCGTGAGGCATTCCGTGCAGAACTGCCAGAACGATTTACACAACAGGAAGAAGCAGAAAAATTCCTCAACGACTGTATTGAAGCATCGTTTACTGTAAAATCGTTAGAAACACGACCAACTAAACGCTCGCCAGCAGCTCCCTTTACAACCTCTACGCTTCAGCAAGAAGCTAGTCGCAAACTGGGATTTTCGGTTTCACGTACAATGTCGGTTGCTCAAAGGCTATATGAGTCTGGTAAGATTACTTACATGCGTACCGATAGTGTTAATTTATCTGATACCGCTCTAAATGCTGCAGAACAGCAAATTGTGTCTGCTTATGGTGATAAATATCATCAGTTACGTAAATATAAAACCAAATCGGCCAGTGCACAGGAAGCGCACGAAGCCATACGCCCTACTTATTTTAATGAGCACACCATTGATGGTGAAAACGCCGAAAAGCGCTTGTACGAGCTGATCTGGAAGCGCGCTATTGCATCACAAATGAGTGAGGCCCAGTTTGAAAAAACCACGGCCAAAATAAACATCTCAACCCGGTCTGAAGATCTGGTTGCCAATGGCGAGGTGATGAAATTTGACGGCTTTTTGAAAGTTTACCTTGAGTCGAGTGACGAAGATGAGGATAACAACCAGGACGAAAACAACGCGATTCTTCCACCGCTTTCCAAAGGTCAAGTTTTAAGCCTGCAGGAAATGTCGGCTACTGAACGTTACTCGCGGCCTCCTGCACGCTATACAGAAGCAAGTCTGGTAAAAAAGTTGGAGGAATTAGGTATTGGCCGCCCATCTACTTATGCGCCTACCATTTCAACGGTGCAAAACCGTGGTTATGTCTTAAAAGAAGATCGAGAAGGCAAAACCCGTAATTTCAAGGTTTTAACGCTTAAAGAAAAATCCATAAAGCGCGAAGAAAAGTCTGAAAATACAGGCGCCGAACGTAACAAACTGTTCCCTACAGATATTGGTGCTGTTGTAAATGACTTTTTGGTACAGCACTTTACTGGCATTGTCGACTTTAATTTTACTGCTAATGTCGAAAAGCAGTTTGATGAGATTGCCCAGGGTTTAACCGAGTGGACAGCTATGATCAAAAGCTTCTACTTTCCTTTTCACGAGGGTGTAGAGAGTACAATTCAAACTGCAGATAAAGCTCGCGGTGAACGTGATTTAGGCATCCATCCCGAAAGCGGCAAGAAAATGTCGGTCCGTATCGGTCGCTATGGACCATTTGTACAAATAGGCGAAGCTGAAGAAGACGAAAAGCCTCAATACGCCAGTTTAAGGGCTGGCCAGATGATTGAGACGATCACTTTAGAGGATGCGCTGGAATTGTTCAAACTGCCCAAAAAAGTTGGTGTGTATGAGGACAAAGAAATGACCGTAGCCATCGGCAAGTTTGGTCCGTATATCAGACACAACAGCAGCTTTTATTCTTTACCAAAAGGCGTTGACCCCATGAGTGTAACGGAACAGCAGGGTATTGAAATAATTGAGGAGAAACGTAAAAAAGACGCTGAAAAGCTTATTAAAACGTTTGAAGAAAATGCTGATGTTAAAATTTTGAACGGACGCTGGGGACCATATATCGAATTTGGTAAATTAAACGTTAAAATACCTAAGGGCAAAGAGCCCACTACTTTAACCTACGACGAGTGTAAAGCGCTGGCCGATGCCATGGAAAAGGACGGCAAGAAACCGGCAGGCAAAAAGTTTGCTAAAAAGAAATAAAGATAATGCACGCCTGGAAACAGGCGTTTTTTGATTATGATTAGAGATTTACCCGAGAACTTAGTTAAGGATATAGGAGTTGCCGTTGCGCTTGAAAATGAAACCGTAGAGAGCAAAGTATGGTACGTATATCTCATCAACCTAAAAGACCAACCCATCGAAAACGTACTTGTTACATCCAAAGGCTACGGTGAGAAGGACGGCGAACAAGTTAAAACTTCAGTTTTAAGGCACATGATGCCGATTATTCAAAGCAAAAGCTTTGCGCTTATTGAGCCGATAGACGAGCAAACCTTTGGCCTTAATAATGAGTACTGGGTAAGCTACTACATAGGTAAGGACATTTATGACAAGAAATTTATCTTCCTCCCCGAAAGTATTGTAGAATCAAACTTTATTAAGTTGCCGGTACTTAATAAGCCTGGCGTAATGATTAAGTAACTTACACATCCTGCAGGCTGACATAGTTTAAATGTAAATCAGTTTGCTTTAAAGAGGCCGTATTTGAGGATGCAATAGATTGCCCTTACACCGTCCTTCCATCCTATTTTCTTGCCTTCATAATATGTACGGCCGTAATAGGATATTCCTACTTCATATATACGTATGTGCGGTATGCGTGACATTTTAATGGTAACCTCAGGTTCAAAGCCAAATCGTTTCTCCGTTAACGTTATGCCTTGCAGCATTTTAGTGTTAAACAATTTGTAACAGGTTTCCATATCTGTAAGGTTCAGGTTGGAGAACATGTTTGAGGCGAACGTTAACCAGCGGTTGCCTATGGTATGCCAAAAGAATAATATGCGGTGCGGGTTACTACCCATAAACCTGGAGCCATAAACTACATCAGCAAACCCGTTCACAACAGGCTTAAGTAAATCATTGTATTCATCCGGATCATACTCAAGGTCGGCATCCTGAATAATTAGATATTCACCGGTAGCTTTAGCTATTCCAGTATGTAAGGCCGCACCCTTTCCCTTGTTTATATCATGCTTAAAATAACTGATGGGCAGATCGGGATTAGCTTCTTTATAACGTAGTATAGCCCCTTCCGTATCATCTTTCGAACAGTCATTTACAATAATGACTTCTTTTTGAATACCACTGATAAGTTCAACGGCTTTAACTTTATTCAGTATGAGGTGTATGGTACGCTCTTCGTTGTAAGCGGGTATGATGACAGATAATGTGTTGATGATCATAGGCAAATATCAAATTCGAACTAAGGAGCTTTTTTCCCATTAAGTGTATGTAACTATACTAATAACGTGTTAAAATTATAAATTAGCATAAAGCGCTCTTTGCTACTTTGTACATTATTAGCTTAATTGTTCGCTGCAAATGTAGCATCTAAGTAGTAACATCAATAAAAATGCTTTATTTTGTGGCTGTTTTAAACTCCCGGCTGCTATGCTCGAAAATTTGGATTGGAATAATGTGATGGTGATTGATATTGAAACTGTTCCGCAGTATAGCAGTTACGATGAGGTTCCAGAACAATTTAGGCAACTGTGGGACAAGAAAACACAGTACCAGCGCAAAGAAGAAACAGCCGAAGAATTTTATAAGTGTGCCGGCATTCTCGCCGAATTTGGCAAAATCATATGTCTATCTGCCGGTATCTTTACAAAGTCAGGCGGCTTCCGTGTAAAATCATTCGCTTCACATGACGAAAGTGAGTTGTTAAGAAAGTTTTCTGAAATGCTTAAAGGCATGTCAGATAAACTCATACTTTGCGGGCACAACGTAAAGGAGTTTGATATTCCTTATATCTGCCGCCGGTTATTGATTAATGGAATTCCCCTACCCGTCCAACTGCATATCTCAGGTAAAAAACCCTGGGAAATTTGCCATCTAGATACAATGGAGATGTGGAAATTTGGCGATTACAAGAACTTTACTTCTTTAAATTTATTAGCGGCCATTTTTGGTATCCCTACCCCTAAAGATGACATAGACGGCAGCATGGTGGCGCAGGTTTATTGGGTTGACAATCAGCTTGATCGCATTTGCACTTATTGCCAAAAGGATGTGGTGACTACAGCGCAGTTGCTCAAAAGGTTTAAAGGCGAACCGCTGATCACTGATGACCAAGTCACGATTGTAGACCTGTAATTTTGCATTGTAGCGCATTTACGCTATATTGAGCCAACTGATCCCTTTATTGATATTATGCTTCAAATTAACAACCTGCATGTAAGTTTTCGTACATCCGATGGATGGTTTGAGGCAGTAAAAGGTATTTCTTTGTCAATAGAAAAAGGGCGCACACTGGGCATTGTAGGTGAATCCGGCTCGGGTAAATCAGTTACTTCGTTAGCAATAATGCGCCTGCTCGAAAGTAGGCATACACAAATAAAAGGTGATATTGTATTTGATGGCATAAACATCGCTCAAGCATCAGAAAAAGAAATGCGCGTGTTGCGTGGTAACCGCATTGCCATGATTTTTCAGGAACCTATGACCTCCTTAAACCCCGTGATTAGTTGTGGTGACCAAATAACCGAAGCCATACAATTACACCGAAAGCTTGACAAACATGAGGCCCGGCAACAAGCTATCAACTTGTTTAAAGAAGTACAGCTTCCACGCCCGGAGAGTATGATTGATAGCTATCCGCATCAACTATCCGGTGGGCAGCGGCAGCGGGTTATGATCGCAATGGCATTATCCTGCAATCCTGATCTGCTTATTGCTGATGAACCTACTACAGCACTTGATGTAACCGTACAAAAAACGATAATTGACTTACTGTTGAAATTGAAGGCGGAGCGCAATATGAGCTTGCTTTTTATTTCGCATGACCTTGGTGTGGTTAGCCAAATAGCTGATGAGCTGTTAGTAATGTACAAGGGCAATGTGGTTGAACAAGGGCCGGTAAAAAACATATTCACCAATCCCAACCACCCGTATACCCAAGGTTTGCTTGCTTGCCGGCCTTCGGCCAATCTCAACTTAAAGAGCCTGCCTACTATCAGCGATTTTTTAAACGTTGATGGTAATGGTGAGCTTAAAAGCACCGGGCTTTCGGTAAGTGCCGTGAAAGAAAATTTTTCTTATAACCAGTTTGACATACATGAGCGTAAGCAATTGTTATACAAGCAGGAACCTATTCTCAAAGTAAATGATCTATGTACTTGGTTCCCCGTTAGCTCCGGTTGGTTTTCTTCTTCAAAAAAATATATCAAGGCTGTAAGTAATGTAAATTTTGAAGTATATCCCGGCGAAACTCTAGGCTTAGTTGGCGAGTCCGGCAGTGGTAAAACCACGCTTGGCCGAAGTATTTTAAGGCTAATACAACCCACTTCAGGCAGCGTAACCTATAAAGGAACTAACCTGCTCAACTTAAGGCCAAACGAATTGCGGCATATGCGGCGCCAAATGCAGATCATCTTTCAGGACCCTTACTCCTCTTTAAATCCACGCTTAACCATTGGGCAGTTGCTGATGGAACCTATGCAGGTACATGGCCTGCATGAAAATAATACACAAAGGCGTCAAAAGGCTATTGAACTTTTGGAAAGGGTGAGTCTCCTGCCCGAGCATTTTAACCGTTATCCGCACGAATTTTCGGGCGGGCAGCGCCAGCGCGTGGTTATTGCAAGAGCACTGGCCTTAGAACCTCAATTCATCATTTGCGATGAGTCGGTGTCTGCGCTGGATGTTTCTGTACAAGCGCAGATTTTGAACTTGCTACGCGATCTGCAAAAAGATTTGGGTCTTACCTATATCTTTATTTCGCATGACCTATCGGTTATACGACACATCTCTGACCGTATCATGGTCATCAACAAAGGAGAAATTCAGGAGATTTCAGATGCGGACGAGCTGTTTATTAATCCTAAAACACCTTATACACAGAAGCTTATTGCGTCTATTCCTCAAATCGTTATCCCATCTTAAAACCAACAACTTTCGCCAGCTTCGGTTGTTAGTATCTATATCAAATTATATACGCCGCTTACTAAATACAGGTTGCGTATATTAGCACCATAGCTAAATTTAAATGGCCAAAAAGAAAAACATCAGTTCATCAGTTAAACAAGTACTTACACAACTTGTGCTGGATGTATTTGAGCAAAATGCCAAAGAGGCACTTAACTACAAACAGGTATCATCTAAATTGAACGTACGCGAGCCAGAAGCTCGTGAAACTATATTAGAAATTTTAAAAGAAGAAGCTAAGAAAAACGTCTTACAGGAAGTGTCTCCAGGTAAATTCAAAGTGCTGGAGCTTAAAACTTTCGTAGAGGGTAAGGTTGATATGACCAACGATGGATCGGCCTTTATTGTAACCGACGATGAGTTTGAGAATGACATCTATGTAGCTCCCCGTAAGCTACGCAATGCACTACATGGTGACCGCGTAAAAGTATATGTGTATGCCAAGAGCAAAGGCAAGCGTAAAGAAGGCGAGGTTGTGGATATTATACAACGTGCCAAGATGGAATTTACCGGCATTGTAAAGTTATCTGAACGATTTGCTTTTTTTGTACCCGATGACCGTAAGATGTTGCATGATATCTTTATACCGCTAAGCGATTTAAACGGTGCAAAAAACGGCATGAAAGCCGTTGCAGCTATTACCGATTGGCCACCTGAAGCTAAAAATCCGGTTGGCCGCATCAAAACAATCTTAGGTACACAGGGCGAGAACGATACGGAGATGAACGCTATCCTGGCAGAATATGGTTTTCCGCTGTCTTTCCCTGCCGAGGTCGAACAGGAAGCCGAGGCTATCTCAGAAGACATAACAGCCGAAGAGATAGACAAGCGCAGGGATTTTAGAGATGTACTGACCTTTACTATTGACCCATTTGATGCCAAAGATTTTGACGATGCGTTATCTTTTAAAAAGCTCGAAAACGGCAACTTCGAGATAGGTATTCACATTGCTGACGTATCGCATTATATTATTCCGGATTCTGCTCTTGACAAAGAAGCTTATGACCGTGGCACCTCTGTTTACCTGGTTGACCGCGTGATACCCATGTTGCCTGAGCGCTTGTCAAACGGACTGTGCTCGCTGCGTCCGCATGAAGATAAGCTTTGCTTTGCAGCCGTATTTGAAATGAATGACGAAGGTCATGTGCTTGACCAATGGTTTGGTAAAACTATCATCCACTCCGACCGCCGTTTTACGTATGAAGAAGTGCAGGAAGTGATAGAAACCAGCGAGGGAGATTATGTAGAAGAGATACACCAGCTTAATGCAATAGCCTATAAGTTGCGTGAGCAAAAGTTTAAACATGGCGCTATCAGCTTTGAAAGTACCGAGGTTAAATTCAAGCTTGATGAAAAAGGGAAGCCTGTTGGAGTTTATGTTAAGGAACGCAAAGATGCCCATAAGTTGATTGAAGACTATATGTTACTGGCCAACCGTAAAGTAGCCGAGTTTGTGAACAAAAAAGGTAAAGGCAAAAAGAAATACGCTTTTGTATATCGCGCACACGATGCACCTAACCCCGAAACCTTAGGCAACTTTGCGCAATTTGCGGCCCGCTTTGGTTACCGCATAAACATGAAGTCGGACCGTGAGATAGCCAAATCACTCAATCACCTGATGCATGATGTAGAAGGCAAAAAGGAGCAAAATGTACTGACACAGCTGGCCATACGTTCTATGGCTAAAGCTATTTATACCACCAAAAGCAGCAGCCACTATGGATTGGCTTTTGACCATTACACGCACTTCACGTCGCCTATACGCCGTTATCCCGATGTGATGGTGCACCGGTTGTTATTTCATTATTTAAACGGTGGCGAGGCTGTAAATGCAGAGCACTATGAAGCGCTCAGTAAGCACAGCTCAGAAATGGAAAAGAAAGCTGCTGATGCCGAACGCTCTTCGGTTAAATACAAACAGGCCGAGTATCTACAGGATAATATCGGTAGTGAATACACAGGTGTGATTTCGGGCGTTACCGAGTGGGGAATGTACGTGCAGATTACCGAAAATAACTGTGAAGGCATGGTACGGCTTCGCGACATATCTGATGACTTTTATACCTTAGATGAAAAAAACTATGCTATCATTGGTCAACGGAAAAAGAAGGTTTATCAACTGGGCGACGAAGTCCGGATTAAAGTCAAGAACGTAGATCTCACTAAAAAGCAAATTGATTTCTCACTGGTGCTTGACTAAAAGCCAGCACCGGTTACTTTTATATGAATACATTAAAAGATTTACAGTTACTCATAGAGGAAGCAGTTAATAACCTCTCCTATCCTACTGATCCCGCTGAATTATACGATCCTATTACCTACATTCTGTCGGTAGGCGGCAAGCGTATGCGACCTGCTCTACTTTTAATGGCATGCGACCTTTTTGGCGGCGATGTTAGGGCTGCTGTTCAGCCAGCACTTGCCATCGAGGTGTTTCACAACTTTACCCTGGTACATGATGACATTATGGACAATGCCCCCTTACGCCGTGGCAAAGTAACTGTACACGAAAAGTGGAACCCTAATGTGGCTATTCTATCGGGCGATGTAATGTTGGTTGAGGCCTATAAACTGATTATGCAGGTTGAAGATTCAATCTTGCGCGACGTATTGAAGATTTTCAGTAATACAGCTGTAGGCGTTTGCGAAGGGCAGCAACTGGATATGAACTTCGAGCAAGTAGAACATGTGGCTATTGAGGCTTATCTTAACATGATTAAGTTAAAAACAGCTGTATTACTGGGCGGCGCTCTTAAAATCGGGGCACTGATTGGTGGAGCCAGCAAAGCTGATGCCGACCTGCTATGTACCTTTGGTGAACAATTAGGTACTGCGTTTCAGCTACAGGATGACATTTTAGATGTATACGGCGATCCGGAGAAATTTGGCAAGCAGGTAGGCGGCGATATCATCTCTAATAAAAAGACTTATTTGCTAATTAAGGCGCTGGAGTTAGCAGGAAGTAATGAGATAGAAGAATTAAACCGCTGGATAAATAGGGATGACTTCGACGCTGCGGAAAAGGTAAAGGCTGTTACCAATATTTATAATCAGCTAAATATTAGAATGTATGCCGAACAGGCCATGCAAGACTTTGCTAACAAAGCATTCGAGGCGTTAGATCAGATCAGTTTATCAAATGACCGCAAACAATACCTTCGTGATTTCGCAGACGGCTTAATGATACGAGAAAAATAATACGATGATGAAACGTTTGATATTATCCACCCTATTTATCCTTTCTTTTAGCGGTATTAAAGCGCAAAGTACTAGCCCGGTAGTAAGCCAAAGCGATAGTATTTACTTACAAACCGACAAAGCTCCTGAATTTGTAGGCGGACAAAAGAAATTGAATAGGTATCTAGTTAAAACGCTACGTTACCCGGCTTATGCTGTAGAACACAACATACAAGGCACAGTCGTTTTACAAACTATTGTAGAAAAGGATGGTAGCTTTACTCAGCTAAGGATCAAAACCAGCGCATCTACTGACTTAAACGCTGAAGCTTTAAGAGTAATCGCGCAATCGCCAAAGTGGGTGCCTGCGCAAAAAGACGGAAAGATAGTTCGCGCTTATCATGAAATACCGGTTGTATTTACTTTAGCTAACTAGTAAAAAAGGCCTGCATTATATAATGCAGGCCTTTTAATATGATTAGCGAACTAACCTATAGTTACCTTACTAGGCAACAACTTCATCACCTTCAGTAGCAGTTTCAGCTTTAGGGGCTTCTTCTTCAACAGGAGCAGCAGCTTTCTTCGCTTTTCCGTTAGTAGTAGGAGCAGCTACAGCAGCAGCTTCAGTTTGTACGTTTACTACCGGTTTAGTTTCAGCAGCTACTTCAGAACCTTGGTAAGGTAATACTGATACGTAAGAACGATTATCAGCTTTCTTTTTGAAAACTACCTGACCGTCTATCAAAGCGAATAAAGTATGGTCGCGACCAATACCTACGTTTTGACCTGGGTTATGACGTGTACCACGCTGACGAACGATGATATTACCAGCAATTGCAGGCTGACCACCGAAAATCTTGATACCTAAGCGTTTACTATGCGATTCGCGGCCGTTTTTGGAACTACCCGCACCTTTTTTGTGAGCCATGTTTTAATATTTTATCAAAGCTTACTAAGCCTTGCGTTAAACCTTCAATTATAAAGTAATGCCTGTGATTGCAATTTTGGTAAATTGCTGACGGTGACCGTTTTTCTTTTTGTAACCTTTTCTGCGTTTCTTTTTGAAAACCAGAACTTTTTCACCTTTTACATGAGACACAATTGTTGCTGATACTTTAGCACCTTGTAAGGCACTACCTAACGAAAATTTACC
Source organism: Mucilaginibacter sp. PAMB04168 (assembly GCF_039634365.2). NCBI lineage: Bacteria > Pseudomonadati > Bacteroidota > Sphingobacteriia > Sphingobacteriales > Sphingobacteriaceae > Mucilaginibacter > Mucilaginibacter sp. PAMB04168. The sequence goes on from NZ_CP155079.2 coordinate 2,807,563, forward strand.
TTCGTTTTCAGCTAACAATACTTTGTCAAATTCAATACTAGCGCCCTCATCTCCCTGTAAGCGGTGTACAAAGATTTGCTGGTCTTTTGCAACTTTAAATTGCTGTCCGGCTATATCTACTATTGCGTACATTGTTTGTTAATTAAATTGTTTAAAAATTTGAGGTGCAAATATAGAAATTCTTATTTGTAAAAGCAACGCTGCGACAAAACATTATTGCTGAACTTTCTGCTCTCGATCATCCAATATCTTCTGTATTTCTTTGATGAGTCGTTGGTTGGCATCCTTCAGTTTCGGATCGCCATTATAAGCCTGGTCAAAGAGCACTTTCTTAGTCTTTTCCTTGTAGGCAAACTCAATCAAGTAATGGGGTGTCTTTTCTTTCTTTCCCTGGTAAGCATCGCCTTCTTCAACCGCCGGGAAGTTCCAGAAGCCCAAATCTGCCGCCTTGCGATGCAGATAAATCAGATTATCCTTTGTTAAATGCAAGTTCATCTTTTTTACCTTACCGCTTTGGGTAACATATTGGTAAGAACCGGTCTTAGAGTTGAATTTATTATTTAAGCTATCACCTAAGCCATACTCGAACCGGATATACTGAAAATCAGAAAAACGATACGGTGCATTTTTAATCATCATACCATAGTAATAGCCGCAGTATAAGCCTATAGGCACAATAATGGTCAGTGCAAAAAATATCTTTTTAGTTTTATCGGTCATAAAGAAATAGAAATTATGAATTAGTACGAATTGCAAAAGTAGGACAAGGAGTTTATTTCAATGTCATAAATTTACCAGTTTGACGGCGGTTCATGCACAAGATTCAGGTTAAGCGGCTAACTAAGATTTATTAGCTCTTTAGCTCTCCCTCCCATTTGCTCACCACTGCTGTAGCCATAGCATTACCTAAAACGTTGGTAGCCGAACGGCCCATATCCAACAAAGGGTCAATACCAATAAGCAGCGCTAAACCAGCCTCCGGAATGTTAAACATGGATATGGTACCCGCAATAACCACCAGTGATGCACGTGGTACGCCGGCTATACCCTTACTGGTTAGCATAAGCACCAATAGCATAGACAGCTGCTGACCAAAAGCCAGATGTATACCGTATGATTGCGCCAGGAATAAGGAGGCAAACGTCATGTACATCATAGAACCATCGAGGTTAAAAGAGTAACCTAGTGGCAATACAAAACTTACAATTTTGTTATTGCAACCAAAGCGTTCCAATTCCATTAATATACGCGGGTAGGCCGCCTCGCTGGTTGAGGTACTAAAAGCAATGAGCATGGCGTCCTTAATTCGGTTAACCAGTGTAAGGGCCCGTTTCCGCAACACCAAAAAGCCAGCCAACAATATAACCAGCCACAATACCACTAACGAGAAATAAAACTCGCCAATAAACACAGCATAGGTTGATAATATCCCCAAACCCTGCCTGGCTACAACAGCAGTAATAGCTCCAAACACAGCCAAAGGGGCCACCAGCATTACATAGCCGGTAATCTTTAATATAACATGTGCAATGGCATCCATTGCTTTAACTACTACTTCGCCTTTTTCGCCAATGGCACCGGTTGCTACACCAAAAAACAAGGCAAACACCACAATCTGTAATATCTCATTGTTAGCCATTGCTTCCACAAAGCTCTTAGGAAATACGTGGCTAATAAAATCGCGAAGAGATAAAGCGGTTTTTTGGATTCCGGTACTTAAGTGGCTATCAGGTAGTGGGATATGCATAGTCTCGCCCGGTTTAAAAAAGTTCACCAGCATCATACCCAATAACAATGAAACCAGTGTAGCGCTGATAAACCAAACCATAGTTTTACCACCTATACGCCCTACTGCACCTATATCGCCCACCTTGGCTACACCAACTACTAGTGTGGTAAAAACCAACGGAGCTACAATCATTTTAATCAATCTCAGGAATATATCACTCAATATGCTAAAGCCTACCAATTTATCTTCCCGTGTAGTATCATCGGCTTTACGCTGCTTTACAACGGTAGCGCGTTCAGTTTTTAGATTTGCGTATTCAGTTACAGTGGTATCAGTAAGCTTAACCAAGCGGGTATCAATGGCTTTAACACGGGCGTCAGCAACGGCAATGTTGCTGTTGTAAACATTTATAACTTTGATATTGTACAAGTATCCGGTTATTACACCCGCAACTAAGGCAATAAAAATAAAAAGGGTAAGTTTACTTTGTTTCATGAAACGAATTGAGTGGCTAAGCTACAACTAATTACTATTTTGCTAAAATTAAAGTGATGGCATGGGGATAAATACCTACAATTTACAATCAATAAAAAAAGAATTACAACACCTGAGCAGCAGCCAGATAAGCGACTTATGCCTGCGCCTTGCTAAATATAAGAAAGAGAATAAGGAGCTACTATCTTATCTGCTTTTTGAGGCCGATAACGAGACCGGCTATACAGACGGCGTCAAACAAGAAATAGATCTCCTATTCAGCTCTTTGCCCAGCCATAGTTACTACCAGGCTAAAGCACTGCGCAAGGCTTTAAAGCTAATTACCAAGCATACTAAATTTATGGCATCAAAACCGGCCGAGATAGATTTACTGCTGCATTACTGTAAACAATATGTGTTGTTCATTGATCGGCGCACCGGCTACAAACCGTTAAGGCAGTTGCTTAACAAGCAATTGGAAAAAACAAAAAAATTGATGAGCGCATTGCACGAGGACCTTCAATACGATTTTCAAACCGATTTTGAGAAGGTGGTTGAACAAGCTGCTGAAAAACTGAGCTGGATAAATAAACACGATTACGTGTAACAATTGTTATCTTTCGGCCATCTAAACCCTACAACTTAAATACTAACCCCAGTGGCTGATAAAGATGCTGCCTTTAGGCAGATATTTGAATCGAACTCAAAAAAGATATACCGTTTGTGCTACGGTTACACCGGTGACGAGGATGCGGCGCATGACCTGCTACAGGAGACTTTTGTAAAGGTTTGGCAAAACCTTGATAAGTTTCGCAATACCGCCATGATATCTACCTGGATATACCGCATTGCTGTAAACACCTGTTTAACGTACCTGCGGTCTGAAAAACGCCAGGCTAAGGAAGAATTAACTCCGCAACTGGCCGAAACCCGTAAAGAAGAACTATCAGAAAAAAACGAACAAGTGGCTTTGTTGTATAAATGTATAGCCAAGCTCGAAGAATCAGAAAGAATAATCATTACAATGGTGCTTGATGAATTGCCCTACCCGGAGATCGCTGACATCTCAGGAATATCCGAAGGAAATCTGCGAGTGAAAATTCATCGTATTAAACAAAAGCTAACCGATTTATATAATCAATATGAAAGACTTTGAACACCTGCTATCGGTTTGGCAAGAACAACCTAAGCAACCCCAGCTTTCGGTTGATGATGTGCTTAAACAGGTAAAAAAGGGAATTAATAAATTAGGGATAAGGGTGCTTTACAGCATTGCAATTACCGCTGTGGCTCTGATTTTTACATCAGGCTTAACGCTTTTTGCAGTGTACGAACAGCGTTTGAGTTACATTGGCTTGTTTGTAATGCTGTTAGGCATGATTGCTTACCTTGTACTACAAATAGGTGATTATCGTACAATAACCAAACACGATTTAACTTTGAACCCCGCTGCTTATCTCAAAAGCTTAAAAGAATACCAAAACAGGCGTGCGTATCTCAACGGCAGGTTTTATTATGCATTCGCTTTAATGATTTGCCTAGGCATATCTTTATACACCATTGAGGTATTCCAAAACAAACCATTGATATTTAGGGTTTTATATTATACTTTTTGTGGTGTTTACATCCTTATAGCTACCTTTTATTTGAAAGACCGATTGATACAACGTGAGCAGAAGAAGGTGAGTTATCTTATTGAAAGATTGGAACGATTAGAGGGCCAATTCGAATAATTTTAATGGCCGACTCCATACAACTTGAAAAACTATCTGCCGACGAGGCAGGAGCCTTATCGGCTATAAGTCGTGAAACTTTTTTTGCAGCTTTTTATCATTTGAATAATGCAGATGATATGGAAGCTTATGCAGCTAATGCCTTCAATATTGATACACTTAAAGATGAAATAAACACGCCTGGCTCTGTATTTTACTTTGCCAGGTTTGATAGAGAAGTTGTAGGTTTCATAAAACTCAATACAGGGAACGCCCAACACGAATTTAAACGGGAGAACAGCCTCGAAGTTGAACGCCTTTATGTGCTGGCTAAGTACCAGGGCAGGCAAATTGGACAACAACTGCTAAGGTTTGCTTTAGAACAGGCTCATGCCTTAAGTTGCCGCTTTATATGGCTTGGTGTATGGGAACACAACGTGAACGCTATTCGCCTGTATGAGCGTCTGGGTTTCGAGCATTGTGGCAGTCATAGTTTTATGTTAGGGAATGACCAGCAAACCGATTTGTTGATGAGAAAGGTATTGCGTTAGTCCATAGGTGTTTCAATAGTTAGCAACTCTGCTTATATTGCTACCATGAAACGTCCTTTAATTACCATTGCTCTGCTGATGTTGGGCACCAATGCATTTGGTCAAAAAAATAAAACGTTATCAGGCTATTACCCACCGGCTGGCAATTGGCAAACCAGAGCACCAAGCCAGTTGGGGCTTAATGAGCAGGCGATCAAAAATACCATCAGCTTTGCAAAGGCTCATGAGGCTAAATCTTCCCGCAATGGCGAGTTATCACAACATCAAAGTTTTGGTCGGGAGCCTTTTAGCGAGGCGGTCGGCCCGCTAACAGACCGGGGCGACGCTTCCGGCTTAATTGTTTACAAAGGTTACGTAGTGGCGCAGTGGGGCCAGCCAAGTCGGGTAGATATTGTTAACAGCGTTACCAAGAGCCTGTTATCCACAGTGGTTGGCGTGGCTGTTGATCGTGGCCTTATCCATAGTACCACAGACACAGTTGCGAACTATGTTCCCTTTGTAGAATTATATGATCTGAAGATCAATACAAACGGATCCGATTCTTCACAAAGCAGTATTATTTATCCATTTGCATCTGAACATAACCGGCGTTTAACCTGGGAAGTGATGCTGCGCCAAACCAGCGATTGGGAAGGCACGTTGTGGGGTAAACCCGATTGGGCCGATCGTCCGCAGGGCGATATTGAGCAATACAAAGCTCGCAAACGCAATGAGCCGGGCGAAGTGTACAAATACAACGATGTACGTGTGAACGCACTTGCACTTGCAGCTACATCTGTTTGGCGTAAGCCATTGCCACAGGTGCTTAAAGAAACCATAATGGATCCAATAGGCGCATCGAGCACGTGGCGCTGGACGGGTTACAAGACTTCATGGATTGTACTCGATGGTCAGCCTGTACAATCAGTAAGCGGTGGCGGCCATTGGGGAGGCGGTATGTTTATCAATACGTTTGATATGGCTCGCTTTGGTTTGCTTACCTTGAGGCAAGGCAAATGGAACGGTAGGCAACTTATTAGTGAACAGTGGATAAAACAAGCACTTACGCCCACCAAAGCTAACACAGGTTATGGATACATGAACTGGTTTTTAAACATCGATAAAAAGCTACTACCTTCGGCCCCGGCCAGTGCTTGGGTACACATAGGCAACGGCACTAACATGATTTATTGCGACCCTGAGCATGATGTGGTGATGGTGGTACGGTGGATTGAAAACCGCGATATGGATGGTGTAGTAAAGGCTTTGTTAGAAGCGTTTAAGAAGTGATTTATATAAACGTTTGGTTAGGTGTAGAAATAGAACAGCCTACAAAACTCGCATACCTGAAAATTATATGTTAATTTTGATGACACCGTTACACTGATTAAAAATTACATTTTGAAAGATTATAAAAAATATTACTCTATAAACGCCACCCCAGAAGAAATTTATGCAGCAATCACTAATCCGCTAACCATTCAGCTCTGGACAGGCGAACCGGCCGAAATGTCGACCACTCCGGGCACAGAATTTAGCATGTGGGATGGCAGCATTACTGGCAAAAACCTTGAGTTTGAAGAAGGGAAAAAAATAGTGCAGCAATGGTATTTCGACGGTCAAGATGAGCCTTCAATCGTTACCATAAAGCTTCATGCCGATAAGCAGCATACATCTGTAGAGTTGCGACACGCTAACATTCCGGATGAAGCGTATGATGATATTGTTGAGGGTTGGAACGATGTTTACTTTGGTAGTATTGCAGAATTTTATGAAGGCATATAAAACAAAAAGGCCGCCTATCCGGGCAGCCTTTTTGTTTATAAGAGTATTCCGTTAAAATAAAGTAAATTCTACACGACGGTTTTTCTGACGACCATCCGCAGTATTATTGCTGGCTATGGGTTGTGTTTCACCGTAGCCTGTAGCCTCAATACGAGAAGCATTGGCTCCCTGACTTACTAAATAAGCTTTAATAGCTTCTGCCCTGTCTTTAGATAATTTCAGGTTTAATGCGTCAGAACCTGTGTTGTCTGTATGTCCAGCCAGCTTAAGGCTGAAGTTCTTGTTTACAAGCAGTTCGGCAACGCGGTTCAAACTTGGAAATGATTTTTCGCGAATAGTTGCTTTCCCCAAATCAAATTCAAGGTTGGCAATAGCTTCTTTAACTACTTTCCGATCCTCTTCGGTTACATAAACGCGGGTTACCGGAGTTGGTAATGGACAACCTGAACCATCTACCTTAGTGCCGGCCGGAGTGTTGGGGCATTTATCATTAATATCAAAAACACCATCTCTATCGCTATCCGCAGTTAAACGTGTTAAGTTTTGGCTTACAGTGTTTAACTCCGAACGTAAATTAGCATTGTCAGCTTTTTGCTGGTCTAATTGCATTTGTAATGAGCGCTCAGCCATCAGGTACTCTGTACGCATTGACGATACAGGGTTATGAGTAGCCAGCTGAGGTTTTGAACGTTTACCTAAACTAAACTCCAGGCCTGCATGAGCGTAGCCAAATTTATCGCGTGCACTGCCAGAGACGAATTGATCCAGGTAATCGCTGTTCACAAAATTAACCTGGTAGCCCAAATCAAGGTTCACAACCGGACCTAAATTTATCTTGAAACCACCGCCTACTGGTATAAACCAATCATGCCTGTCGCTAACTCCAGCCATGGTGCCACTATTGTTAGTCAGTGTAGATGTATAGCCCATATTACCGGCACCCACGCTTACATACGGCTGTATAAAGCTTTTGTTATTTAACCAGTTGATGTTAGCTACTGTAATTACCGCACTTAAATCAACTGCATACTTTACTTTAGTTTCAAAGCGCTGTACCGGATAACCTATCTGACGCGGGTTTGAGCCTTGTACATGCCCTCTAAAAAAGTTGGCTTGCAAACCCAAACCGTGCAGTAGTTGCTTTTTAACGTAGCCACCGTAACCCAGGCGCTCATTAGCTGTTACGTAATCGGTTTTTTCCTGAAATAGGGTATTAATTGAAGTCATACCACCGTGTAAACCGATTGACCATGACCGAAAGTTGTTAGCACCTGAAAAAGGTTTCACATAGTTAGCTGAATTTGTAGTAGAATCCGGAGTTTGTGCAAATAAGTTACCCCCTACTGCAACTCCCAAAAGTAGCAGGCTGGTTTTTTTTAGTTTTAATTTCATCATTGTAATTTTAGATTGTAATACGAGCGCATAGCTACGCTGATGTACAGCCAAGGGGCAACATTGATGCCATGCAAAACACATTTGATAAATTCGAGATTGTAGAACTTCAATTTAACAGCAATTAAGTTATTTTTCAGTTATAAGACAGCCAAGTAACAACAGCAGCGATTTAAAATGTATAAAGGCCGGTATAGGTAATACCGGCCTTTATGAAACCTTAAATGTATATTTAAATGTACAAACGCGTGTTTATGCCATGATAGACAACATAGACATTACAGGCTTTAAAAGATCGATATTTCCTTCCTGATTGATTTCGCCTTGGGCATCCTGTGCCTTTATGGCCTTAGTGAAAAGCTTCCATGCAGATTCGGGACTGAATGTGGCGGCTGCGGCAGGTTCGGCTTTGGCCAGGTTTTTTACAAACCGCCAGCCACCCATAGTTTTTTCTATAAACCATATACCACCGGCATCACCTGTAATTTCAATTTTAATTAGTGTACCAACCTCGGCGTCGTTATCCCGGTACGCATATGGCAATGCACGCAATAAGGTATCAATGCAAGGGTAAAACAATTCCCGCGTCATTAAGGGGTGCGGCAAGCCTATAGCTTCACGTATTTGCTGTTGATGGTGCCATTTCTCGGTATATTCACGCGCTATATGAAACCAGTTTTTTGATTCCGTTTCGCCTGCCCACACAACCGGAAAGATGGCTGGAGCAAACGGATCGAGTGTGTGCAGATAAGCCACATACTCACGCCCGGTTGATTGTAAATGGTCTATTAGTATCGCAGGGCTGATTCTTTTCCAGGCTAACACCCAAATAGTGTTCAGATCATTCAGGTATGTTACTAAGTCCCGGTAAGAATTAATCTCTCCGGGTGGGTCACCCCTGTAGCCGTCACGTGAAATAGATAAACCGCGCATATTGCCATCAAGTAAGTGTGCTGCTATATCCTTAACAGTCCACTGCGGCGACACCGTTGGCATGTCCCAGTCATCTGCCGATAAGGATTTAAGCAAATCGATGAGTAAACTATCTAACTTCTCAAATAAGTGCAGGGTTTTAATAGGTATAACCTGGCTCATAAATCACATTAAACTTTTGCAGCACTTTGGTTTAGTGCCTGACTAATATCTGCAATTATATCATCATCTTTTTCTAAACCGCATGAAATTCTGATCAAGCCTGGTGTGATGCCTACCGCCGCGCGCTGCTCATCTGTAAGCTTTGAGTGCGTTGTACTTGCAGGATGTGAAGCTATACTACGCGAATCGCCCAAGTTGGCCGTTACCGACAGCATTTGCAGGTTGTCCAGAAATCTGCGGCCAGCTTCTAAGCCACCCTTAATCTCAAAACATAAGATTCCGCCACCAAAAGCCATTTGCTTTTTAGCAATTTCATATTGAGGATGATTAGGTAGAAAGGGATATTTAACCCAGGTTACGTTTTGGTGATTTTGAAGGGCTTCAGCCACTTTTAAGGCATTAGCACAGTGGCGCTGCATACGTACATCCAACGTTTCCAGGCTTTTACTCAACACCCAAGCGTTAAATGGCGATAAAGCTGGTCCGGTGTTGCGGCAAAACAGGTAAATTTCCTTAATCAGATCCTCGCGCCCAACCACGATACCACCCATTACCCTGCCCTGTCCATCAATCCACTTAGTGGCTGAGTGTACTACTAAATCTGCGCCATACTCAATAGGGCGTTGTAATAGCGGCGTGGCAAAACAGTTATCTACATTCAAGATAAGGTTGTGTTTTTTACTGAATTGACCAGCCCATTCCAAGTCAATTACTTCAAGCTGTGGATTGGTAGGTGTTTCGAGATACACCATTTTTGTGTTGGATTGTACTGCTGCCTCCCAAGCTTCTTTATCATTTGCCGGTACCAGTGTGCAAGTTATACCGTATTTAGGCAAGTACTTCGTCACAACAGTAAAGGTGCTTCCAAAAACGGAGCTGCAGCACAACAAGTGATCGCCCTGTTGCAACAAGGCAAACATAGAAGCAAAAACCGCACTCATACCTGTTGATGTTGCAAAACCTGCATCTGCGTTTTCGAGCATGCACATTTTAGCAATGAATTCATCAACATTAGGGTTACTAAAACGGCTGTAAATATTATCGTCTGTTTCGTCGGCAAAGGCTGCACGCATGGCTTCAGCTTCATCAAATGTGAAACTGCTGGTTAAGTATAACGGTGTTGAATGCTCGTTTTGCAGCGTTTGCGGAGACCGCAAACGTATCGCTTTAGTTAAAGGATGTAAATCGTTTAATGACATTTTTGAGTTCTTATAATGTTGTATCAGCAGGATGAATAAACACCTGCCAGTTAAGTTCGGCGCCTGCTTTTTCAAGCGTAGCGGCAACAGAGCAATATTTGCCTATAGACAATTCAACAGCACGTTTAGCCTTGTCCTCATCAATGTTACCTTTTAAATGGAATTCGATGTTTATATTTTCCCATAAGGATGGCTCTACGCCCGGCTCACGGTCGCCATTAATCACCATGCGGTAGTCAAGCACTTCCTGACGTTGTTTTTTCAGAATACTGATCACATCTATAGCCGAGCATCCGCCTAAACCCATCAGCAACATTTGCATAGGGCGTACGCCGTAATTTTGGCCGCCACTTTCGGGGCTTGTATCCATGCGCACGGTATGTCCGTTTTCGTCACTGGCTTCAAAGCCATATTCGGCGCTAACTCTTGCTAATTCTATTTTAGGCATATATATAGATATTAAGATGGCTAAATTATTATTTTGAGTTGAAAGTTTTGTTTGCCTACTATAAAAATGATAGTTTTATGCACATAAATTGCAAATGAAGATACTTTTAGTGATTGCAGCTTTGTGTTTTTCTCAAATGATTTGCCAGGCACAGCGAAACTTGCTGGCTTATGAAGATATTTTATACATCATTACTAACAACGCTCAAAAAGCCGACGATTTTATGCAGTCGAAAGGTTATACAAAGCACAAAGTAAAAAAAGCTGGTAACTTAAAGTACCACTTAAGTTTGCCTGGTAACGCAGCATCTGATGTGGAGATCAGGAACGACGGTAAGCGGATATATATTTATTTAGCTAAAGACGAGTTGAATCAGGTAAATTTGTTAGTCAACTCCATTTCGCCTTTTGTGCTTAGTCAGGAAGACAACTCCGGCATAACCAGCATTAAGGTGAAAGATTTAGGCATGATATACATGACTATAAACGATAAAGTACCCTATAGCCCCATCCGGAAAGACTATGACATCCGAATAGTATCCGATAAAAATATTACAACCTACAATTAATTAACTTTTAGCTCTACAATACTCATATATGGCTCTTAATTACATCTGGATAAGTTTTTTTGTAATCGCTTTTTTAATGGCACTGTTTAAGCTGATTTTTCTGGGCGATACTGAAATCTTCAAGCAACTTATTGAAGGTGTATTCGACTCCTCAAAATCATCGGTAATGGATATTGCCTTGCCGTTAGTTGGTACAATGGCATTTTGGCTGGGCATTATGCGTGTGGGTGAAAAAGCCGGAGCAATTAACTTCCTATCTCGTGTTGTAGGCCCTTTCTTTCAACGCCTGTTCCCCGAAGTTCCTAAAAATCATCCTGCAGCAGGGCAAATGATGATGAACTTTTCTGCTAACTTATTAGGATTGGACAACGCCGCAACCCCTATAGGGCTTAAAGCGATTGCAGGCTTACAAGAGCTAAACCCACATAAAGAAACAGCCTCAAATGCACAAATAATGTTTATGGTTTTGCATGCCTCTGGTCTAACCATTTTACCCATAAGCATTATTGCCCAGCGAGCTATACTAGGTTCGCACGACCCGACAGATATTTTTATACCTTGTATTATTGCTACTTATGTAGCCACTCTGGTTGGATTGTTAGTAGTAGCCATCAAGCAAAAAATCAACCTGGCCGACCGAGTTGTTATTAGCTGGCTCTTCGGCCTAACGGCATTTATTGCTTTTATTGTATGGTATTTTGCCGTTTATTTAAGTAAAGAACAGATTGGTACGGTATCAAAAGTATCCAGTAACCTTATGCTTTTCGCAATACCGGTTGCCTTTATACTTGGCGCGCTTCGCAAAAAAGTAAACGTTTTTGAAGCCTTTATAGAAGGTGCTATTGGAGGGTTTGAAACTTCTGTTAAAATTATTCCATACCTGGTAGCCATGCTGGTTGGCGTAAGTGTTTTTCGTAACTCGGGTGCACTAACCTATGTGGCCGATGGTTTTAAATGGATTTTTGGCCACTTTAATATGGATACCCGGTTCACCGATGTTATCCCGATTGCTATTCTACGCCCTTTAAGTGCTTCTGGTGCACGTGGATTAATGTTGGATAACATGAAAGTGCACGGGCCAGACAGCTTTATAGGGCACTTATCCAGCGTATTATATGGTGCTGCTGATACTACGTTTTATATGGTAGCCTTGTACTTCGGTTCAATTGGCGTTAAAAGAACGCGTTACGTTATACCTGCCAGCCTCATTGCCGACTTGGCCGGCGTAATAGCTGCTATATTAATCTCTTATCTTTTTTTCGGATAGTATTATAAAATATTACAGTAAATCAAGCACATCAATACTCAAGCTTCTATATATAAATATCATTAGCAGAAAAATAATATCTCCATTTGATATTATTTTTCTGCTAATGTTAAATAATTTTTTTTCGCACTAACCTTTCCACCATCCTACCGTAAAAGGACTTAATTGCTATTTTAAATATAGCCGAATACGTTCATATACTTTACATTTTAGATGGTTAGAATATTTACACGGTTTATTGCAGGGCTTGTCTTTTGTTGTTGTGTTTGCGGTGGTGCAAGTGTTTATGCCCAAACAGTAACCATCCGTAATGTTGATGCTGGTCCGTATGCGCCAGGTTCTACCATTGCCGCTACCTTAACCGTTACAGATGCCAACGGTGATCTGAACGCTAATAACAATAAGTACCAACTATACTTATCGGATGCCAACGGCAACTTTGCCGCAGAAAAATTTATAGGGGAATTTAGCGGTTATTACACAGGGTTTGTGAACGGTGTTTTGCCTGCTAATACGCCTGCAGGAACGGGTTATAAGGTTAGAGTAAAAACAACCGCCCCACTTACAGTGAGCGCCCCCTCAACTGCTTTCACCGTTGCAGCTGGCACAGCTGTACAAGCGGGTACAAGTTCAACAGAAGTAAGCAGCACGAGCCCCGAAGTATTTGGGACTTGTTTCACCAACGGCGATTATCCTTTCCTATTTGTAGACCAGTCAACACCCGGGTCTACAGTAACAGCTAACTTTTTTAATGATTTATCGCAGGCTGATGAACAAACCATATCCTTAAGCACGCCTACCACATTTACAGCTAAAACGAGCAACTATACTATACTGGTTAAGGCAGTGAATAATGGCGTTGTAGGCACAAAGGCTTATCTGCTAATTAATAATTACATCAGCAACAGTTTCCAAACGCAAAACTCATCGAGCGTGTGTTTGCCTGAGCAAAGTTATGCGCGCGTTTCGTATAGTGTAAATATAACTGGTGGTGGCGGTATTCAAACCAACTACCCGGGCACCATTTATAATATCAAATGGGGCGATGGCAGCAATTCAAATTTAACCTACTTTCAGATTTTAGCTACCAACGGTGTGCTTAGCCATGATTACCTCGTTTCATCATGCGGAGCCAAGAACGCTGAAGGTGTTGTTACCAATAAATTCGAGGTCGCCTTTAGAGTATCAAACCCTTACTGCCCCGATCAAACGAAGACACTGAGCGGTGACCAGGCTGTGTTATCACCACCTAAAAATGCTATAAGTGGTCCAACAAAAGCTTGTACCGGTAAGGAGGTTACATTCACCAACATATCCTACGCCGGTCAGATTGTGAGCAGTACTGCTGGCGGTGCATCTTGTGAGAATCCTAATGCAACTTACCAATGGTATATAAACGGGCAGCCGGTACCACCGTTCAACTCAAAAAAAAATATACCGTTTAAATATACCTTTACTACTGCGGGCACCTATACCGTATCTTTAAAGCTTACCAGCGCAACGCCATGTATTGCTCCAGATGCAGTGCACACCATTTGTGTGCAGGATGCACCGCAGGCAGCCACCAACGTACCAACCAACATATGTATAGGAGGCGGCCCTGTTACTTTAACTAACGCCTCTGTAGTTAGCAACCCCTGCAACAATCCCATTACTTATAATTGGAAAATAACCCCAGCTACCGGTTATACTTATGCAGCCGGATCAACCAAGAATAGCTCTAACCCTCAAATCATCTTTTCGACAGCCGGCAAATATGACGTACAGTTAGAAGTTGATAACGGCGTTTGTGATGTGGCTCAAAGTACCATCAAAACCATCATTGTAAGCAATGTGCCAACTGCCACCCTATCGCCTGATTTTTCACTGTGCGGTAAAGGACAAATTTTAACATTTGATAATACTACCGGCAGCGCCACGCGGGTTGTTTTAACCGGTACTGTTGACCCAAAACCGGATACTTACTTGTGGACAGTAGTTGGACAAAATGGCGTTGCACCTGCAACATTCGTAAATAATACGACAGCTAACAGTCAATATCCACAAATAAGTTTTCCTGACTTTGGCACCTACGATGTAACCGTTAAACACACTAATGATTGCGGTACAGTAACATCGCAAACACAGCATATCACGTTTAAAGAAGCGCCGACCCTTACAGCGGGAACGGATCAAACAGTGTGCTTTGGCTCACCTGCCCAGTTGGATGGATCGGTAACCGGTGCGTACAATACCTTGGTTTGGACTACTTCAGGAACCGGAACTTTTAGCAATAAAAATATTGACAAGCCGGTTTATACGCCCAGTGCGGCAGATAGAACTGCTGGCCAGGTAAAGCTGACCGTAACGATAACCACAACCCTTCCGGGCGATTGCGCTACTATTAAGGATGATGTAATTATCAACATCAATCCGCAAAACGATATTACAAGTCCTGCTACAAAAATAATATGCACCGGTGGTACAGTAGCCTATGTACCTACATCAACCGTTGCTGGTAGTACTTTTAACTGGCAGGTTACACAAAGCTCAGCTAATGTAAGCGGCTTTACAGCCAGCGGGTCGGGCGATATTAATGATGTGTTGGTTAATTCATCGCCTACTGCTAATGGAACAGTGACTTATACTATTGTACCTAACGCTAGCGGCTGTGATGGAACACCATTCAACCTCACGGTAACGGTAGTGCCCAAACCAGAGATTAATTTGACAGGTCAGCCAGGTAACACTATTTGTAGCGGCTCACCGGCTGGGGTACAGTTCACATCCAATGTAACTGGCACCCGATATACCTGGACAGTTGCCACAACGGGCGATGTAACAGGTGCAGCAGATCAGGGCGCCCCAACAAACGTAACCGGTATAAGCCAGGTACTGATCAACACCGGAACTGTCCCGGCTACCGTAACTTATACGGTCACCCCATACAATACAAGTTCGGCAGATAACTGTAGCGGCGACGCCAAGACCATAACAATAACCGTACAACCGCAGGTACCCGATGCTGATGCCGGTACCGATGCTGTGTTATGTAACCAAGCAACTTACCAGCTAAAAGGAAACGATCCAGGTTCGTTTACCGGTACATGGACACTAATTTCTGGCCAGTCGGGCGTTTCGTTTACCGACGCCACAAAGTTTAACACCACAGTAAGCGGCCTGCAACAAGGCCAGGTGTATACCTTTAGATGGACAATAACCGGCGCAGCGCAGTGTACACCCAAGTTTAATGAAGTAAAGGTTACAAATAACCCTCCTATCAGCAACAACACCGTTACTTTAACCAGCCCAACTACCTGTTCTGGTCAAAACATAAGCATTACAGGCAGCACACCAACCGGAGGCAGCGGCACTTACACCTACTTGTGGGAAAGCAGCGCCGATGGCACAAATTGGTTGGTTCTTTCTAACCAAACCGGCAAAAACCTAAACATGCAGGTTATTGAAACTACTTACTTCAGACGTTCAGTAAGTTCTGGCGCTTGTACGGAGGATAAAAGTAACGTAGTACAAATTATGGTACAGCCTGCTATCAGCGGCAACAGTATCAGCATACCAACAACCGATGTTTGTGTTAATCATTCGGCAGGTATAATAACAGGCAGTACGCCAGCTGGTGCTGACGGCAATTTCAGTTTCCAGTGGCAAAGCAGCACAGATGGCGGAAACAACTGGTCGAATATTACCGGCGCTACCGATGTTAATTATACTACACCTGTTTTAATTGGTAATATTCAGTATCGTCGTGTTGTTAGCTCACTATTATGTAATGGTGTTCAAAGTAATTATAGCAACACCATTTCCATCACTGTTAATCCGGATGCTAAAGCCGAATTTACGTGGACCAAAGATGCTGATTGTATACCATTTGCATTGAACGCACAAAATATTAAAGGTGTAGCCTACCCCGACCGCAACGCCGATTACACTTGGTATGCCAACAACCAGATAATCGGAACCGGCGTAACGTTCCCAGGATATACGATTAATACTGACGGTGAAACCGTTGAAATTCGCCTGGTGGTGACTAGCAAGTTTGGATGTGAATCTGCAGTTTCAACACATATTTTTAAGACTGTAAAATTTGTAACGGCAAGTTATACGCAAACAGCTACACAAAACTGTGGTACAACCAACGTAACTTTTACCAACACATCAACCCCAATAGGCGGCGGCACCTATTTGTGGGACTTTGGCAACGGAATAACGTCAACCAAAGAACAGCCGGATCAGGTAACATTCGCAGCCTCAACTGATGGTAAAGACGTAGAATACACCGTTAAGCTTACAGCTACTACGTCATGTAGTGTTACCACCATGACTAGTACGGTTACTATTAAGCCTGCTGTACCGGTTGCCCGTATTTCACCAAAATCCACTTCGGGTTGTGCACCATTCTCATTGGTGGTTGATAATATTTCGCCAGGCAACAATGATAAGTACATTTACCATGTTGTTGATGCCAGTGGTAACGATGTAATTACCCCCGTACCGGTCAACAACAAAGCGCAGCAAACACTGGTGATTCCAGACCAAGGTAATTACTCTGTTTACATGGAAGCGCAATCTACGTGTGGTACAGGGCGCAGTGCTGGTATTCCTATTGTGGTAAGTGCACGTACCGTGTTTGCAGGTATAACCACCGCTACTACCGGCGAACGCTTTGGCTGCGCACCGCATACCGTTAATTTTATTAATACGAGCCAGGGCGGAACATTTTACCGCATTGATTGGGGCGACGGAAGTGTGCCGACAACTACCTTAAACACCAACGGCTTGCCGCATACGTTTACCCGTGCCGGCACCTACCAGGTTATTTTATATGCCACTAATGATTGTGCACAAAACGCGCCTTCACAAGCGGTAACTGTTGTGGTAAGCGAGAAGCCGGCACCAGCCTTTACGCCGGATAATGGTGTAGGATGTAAAACCTTAACGGTAAACTTCGCAAACAACACCCCGGAACCAACTAACGCGGGCGATTTTGCTTACAGCTGGAATTTTGGTGATGCCCGGGCTACCGCAAGCAACCCTAATACATCTGAACAGCGCACACCGCCGGCACATACGTACGATTACCTAAGCTCACCCTACACGGTTACGTTAACAGTTACCAACCGTACCACGGGTTGTACAGAAACAACAACACGTACTATTACTGTTAACGCTCCGTCTATAGCCGAATTTAGGGCAAGACCCGACAGTATACAAACGTATCCTAATTACACTTTCTCTTTTGAGGATTTAACAAGTAATAATCCTAAGTCATGGAGATGGAACTTTGGTGATGGTTCCGCTTCAACGCAACAGAACCCAACGCATGCCTATGCCGATACGGGGCTATACAAAGTTACGTTAACCACATCAAACCAGTATTGTGGTACAACTAAAACGCACTATGTGCGTATAACTGGCATACCGGGGCAGTTGTATGTGCCTAATGCATTTACGCCAAGCAGTACTAACCCTGAGTTACGCACGTTTGCCACAAAAGGATCGGGTTTACGCCAGTGGCACATGCGCATATTTAATAACTACGGTCAAATGGTTTGGGAAACAACGAAGCTTGATGCACGTGGCGAGCCAACCGATTCCTGGGACGGAACCTTCCAAGGATCACCATTGCCGCAGGGGGTATACATTTGGCAAATCGAAGCCAGTTTTATTAATGGTTCTGAATGGAAGGGAATGTCGTATAACAATTCGTCGCCTAAACGAACAGGTGCTATACACTTAATAAGGTAATGAAGATGACGAGAATCAGATATTATATTTTGAGCGTTATGATGCTGTTGACAGCTGCCGTTACAAAGGCGCAGGATCATCAGTATTCGCAATTCTTTAATTCGCCTGTGTACTTAAACCCGGCGCTAAATGGTCAATTTGAAGGTGATTTACGCGTTAATATGATTTATCGTAACCAGTGGTCTTCCCTCCCTGGTGCACTTAGTTACTTAACCGCATCAGTAGACCTGAACATACCCAAATTTGGTGGCGGCGTTGGTTTAATGTTTACACGTGCTAATGAGGGTACCGCTTATTATTTACGAAACAACCTGGCCGGCATCTATTCATACAGTGTGGGTTCTGACGATTTTGTTTTATCGTTTGGCTTACAAGCGGGTATTGGTAACCGTACCATTGATCGCAGCAAGCTTGTTTTTGGTGACCAGATCGATCCTCGCCTGGGTTACATTCCCGGATCACAATCAGCAGCTGATTTAGGGCAGTTGAATAACAAATTTTACTTTGACGCCGGCGCCGGCATCAACCTCGTAATGGGCAATTTTATGGCTGGCGGCGCATTGCAACACATTAACCGTCCCGATCAATCGTTTACCGGAGCTTCAGCAAAGTTACCAATGCGCGCAACCGGTCACTTAAGCTACCGTTGGGATCTTAATCCATACGATAACTACGACGAGGATGAGAAGTCATATGTAATACCTTCGGTGGTTATGTACAAGCAAGCATCATCAACCTCATTAAGTGCCGGTATGCAATACAAACGCCGTAGCGTAAATGCGGGTTTATGGTACCGCAGCGGAGGACAAACCGGTCCAAGTTCATTTGTGGTGTCTTTCATCTTCGATCTTTTTATAAACAAGGATGGTGGCGAAAAAATGCGTTTCGGTATCAGCCACGATGCACCTACCTCCAAGTTAAATTACAGCAACACCAGCGGAACAACGGAGGGCAGCTTAGGATATGAAACCACCTTACCGTCTCGTACCGGCTCACCAAAATTTATGGGATCAACACGTTGTTATGATTTCTATTAATCATTAAGTTATTTTATTCGTGGCACCTGTTGTTCCACACTCATGTAAAGGTATAGCCGTAAAGCTGTACCTTTATTGCTTATGAATACTGAAAAAAGATTAGTTGCCAAAGCTACAACTACTATTGGGCGCTCACAATATCAAACGATAGCCAATAGCGGTAATCATTCCATTATAGTTGATGAACCCGCAGAATTGAATGGAAGTGACACAGGCATGGGGCCTTATGGCTTGTTACTGTCAAGCTTAGGCAGCTGCACTATTATTACGCTACGAATGTATATCGAAAGAAAAATGTGGGTAGTAGACGAAATTAAGGCTGAGTTGGAGATTTATGCAGTGAACGATGGCCATTTGATCGAAACCAGCCTTAGTTTTAAAGGTGATCTCATAGCTAAACAGGTTGAAAGATTATTGCAAGTTGCTGAAGCATGCCCCATCCATAAATTGCTTGCGGGTAATATTGCGATGAAAACCTTGGTCTCGTTATAAAAAAACAAGCCGGAAAGCTTAATTTCCCGGCCTGCTTCAATCACTCTAAAACAATCACCTCTATTTAAAGAAGTCTTTTTGTTGCATAAAAACTAATCTGGTTACTTATGCAAATATCGTAAGTAATTATATAACTGTTTATGCACTTACATATTGTGCAGTTTTACAAAATATTAAGCTGCTTTTGCCAAGCCTGCACTCGCACCAATTACCAGTGCATCCTCAATACCGCCAATGATAGGATCCATAATCTTAGTGCCTTTTACAGTTGCTTTGCGTAAATAGAAACTACCAAATGTTGATAGTATGGCCGCGCTGCCTCCTAACAAAGCGCCCACGTAAGCCTGGCCGCCTCGTGCTTTATAAACACTTGCGCCGGCAAGTGCACCAGCTAAAAACCTGGCCGATATTACCGGCAGTTTGATACGATCAGGAGCATTGGGTAGCTTATCGCCAATAAATTCTGTTACGGCCAGAAGCTTAAAAGCAGTAGCCACTTTGTTAGATTGCATTAAACTTAAGGAAGAATTGGCTAACGCTTTAGACTGGTGGTGACTTAGTATATGACTGGTTAACGCCGGTGCCGACATGGAACGGAAACCGGCTATAGTACCCAAGCCCACTGCTTGCCAAAACGGGTTAGTTATTTTGAATCTCATAGCTACATTTAATTATTAGTTATACAAAGTACATAAAAAGCACGAATAGTGTTTGACTATCATTGCCCAATTTTATACGAATCAGTATAAGAGTATAACTGTTCCTTGCGCTTTTGCCGGTAGGTTTACTTATGGGTGCCTGTTAATTGATGCAGTCTTGCGTTTTTGCAGTAAGCACATTCCGGCTACTTTGTTACCTTTGCGAAAACTTTTTCTAGTATGTCGCTTACTCCGCTTATGGCCATATCACCTGTTGATGGCCGCTATCATAACGCAACCGCAACACTGGCACCTTATTTTTCTGAATATGCTCTGATAAAATACCGGGTTTATGTAGAAATTGAATACTTTATTGCTTTATGCGAACATCCTTTGCCGCAATTGAAAGGCTTTGATAAAAGCATATTTGATAGCCTAAGAGTAATTTATCAGCAATTTTCTGAAAGTGATGCTGAAGCTATTAAGATTATCGAAAGCACTACTAATCACGACGTTAAAGCGGTTGAGTATTTCATCAAACAAAAATTTGATACCTTAAACCTGCAGGACTACAAAGAGTTTATTCACTTTGGCTTAACCTCGCAAGATATTAATAACACAGCCATACCCTATTCTTTTAAACAAGCCTTGCATGAGGTTTACTATCCGGCTATAGAAGATTTGCTTGCTGTTTTAAAAAAATACGCGCAAGACTGGAAAGCCGTACCTATGCTGGCCCATACACACGGACAGCCGGCATCACCTACCCGCCTAGGTAAGGAAATTGAAGTTTTTGTTGAGCGCATAGAGAACCAATTGACATTGGCTAAGGCTGTACCTTTTTCTGCAAAGTTTGGTGGTGCTACCGGTAATTTTAATGCGCACCATGTGGCCTATCCTGCTATTAACTGGACCGATTTTGGAAATCATTTTGTAAATAACATTTTAGGGTTAAAGCGCTCACAATACACTACGCAGATAGAACACTACGATAACTTTGCGGCGCAATGCGACTCATTAAAGCGCATTAACAATATCATTATGGATCTGGACCGCGACATGTGGAGCTACATATCCATGAATTACTTTAAGCAGAAAATCAAAGCCGGAGAGGTGGGTTCGTCGGCTATGCCGCACAAAGTAAACCCAATCGACTTTGAAAACTCCGAAGGCAATGTAGGTTTGGCCAATGCACTTTATGAACACCTGGCAGCTAAATTACCGGTATCGAGGTTACAACGCGATTTAACAGATTCAACCGTGCTTCGTAACGTTGGCGTGCCTGTAGCACATTCGCTTATTGCAATCAAATCTACAATACGCGGCTTAAATAAATTACTTTTGAACGAAGTAGCCATCAAGCAAGACCTGGAGGACAACTGGGCTGTAGTGGCAGAGGCTATCCAAACTATTTTGCGCCGTGAGAACTTCCCCAACCCGTACGAGGCTTTGAAAGACCTTACCCGGACTAATCAACAAATTAACGCAGCTAGTATAGCTACCTTTGTGGATGGCTTAGCAGTAGCGGATGATGTAAAGGCTGAACTGAAGCAAATTACCCCTTCTAATTACACAGGCGTATAAGTCATGTTGAGGTCAAAACCGGTAGTGGTGCATTGTTAAATCAAAAAGCTGTTTAAATTTGTTCTAATTAAAATTGTATACCCATGAATATCAACGTATATACCGAATCTACGCCTAACCCGGCAACTATGAAATTCATAGTAAATAAACTGCTGATTAACGGCAGTGTAGATTATCCAACTAAGGAAAGTGCCGAAAAATCACCATTCGCTAAAGAACTATATAAATTTTCGTTTGTGAACGGTGTGTTTTTTGCAAGCAACTTTGTTACGGTAACCAAAACAGAAGGTACAGACTGGGACGATATCGAACCCATACTAAAGGAATTTGTAAAAGGCGCTGTTGAAGCTGAATTAAAAGTTCAGGAGGCAGAACAAGAAGAGGTAAACTTTGAGGGCACGGATGCTGAAATAAAGATACAGCAGATATTGCATGACTATGTACGCCCTGCAGTTGAGCAAGACGGTGGTGCTATCAGTTACAAATCATTTAACGAAGGTGTTGTAACTGTTGAGTTGCGTGGCTCGTGCAGTGGTTGCCCATCATCAACCCTTACATTAAAATCGGGTATTGAGAACTTATTGAAACGCATGGTTCCTGAAGTTCAGGAAGTAGTGTCGGAAGCTTTGTAACAAATCCGTGTTTCGGGTATGTCTTAAATTACCCGAACCCATCGAATAATAAACTCGTAATTGCGAGATATGAAGTTAGACGCAGGCTATTATTGATTAGCGGCTAGATTGCTTCATATCTCGCATTTACGTTTTATTTAAAGTGCTGACTTATCACTTCCAGCATCTCCTTCGTTATTTTTCCATTGGTGGCCAGTAATTCGCGGGTGTTTATTACCTCGTCACCTCCGCTAAAATTAACCACATCTCCTCCGGCCTGTCTTACTATCAATACCCCTGCAGCTACATCCCAAGGGTTTAAATTGTACTCATAAAAAGCCTCAAATCTTCCGCAAGCCGTATAAGCCAAATCAACTGCTGCCGA
The DNA here is from genome assembly GCF_039634365.2 of Mucilaginibacter sp. PAMB04168. NCBI lineage: Bacteria > Pseudomonadati > Bacteroidota > Sphingobacteriia > Sphingobacteriales > Sphingobacteriaceae > Mucilaginibacter > Mucilaginibacter sp. PAMB04168. The sequence continues at coordinate 2,830,254 of NZ_CP155079.2, forward strand.
CCCCATCCTGCGCAAGCCGTGGCAACTTTTCATTAATTCGGTAAAGAGGTTTATATATTGCTGCTGCTTGGTAAAATCATAATACGGAAAACCTGTAGCTAACAAACTGCTTGAAATAGAAGGCGCGTTGCTTACCTTAATTTCGGCGCCATTTAAATAGGCCGGCGTATCAATACTCGCATAAAAGCATTCATCCAGGTTCACTTCGTAAACAACACCTGAAACCAGCTTATCATACTCCTGTAGTGCAATACTTACGGAAAACACAGGAACGCCATGTATGAAGTTCGTTGTGCCATCCAATGGATCTATAATCCAGTTGTAGCGCTCTCCTATTTTTGTCGTTGTCTTTTCTTCCGTAATAAATCCGGCCTCAGGCAGAATCTTTTCCAAAGACGCCACGATCTTTTGTTCGGCTGTCTTATCAACGTAAGAAACCAGATCATTAAGGCCCTTAAATTCAATTCGGTCTGCACTGAAATTTTTACGTTCCTCACGTATAAAATCGCCTGCTTCGCGGGCTACCTCTGTTACTTGTTTAGTGATTTGTTCGAGCATGATTACGTAACGAAAGATTAAAGGAAAAGATTTTATGAATAAAAAAACTGGCAAAAAATAAACTGAGCGCTGCCGTTATACGAGCTGCAGAAGGCGAGAGATATAAATACTTAATAAGCAGTTTGAGTACCTCAAGGTTGGCAAAATAACCAACAAAGGCTACCATTAAGAACCGGGAAAACTGTTTAGCAAAGGGCAGTTTAGATTCGGAAAAAACAAGATAACGGGTGATTAGAAAGTTAACCATTACCCCTAAGGTAAACGATATGATTAACGATAAGGCATGATTACCAGTTTGGTGCCCTAATATTAAATAGCGCTTTTGCGTAAATACGAGATTGTCGAATAAATAAAAAGCAATTATATCAACCAGAAAACCTGAACCTGCCGAAAATAAAAAGCGGGTAAACTTATTTGCAGTAAGCCGTTGCCAGGTTTCATTAGCCATTAGTACCCCGGTGCTCTAATGCGGTTCTTCTTTTTTGAGCGGTAACAATCATCACCACACCAGTTAATACCAGAAGGAGCGAGATAAGTTCGGCTTGAGTAAAAGGTATACCTGCCACGTGATATTTGGTATTCACGCGGATCAACTCTATAAAAAATCGTTCTACGCCGTTCAGAATTAAATAAATACCGAACATTATACCTGGCGTTTTGATGTGGTTGCGAATGCTCCATAGAAACAGGAACAGCAATAAGCAAACTACACATTCATAAAAAGGCGTAGGATATACCGGCAACTTTAATTCGTAACAGAACTTGCCAACGCAGTTCGCTATAGGGTTATCATGATCGGCCATGCTCACATTGTGCGGATATTTGAACGACCACATCCAGTCGGGAGCCCAGCTTAGCCAGTTAGGTTTTGCAGCTAAGTTAGGTATGCCCCAATCACCGTCTCCGGCCATTTGGCATCCTATCCGACCAACTGCATAAGCCAGCATCATACCAGGTCCACCAATGTCGAGCATGGTTAGCGGTTTTATCCCATGTTTATTGGCAATATATAACACGGCGGCTCCACCACAAATAAGGCCGCCATAAAAGGTTAAACCACTAAAGCCGATGAGCATACCAACCGGGTCTTGCATAAATTCACCCCAGTTTTCAAGTGCGTTAAATATTTTAGCACCTGCAAATCCAAATATGGCTGCCCATACTAAAATGGTGCCCATCAGGTCATGTGGGTGTACGGTTACTTGTTGGGTAACGGGTTCAGCTAACTGCTCTTTCTTTTTTTCATAATATGCCCAATATGCAATAGCCGCAGCGCCAATTATGCCACCTATCCAGTTACCACGTGTCGATAGTAGAAAACTTTGAGGGTCTTCTATCATCGTGTGATAATTCAGGGCTATATCGACTATTTTATAACCTACTATAAATCCAAAAACGGCATTGGTGATTAATTCAGTAATAGATGCTGGCTGACCAACGGTTACCGTCTGCTGAAATGAATGAACGTAACCCAGCTTTTCTTTACGTTTAAACTCCTGCGCAAAAGCCCAGTAAGCAGCCATAAAAGCCAAGGCCACAAAAAAACCAAAAGTTTGTATAGGTAATGGCGGTATATTTAATCCGGTTAGGTACTGCAGAAGATCGGACAGGGTTGGAAACATCAGGTGGTAATTTGCAGCGAATATAAGCTTAATGCACAAATATTTCTTCGCTTTCGGTAATTTCGACATCACCGTCTGCACTGATCGCTGTAAGCTTCACCGTCTTTAACTCATTCACCAATACAGGATCAAACTTAGCTTTAACCTTTACATAGTTACGTGTAAAGCCATGCATAAAGCCATCCTTGTTGTCGCCCTCAAATAAAACTTCATCGGTTATGCCGAGTTGTGAATCATAAAAAGCACGGCGTTTCTTTTCAGATAGAATATGCAACATTTTGCTCCTGTCGGCACGGGTCGAACCTGGAACAGTGCCCGGCATTTCTGCCGCCAATGTATTCTCACGTTCCGAGTATGTAAACACGTGCAGGTAAGAGATGTCCAGGCTGTTCAGAAAGTTATAAGTATCTACAAAATCTTCGCGAGTTTCGCCCGGGAAACCAACAATAACATCTACTCCGATGCAACAGTTAGGCATCAATTCCTTAATTTTAGCTACTCTATCAACATAAAGCTCACGGCGATAACGACGACGCATCAGGCCCAGTATTTTGTTTGAGCCTGACTGTAGCGGAATATGAAAATGTGGTACAAAGCGTTTGGAGGTAGCCACAAACTGAATAATTTCATCGGTTAACAGGTTAGGTTCTATTGATGAAATGCGAATTCGGTCTATGCCTTCAACCTCATCTAATGCCTTAACCAGGTCAAAGAATTTATCCTCGCGCTGCCCGTTTCGAATACCGAAATCGCCCAGGTTAACACCGGTCAACACAATTTCTTTAACGCCCGAAGCTGCAATCTCTACGGCTTGGTTAACAGCGCTTTCAATAGTGTCGCTACGGCTCGCTCCGCGGGCCATAGGTATAGTACAAAATGTACAAGAGTAATCACATCCGTCCTGCACTTTAAGGAAGGTGCGAGTACGATCGCCAAATGAGTAAGAGGAAATAAACTGATTCGCTTCAGATACTGGCTGATTATAAACTGCGGCCTTGCCTTGTTTAGTTAGGTCGCTGATATGATCAACCAATTGAAACTTTTCGGCAGCACCCAATACCAGATCAACGCCAGGAATTTCGGCAATCTCCTGTGGCTTAAGTTGCGCATAACAACCTACAATAGTTACGTAAGCGTTAGGCGAAATTTTAAGTGCTTCTTTAACTATCTTCTTGCACTTCTTATCGGCATTTTCAGTTACTGAGCAGGTGTTAATTACAAAAACGTCTGGCTTATCCGTAAACTCAACAGTATCAAAGCCGGCGCTATTAAGCAGCCTGCCTAAGGTTGACGTTTCGGAGTAATTTAGCTTACAGCCTAAGGTATAAAAAGCAACTTTCTTGTTCATTATCAAGCTGCAAAGATACAATTTTATGTGATTAGCAAAAAACAGTTAGGCCAAAGGTGGCGCCACTACTTAGCCTAAATGACCGTATTATGGCTTTAATGAGTAATTGAAAATCTCTTTTTCCAATACACCCTTTTTGTTCTTTTCCTCAAGCCAGGAAACGATATAGCAAAGAACGTTTAAAGCCACTAAGCTTTCTTAATTTATTGCTGTTCACTCCAGCGGTAGCTGCTATGATCTAAGCCTATCAAATCAACTACCCGATTTACTACGGTCATAGCAACGTCTTCAATTGTTTGGGGTTTGCTGTAAAATGAAGGAATTGCCGGGCAAATGATACCACCCGCCTCAGTCACTGTGGTCATGTTACGTAAGTGAATTAAATTTAACGGCGTATCGCGGGCTACCAAGATTAATTTACGGCGCTCTTTTAAAATTACGTCGGCGGCTCGCGTAACCAAGTCGTCAGATACGCCAGCAGCAATTCGGCCCAAAGTACCCATTGAACATGGGATGATTACCATCGTATCGTACCGCGCAGAGCCGGATGCGAACGGCGCCATAAAATCGTGCTTGTCATAAAATTTGAAAGGCGTCTTTTGGTAATCGGTATTATTCAATTCGAATTCCCAAACTTGCTTAGCGTTGGTAGACATTACAATAGATACGTCAGCAATTTGCTCGTGCAGGCCCTGTAATTGCTCCAGCAAAAGTTTAGCATAAATAGCCCCACTGGCCCCGGTAATAGCAACTACAATTTTCTTCTTCATGATATATCGTAACAAGACAAAGCTACGAAAGTTGAGGGCATAAAAAAGGGTCGAATAACTCGTACTCGACCCTACATCTACCTATGAAAAACATGCCCTTGAGAGGGCATTACAAAAGTAGCAAAGGTTTTTTAATTATTAAAATAAATTTAAATTATTTCGGTAAATTTTTTTCGATCAAAGTTTGGATAATTCCGTCAGCCATTCCAACCGTAGGAACATAGATTTGTTTGATGTTGGCCCACTTCATTACAGTGGTATAAATCTCACATGCTGGGATGATTACGTCTGCCCTATCCTGGTTTAACTTTAGTACATTGATGCGATCCTTAAGAGAGTAAGATGACAGGAAACTGTACAGTGATTTCAGTTTGGCATAACTCATGGGTTCACCATCCTTCTCCTCACTTAGCTTAAACAGCTTATTGATGTTTCCGCCCGTGCCTACACCATAAACAATTTTGAAATGTTTGGTGTGCAGCCGTACAAAATCCTGCATCTCTTTCCAGGTTTCATCTTTATCCTGGTTATCCAGTATACGTATGGTGCCAATATTAAATGACTGAGAAGCAATCAACTCACCCTCCGCAAATAACGACAACTCAGTGCTGCCGCCGCCCACGTCGATGTAAAGGTACGTCTTGCTCTCATCCAAGTCTATACCGGTATGGCTTGCATAGATTATGCTGGCCTCACGTTCGCCATGAATAATTTCCAAATCAAGATTGGCTTCCTCTTTAATTCTTGTAATTATTTCTGGACCGTTCCTGGCTTCGCGCATGGCCGATGTTGCACAAGCCATGTAATCGTTCACCTTATATACGTCCATCAGATTTTTAAATGCAGTCATCGTTTTTACCAGGTCATCAGCTTTCTTGTCTGATATATGCTGCTGCAAAAAAGCGTCGTCGCCCAGCCGTAAAGGCACCCTGATCAGCGTGTTCTTTTTAAATGTAACGTTGCCATCATTGTCGGTTGTGTCGGCTATTAGCAGTCGTACTGCGTTTGAACCAGTATCTATTGCGGCGTATCTCAATTTGTTAGGTTATTTAATTGTTTAAGATAATCATATATTTCTACCTGTGCCCGGTGATGTATATCGGTGCGGGTACGGTGGTATTTGTTAGTATTGGTCTTATTTATTTCGCGCGATTTAGTGTTATCCTGCAATTGTAAATTGATAATATCTCTTATTTGCTTCTGCAAGTCGAGATCATAAATTGGAAAGCCAACTTCGACGCGGTTATCAATGTTACGACTCATAAAATCTGCCGAAGTTAGGTAAATAAGCTCTTTACCGCCGTTAGCAAATATATGTACCCTGGCATGCTCCAAGTACTTGTCAACAATGCTGACTACTTTGATGTTTTTACTAAAGCCTTCAACACCGGGTACTAAGCAACACATTCCTCGTATAATTAACTGAATTTTAACGTTAGCATTACTGGCTTCATACAGTTTGGCAATTAACTGCTCGTCGGCCAGGCTGTTCATCTTTAAAACCATATAGGCGGGTTTGCCGGCTTTGGCATTTTTAATTTCTGTATCTATTAGTTTATATATTTCAGGACGCGAATCAACAGGTGACACAATCAGATGACTTAAGCCTTTTGGTAACGTTCCTTTATTGATGGCTCTAAACACTTGAACTAAATCGCCAGTTAATTTTTTGTTAGCGGTTAGTAAGGTGTGATCGGCATAAATTTGTGCTGTTTTCTCATTATAGTTGCCCGTTGATAAGCAAGCGTAATAGGCTGGTTTACCCTTTTCCATGCGGGTTATCATGCAAATTTTAGCATGTACTTTGTAACCGGGTATGCCGTGTATAACATTTATGCCCTCCTCTTCGAGCCGGCGCGTCCATTGAATGTTATTCTGTTCATCGAAACGGGCACGCAACTCTATCAGGCAATTTACTTTCTTACCATTTTGTACCGCATTAATTAGGGCATGCATAACCCGCGAGTCGCTGGCCAGGCGGTACACCGAAATGTTAATTTCGATCACTTTAGGGTCTATAGCCGCCTCGCGTAAAAAATGAATAACATAATCAAAAGACTGATATGGTGTGCTGATCAGATAATCCTTCGCTGCAATAAAATTGATTAAGCTTTTGCCGAAAGACAAACCATCAACCGGTAAAGATTTGGTGCGCTTGTATTCTAATTCCGCGCCGCCAACGTTCGGAAAATTAATAAAATCCTTAAAGTTATGGTATCGGTTGCCCGGTATCATATTCTCTATACCTAATCCTAACCTATGTTTTAAGTAAGCTACCATATCATCCTGCATGTCAGCATCATACAATAGCCTCATGGGCTTACCATTCCGGCGTTTTTGCAAGCTTTTGGCCAGCGCATCTATAAACTTACCGCTTACCTCCTTATCCAGGTCCAGCTCAGCATCACGAGTTAGCTGAATGGAGTAAGCCTCCATGCTATCATACTCAAATATGAAGAATATGTCCTCCAGGCTATAGCGTATAATATCGTCTATCAGGATTATAAATTTTAAATTATTGGTTTCGGGCAATATCAAAAAGCGCGATAAGTTACCAGGCAACTCAATTAGTGCTAAACGTGTTTTTTTGCCTTTGGTTAACTTAACAAAAAAATAAATAGCCCGGTCATGCAACTCTGGCATCGGCTTGTCTTCATCCAGCATTATAGGTACCAGCGTTGACAGTAACCGCTCGCGAAAATATTTTTTCACAAACGCACCCCGTGACACGTTCAGCTGCTTTTCGTTAAGGATGAATATTTTTTCTTCGGCCAGCTGCTTTACAATGATATTGTCGTACAGATTATTAAATTTTTTTTCCTGTTTTACAACCAGCGTTTTGATTTGATTAAGCACCTTTTTGGGATTGTAGCCCAATAATGCTTTTGACTTTTCATTAAGGTTAGATAAGCGGGTTAAAGTAGCTACACGTACCCGGTAAAACTCATCAAGGTTTGATGAAAAGATTGCCAAAAACTTTACTCGGTCTATAAGCGGAACCGTTATATCGGCCGCCTCTTGCAAAACCCGGTCGTTAAAATACAACCAGCTTATCTCGCGATTAATTAAAGGAATGTTTTTGTGCGCCATAAATAGACATTGCCAGGCAACGCATGTGTGTATGCAAAACTGCTTATTTAGATGTTAAGTTAATATTAACTTCAATATTTTTAATGTGTTTTCGCTAATTGCTTTGCACAACACCTACATTTGCTTGTAAAACTAAACATATACCTATGCCCTCTTTTGATATTGTAAGTAAAATAGATGCGCAAACCTTAGATAATGCCATCAATAACGCTAAGAAAGAAATTTTGAACCGGTTTGATTTTAATGATTCAAAAAGCACTGTTGAACTGGATAAGAAAACGAATCATCTAACCATAGTAACGGAGAACGATATGCGGCTAAAGGCTATTCAGGATTCTATTATCAGCCGTATGGTAAAGCAACAGCTCGACCCTAAAGCGCTTGATTTTGGAAAAGAAGAATATGCTTCGGGTAACATGATACGCAAAGAAATAAGTATTAAGGAAGGAATAGATAAAGAAGTTGCCAAAAAAATCGTGAAGAAAATTAAAGATAGCGGTTTAAAAGTACAGGCGTCTATTATGGACGACCAAGTACGTGTACAAGCAAAAAAGATAGATGATTTGCAATCGGTTATTAGCCTTTGCCGCACCGAAGACTTTGGCCAGCCCCTGCAATACATTAACATGCGTAATTAAAAGAGAAAGGCCGCCATGCTTTTAAACATGACGGCCTTATCAAACCAAACCAACACTTAACTTATGAAAACAAATGGTTCAAATTACTTAACTGCTATTTCGCGAGCTTGTAATTTGGCTTCTTCTTTTTTAGCTACGGTCAACTTAAGTACGCCGTCAATATATTGTGCTTCAATGTTAGACTGATCTACACTTTCAGGTAAAGTGAATGAACGGCTGAATGAAGCATAGCTAAATTCTTTTTTTGTATAATTTTTAACTGGAGCGCTTTCTTCCTTTTTAGCCTCAGCAGCTACGGTCAAAAGATTTTTTTCCACGTTAATTTTGATATCCTCTTTTTTCAAACCGGGTACAGCCAATTCAATATCAAAGCCTGTTTCTGATTCAATGATATTTACAGAAGGCACTTTACTTACTGTAGCTGATGAAAAATACTGATCGTTAAACAATGAGTCAAACACATCAATAAAGCGTGGGGCTACTTGATTTCTTCTTGGTCCGTTGTTAAATTTTACTAAAGTCATTTTTATATCCTCCAAAAATTCGTTTTTTAATTATTTTCGTTGCTACATACTATACAAGCGTTATACCAACGCAAAAATTCGCGTTTTTAAAGACATAATGTCATTGAAAACAATATTATACAGACAATTTGACGCATAATGACCGAAGACTTAGCTAATTATAAATATCGAACAGTTATCCCCATACGTTTTTCAGATATCGACGCCTACGGAAATGTTAGCAACACCATCTACCTTAGCTATTTTGAAATAGCCCGATTGAGTTATTGGAAAGAAGTTGTTGACTGGGATTGGTCGAGTTATGGTGTAATATTAGGCCGTTCGGAGATCAATTACCTGAAGCCTATAAAAGTTGACGATCAAATTGCTTGTTACCTTCGTACCTCACGTATAGGCAACAGCAGTTTTGATGTAATTTATGTAGTGGTTAAAATTGGGCCCAATGGTGAGGAAGAAATTTGTACAACCGGTAAATCGGTTTGCATTAGTTACGATTATACTAACTACAAATCGGTACCTATTCCACAGCGCGAACGGCAGCGCATGATAGAGTATGACGAGCCAGGGCTTATTACCAACACAAATTAATTTGATCAGACAGATATTGTAACGCTTGAAGAACCAACGCTGCCCTTTAAGGGGGGATTGCGTTTTTTTACCTGCACATCCAGTTTTTGTATATATGGAAATTGCTGCATTATATCATCGGCTATGCCTTGAGCTACACTTTCAAGCAGCTGCCTTGTCAATTTCATTTGGCGTGTTGTTATTTCGTATAACTGCTCATAATTGAGCGTTTTCACAAGCTCATCTTCTATATTTTGAGCCACGGGATGAAAACTGGCTTCAATGTTTACAACAAAATAATTCCCTAAGATTTGTTCTTCTTTATAATATCCGTGCCGGGCAAAAAACTCGGCTTCGTGCAATCCAACTTTTATCATGAGGTGGTTAACTTGGTAAACAAAGGTATCTCAAATTATTTCAGGCTACCATTTAAATAAAATAATATTAAAAAATTCTAATTACTTATAGATGAATAAGTTTATTATTGTAATAAACCCAGCTGATCACTAATGCAACTATTATGGTATCGTATACACACTCCTTGTAATAAGATATTCTGGTATTGGGTGTGTGCTATAGCCTTAATTGGGGGCGTTTCAGGTTGCAAGCAACGCCATTCATCAGCAAAGCAAGCTTCTTTTTCTGTAGTAATCGATTCTGCAAATAAGCTTTACGATTCGGGGAAACAAGCACGAGCGGTATTTTACCTCGATTCTGCCATAATTGATCTTTCCAGTTTATCTGTCAATCAGCGGGCCGACTTCTTGACAATTCATTACAACTATTATCTACATATTAAAGGAGACAATAACAAGGCTTTGCGTTATGCCGACGAGTTATTAAAGCTATCGCAAATTACTACCGACCAGGAGAACAAGCTTGCGCTGTATGGCAAGGCTCGCTTTTTTAGAGGTGATGTTTTGTTCAGACAGAATAAATATAATGAGGCTTACTTAAATTATTTTCAAGGCAAGCTGGCAGCCAACAAAAGCAGCAAACTACACAACTGTATGCTAAGCGATTACAGCTACCATATGGGTATGATACTCTATAAGCAGGAACGGTACCGGCTCGCAGCGCAATCTTTCCGGACGAGTTTTAATGAAACCATGACTTGCGACCTGACCTTTCGTTCATTTTATCGCCGGCAGGAATTACTTAATAATGTTGGCATTAGTTTCAACAAGATTGACGAGCCTGACAGCGCATTGTTTTACTTTGACAAAGCCTTAATTTTCTTAAATAATGTGCCAAAAAAATATGCTGTTGCCAACAAATTGTTGCAGGCTGCACGCGGCGTTATATATGGCAATCAGGCATCCGTTTACATCAACACTAATCACCTTAATAAGGCAAAGGCTTTACTTAAAAAAAGCATTTCTATTAACAGCCAAGAAGGATTTGATAATAACGACGCACTTTTATCGCAGCTGAAGCTGGTTAAATTATACGAAAAGCAGAATCAGATAGATTCTATGTTTCTAGTGCTAAAATTGGTTCAAACTAACTTGCTCGCCGCGCATAACGATGAAGCAGTTACCGACTGGAATAGTTTAATGGCTTCTTATTACGAGCATAAAGGCCAGTATGCTAATTCGGTTAAGTATTATAAACAATTTAATGCATCACAGGCAGCCGTTTTTAAAAAAACGTTTACGCTAAAAGCAACAGACGTTACCGAGGAGTTGAAACGTTTTGAAGGTGCCTATGAAGTGAATGAGCTAAAAAGGACCAACGAGCTAAAGAGTATCTACTTAATTGTTGCTCTTGTGGTTTTTGTTATGGCTATCACTATATTGATGCTTCTTTACGCAAATTGGAAAAAGTCTAAAAGATTGCTTAGTACAATGAGCGAGCTTAATCTGCAAATTAACGCCAAGAACGAAGATTTACAAAAAGCACTAGCAGGGCTTGAATTGAGCAACCAGGAAAAAGACCGCATATTACGCACCGTTGTGCATGACCTGCGCAATCCCATAGGTGGTATTGCCTCACTTACCACCTCGGTTATTGAAGACGACAACTGCTCTGCCGAACAACGAGGTTATTTACGTTTGGTTAAAGATACTGCCTATAATAGCCTTGAACTCATTAACGAGATACTTGAAGCAACTAATAACAGTAACGGGGCGTTAGAAAAACAGTGGGTAGATATTAACGATCTGCTTTATAACAGCGTTGAATTATTAAAATTTAAAGCAGCCGAAAAAAATCAGCAAATTTTATTGGAGGCACTTGATGAATCTGAAGAAATACTCATTAGCCGGGAAAAAATATGGAGGGTTGTTAGTAACCTTATAGTCAACGCTATAAAGTTTAGTCCGGTAGGAAGTAAAATTAAAGTTAAGGTTATTAAGATTGAAGATGATATCGAGATTTTAGTGAATGATCATGGTATTGGTATTCCGGATGACATGAAAAACGTTGTCTTTCATATGTTTACGGAAGCCAAACGGCCAGGCACCCTTGGCGAAAAATCATTCGGCTTGGGCTTGTCCATCTGCCGGCAAATTGTAGAATTACACAACGGCGAAATTTGGTTTGACAGCAATGCGCAGGACGGCACCACGTTTTACGTTAAATTGAAGCAGGTAGCCCGGACAGCGACGCCAGTTGCTGCGCAAAGCTAAATTGCACTTACTTGAGGAAATTCCTATACCAATATCCAGAATTTTTTATGGTGCGTTGTTGGGTTTCGAAATCAATATGCACCAAACCAAATCTCGGGCGGTAGCCCTCAGCCCACTCAAAATTATCTGTGAGTGTCCATATAAAGTAACCATCTACTGGGCATCCCTCCTGTTTTGCTCTCAGTAACTGTTGTAAATTATCTTGTATATATTGGATACGCAAAATATCGTTTAAACGTGTATCCTGTAAGGTGTCTTTGAATGCCGCACCATTTTCGGTAATAAGTATGCGTTTAATTTGCGGATAAGCGCTAAACTTTTTTAAAATCTCATACATGGCCTGTGGGTAAACCTCCCACCCCATTTCCGTTAAAGGCACATTGCGTGTTTTAGCTTCAACCAATTTAGCGCTGATGTACGGAGTAAAGAACGAATGCTTAACCACCTCACGCGTATAGTTTTGCAAACCTATAAAGTCGAAATCAAATGCTAAAGCGTCTTCGTCGCCTGGCTTAAAATACTTTTCTAGCTTTTGCAGTACCGGCAAATCTGCAATCGGGTACCCTAAGCCAAGAAGTGGCTCTATATATAGCCGGTTTATTAATACGTCGGCGCGCTTTGCTGCTGCCACGTCATTAGCTTTAGCACTATAAGGTTCAATGTGAGAACAGGAAAATGTATTACCGATTACCACATCAGGAAGCAAGCTGCGTAATTTACGCGCACCAGCTGCTATACTTAAAGTAACATGGTGTACCGCCGGTAAAAAGTTTTTTAAGCCCGTACGGCCTGGTGCATGTAAGCCTAAAAAGTAACCGGCACCTGTAAATACCGCCGGCTCGTTCATCACCATCCAATGTTTAACCCGGTCGCCAAAGTGCTTGGCACACAGCTCCACAAAGCCCGAAAACCATTCTATACTTTCCCTGTTGGTCCAGCCTCCCCTATTTTCAAGGGTTTGTGGTAAGTCCCAGTGGTAAAGAGTAAGCCATGGTTCTACCCCTTGTTGTAAGCAATAATCAATAACCTTATTATAAAAGTTTATACCGTCTTGGTTAACAATGCCTGTTCCATCAGGCAAAATACGCGACCAGGCTATAGAGAAGCGAAAATTAGGTATATTAAGCTGTTTGATCAGGTCTATGTCCTGCTCATAACGGTTATAAAAATCACAGGCAACAAAGGCATTCTGATTTCCGTGAACTTTACCTTTTTTTTGCGTAAAGGTGTCCCATATAGATGGCCCTTTTCCGTTAGCATTCCATGCGCCCTCTGTTTGAAACGCAGCGGTAGAAACTCCCCAATGAAAATTGGGACCGAATAAATGCTTATTGAAAGAATTGGTAGTATGATGAATATCCATTTACATAACCCGAACTATATCAGGGTCAAATTGTTCATAATAAATGGATATTGACAGTAAATCGTTTATCCACTAATGAATAAAGGATGATTTGAAGCTGCGCAACACCATCCATTCTTTTACGCTTACCAGTAGCGATTTAATTAATTGTAATGCTTTCATAAGTGTCCCGGTTTCGAATTAATACGAAGTTACGGGCCAAGCATTAACGCTAAGTTAAGCGCGGGTTATTATTGTTGTACATCCAGCAGCTCAGTCTGAGTAGAATATACACTTTGCACCCGGTCGCGCAAGTTGTACGACGAAGCCATAACCTCACCGTAAGCGCCCGCCGTTCTAACAGCGATTAAATCACCCCTTTTAGATTCGGGCAAAGCAACATCTGTTCTGAAACTGTCAGTACTTTCACAAATCGGACCAACCACATCATAATTAACTGTTGCTGCTTCGGTTCCATGCAATCGCGTTAAATTCTCGATGTGGTGATAAGCCTGGTAAAGCATGGGCCGTATCAACTCAGTCATACCTGCATCCAGCACCAAAAAATTCTTTTTCTGACCATTTTTTACATAAAGTACCCGGGATACCAACGATGCCGATTGTGCCACCAATGCGCGGCCCAGTTCAAAATGCACTTCCTGTCCCGGCTTCACTTTTAAGTGATCGCGATATATTTTGAAAAAGCTGTTAAAGTCGCCAATTGGGTTATTATCGGGCTGATAGTAATCTACCCCTAAACCACCGCCTACATTTAACACTTTAACCGGCATGTTCTGCTGCTCAAACCAATTGCTTAACTCATTTACCCTACCGCAAAGATTTTTGAAAACATCAAGATTTGTTATTTGCGAGCCAACATGAAAATGTATGCCTGTGAAATCTAAATTATCGCAGCTTTTCAAGGTAGTTATCACATCGTCAAGTTGCCAGGTATTAATGCCAAATTTGTTCTCTTCTAAGCCGGTGGTAATAAAATGATGGGTATGTGCATCCACATTAGGATTTATCCGAATAGCTACACGGGCAACTTTGCCTTTAACTGCCGCCAGTTCATTAATGATTTCCAATTCCTGAACAGACTCGACATTAAAGCAAAATATTTCAGCATCCAGCGCCGCGTTGATTTCACGGTCGGACTTGCCTACACCCGCGAATACCACTTTGTTTTTATCAAAACCCTGCGCTATGGCTTCCTTAACTTCGTTGCCGCTCACACAATCGGCACCCATGCCCGCTGCCTGTATAATTTGCAGCACTTTAGGATTAAAGTTGGCTTTCAGTGCATAATGCACGTGGTAATTGTGTGGCTGTGCAGCTGCGATACAAGCAGCTACTGTTTGCTGAAGCAAATCAAGATCGTAGTAATAAAAAGGGGTTTCCAGTTGATTGAAATGGGCTATGCTGGTTTTAGAGAACATACTGCTTTATTGTCTTAATTAGAGGCCATAAAAGTAAGGTTTATCTATGTGTTTTTTGTTTAGCTTATAATTTAATTTGGAGGTATGAATCGTGAATTCTAAGCCTTTGGTTGACTCACCTGCCCTTCAACACTGAAAAACTACTTTTTACCTAACTTACATACGATAAGAAAATTCAGTTCGAATTAGTGCAACCAATTATATTCGATAGTGACCTTACATAAAAACAATAAACATTAAAGCGTTGTAATAGGAAAGTGTTAATTTTGTGCCAATGTTTAAACGGTTTTTAGCCTTACTTTTAATTTGCATAATAATCACCGCTAACTTTACGCGGCTCTTTATTTACGCAGGCTTTGAAGTAAATCAAAAATACATTGCCGAAAAGCTTTGTGAAAATCGTGCTAAACCCTGGCTTAACTGTAACGGCCGCTGTTATCTGATGAAAAAGATTAAACAGGCCGAAGAAAAAGAACGTAGTGCCGAGCACCAAACACAAAAAAGCCTTTACCAGGACGTGTATTTCGCTTCTGGCTTTTCATTTAAATTTTATGCTCAATTACTGCGTCTCATCCCCGGCAATTACCAGGTGATGTCAACACAACAGGTAAGCCAATCTATCCTTCGCCCTCCGCAAGTGGCTTAATTATTTTAAGATTTTATTGACTACAAATTTGGTTCTGCTTTGAGGCTAATAAGCATGTTATAAAGTTGCTTAATAGTTAACGTAGTAGCATCCCAATCTTAAACCGGAATGGCAACAACTAAGCTATACATTACGGTATATGCTCTATCGTCAAAAAATCGCATAACACATTGTAAAATAATTTAGTAACAACCTAAAGGCACTTTGCCTAATTATTCTTTATGCGGAAAATTATATTATACCTTTTACTATATATACCCTTATGTCTATCGGCTCAAACTGGTACGCATGGAAATGTAGTTGATGCCATAACACATGAACCATTGTCTGGCGTAACAGTAAGTAGTGCAGACAGTAGCTCTAAAAGCAATATCAGCACAATCACCAATCGTTTTGGCGAATTTAACATTGCTCTTTCTTCGAGGCTGCGTTTTACCTATATGGGTTACACCACCCAAATTATGAAAATAAACCCGGGTGATGCCAAGATCAGTGTGAGCTTATCACCTTCGGCTGTCGATTTGCAGCCGGTCATAATTTCGGCCAGCCGTGAAGGACAAGCACGTGAAAACGCCCCTATTGCGATTAGCAAGATTAACACGGTGCAAATTCAGGACACAAAAGCTACTGCCTTATACCAGCTTTTGAACAAGGTTGCCGGCGTATACATGGTTAATCTCGGTAATGAGCAGCACACCATGGCCATCAGGCAACCTATCACCTATAACGCCTTGTATCTTTATATGGAAGATGGCCTGCCTATACGGCCTACAGGCATTTTTAACCACAATGCTTTGTACGAGATAAATATGAACAGTGTAAAGGATATTGAGGTAATCAAAGGTCCAGCATCATCATTATATGGTAGCAACTCAATTGGCGGAGCAGTAAATTTTATTACGCAAAATCCACCAACCGGTTATGCCGGACGCTTACAATTACAGGGCGATAACTATCATTACAGGCGCGTTGATGCCGACGGTGGCTTTACCAGCGGAAAGTTTGGTTTATATGTTGGCGGCTATATTGCCCACCAAGCCGATAGCTGGCAGGATTATTCAGACTTTGACAAGTACTCGGCCAGCTTAAAAACCACCTATGATTTTACTTCGGCAACCCATCTTACTGTATCAGGATCATACAACTACCTGAACACCCAAACGCCCGGCAGCCTGGATAGCCTCAGATTTTATAACCGTAGTTATAGCAGCAACCAGCAATTTACTTATCGTAGGGTTAAAGCTTTAAGAGCCAATGCGAGGTTAGATCATGCCTGGAGCAGCAAAGCACAAACATTTGTAACGCTATATTTCCGCAATAATTCGACTGCACAGTTGCCCAGCTACTTTATTTCTGATGTGCGCAGTAGTACCGGCCAGTATGTAAGCTCGAATGGGCAGGTTAACGACCAACGTTTCAATAGCTACGGGTTACTTGCACAGCACCGTTTAAATTTCAACTTTTTAAACTCCAGATTAATTGCCGGTGTGTATCTCGATAATAGTCCAAGCTCGTTTTATGCACAAGCGTTAAGTATACAAAAAGACGTGGCTAATAATTTTTATACAGGGTACAGTAACACTGGTACTTATATCGATGATTACCGCATTAAATTATTCAATACGGCAGCTTACGCCCAGTACGAGATTAAACCGGCTGAGCCGCTACGCATTGTGATGGGGCTACGTTATGACCGAGTGAATTATAACTTTAAAAATGGATTACCGCCCAGTAATACCAAATACAAACAGCAGCAAACCAATAACTTTGACGTTTTAGCGCCTAAACTTGGTTTAACATACAATTTAGGTAACCATAAAGGCTTATACGCCAACTATAGTTTAGGCTTTCAACCTCCCGAAACAGGCGACTTATTCAGCTCGCGGCAGCAAGTGCCTTTAAAACAGGCTACCTTTAATAATTATGAGGTAGGCGGCTGGTTCACCATGCTAAATAATAAGCTATATGCGGAAGTGAGTTTGTATGACCTGGAAGGCAAAAATGAGATTATTAGCCAGCTGCTTCCGGATAATACCACACAAAATCAAAATGCAGGAGCTACACAGCATCGCGGTATTGAGTATACACTTACCTACCTGCCTGTACAACAACTTGCCCTTCGCTTTAGCGGAACTAATGCCTACCACACTTACAAAGACTATAGCGAGGTAAGCACAAACTTTGGCACAGGGCAAACCCAGGTCACCGTTTACAATGGTAAGCGCATGAGCAATGCCCCCAGTTGGATTGCAAACGCCGAGCTTACTTATAAACCGGCATTTTTGCATGGTTTTCGAGCAGCAACTGAATGGCAGCACATAAATCAATATTATACAAATCCGGCTAATAGCAAGCGTTATAATGGCTATAACGTTGCTAACCTGCGTTTGGGATATGACTTTAAGCAACAAGTCTTGAAAGGTGCCGGCATCTGGTTCAATGCCCTGAACATAACCAATGAACTTTATGCTACCTCGGTAACCAGCAACCAGTATGGCGACACATATTATGCTGCTCCTCCGCGTACGTACACGTTAGGCATTAGCTATTCATTTTCAAAATATTAATTATGGAAGTTCAGTTACAACCCAAAACAGCCAAGCGGAAGTTTTATAAATGGCACCGCGTTATTGGTTTGATAAGCCTGGTGCCCATAATATTTTGGACTGTTAGTGGCCTTTCCCACCCTTTCATGTCAAACTGGTTTAGGCCTTTTATTCCGCAGGAAGTATTTAAGCCACTCAGCCAGCAACAAATGGCCCCAAAGCTTTCCTTACAGCAAATTATGGATAAAAACCAGGCGGTCGAGATCAGGAACTTTAGTTTGGTACACTTTGCAAAAGGCACCTACTATCAATTGCTAAAACGCGATAGTTCTTACAGTTATTATTCTGCTACCGATGGCAGCATTTTGCCTAACGGCGATCAACAATACGCCATTTACCTTGCCCGGTATTTTACGCAAGACTCAGTTTCTGCTATTAAAAGTACCGTGTTGCAAAAAAGCTATGACGACAATTATGCACCTATTAATCGCCTCTTACCGGTTTGGAAAATCTCTTTAAAAAGAGCCGATGGAATGGACGTTTATATAGAAACCAGCCAAAGCCGCCTGGGAACGTTCAACAACAACACCCGTAAAACATTTTTATGGATTTTTAAACAGTTTCACAACTGGCAATTTTTGGGAGATTTAGCAGGAGAAACATTCCGCATTGTTGTACTGCTAATTATTGTCTCGTTCATGCTGTTGTCCTTACTTTCGGGCATAATTGTATACGGACTTTTTTGGAACCGCTTTAAACAGATCAGACTAAAACAAGAAGCAAACGGACGGCACAATAATCGCTTTGTACACCGCTTCCACCGTCAGCTAGGTTTAATCGTGTCGTTTGTAATGCTTTGCTTCGTAATAAGCGGAGGGTTTCATTTATGGGTTAAATTACAAAACCAGGGTGCCGCACAAAAACCCTTTGAGCAACTAATCAATCGGTCTGACTTAGGAGCCAGCAATCTGAATTTGGTTATAGCTGATAGTTTAATTAAGCGCATAAGTATAATAAAATTCAATGGGCTTGCGTATTATCAGGTACTCAATAACAAAAAAGAGTATTTGTATATAAATGCAGTAAACGGTAGTATTCTTGATGGTGGAGACAATAAATTTGCACAGTATTTGGCCGGTTACTTTGGCAACAAATCCCATCAGTATCACAAATTGCTGCTAAACACCGAACCTGTTAAGCAATTTACAGAGGAATACGGCTTTATTAACAAACGCTTGCCGGTTGTTAAAGTAAGTTACCCGCACAATGAAGACTGGTATATCGAAACCTCTTCTGCAAAGCTAGCTACAAAAGTTGCCGGTATTGACCGTACCGAAGGTTTCTCATTCATCTTTTTACACAAATACTTTGGTATGACTTGGGCTGGCAAAAACATTCGAGACATAGTTAGCATGTTGGCTGCAGCCGGTGTGTTAGTTGTATCTTTGTTTGGTTTTGCAGCTTTTTTAAAAAACAAATAACATGAAAAAATTAAGCATTCTTTGCCTGATGATTACTTTAGCTGCGTGCAATCAATCATCACAAACCAAAACCATAGCGCCGAATAACGAAGACAAAACTGTTTATACCTGCACTATGCACCCAGATGTAAAGGCAGATAAGCCAGGCATTTGCCCACAATGTGGAATGGACTTAGTTGAAAAGAATTAAAAGAACCTCATTATGAAATTATATATCTTATTGGCATCAATAACACTATTAGCAACTGCATGCACCGACACTAAAAAGCAGGAAAAGGAAGCGCTAAGCAAAGTAATCGAAATACATGACAAAGCCATGGCTCATGATGAGCAGGCTGTAAGGAATAAGATGCTGTTGGATAGCTTGATTAAAAACAACGCAGACGAAGCCGCCAAAGTTACGCCTGTGGTTAACAGTCTTAGTATCGCAGATAAGGCAATGGAAGACTGGATGCATCAGTTTAATGCCGATAATACAGGCAAATCTCACGAGGAAGTTATGCAATACCTGGACGACCAAAAAAAGAAAGTTAGCAAGATAAATAACCAGCTAGCTACAGCCGTTAACCAATCAAACCAACTTATAAGTACTTTAAAAAAATGAAATTGATTAACTTAACTTTTATCACTGCTTTGATTTGGAGTTCGTGTACACAAAATAAAAGCAATACTATACTACCCATATACGGTAACCGCGAGCCTATAACCAAAACGGTGAACAGAAAAACGGTAACTGATACCGTTTACCAAACCATACCCGATTTTAAGTTTGTGAACCAATATGGCAAAGAAATAACACGCAAATCTTTAGACGGCAGTATTTATGTAGCCGATTTCTTTTTTACAAGTTGCCCATCTATTTGCCCGGTTATGCACCGCAACATGCTCAATGTTTACAATGAATTTAAAACTTCGGGCAATGTTAAAATTATATCGCATAGCATCGATCCCAAACATGATAGCGTGCCTGTATTAAAAAGCTATGCCGAAAAACTAGGCATCACCGGTAACAATTGGTGGTTTTTGCAAGGAGATAAAGAAGCTACATACAAATTGGCCGGAAACTATTTAACCGCAGTACAAGAAGACAAGAATGCCCCGGGTGGCTTTGTACATGCGGGGTATTTTATATTAGTTGATAAGCAAAAACGCATTCGTGGTACTTATGACGGCACAAATGCCGACGAGGTGCAAAAGCTAATCGGCGATATTAAAACACTTCAAAATGAGACTTCAAACAGTATAGCACAATGAAACTGAAAGTTATCTTTGTTCTTTTAGGCGCAATCATCGTATTGGCATACTCTTGCCAAAGCGAGCAAAAACTAGAATTTATGCGCTACTATACATCAGGTCAACAACTGTACAAAACGCGTTGTCAGAATTGCCATGGTCCGCAAGGCGAAGGTTTGGCCGCTCTCATACCGCCGCTCACCGATTCGCTGTTCCTGAAAAACAACCGCAGCAAATTAGCATGTTATGTCAAAAACGGTTTAAAACTACCCATACTTGTCAATAGTAAAGCTTACAACGGGCAAATGCCGCCTGCTGACCTTACCCCGGTCGAAATTGCTCAGGTACTTACTTATGTACAAAATTCATTTGGAAATAATCAGGGGCTCCATTCAATTGAACAAGTAAATAAAGACTTAAACAATTGTAATTGAGATTGATAACCACAATTATCTAACCGGGCCAGATCACTTTCTGCATGATTGTTAACGCAGGCCATACGAAAAGCAGTATCTTTGCACTGCAAAACGTTCTATCGCTGCCTGATTTAGTTTGGGCGGAGGAAAGTCCGGGCAACATAGAGCATCCTGCTTCTTAACGGGAAGGCGCTTCGCAGCGGGCGACAGCCAGTGCCACAGAAAATATACCGCCTGGCTTAGGTTAGGTAAGGGTGAAAACGTGAGGTAAGAGCTCACGGCAGGCATAGGTAACTATGTTTGCGGTAAACCTCAGGAGTTGAAAGACCAAATAGGTCCTGGTTTATGGAGGTTGCTCGCTTCCGGATGTTGCGTAAGCAGTATCGCCAGGATGGGTAGGTTGATAGAGCCGGTCAGCGATGACAGGTCCAGATTAATGATAGAAACTGCCGCAAGGCAGCACAAAACCCGGCTTACAGTTTTGCTGCTGTATTTAACCCCTCTTGTACAACCAGGAGGGGTTAATTATTTCCCGAACATTACAAAAAGTGTTTGTTTTACTATACAAATAGCTATATTAGCAGCCGAAAAAACATACTACTTCCTGAAAAACATGGCTAAAATTTTAATTATTGATGACGAGCGCGCAATACGCAACACCTTGCGCGAAATTTTAGAATACGAAGACTACCATGTTGAAGATGTGGACAACGGCGTTGACGGACTTCAGCTAATACAAAAGAACGATTATGATTTAGTGCTGTGCGATATCAAAATGAATCGCATGGACGGTATGGAGGTCCTTACTGAGGGTATGGCCATTAAGCCTGACCTGCCTTTTATCATGATATCCGGCCACGGTACTGTTGAAACTGCAGTAGAAGCCAGTAAAAAAGGCGCTTTCGATTTTATTTCTAAACCGCCAGATCTTAACCGCCTTTTAATTACCGTACGTAACGCGCTCGACCGCGGAAGCTTGGTTACCGAAGCCAAGGTATTAAAACGTAAGGTGTCTAAAGTTCGTCCTATACTGGGCGAATCGCAGTCTATTTTAAAAATCAAAGAAACTATAGATCGTGTTGGCCCTACTGAGGCCCGTGTATTGGTAACCGGTGCCAATGGTAGCGGTAAGGAACTGGTGGCCCGCTGGTTGCACGAGAAATCGAACCGCAGCAATGGCCCTATCATTGAGGTGAACTGCGCCGCGATACCTTCGGAACTAATTGAGAGTGAGTTATTTGGGCACGAGAAAGGTTCATTTACTTCTGCTGTAAAGCAGCGTATTGGTAAGTTTGAACAAGCCAATGGTGGCACTTTGTTTTTGGATGAGATTGGTGATATGAGCCACTCTGCTCAGGCTAAAGTTCTGCGTGCTTTACAGGAAAGCCGTATTACACGCGTGGGTGGCGAAAAGGAAATTGAGGTGGATGTACGTGTAGTAGCGGCAACCAACAAGGACCTGCTTAAAGAAATTGAAGATGGTAACTTCCGTATGGACTTGTACCACCGCCTAAGCGTTATTTTGATACACGTACCGCCGCTTATTGAGCGCCGCGATGATATACCTTTGCTAGCAACCAGCTTTTTAGAAGAGATTTGCAATGAATACGGTATGCCCACCAAACGCATTAGTGATGCTGGCTTAGAGGCGCTTAGAGCCTTGCCATGGACGGGTAACATTCGTGAGTTGCGTAACATGATTGAGCGCTTGATTATTTTAAGCGACAAGGTGATTACCGATAGCGATGTTAAGGCGTTTGCCAATCCATCGGCACCAGTTAGTGTAACGGCAGGTGCGGCCGCTGCGCCACAAACCGACTTTGAGCAGTTTAAGAATTTTCAGGAGTATAAGGATTACGCTGAGCGCGAGTATATCAAATTTAAGTTGGAAAAGAACAACTGGAACGTTTCCAAAACAGCTGACGATATAGACATTCAGCGAAGTCATTTATATAGCAAAATTGAAAAATTTGGTTTAAAAAGGGGCGAGTGATCTCCCCTTTTTTCATGACACTAAAATCTGGTGAGTACCTAAAATCAAGCAATTTTTAGCTGTTCAGTATATTTACCCACCTATCGACGTTTTAGAACAAAAATTGTAGTCACTCAATCAGTTTGCATACAAAGTTGTTTATATGAGTAAACAACCTTTATATGCATAATACAGATATTAAAATTGGCGACGTTGTAAAATTAAAATCAGGCAGCCTGGAAATGACTGTTAGTGATATAGACGAAAACATGGTGAGCGTTATTTATTGGGTTCCGACAGTTAACGAGTTTAAAACCTACAACTTTTTATCGGAACTCTTAATGAAGACTAATCTTACTGCATAACGCTTTAACATTAGCTTGCACTAGCTGTTCGTAACTGCCGGGCATACTTCCATCTGTGGCTGAAATCAGCTTTATTACAGGCGTGTTTGCAGCCATAATTAGTATATGCTACGTGTTTCAAATAATCAATGAGGTTATCTGCCATCAGGCGCAGATGTGTGGCATAAATTAAATATAGTAGCCGAGCTGGGGAGCTTGCCTTACTAACCTTATTTAAGCTTTATCGCTTACCAGGCGTTTGAGCAAGTATTGCGGGTTGTTGTAAGTGGTGCCACTAAATTCGCGATAGTATACGTTTACGATTTCCCAACCAAGGGTGGCCAGGTAATTAAGCCCATCAACCAGGTGGCTGTACTTTTGCACCTGCTGTGTTTTTGGTTAATGGCTTCGTTGTAAGTGGCAAGTGTGGCGCTATCCTCACCTAAGTCCAGTTCAAACTCTATCTTACTGCTAAATAACTTGGTGTTCACTTTAAGTATGCAGTATTGGTATAAGGCGTAGTTGCTGGTATTCATGTGCGTTTTAAATTAATATCTGGCAACCAAGATACATCATTTATTCAAAAAGATTAGAAGTGCTTAGTTACCTCATTATTGTGTATAAAGCCTTTTTAGCGTAATTTAGCGTTCATTATGTGCGGCAGGATAAATTTTGGAAGTAGCACGGAAACAGCCAAACGGCTGGGTGTTAAAGATGGCGAACCGGCCCGGTCTGGTGACCTGAACGCCTTTGCATGTAAAGGGACCTACATATTTGGCTTGGTTGATAAGGCACCTGACACGTTGCGTCATTTCCATTGGCCGCTGGTGCCGGCATGGTGCAACGCTTATCCTGAGTATCATACCCATAACGCCCGGAGCGAAGACATGGGCCAGAAGCCAGCCTTCAAACACCTTTTGGGTAAGCGCCATTGCATTATAGCCATTGATGGCTTTTACGAATGGGAACGTACCGGCACAAAAACACCTTACTATTTCAGCATGGCCGATGGCAGCCTGATGCTGCTGGCCGGATTGTGGGATTATAACACCCGGCTTGATACTCCCCTGCTCAGCTGCACAGTTATAACCCGCGAGCCCAATCAAATGGTGGGCGAAGTGCACAACCGTATGCCCGTAATACTTACCCGCGCTGAGGCTGATGTATGGCTTAATACCCAACTCTCTTACCCAGAGCGCGCCGAAGTACTGAAACCAATTGAAAATAGCGCTTTACTCAAAGTAGAGATCAGCAAAAGCATCAACAAGGCCGACAACAAATCGGGCGACTGGTTCAAAGGGCCAGATGTGAAACCGTTGAGCCTATTTTGAAAGTTAGCTGCCTATCGTCAGCATTCGGTTGAATCTTAAGCGTAAAATGGCTTTGTACGTAATTCCCACTCCTTTGAAGAGCAAGGCATTAGATGTAATTGTTATTAATTCGCTTTTTAGAAACAGACGAACCAGTTCCTGTAATAATCTTCTAAAGCAATAACTTATGATTATACATACTTCTGCAGACAGCTTTTAACCTGTCCCAAATACCCGCCACCAAACAAGTTCAAATGTAATAGCAGTGGATAAAGGTTCCACAGATCCAACCGTTGCTGCCAGGCATGCGCTAAAGGAAAGCCTTCGTTATAAGCGTCGTAAAATGGCTTGTCAAAACCACCAAATAATGTAGTCATGGCTATATCAAACTCACGATTGCCATAACTTACAGCCGGATCGATCAAAAACGGCATCCCATTGTTAGCAATAAGGTAGTTACCGCCCCACAAATCGCCATGTATAAGAGCAGGAGCTTCTTCCTCAAACAGACTACTCATGATATTATAAAGCCGATCAAACTGTTTTACATCCACATTGCTAAGCAATTGTTTATTTACAGCTGTCTGCACCATTGGCTGTAACCGCTCGTTGATGAAAAACTCTGCCCAGGTATTATGCATACGGTTGCTTTGCTGCAGCGATCCCATGTAATTGTCATGGCCTAAGCCAAACCGGGCGGCCGTATGCCGGTGCATGGCTGCGAGCTGCTGACCTAAAAGTGCCGACGTGCTTGCAGATGGCTTTGTGCTATCAATCCATTCCATTAGCAAAAAGCTGTGGTCTGCGTAATGGGCCTGTAAAACAACGTTAGGTACAGCTATTGTGTGCGTATTGCGGATGAGGTCAAGTCCCCGGCTTTCGAGCTCAAACATGTTAGGGTAAGCGCTATTGCTGTTCAACTTCATCATAAGCATGTTACCATCATGCATGCGCAAGCAATAGGCTCTGTTTATATCGCCTCCACTAACCGGTTGCATTGATAAAATAGTTACATGATGACCATAAGTTTTTGTCAAACAGCTTTCTATGCAATCAATTAATTGAACGTTCGGTTCCATTATTTTCAAATTAGTTAAATCGGTTAACGCATACAAATTTATCGCCTTAAAAAGCTATTTTTGCGTTTTGAAATGAAGCACATCCGTAACTTTTGTATCATAGCCCATATCGACCACGGTAAAAGCACCCTGGCCGACCGCTTGCTCGAATACACCAAAACCATTACTGCTCGCGAAGCCCAGGCTCAATTGCTTGACGACATGGATCTGGAACGCGAACGCGGCATAACCATCAAAAGCCACGCCATACAGATGGACTATGTGCTGGATGGGCAGCCGTATGTTCTTAACTTGATTGATACGCCGGGCCACGTCGATTTTTCATACGAGGTATCACGCTCAATTGCTGCCTGTGAGGGTGCTTTGCTCATCGTTGATGCATCACAAGGCATACAGGCACAAACCATATCTAATCTTTACCTGGCTTTAGAGAATGATCTGGAAATTATTCCGGTACTTAACAAAATGGACCTGCCCGGTGCTATGCCCGAGGAAGTCAAAGACCAGATTGTTGACCTGATAGGATGCAAGCGGGAAGAAATCTTAGCTGCATCTGGTAAAACAGGTATGGGTATCGAAGATATTTTGCGTGCCATTATTGAGCGCGTTCCCGCCCCTGTTGGTGACCCCGACGCACCACTGCAAGCGTTGATCTTCGACTCGGTGTTTAACTCTTTCCGGGGTATTATAGCTTATTATAAAGTTGTAAACGGCGAAATACGTAAGAACACTAAGGTGAAGTTTATGGCTACTGGTAAAGAATATATTGCCGACGAAGTAGGTACTTTAAAACTTAACCAGGTTCCTAAGGATGTTATCAAAACCGGCGACGTAGGTTACATTATTTCAGGTATTAAAGAGGCAAAAGAGGTTAAAGTTGGCGATACGATCACTTTAATTGAGCGCCCGGCAGTTACTGGTATTCAAG
This sequence comes from Mucilaginibacter sp. PAMB04168, assembly GCF_039634365.2. Classification (NCBI taxonomy): domain Bacteria; kingdom Pseudomonadati; phylum Bacteroidota; class Sphingobacteriia; order Sphingobacteriales; family Sphingobacteriaceae; genus Mucilaginibacter; species Mucilaginibacter sp. PAMB04168. The sequence continues at coordinate 2,856,737 of NZ_CP155079.2, forward strand.
GGTTTGAAGAAGTTAAACCTATGGTATTTGCTGGCATTTACCCGGTTGATACAGAAGATTATGAAGAACTTCGCGACTCAATGGGTAAGCTGCAGCTGAATGATGCATCATTAGTATTTGAGCCGGAATCATCTGCTGCGTTAGGTTTTGGTTTCCGTTGTGGTTTCCTGGGTATGCTCCACATGGAGATCATCCAGGAACGTTTAGAGCGCGAGTTCGACATGACGGTTATTACTACCGTACCTAACGTATCTTACATTGCTTACACTACCAAAGGCGAACCACTTACGGTAAATAACCCCTCTGACCTTCCCGACCCAAGCAAGCTGGATTTTGTTGAGGAACCTTACATTAAAGCCAACATTATTACCAAGGCCGAGTTTGTTGGGCCAGTAATGTCATTGTGTATTCAAAAGCGTGGTACTATTGTAAACCAGTCATATTTAACATCAGACCGGGTTGAACTCATATTTGAGATGCCAATGGGCGAGATTGTGTTCGACTTTTATGATAAGCTGAAAACTATATCCAAAGGTTATGCTTCGTTTGATTACACGCAAATAGGCTACCGCCAAAGCGACCTGGTACGTTTGGACATCCGTTTAAACGGCGAACCGGTTGACGCCCTATCGTCATTAATTCACCGCAGTAACTCTTACGATTTTGGTAAAAAGATCTGTGAGAAACTGAAAGAGCTTATTCCGCGCCAGCAATTCGAAATCATTGTACAAGCCTCTATCGGCGCTAAGATTATTGCTCGTGAAACAGTAAAAGCTTTACGTAAAGACGTAACAGCCAAGTGTTATGGTGGCGACATATCACGTAAACGTAAGCTGTTAGAGAAACAGAAAAAAGGTAAAAAGCGCATGCGCCAGGTAGGTAACGTAGAGATACCACAATCGGCGTTTATGGCGGTATTGAAATTAGACTAAATGACAATGTGATAAAGGACAAAAGATGCGACAATGTCTTTCGTCCTTTGTCTTTTTAATCCTATGTCCTCACATGCAACTACTCGACGGAAAATACGTATCTGAAAAATTAAAGGTTGAAATTGCAGAACAAGCATCAGAATATTTGCAGCGCACGGGCCGCAAACCGCACTTAGTTGCTGTTTTGGTTGGTCACGATGGTGGAAGCGAAACTTATGTAGCCAGCAAAATGCGAAACTGCGAAAAGGTGGGTTTCAAATCAACCTTGGTACGATATGAGAACGATGTTACCGAGAAAGAACTTTTAGCTAAAGTTGCTGAGCTAAACCGTGATGCCGATATTGACGGCATTATTGTGCAGCTCCCTCTACCCAAGCACATTGACCCGGAGAAGGTTACCGAACATATAGATCACCGTAAAGATGTGGATGGATTTCACCCTGTAAATTTGGGCCGTATGCAGCGTAACTTGCCATCTTTTATACCGGCTACCCCTTACGGCATTACCATGATGCTTAAGGAATATGGTATTGAAACGGCCGGCAAGCATTGTGTGGTAGTTGGGCGAAGTAATATTGTAGGCTCACCTATGAGTATTTTAATGGCGCGCAACGCCCAGCCTGGTAATTGTACGGTTACAATATGCCACAGTCGTACACCCGACATTAAGAAGTTTACACTTGACGCCGACATATTGATTGTTGCTATTGGCAAGAAAAACTTCATCACCGCTGATATGGTTAAAGACGGCGTGGTAATTATAGACGTGGGCATGAACCGCGAAACCTCTACCCTAACCAAGTCGGGTTACAAACTTTATGGTGATGTGGATTTTGAAAGCGTTGCACCTAAAGCGGCATGGATTACACCGGTGCCTGGTGGTGTGGGTTTAATGACAATTATTGGGTTGCTCAAAAACACGCTGGCTTCAGCTAACCGCGATGTCTACCCCGAACTTGCTACATAGTAGCATTTCATTTTGCCGGTTGCTGATAGAATACCCCTATAGTGTTTCCACAAAGAATAATGTCCCGTTAGCTCCATTGCGAGTCGGCGTTTGCTTTTGCAGAAAGCTTATTTAAAAATACGCTTTACACCCTCCAGCCAGCTCTTTACTTCTATATATACTCCGTCGGGTTCATTCCTTACCGGATACACGGTTACATAATCATTTTGGCCAGGCGCGCCTCTACCTGTTTGTAAATCGTAAGAATAGCGGTGGTAAGGACAAACAAGCTTTTCATCCTGGCACCAACCGCCGCTTAAATCCGCACCGGCATGGGGGCACCAGGCTGATAGTGCATAAACGTTTTTCTCATGAACTATTAAGCATATAGTTTTGCCGCCTGCCTGCACTTTCTTTATCACCGATGCAGACAGGTTAAGGCCGTCGGCCACTTTATACCATGCCATTTAAGCTGTTAAAAATCTATTCTCAAGTTCATAAGGGACGGATTCTTGACCAGCTCATCCATGCTGGTTTGTAGTGTAACCTGCTTACGATCGGCCGATACTATTGCCTTCTTGTTATCTATTTTCTTAACCGGTTTGGCAAAGTTCAATACCACCTTGTAGGGCGTTTCGATGAGCATAGCCTTTGCCATAGCAAAGGTTGACTGCGTCTTTTTTAAAAACACTTTAAATTTAGCCATATCAATAACGCGACAAAATTTATGTGGCGTAACCTGGTAAGCATAAATATCCTGGCCAGCTATGAGTTGCTGGGCATTAAACATATTCATGTTAGGCCTTTTAGCGTTCTCTTGATCGTACTTAGCTAATTTAGATAAACGCTGCAGATAATACTCCAGTTCTTGCGGACTATTTGCCTGATGCCTAATGCTCACCTTCATCATGCTTCGCTTTAAATTCATATTTATGGCCAAGTTGCTGCTTTGCGCAAGCTTCATTTCCTCAGCGCTCATTTTGGTTTGGGTGCTATCTGGTAAGGCGCTGTACAAGTTCATTACCGTATCTTTCACCATGGCAAATTGCGGTGTAGATGCAAGCGAGTCTGACAGTAAGTTGTGCAGAACTGCAACTGCCTGGCTCATGTCAAAATCATACAGCACCTCGCATGTGCCGTTGGCCTTAAAGTTATAACGCTCAACAATATCCACACATGATGTTATGGAGCAGGCAAAACAAACTATAATAAAAATGTAAAGTTTTTTCATACCAGTCATTTGTAAGTAATTATACAAATAATAACTTGTAGTTAGAAGTTTTAAAAATGTTTATGCTGCCGGGCTTTATGTATATTTGCAGATTAATTTATGGCACACGTAATACCAGAAGATGGCACACAGCTTCCGTTGATGGAAGAATTTTATACGATACAGGGCGAAGGTTACAATTCGGGTAAGGCCGCCTACTTTATAAGGCTTGGCGGTTGTGATGTAGGCTGCCATTGGTGCGATGTAAAAGAAAGCTGGGATGCTGAATTACATGCCCTCACTCCTTCTGATCTCATTGTAGAAAACGCATTAAGATATCCCGCCAAAAATGTTGTAGTTACCGGTGGAGAGCCATTAATATATAACCTCGATTATCTTACCGATAAGTTGCATCAGCATAACGTTAAAACATTTATTGAAACGTCTGGCGCATACCCCCTTTCGGGCCATTGGGATTGGATTTGCCTTTCGCCTAAAAAGTTTAAAGCGCCCATGCCTGATGTTACCGCATTTGCGCATGAGTTAAAAGTTATTGTTTTTAACAAGTCGGATTTTGCCTGGGCCGAAGAACACGCCAGCAAGGTGTCGCCCGAATGCAAGTTATTTTTACAGCCCGAGTGGTCAAAAAGCAAAGAAATGATGCCGCTTATTGTGGAGTATGTAATGAACAATCCTAAATGGGAAGTTTCTTTACAGACCCATAAGTTTATGAATATACCGTAACATTTTTGCCTTAAAATACGTATAGTATCTGTTATGCGATGTGTAGCTTTATGTTTTTTGCTTCTTTTTACTATCAAAACTCATGGTCAGGTTAAAAAGCTGAGTACCAATAATAGCGCCGCTATAACGTATTACCAAAAAGCAAGCGCCTTTTTAGACCGTCAGGACTATACAAATGCAGGCCTGAATTTACAAAGCGCACTCCAGGCCGATAATAATTTTATCGAAGCGCATGCTCAACTGGCCGATTTGCTTAAAATGCAAATTAAGTATAAAGAAGCTGTAGAGCACTACCGGGCAGTACTGACGCTTAACCCCGAGTTTAGTCGTGGCATCTATCTAAAACTGGGCGAATCGGAAATTAATTTGGCTGAATATGTACAAGCTCAAGCACATCTCGAGAAATACATCACCTACCCCACATTAACGCCCGAGAATCGTTTTTATGCCCGCAAGCTCATTGACGATTGTACTTTTAGTATAGATGCACTACAGCACCCGGTTCCTTTCAAGCCGGTGAATCTGGGGCCACAAATAAATTCCGTAAACGACGAATATCTGCCCGTATCAACAGCAGACGAAAGCACCCTTATTTTTACCCGTAAAATAGCATCCAACGAAGATTTTTATAAAAGCAGCCGCCAAAACGGCCAGTGGACAGCAGCCTCTTATTTAAGTAAATTCATCAACACCGTTGAGTTTAATGAGGGGGCACAATCATTATCGCAAGATGGCAAGTTCCTGTTCTTTACGGGCTGCAACCGTCCTGATGGCTTAGGTCGGTGTGATATTTATGTAGCACAAAAAAAGGGGGAAGACTGGAGCAAACCTTTCAATCTAAGTTCGCCAATCAACAGTTCAGGATGGGAATCGCAGCCATCCATAAGCGCTGATGGCAAAACCTTGTTCTTTGTAAGTAACCGTAAAGGTGGGTATGGAGGTTACGACATCTGGAAATGTCAGATAACTGATAAGGGATGGTCGGCACCTGAAAACCTGGGGCCAAACATTAATACACCATATGATGAGCAATCTCCGTTTATTCATCCTGATGATAGCACGCTTTATTTTTGCTCAAACGGGTGGCCTGGAATGGGCAATAAAGATTTGTTTATAAGCCGCCTTAACAAGGCAGGTAAGTGGGAGAAGCCCGAAAATATGGGCTATCCTATTAATTCGAGCGGTGACGAAAATGGCATGAGCATTAGTACTACCGGCGGTTATGCGTACTTTGCTTCAAACACGTTAAATGGCTATGGAGGCTTTGATATTTACATGTTTGAGCTGCCGGAAAAAACAAGGCCACATAACGTAACCTACGTTAAAGGATCTGTTGTGGATGCAACTACTAAAAAACCTATCGAAGCAGAAGTTGAAATTGTTGATTTAACAACCAACCGGCCGGTTTATCAGAATTACAGTTCGCCAACAAACGGCGATTTTTTGGTAACGCTGGTAACAGGTCGCAATTACGGGCTTACAATTACTAAAAACGGCTACCTTTTTTCGTCTGAGAATTTTGCGCTTACTGGAAAAGACACTAATAAACCCTTTAACATTGAGGTACCTCTTAATACCATTGAAGTTGGCAAATCGGCTATTCTGAAGAATATTTTTTTCGACACTAATCGATATGACCTGAAGCCCGAGTCGCAGTCTGCATTGCAATACCTGCTCAATTTCATGACTGTTAATCCTACTGTTAGTATTGAGATATCGGGGCACACAGACAATATGGGTAACGATAAATTAAACCAAACATTGTCTGAAAGCAGGGCGAAATCCGTTTATCAATATCTTGTCAACCATGGCGCCAATGCCGGCAAGCTTCAGTTTAAAGGTTATGGCAAGCAGCAGCCGGTAGTGCCAAACACTACTGAAGACAATCGTGCTAAGAACCGCAGAACGGAATTCAAAATAATAGCAAAATAAATCAGGGCTTTTTAACATTGATAAAGCTCTCACCATAAACCACTCCGTCACCGGCAATGCCCTGTATAACTATCCTAAACTTTCCTGTGATGTCGCTGGTATAGAAACTCATTTCGGTTTCCTTTTCGTTATTTATTTTGACTAAATGCCTCCAAAATATCGTGGAGTTGTACTCTGGTTCGGTAGGGTTGGCTACCGCATAATCTGACCCGTAAAATTGCTTGGCCAGGTATATGCCATGGATGGTGTTGGTTTGACCGTTGCTTTCAGCTGAGCAACCGTTATATACAGTACGCATTCCATTAAACGTATATACTGCACCTATTACCGGCAATGTATGTTGTGCGTTAACATGGTTTGGGCAATTAAGAATTTTGAACGCGCACACATAGTCGCCACATTTATTTGTAGCACCAAAAAAGGAGTTGTCTCTTTTGGCTACTACTGTAACTTCCTTTAATTGTATAGCACGTTCCAATCCTTTTATTGCAAAAGATTCGCTATTGAGTGTTGAAACCGAAGGCTCATAGCTTTGCATTTTTAAAGAATGGGCCAGGGTCTTATTAACAGAAAGATATGGATCCGCTATATGAACGTAGTAGTTGTCTTTTGTTTGTGTTATAAACCTTACTTTTTTGTCCTGCATGGTTAAAAGTTGTTCAAAACTTAAATCAAAGTGTCCAATATCATTCGTACTGAATATGATCGATGATGAATCGCGGGCCAGCACAACTGTTGCCGCCTTTTTTAATGGCTTATCATATTTCGTCAGTTTGCCTGATAATACTAATGAACCCTGCATGGATGCAGTATCGGTTACTTTAACGTTAAGCATATCCTGCCAGGTGTATTTGCGCCAGCCTTTTATCAAGAGGACGTTTTCAAGGTAAGCTTTGTCTTGAGGGTTTCTACCCATATATTTTTCCTTTAGCGGCAAGGTGCCTATACCACTTTTAAGGTAAAAATAACTCTCAATGTCCTGTACTTTTTTAAGCTCGATACGGTTATCCTGTACGCAGGCTACAGACACGAAGCCTTGCAAAGGCGCAATCATTTTCGCATCTAAACGCACCTTGAGGTTAACTTTTTCGCGTGTACTGAAGGTGATCTTGTTAGTCTGAAAAATTAAAGGGTTAGGTTGATCGAAGTGAGAAAAAAATACACGCTCAGCCATCGGGTGGCCGGCACTGTCAGTTACAGTTACTTCGGCCAAGCCTCTGGGCATCTCATTTAATGGCACCTTAACTCTTAGCGGATGTAATATATCAACCTTAACAGGAGTACAAGAGTACAAGTGCGTAAAATTGTGAACATTTATAAAATATCTTCCCCGTTCTGAACTACGAACCTGCACCTCGAGCGTATCGTTTGCCAGCGGGTTTCTAGCGGTTAGTGATATGCCCGATGAAAGTGCTTTCGGTAGTTGGTATAACGTGTCCCTTTGCCTAATCCCCTTTAATTTTAAGGTGTAAACATGTTCCGAACGTGCATATAGTAAAAACCTGCCCATTCCGTATGAGTCAGTGTACAGCGTATCGAGTGCGTTACCATTTTCATAAAGTACACCTGTAACTTTTAGCGGCTGTCCATCTGGCGTGGTAGCTTCCCAACCAACTTTTGAGGGCACATTATTAATCAGGTGCCCACTTTCCGGATAAAATTTAACCTGCGCCATTTCGTTTTTATCGGGCAGTGATAGATACATATATTGGCTGGCTTTCTTGTCTTGTATCAGCACTTTCAACATGCTTTTTCCTGGGGGCATGTTAATCAAGTATTGCCCGGCTCGGTCCGTTTTTGCTTTTCCGCTAATGATACTCGTGTCCTTGCCAGCAAGCTTGTATTTAACGGTAGCATCAGCAACCGGCATGTAGTCGGCACCGGTAACACTTAGCACTACCTGACGCGGCTTGTTGAGCCTGTTAACCAGAGTGTCTTTAAGAAACAATATGGCCTTAAACGGTGGAACAGCACCTGATTTGATGGTAACGGGTTGATGAAATACCGCTTCCGGGTTATGGTTAATTAGACGGTTGGTATACACTGTAAATGTGTAATTGCCCGGTGCAATGCTATCTGGAAGCAGCACGTTACCAAAACCTACACCATTTGCCATTACAAACTTTTCATGCAAAACAATGGCCCGGTCCATATCGCTAACCAAGCTAACCGACAACGTGTGATGATCGGCGTAAGTATTGCAATTGAGCAAATAAGCCGTGAACCAAACATTTTCGTTATTGGTGTAAACTGTTTTGTCGAAATGTGCAAACAACAATGTGGCTGGGCGCAATTGTTGATACCGCTTCATCTTTTGCTGCAGGGTGTCAGCCAACGGAGGCAGCACTTGTGCGGTGGTTTCTTGATTCACCAGGCATAAAAGCAGAGTAGTCATAATTAGTTGTATGACTGAGCTTGCATTTTTAAGCCGGCATTTTAACATAAAATTTGGTTGTGGTCTTTAGGTTGCAGAATGCAAGATATAAGAAAAGGAACTCGTTTTGTGAGTTCCCTTTTTATAATCATATCTAGTAAATGCTAGTTGCCTAACTCCGACATAAATTTGATACGCATGAGTTGTATCTCTTCGCGGGTATAATCATTAACGCCTAAATCCACCAAAGCGTCGTCTATTGAATCAACTTCAGCCGAACGGAAGTAATCATAAACCTCTTCCTGTTTATCCTCGTCAATTACTTCGTCTATATAGTAATTTAGGTTAAGCTTGGTACCCGAGTTAACAATAGATTCAACCTCACGAAGTATTTCCTCATAGGTTAATCCCTTTGATGCAGCGATATCTTCCAGGTCTAAATGGCGGTCAATGTTCTGAATGATGTAAACTTTAAGTGCTGATTTATTAGCCGCACTTTTTATAACCATATCAACCGGCCGGTCGATGTCGTTGTCCTCTACATACTTTTTAATCAGCTCAATGAATGGTGCACCAAATTTGGCAGCTTTACCCGCTCCCACGCCCGATATTTGCTTCAGCTCATCTGTAGATACGGGATAATGCGTACACATCTCCTCCAATGACGGATCCTGAAAAACTACAAACGGGGGTAAATTCTTTTGCTTGGCAATCTTTTTGCGCAAGTCTTTCAGCATCTGCAGCAACTGTGTATCCAACGCACCACCGCCGTGCTTAGGGCCCTCTTCAGACTCATCGTCCTCAGCGGCTTCCATAGGTTTGTTCAATACAAATTTAATGCTGTATGGGTTGTCTATAAAATCGTAACCTTTATCAGTTAGCTTCAACAAGCCATAATTGTCTATGTCTTTCGATAAGAAATTATCCAACATTGCCTGGCGTAGTAAGGAGTGCCATAAATTTTGGCCTTCTTCCTTACCTGAGCCAAAAACATCAAGAAGATGATGTTCATAATGGTGTACATGCGGATTATCCTGACCCATTAACACACTGGTAATATGATGATCATCAAACTTGTCGCCCAGTTGTTTGATGAGGCTCAAAGCACGGTGCAGTTGCGCTTCAGCGTCAAAGAACAGCCGCTCAGAACTGCAATTATCACACATGCAATTACAACTGGCCGCATCATAGTCCTCACCAAAGTAATGCAAGATCTGCTTACGGCGGCAAACCGCCGACTCCGCATAATCAATTACTTCCTTAAGTATCTGTGTACCGATTTCACGTTCAGAAACCGGCTTGTCTTTCATGAATTTTTGCAGCTTGTCTACATCTTTTTCAGAATAGAAAGCTACACAAATGCCCTCGCCGCCGTCACGCCCCGCACGGCCGGTCTCCTGGTAATAACCTTCCATGCTCTTAGGCACATCATGGTGTATTACATAACGCACATCGGGTTTGTCAATACCCATCCCAAAAGCAATGGTAGCAACAATTACGTCGGCATCTTCCATCAAGAATTTGTCTTGTGTATCGGCACGCACTTTAGCGTCAAGGCCGGCGTGGTAAGGTAAAGCTTTAACGCCGTTTAACTTTAATGCCTCGGCTACTTCTTCTACCTTTTTACGGCTTAAACAGTAAACAATGCCTGATTTGCCCTGATGCTGCTTAATGAACTTAATGATTTCTTTAAGTACATTGCGTTTGGCACGCACTTCGTAAAAGAGATTTGAACGGTTGAACGATGATTTATATACCGTTGCATTGTTCATTTGCAAATTTTTCTGAATATCGTGCTGCACTTTGGGTGTAGCCGTAGCGGTTAGCGCTATAATCGGAATATCTTCGCCAAGATTGGTGATTACCTGCCGTATCTTACGGTATTCCGGACGAAAGTCATGCCCCCACTCCGAAATACAGTGCGCTTCATCAACCGCTACAAATGACAGCTTGTTAAGCCTCAGAAAATCAATATTGTCCTGTTTTGTTAATGATTCGGGAGCAACATACAATAGTTTGGTACGACCAGCCAAAACATCTTCTTTAACCTTAGCCGTTTCTGATTTGGTTAATGATGAGTTTAGAAAGTGTGCAACGCTGTCTGAATTACAGAAAGCTCTTAGCTGATCAACCTGATTTTTCATCAGGGCTATGAGTGGAGAGATGACGATGGCTGTACCTTCCGTCATTAATGCCGGAAGCTGATAACACATGGATTTACCGCCGCCGGTAGGCATAATCACGAACGTGTCATTACCGGCCATTATATTAGTAATAATCGCTTCTTGTTCGCCTTTAAAATTATCGAATCCGAAAAAATTTTGCAGGTTATCAAAAAGCGATTTTTTAATTTCAATCATTTTATCTTAGAAAAAATTTGAAGTTCTGCTTTTATAGTTCAAAATAACAAAAAAATACAGAAAAACGACAAAATGTAAACAAAATATTAAACTATTATGATTTTACGTGTTGTGCTAAACCCGATAATAATTAACTAAATATACCCGATTTTTATTACAAAATCGAATTATTTTTTACAAATTTGACGGCAGTGTTACCACTTGATCACATACTGTATATCACATGAATAAAAACTATTATGCCATTATCATGGCTGGTGGCATAGGCAGCCGCTTTTGGCCTATCAGCCGTACTTCACACCCCAAGCAGTTTATCGATATCTTGGGCACTGGCAAAACGTTAATACAAAACACTTATGATCGGTTCCTGAAGATTTGTCCGAAGGAAAATATTTATGTTGTTACCAACGAAATTTATACCGACCTGGTAAAAACGCAGATACCAGATATGACCGACTCACAGATACTTACTGAGCCGGTTATGCGCAACACAGCTCCTTGTGTAGCTTACGGATGCTTTAAAATAGAAAGCCTGAACCCGGATGCTGTAATTGTAGTAGCGCCCTCCGATCACCTGATACTGGCAGAAGATAAATTTGTGAGCGCCATTGAAAGCTCGCTGGAAACAGCAGCTGCTCATGAGTGCCTGATCACCTTAGGCATTATGCCTTCGCGCCCGGACACAGGCTACGGATACATTCAGTACAATGACCAGGTAATCGACGAACAATTCCATAAAGTAAAGACCTTTACCGAGAAGCCTACGCTTGATATAGCCAAAACCTTTATTCAAAGTGGCGACTTTTTATGGAATGCAGGCATTTTTGTTTGGTCGGCCAAGGCCATCGTGAGCTCATTTGATAAGTACTTGCCCGACATGCATGAGATATTTGCAGAAGCCCGCGCTGTTTATAATACCGCTGAAGAGAAACCGCATGTGCATACTGCTTACCAGCGCTGCATCAATATCTCTATTGATTACGGCATTATGGAGAAGGCAGAAAACGTTTACGTGCTGCCGTCTGAATTTGGTTGGAGTGATTTAGGCACCTGGGCTTCAATTTACCAGCTGGCAGAAAAAGACTATGTAGGCAATGCAGTTATTCCTTCTGAAAAGGTAATTATGTACGATTCGTCAAATTGTATGGTAAACGTACCTGATGATAAGCTGGTTGTGTTACAAGGCCTGCACGATTATATCGTTGTTGAATCAAACAATACCTTGCTGATTTGCCCACGAGATCAGGAACAAAACGTAAAACAAGTAGTTGCCGACGTTAAACAGAAATTCGGCACGAAATACATTTAAGATTCAAATAAAATAATGAACCCATGCGCAGGTGTTTAATCCTTTATTAAACATCTGCGCATTTTTATTTGCATACCAATTACTGTCGCTGTCTAACTGCTTCATAAAGTATTATTCCAGCAGATACCGAAACGTTTAGAGATTCTATTTCGCCGTACATGGGTATCTTAGCTAAGTGGTCTGCTGTTCGTATCAGTTCGTTACGTATGCCATCTTCTTCCGATCCCATTACCACTGCGGTAGGTAAGGTATAATCCGGTTTGTAGATATAATCATTTGTTTTTTCGGTACAGCATACTATCTGCAAACCCGACTCCTGTAAAAAGCGTACGGTTTGTACAAAATTTTCGTGTCGGCAAACCGGAATTTTATATAAAGCGCCGGCCGATGTTTTCACGGCATCTGCATTAATCTGTGCCGATCCTTTTGCGGGTATCAATATGGCATGCACACCGGCACATTCTGCAGTACGGGCCAATGCTCCCATATTGCGTACATCGGTTATGCTATCCAGCACTAAAATAAGCGGCACCTCCCCCTTTTCAAAAACATCTGGAATAATGTTTTCTATTTTCTGATAAGTAATTGGCGATACCACCGCTACAACACCCTGGTGATTTTTAGGTGTCATGCGGTTCAACTTTTCAACGGGCACGTACTGTGGTGTAATTTGATGCTCGCTGGTTACTTGTTTTAACTCTTGATACAGTCCGCCGGTAAGGCCGCGCTGAACGTAAAGCGATTCAATTTCTTTGCCTGATACAATTGCTTCTATGATGGCACGGATTCCGAATATAAATTGACTATTGTTGCTGCTGCGTCGCGGGGGATAATTACCTGTCATTTAAAATAAAATAAAGTGACAAAAATACGCATAATTACTAGTATAAACCTTACATTTAGTTAGGAGTGAAAAGGCGAACAAATATTCTATACAAATAAGATTTCAGATAAAAGAACACTAAGCCGGCAAATATTTATCAACAAGATCGGTTAGTAATTTTAATCTGCTATACCTGCGTCAACCCTACAATATTTGTATATTTTTGTCGCCCCAACGATTTGAGACAAGGCCATGATTTTTGAGAACAACAACCGAACCAACAACGACAGACGCAATAAAACATTTACATCGCCTAACCAGATATCCGGAAAACTGCCACCTCAGGCCCGTGATTTGGAAGAAGCTGTTTTAGGCGCGTTGATGTTGGAAAAAGACGCACTTTCTTCGGTTATTGACGTATTGAAACCAGAAGTTTTTTACGTAGAAAGCCATCAAAAGATTTTTAATGCCATACGTACCCTGTTCGAAAAAACATCGCCTGTTGATATCTTAACTGTTACGGCCCAATTGCGTATGCAGGGCGAATTGGAAATGGTTGGAGGCGCTTTTTATATTACCGAGTTAACTAACCGAGTAGCATCGGCAGCCAACATTGAGTACCATGCGCGTATCATCATTCAAAAATATATTCAGCGTGAACTGATCCGCATTTCGACCGATATCATCAATATTGCGTATGAAGACACCACAGATATTTTAGAGCTGCTGGATAAGGCCGAAAAGAACTTGTTTGATATTGCTCAAAACAACCTCCGCCGCGATTCGCGCAAAATGGATGACCTGATGCAGGAAACGCTGAAGGAAATTGAAGAGCTCAAAAATAAAACCGATGGTTTAACGGGTATAGGTACTGGCTTTACCGACCTTGACCGCATGACATCTGGCTGGCAAAAATCGGATTTGGTAATTATTGCAGCACGCCCCGCAATGGGTAAAACTGCGTTTGTGTTAAGCTGTGCACGCAACGCCGCCGTAGACTTTAACAAACCGGTAGTTGTTTTTTCCTTAGAGATGTCCTCTGTTCAGTTAGTAAATCGTTTAATATCAGGTGAGGCTGAAATTGAGCAGGAAAAGATACGTAAGGGTAAAATGGAGGAGTGGGAATGGCAACAAATTCACTCTAAAATTGGCCGCCTTGAACAAGCGCCGTTAATTATTGATGATACACCCGGCCTGAATATTTTTGAATTTAGAGCTAAATGCCGCCGCTTAAAATCACAGCACGATATTCAGCTTATCATTATTGACTACTTGCAGCTCATGAGCGGTAAAACCGACGGCAAAGGCGGCGGTAACCGTGAGCAGGAAATTGGTAGTATATCCCGCGCATTAAAAATGGTAGCTAAAGAGTTACAGGTGCCTGTTATTGCGCTATCACAATTGAGCCGTGCGGTGGAAAGCCGTCCGGGCGGTTCTAAAAGACCCATGCTGTCGGATTTGCGTGAGTCGGGTTCTATTGAGCAAGATGCCGATATGGTGTTATTCCTTTACAGACCAGAATATTATGGTTTGGAATTTGACGAAGATAACAACCCTACCAAAGGTGTGGGCGAAGTAATTATTGCAAAGCACCGTAACGGCGAAACCGGAACTGTAAGGCTGAAATTTGTAGGCAAATACGTTAAATTCACCGATTTGGAACAAAGTATGGACAGCTACATGCCGCCTGCATCGGGCAGTGCATTTGCAGGCTTAAATCCATCGCAGGGTTTCGACAGCAACCCAGGTAATATTATTATACGTCCGTCGCGCATGGATGACATGGATGATGAGCCACCATTTTAAGGTGCGGAACAGTTAGAAAAGAGCAGAAGCTTAGAAGCGATTGGCAATTTAGTTGTCAGCTTTATAGAAAGCTACACGCAGCACTTAGTGACATAACCACCAATACTTAAAACAATAAACCTAAAGCTACGCCTATCAGAATAATGATAGGCGTTTTAATTTTGGTAAAATACAGTAAACAAAACGCACCCGCCATTACCAGGTAAGCCATCCAATTGCCCCCAAAAGGCGCAACCAGCAAAATAAAAGCGGTAGCCATAAAACCAACAGCAACCGCATTAATGCCACTTAATGAATTTTTAATGCGGGTTATCTTCTTTAGGTCTTCCCAAAAAGGCACTATAAACAGTATGAGTATAAGACCTGGCAGGTTCACACCCACTACCGCAACAACGCTACCCCAAATCTGTCCGGCTAAACCGTAACCTTCATTACCTAACGTAATGGCACCCACAAACGAAGTAAATGAAAAGGTAGGCCCCGGCAAGGCTTGTTGTAAAGCATAACCCGATAAAAACTCAGCATTGGTTAGGTAATGCTTAACCTCCACAAACTCAGTATACATTAGCGGAACCAACACTTGGCCACCTCCAAAAATGAGAATGCCGTTACGGTAAAAATTTTCGAACAAGCGGATGGGCAAGCTAAAAGGCGAGGTACGATTTATAATAGCACCTAACGAAGCAAAAAACAGCAGTATCCCTATAAAGTAGGCAACCTTTTTAGGGTTAACATTCGAAAACAATTTTACCCGTAGTGCATCTTCAGTGGGTTGCGTTTCAAAGGCCGAAGAAAAGATACCGCCCAGTAATATTAATATTGGGAATGCGTATGGATTTTGCAGTATAAGCGTTGCCAGCAGCGAACCAATAGCCAGGTAAACGCTCACCTTGGTCTTAAGTATCTTTTGTGCAAAATTCACGGCTGCATAGGCAACAATACCCACCGCTGCTGGATGAAGAAACCGCAGCACCTCATCTACCCTGCCACTTGCTGCAAGGCCTTTATAGGTCACAGCCGCTATGCACATAATGGCTGCTGACGGTAATACCCAAATTACGAAACTTAATAGAGCGAGTTGCAAACCTCCCACCTTCCAGGCAATACCTACCAAAGTTTGTGTCGAGGATGGGCCGGGCAGTATTTGCGATAAGGCATTGAGCTCCATTAATTCTTCTTCTGTCACGTAACGGCGTTTTTCCACAAATTCGCGCAGCAATATAGCTACATGCGCTTGTGGTCCGCCGAAGGTAGTGAAGGTATAAACCAACACATCACGTAAAAAAAGTAGTTTGCGGTTGTTCAATTTGCCTGTGTTTAGCGGGCCGTTAATCTCTTTCGCTTTACGCTGATTGATTATCTTAAAAGCTTCCTTAAATAAGTGCCGGGTTAATCATCATCGTCGTCATCAAATAAACCCGAAGCCTGGTTATACGCCGACTGCAATTCTGAAAAAGCATGGTTATCACGTTTCTGCCGTGTAATCTGCATACCTTTTTGATAGATCACGATAGCCTCATCCTTTCGGTTCAGCGTTTCATAAAGCTTACCCAAGTGATAATATGTACCAGTGTAATTTGGATGTTCTGCCACTAAGCTTTCATAGTATTGCAAAGCTTTATCAACATCGTTTAATCTTAAGTACTCTGTAGCCAGGGCATATAACAGAAACTCATCATTGGGTTCGCCCTTTAAAAATTCAAGAAGCTTGGTTAAGCGGTCGGCCTGCATTTTAAACTGTGTATTTTTTAATATATTTTTGCAGCAAGGACGGCATAAAAATCAAATTATTTAGTAGCCGTCCCAACCGTTGCAAATGTAACGTTTGCAGCTTACTGCATCAACCTAATATTGTCTTAACACAGGTGTTAACGCCAGGCTTAAAATAAAAGCAAACGTTTTCAACAAACCTGCCGCAATGTGGTTATTGATGTTAAATGGATAAACAGAAAGGTTTGCGGCATAAATAATGCTGTAAACAGGTTAAAATGGTTTGTGATGGGTAACAATATGAAAAAAATAAAGCTCGACATTGTAGGTCTGTCTTACAGCCAAACACAATCGGGTGCATACGCTTTAGTGTTAGGTGAAGTAAATGGCCGTCGGAGGTTGCCTATCATTATTGGGAGTTTTGAGGCGCAGGCTATTGCTATTGAGATTGAAAAGATGACACCGAGCCGTCCGCTTACCCATGATCTTTTTAAGAGCTTTGCCCAGGCTTACCACATCAATATTCAGGAAATCATTATTTACAACCTGGTAGACGGAATATTTTACGCCAAGCTTATATGCTCTGACGGCAAAAAAACGGCTGAAATAGACGCCCGTACGTCTGATGCTATTGCGATGGCTGTGCGTTTCGATTGCCCTATTTATACCCACGAGTTTATCCTTTCAACTGCAGGCATTGTGATTGAAGGCAATGATTTTGTTTACTTAGAAAACCTGACCGAAGCGACCGAGGAAAAACCGAGCGGCTCGGGTACAGCCAGTTATACCTCTTTAAGTATAGACGAATTGAAAACCAAACTACAGGACGCGCTTACTGAGGAAGCTTATGAGAAAGCAGCCAAGATCAGAGACGAGTTGAATAAGCGAAAAGCATCCTGAATTCTGCTAGCTCAGTAACGATTAATAAATTAAGCCATAGTTGAACATCGGTCTCGGCTATGGCTTTTTACTGCGCCACCGCCTGTAAATATCTACTTTTGCCGTTTTCTCATTTCGCAATATTTCACTACTTTCCGCTTTTATTTTCACTGACTAAAACTGATTAAACCGGGCGCCGTATGAATATTAAGTTTCGCTTGATACTGATGAATTTTATGCAATTTTTTATATGGGGAGCGTGGCTACTCACCATAGGCGCATATTGGTTCCAGAACAAGCATTGGTCGGGTGCGCAGTTTGGCGTCATCTTTTCTACTATGGGCATATCAGCTATCTTTATGCCCGCGCTTACCGGTATAATCTCCGACCGTTTTGTAAACGCAGAAAAGCTTTACGGGATTATGCATATCATGGGTTCGCTTGTTTTGTTTAGCCTGCCATTAGTGACAAATCCCTCCACATTTTTTTGGGTGATACTACTTAATATGGTTTTTTATATGCCAACACTGTCACTCTCTATTACAGTAGCTTATACAGCCTTAAAAAATAAGAATATGGATGTTGTTAAAGACTATCCACCTATACGCATTTGGGGCACCATCGGGTTTATAGCCGCATTGTGGACGGTAAGTCTTACACATAATGAAACTTCAGCTAACCAGTTCTATATTGCTTCTGCAGTATCAATGGCACTGGGCATATACTCCTTCACTTTACCTAAGTGCCCGCCATTGTTAAGCAAAACCAGCGGCAAGTCACTAACCGACAACCTGGGCCTGAATGCATTCGCTCTTTTCAAAACTCCCAAGTTTGCCATATTCTTCGCCTTCTCTATGCTGTTAGGTGCAGCGTTGCAACTCACCAATGCTTATGGCGATACCTTCTTACATGATTTCAATAATGTAGCTGCTTATAAAGACACCGTTGCGGTTAAGTATCCCGCTATTATCATGTCTATTTCACAAATCTCTGAGACACTGTTTATACTGGCTATACCATTTTTCTTGCGCAAGTTCGGCATTAAATACGTGATGCTGTTTAGCATGCTGGCCTGGGTATTACGTTTTGGTCTTTTTGCTTTTGGTGACCCCGCAGACGGCCTTTGGATGATTATCCTTTCATGCATTGTGTATGGCATGGCATTCGACTTTTTTAATATTTCGGGTTCATTATTTGTGGAAACGCAAACCACACCAGAAATACGTGGCAGTGCACAAGGCTTGTTTATGATGATGGTAAATGGATTTGGCGCTTTGTTTGGCAGCTTTGCCAGCGGCATTATCATTGATGAATTTTTTACCCTGGCCGATAAGAGTAAGAACTGGCACGGCATATGGTTAACCTTTGCAGCTTATGCCCTTATAATTGCTGTTGTATTTCCGTTCGTGTTTCGGTATAAGCACAACAAAGCGCTTGAAGACGCTATACAGCACGTATAATAATAATATTGGCTGCAGATGCCGATATGTAACAAACAAAAAAGGCTACCGAATATGAGTAGCCTTTTTTGTTTGTTGTTGTTATGCATGCGGCTTTAGTACCACCTTCACACAATCATCTTGCTTGTTCTTGAAAATATCATAGGCATGAGCTGCTTCGCTTAGAGGAAGTGTATGCGATATGATATCATTTAAAGTGACTTTTTCTTGTTTAATCAGATCTATCAGATGATCGATATAATTAAGTACAGGTGCTTGCCCTTGCCTAATGGTGATACCCTTATCAAACATGCGGTGAACCGGGAAGTTGTCATAAGGAGTTCCGTATACACCTACTACGGTTACAGTACCACTACGACGCACAGCTTCAAAGCACATTTCCAGTACCTTCATGCTACCTTTCTCGAAGTTGAGTGTAGCTTTCACTTTATCAAGGAATGAACGTTGCGCTTCAAAACCCACGGCATCTACACAAACGTCGGCACCACGTCCGCCGGTCATTTCCCTAATTGCCGCTACGACATCTACATCATTCGGGTTAAGCGTTTCCACCTTGTTAGCCTCGCGGGCTTTTCTCAGGCGGTAATCAACCGGATCAATTGCTATTACTCTGCTTGCACCGTTTAACCATGCAGCTTTTTGAGCCATTAACCCAACCGGGCCGGAACCAAAAATGGCCACCACTTCGCCACCCTTCATCTGTGCCCAGTCAATGGCCGACCAACCGGTTGGAAATATATCGGTTAGGAACAGCACTTGCTCATCTGTCATGTTATCGGGCACAATGCGGGGGCTTACATCGGCGTAAGGTACTCGTACGTACTCGGCTTGTCCGCCCGAATAACCACCATACAAGTCGGTATAGCCAAATAAGGCACCGCCTTTATTATCCAGCATATCGCCTTGTGGGCCGTAATGCTCATGATTGGAATTCTCGCAATGCGGTGAAGCGCCATGGGTACAGAAAAAGCATTGCCCGCATGCAATCGGGAAAGGCACGACTACCCTATCACCTCGTTTTAAGTTCCGAACAGAGGGGCCGACTTCTTCAACAATGCCCATAAATTCGTGCCCCATTATAATATCGCTTGCCTGCGGAATGCCTCCGTCCAGAATGTGCAAGTCTGACCCGCAGATTGCGGTCGAAGTAACCTTTAATATCACATCATTGGCTTCTTCAATTTTCGGATCTTCAACCGTGTCTACGCTAATATCACCCGGTTTGTGAAAAACTGCTGCTTTCATAAGTAGATTTAGTTATTATAATTAATGTTATAACAATTAAATTAACAGATAGTTAAGCTCTTGGTTTTATATATAAAAAAAGCTCTAAACCTACAAGGTTTAGAGCTAACGTGTAGTTGTATAATTTTATAAAGAAAATAAACGGTAACCTAAAGTGAGGTTAAACAAATTTGCACGAATTTCAGAATCACCTCTTCCATTTCTAAGTTTGTTTAAACCCAGCTCGTAACGCAGATCTAACGACATGCGCTGAAAATCTAAACCTGCGCCAAATTGCCAGGCATAATTTTGATCATGTACCCGAAGCCGGGCTGCGTTGGTAAATGCATCACCTACACTTTGGTCATGATTGATCGCAAACGAAATCAATGGGCCGGTATTAACCCGGGCGGCAACGCCAAACATGCCAAACTTTCTGCCAACCAGCAAGGGCAGATCAATGCTTTGAAATTCGGCGGTGTTTTCAGCTCCGGCTGTTGCATCCTTTAACTTAACGTTCTTACTGGTATAATACAGCTCCGGCTGAAAATGCCACCCTACAGCGCCTACCCTTGCCCAGGCACCTACAAGGTAACCAGCACGGTGACTGCTGCTTAAAGTGTTTTCTGTAGAAAAAGAGGACAGGTTTGCCCCTGCCTTTAAGCCGAAATTAAAACTCGGCAAGAACTGAGCTGACGCCGAAAATCCGGTGCACAAGGTAATGGCTAATAGATAAAAGTATTTTTTCATAGTAGTATGTGTGTATTTGCATAACAATAAAGCCGCATTTTTGTGCGGCTTTATTGTTAATCTTGAAACACTCACTTAACTACAAGTTCAATTTACCCTGGTAATAATCTAATATTTTGGTGCGGATATAATAGTCATAACGCGCATTAATTAAATTGTTATTAGCCCTATCGAGATTGTTTTTGGCCACAATATAATCAACTGAGGTTAGTGCGCCGGCATTGAAACGTATTTCAGCAGTGCGGAATGATTCTTTAAACGCGTCGACCTGTTCGGTTAATACCTGAAACCTTTCATAAGCAGATGCCATATTAATGTAGGCCTGCTCTACATTCTGTTTCAATTGTATACGTGTAGTTTCTTCTACATATCGGGTTTCTTGCAAATCAATTTTAGCTAAAGCCACCCGGTTGCGGCTAACAAAACCATTAAGTATGGGGATTTGCAAGCCTAAATTAACCTGCGTATTGTAATTATTTTTAAACTGATTGAAGTATCCTATCTTATCACTCGAAAAATTTTGGTTATAGGCATACACTGGCTGGTTGCCACCGGCTGTTTTTATAAATGCACCGGTATTAACCTCCATCGAGTCAACAAAAATAGACTTGCGTGCGGCATTGGAGTACCGGGTAGCTAATCCGCCCGATAATGCCAATACCGGAAGCATATTGCCTTTGGCCACTTTAACTTGCTTTTCGGCGCTCTGCCTGCGCAAGGTGGCTGCTTTTACCAGCGGCAAGTTTTGTATGGCAGTGGTGTATATCTGCTCGGCAGATTTATTGAACTTGGTTGATGAGACTTGGGCGGCATCCAGGCGCTGCAAAGTGATACTACGGGTGTAGGGCACATTCATAATTTGCAACAAATTAAGTTTTGATGCGTCCAAGGCATTTTTAGCATTAATAACCGTCAACTGGTCGGTTCCCTGCTGGCCTTTAACATCATAAAAATCTGATGGCTTAACTGCGCCATTGGTATTCATTACCTGCAAACGCTGTACCTGTTGCCTAGAAACCTCCAGTTGATTGTTAGCTTGTGTAAGTAAATCAGTGTTGTTAATTACCTGCAGGTAGGTGGTTATCACATTTAGCGTTATATCATTTTTGGCTTGTTCAAAGTCCATCTTTCCGGCCTGGTAGGCTAAGGCAGTTTGGCGTATGCTGTTTTGAACCGACAAGCCGTTGAAAAGTATCAGATTTGCATTTACGCCATAATCAGCCGATGCAATTTGCTGGTTTAAGTAAGTATTTGTAAACGGATCCAAGCCACGTCCTGTACTTAGCCCATGGTTTACCACACCATTAAAAGTAGGTAGCAAAGCCGCACGCTGCTGCTGCCAGTATACCCTGCTCCTTTCCATATCCAACTCGCTGCGTTTAACTGTTAGATTATTGGTAATGGCAATATCGATACATTGCTGCAGATTGTATACAGAATCGGCAGACTGACACTGGCCCGATCTATTGAGGCACAGGAAACTAATCAGTAAAATGAGATAGCGCATAACCTTGCTTACAATATAACGGTCGAATCAATTTTGCCATCCAACAAGTTGATGATGCGTGAACCGTACTGGGCATTTTTTTCTGAGTGCGTTACCTGGATAATGGTAACACCATCTTCCTGATTTAATTTTTTGAAAAGGTCCATAATTTCTTCGCCTTGCTTAGAGTTCAGATTGCCAGTCGGTTCATCGGCTAATAATAAATTGGGCTTGCTGATAAGTGCACGTGCTATACCCACCAGTTGCTGCTGGCCACCCGATAACTGAGCCGGAAACAAATCCTTTTTGCCTACAATGTTAAAGCGGTCTAAAATGTCGGCAACCAATGCCTTTCGTTCTGCGCTTTTTACATCCTGGTATAGCAGCGGCGTTTCAATGTTCTCATATACTGTCAGCTCATCTATTAAATGGTAGGCCTGAAAAACAAAACCTATGTTTTGCTTATACAAAGTTGAACGTTGTTTTTCTTTCAATTGATGAACCGGTTCATTTAGAAAGTACTGATAACCTTCAGATGGCTGATCGAGCATGCCTATGATGTTGAGCAGCGTTGACTTACCGGAACCCGACGGCCCCATAATAGAAAGAAATTCTCCTTTGTCAACCTCCAAATCTACTTTGTTAAGCACATAGGTTTTATTAGCTCCAGTGTTATAGAATTTTGATATTTGTTTAAGTGACAGCATTTGCAGTATGATGAGTGATTAGTTGTTTGAAGATAACTTATTATACATTATGCTATACATGAATTCTATACCAAAACCATAAAGTGCTGTTTATAAAACCTATAGATGGTTTTAGTAACATACGGCTGTTCGCTTGTGTAACATGCATTGTGCGGTTGTGATACAGTTATAAGATCAATTGCTTATTCGATTAGGCACGTGGAAACATGTTGCTGGCAGTTTCAGATCAAAAAGCAAAAAGGCACACTAACAGATACGTTTTTTCTACTGTAAGTTGTGCCGTCGAACTGAACAATTATCAACCGAATTCAATCCGGTTAATGGCGTTATTCGCTCCGCAGGCTTTTTACGGGGTTGGCAATTGCGGCCCTAACAGATTGGAAGCTTACTGTAACCATCGCAATTATAATGGCTGCAAAACCGGCCAGTATAAAAACCCACCATTCAACTTCAATGCGGTAAGTATAGCCCTGAAGCCAGCTATGCATAGCGTACCAGGCTATTGGCGTAGCAATAAAAATAGAGATCATAACCAGCTTCAGGAAGTCTTTAGAGATAAGCGTTGCAATGCTGCTTACCGAGGCGCCCAATACCTTACGTACGCCAATCTCTTTGGTACGGCTGCTGGCCATGTAAGCAGCCAAGCCAAACAGACCTAAGCACGATATGATGATGGTTAGCAAAGCGAACGTGCCGGCTAAGTTGCCTGTACGTTGTTGTTCTTTAAACTTTGCCTGATATTCCTGATCAACAAACAGAGGGTTAAAAGGAAAAGCAGGGTTAAATTTTTTAAAAACAGCTTCGGCCTTTTGCAACGAAGCACTTATTGATTGTGCTGGATTTAAGCGATAATTAATAACATTGTCCCACTCGCTTCTTGGCCCCATAACAAACATCGGGTTTTTAGCATCAAATGGCGATCCCCAAATAAAGTCTTTAAATACGCCAACTACATGCCACTTTACAAAATCTTTATCTATAACCTGGCCAATAGGTTTTTTAAAGTTCATGATTTTAGCGGCCGATTCATTTATCAGGCAGGCGGTAGAATCTGTGGGGTAAGCCGCCGGGTTAATGTCGCGTCCGTCAACCAGTGGTATCTTTACAGTTTTAATAAAGTCGCCTTGAGTAGCTATTTGGTCAAAAACAATCTTTGCATCTGGTGCTTTCCCTTGCCATTCTAACCCCCATGAGTTGGATTGGCTCGTAACCAAATTTGAGCTGGTAATGCTTACAGCAACAGCAGCCCCGGAGTTGAGTAGTTCATTCTTGATGAGTTGCTCATTCTTTTTAATATCGCCCGAAAAAGGCGTATATACCAAGTTGCTTTTATCATAGCCATTGTCGCGCTGCTGTGCATATTGTATTTGTCTGCGTATTATGATAGTGCTAATTATCATTACCACAGCAAACGTGAACTGCACAATAACCAATAACTTGCGTGGCGTAATCAGGGCGTTGAACGAACGGAAAGTACCCTTTAAAACCTCTACCGATTTGAACGAAGAAAGGTACAATGCAGGGTAACATCCAGCTAATATGCCAGTAAGTAAAATAAATGCCAGCATGCACAGCCAAAATAAAGGGTTACCATAAGGAATGCTCAATTGCCATTGCACCAGCCTATTAAAGTATGGCAGGCTTACCTGCGCAAGCACAATAGCAATGATACCAGAAATAAGGGCAACAATAACCGACTCAATGAGGAACTGACCAATTAACGCGCCTTTAATTGCGCCGACGGCCTTGCGTATGCCTACTTCTTTAGCACGCTTTTCGCTGCGGGCCGTACTTAGGTTCATGAAATTTATACAAGCAATAAGCAGTATAAAACCAGCAATTATGGTAAACAAACGCACTACATCTACCCTTCCGCCCGACGGTTTGCCATCCTTAAAAATATTATGCAGATAGTAATCGCTTAGCGGATAAAGGAAAACCTCATTATCTTCCCGATGCTTGCTGTGCCGTATAGTAATGTTGATTATTTTTTTATTGAATTGCTCTAAGGATGCGCCTGGCTTTAACTGGACAAAAGTACGGTAACTGTTATTTCCCCAATTTTGATCATCGCGACCCCAAAATACTTTTATAAAAGACCATGGCGTAATATAATCACCCTGGAAACGGGTGTTGGATGGCTGCGGCTTCATAACACCGCTTACAACGAAACTGTGTTTATTGTCAAACATGATAATCTTGCCCAACGCGTCTTCACTTCCAAACATCTTTTTGGCAAAAACCTGGCTAATTACGATGTGATTGGAACTGCTTAGCGCATCGTGTTTATTTCCGCTTACCAACGGAAAGCTAAACATGTCAAAAAAGCCCGGGTCCGCGTTAAAGCCATCTGCTTCCAACTTTTTACCATTGTATTCTATTAAATGTCTTTCAGCATAATCGACCCGTACAGCCGATTTCACTTCAGGGTATTCTTGTGCCAAGGCCGGGCCTAATGTGTTTGGTGTGGTAGACCAGCAATTTACCTCTCCTTCAAAAGTTGACCGGTTATAAGCAACGTAAAGGGAATCGATATTTTTATGAAAACGGTCAAAGCTTATTTCGTTCTGTATCCACAACGCAATTAACATTGCTGCCGCCATGCCAACAGCCAAACCTGTAATATTAATAAACGAAAAACCTTTGTTGCTTAACAAGCTTCGCCAAGCAATTTTGATGTAGTTTTTAAACATGGTACGGCAGTAATAAATGTTTTGAAAAATTTGTATTCAGACCAGGAAAAACTGCGGGTTCTAAACCGTTGATAATAAAAGAACCGGGATTACTCGCTCCGCAAGCTTTTAACCGGATTGGCCAACGCCGCTCGTATAGATTGAAAGCTAATAGTAATAAAAGCCAACACTATAGCTAGTATGGTTGATACTACAAAAACCCACCACTGGATGCTTATCCTATATGCAAAGCCTTGCAGCCACTTGTTCATTAGCCACCAAGCTATCGGGAAAGATATTATGGCTGCGAGCAAAACCAGTTTGACGAAGTCGCGAGAAAGCAATAACACAATGCCGGCTACGTTGGCCCCTAATACCTTACGTATACCTATCTCCTTGGTACGTTGCAATACCATCATAATAGAGATAGCTAATAAGCCAACACATGATATAACAATGGCCAATACAGCACCGCTTACAAAGATGCCTGATAAACGGCGTTCACTTAAGTACTGGCGCTCGGTGTTTTCGTTAAGCCATGATCCTTTAAATTCGGTGTTAGGATATTGGCGGTGCCAGCTTTCTTTTATTTCATCAAAGGCATGAATAAGACTTGCCGGTTTTACTTTAACGAATATGTAATTAATGGTGTAACCTTTATCCATAGTCAAGGTTAAAGAGCCAATATCTTCGTGCAGCGACTTGAAGTTATAGTTTTTTACAATACCAATAATCTGTGCTTTAGGTTGCTGATCATACATGGGCAGGAAACTACCCAACAGGTTCTTGCCTCCCAGTTGCCGGGCCATGCTTTCGTTAATAATAATAGCTGTACTATCGCCCGGAAAATTCGGATCAAACTCCCTGCCTTCTACTAGTTTAATGTCGAGTGTTTTGGCATAGTCGTAATCTACACGCTGAATATTGGTGCGTATTTCCCGGTCGTTTACGGTAAAACCTAAAATTGATGTGCGTGATGAGCCATCATTACCGCGGCCCATGTTCAGATAAGCGCCGCTAACGCCCAGTACATTTGTATTGTTACGCAGCTCGTTACGCATCCGCTGTAAAGCCTTTTCGCCCGTAATTCCCCTACTAACCGGTATGCTGAGCACTTCTGTTTTGTTATAGCCAAGCGGCTTTTCGCTCAAATAGTTTATTTGCTGCCAGGTTATAATGGTACAAATGATAAGCAACGTTGACAGGGTAAATTGTATAACTAACAAGGTATTACGCAATTTGCCCGGCTTACCAGCACTCACGTCTCCTTTTAACACCACAACAGTTTTATAACGCACCATCATTAGAGCCGGGTAAAAGCCGGCTATAGCAGTTACTGCCAGAAACAAAATAAGTATGCCTGCCAGATGGACTGGCTCGGCAAGCATTGATAAGCTGATTTTACTCTTAAAAATTGCCTTGAACTGGTCTATCACCAACACGCAAATCAGTAAACCAACTATGGTAGCGCCAAGGCAAACTAAAATGGTTTCTGTCCAAAATTGCAGCAGCAGCTGCCATTTGCCGGCACCTAAGGTTTTGCGTACACCTACTTCGCGGGCACGGGTAAAGCCGCGGGCTACCGAAAGATTAATAAAGTTAATGCAAGCAATAATGAGAATAAAACAACCTATTACAATTAGGCTGATGGGATATGTTTTACTTACCGAATTTCCTTCAACGCCGCCTAAATCTATATTAAAGTGATTTGTTGCAAACGGGACGATACCTAACTTAAATAGATCTCCGTCTGCATCTGGCTTTGCACCCTCGCGTTTCAATAGGTCCAGGTCTTGTGTATAGTGCTTCGTTACGAAGGGTTTCATTTGGTGACTGAAAACCTTAGGGTCATAGTGCTCAGCAAATTCTACAAGTACAAAATGTGTTCGATTATCCCATCTGTCAACATCGGTTTTGTAGTTTGGAAAATGTTCAAACCTTACCAGCATATCAAACTCCAAACTTGAATTTGAGGGTAATTTTTTCATGACACCGCTAACTACAAAAGGCTTTTCCTCATTGCCGATAGTCAAAGTAACGGTCTTGTTGAGTGCCGGCTCATTACCAAAAATGGCTTTAGCTGCAGTTTCGGTAATAACAACGTTGTTAAGGCCGGAAAAAACTGTGTTTACATTACCCTGTAAAAGCGGAAAAGTAAACATCTTCAGAAAATCTTCGTCCACAAAATGTACACCTTGCTCCACCTCTTTGTTGCCGTACTTCACTAGTGCACCTGCATTGGCACTACGGGTTATGTGTTTTACGGCTGGATATTCGGCCTTTAATGCAGGTGCAAAAGGTATAGACATCGACGAGGTCTTTTCCACACCCTCCGGCCGGTTCGAAATATTATATACCTGGTAAATGTTTTCCAGTTTTTCATGAAAGCGATCATAAGAGAACTCGTAAAAAACGGTCAGGAAGATGAGTGTGCAACAAGCTATTGCTACCGATAACCCAACGATGTTCATTAGGTTAAAGACCCGACCTTTCCACAAGTTGCGCCAGGCTATTTTTAAGTAGTTCTTAATCATGGTGATAAATTTTTGGTGAGCGGAATATTCTGCTCTGCATTAATGAATGGCTTGTGCTTTATTTACTACTGCCTGGCATTGGCTGCAATTTACTCACGCCGACATTTTGCAGGTTTTTGCCTTTTAAGAAGGCCAATGCTTTGTTCAATGCTGCATCATTGTTCTGAACAAAATCTTTTACGGTAGGCACCACTTCGATATCAGGTTTTATACCGTAGCCTACAAACTCGCGCCCGTCTGGGTAAGTATCTTTTTTGGTGCAAACACGCGCACCTCCACCTCCGGGCAAGTCAAAATTATAAGGCTGGCCGGTGCTTCCAAACGTATTTTGGCCTATTTTGATCATGTGCTGTTGTTTGTCGGCAAAAATCAAAAAATCTTCGGCTGCAGAGGCTGTATTGTGTCCGATGAGTACGGCAGTTGGCACAATTACTTTAGGTGCTTTCGCTGTATTAACATGTATGGTTGAAGCGGTGATAAGCTCATAACGCTCATCATGGTTGTTGAGGTAAGCTTTGCTTGCCCAAGCACTATTCACAGTGTCTTTTGGTGTTAGGCCCACACCCCATGCTTTAAAAGAGGGCACGTGCAGCCGGCTTACCATTTTAGAGCCGTAAAATGTTTTATCATTGGTGAGATAGTCCAAGATGGCTGCCCCAATGCCAGTGCTGCCACCTCCATTATTACGCAGATCGATAATAAGGGCCTTAGCTTTATACAACTCGGGTAGCTTTTGTATAAATAGGCTATCAATCTTCTTGTCGCCAAAACTGTTTAAAGCCACGTACGCTACCTGGTTAGGATACCATTTTAAATTAAGCAAACCAGGTTCGGTGAGCGCCGGATAGGTTTCCTTCTCCTCGGTTTTTGCATGGGTTAACTGCAATGATTTAATTGCTCCTTTTGGTGTTTTAATTTTGAGCGCGTAGGTTGTGCCAGTTGGCCCTTGCAGCAAATTTGAAGCTGCCTGGTCGTCGAGCACATAGCGAGTAGACGATGCAATATATGGTCTTACATTTTTTGCCATATAGTTATGGGTAGCCATGCCGTTTACTTCAATAATCTCGCTGCCTACAGGAATTTCGTCCTTTTTTGAAAGATTAGTTCGGGTGATAATTGCGCGTCCATCGATGTTTTGAATGAACAGACGGTAGTTGCCAAACATGGTATTCAGCACCTGATTGCCAATTACAGGAGGCATGTAGATATTGGTATGACCATCATTTAAAAAAGCACAAAAGCGCTGTAACTCATGATAATACTCATAATCATTACTAGTTTTTTGCACAGTCGGTATCATAGCCGTGTACAAACTATCCCAGGTGGTACGGTTAACCTTACTTAGATAAACAAAGTTATAATTCACCTCCTGCCAAAATTTAGATAGTCCGTAAACTTTCTCCTCAGGCTTAAGCGTGTTGGGCATTTGTGCGTGAGCATGCATGTATAAGCTTGCTGCAGCAACTAAAAGTGATAAGGTTTTAGGTAATTTCATTTGCGTACAATAAGTACTATTACATCATGATATTTTCTACAACGGTATGCCCATCCAACAGGCGAACAATACGATGACTGTAACGGGCATCATGCTCAGAGTGGGTTACCATGATGATGGTGGTCCCCTGCTCGTTCAGATCGGTTAGGAGTTCCATCACCTCGTTACCGTTACTGCTGTCCAAGTTACCGGTGGGCTCATCAGCCAGTATAAGTTTGGGTTTATTTACCACCGCACGGGCAATAGCTACGCGCTGTTGCTGGCCGCCCGATAACTGCTGGGGGTAATGATTACGCCGATGCATTATTTGCATTTTGGCAAGCACCTCTTCAACACGTTGCTTACGCTCGGCCGTGCCAACGCCTGTGTAAATAAGTGGTAGCTCTACGTTTTCGAAAACCGTAAGCTCGTCTATCAAATTAAAGCTTTGAAAAACAAACCCGATGTTATGCTTGCGTAAGTCGGCACGCTTGCGTTCATTAAAGTGAGCCACCTCAGTACCATTAAACAGGTAACTGCCGCCATCTGGATCGTCAAGCAGTCCCAAAATATTAAGCAAGGTAGATTTACCACAGCCCGATGGACCCATAATAGCTACAAACTCACCGGTGTTAATTTCGAGGTTCAGCTTATTAAGGGCTACAGTTTCCACCTCCTCAGTGCGGTAAAACTTTTCAAGGTTTGTTATTTTAATCATTTATCCTCCTCACCCGTTGTACCGGGTTTCTTTGTTTAAAGGTAATTTCTTCAGTTGCGTTATTAGTATGATGCATTCTCTGTTGCAGGTGTCAGTTCCTATTTTATAACTAGCTCCTGCATATCGCCATAATTTTCATAGCTTGATGTTACTACGCGATCTCCCGGTTTTAACCCCTGCATAACTTCATAATAATCCGGATTTTGGCGACCCAATTGTATATCCATCCTATAAGCAGTTTTACCATCTTCGCTTAGTTTGAATATCCAGCTGCCACCCGTTTGCTGGTAAAAACCGCCTTTAGGTACTAGAACCGCTTGCGTTTCATCGCTTAAAGCTAAGCGTATCTGTAGGCTCTGCCCTCTGCGTATGTCTTTTGGCAATGCGCCTGCAAATTGCATATCGACCTGGAAACGGCCGTTAGAAACCTGTGTGAACACCTTTTTAATTTTTAGTTTGTAAGTTTTGTCGCCTAAGGTAAACTCACCCATTTGCCCATTAAACACACGGGTTATATAATGCTCGTCCACATCAACCCGCACTTTAAAGCCAGATAGAACATCAATTTGGCCTAAACGACCACCTTTTTGCTTGCTTTGGCCAATTTCAGCATCCAATGAAGTAAGCTGACCGTCAACCGGTGCACGTACAATCAAGTCTCCCACCTTTTTGCGCATCAACTCTAATGTAGCTTTCATATGCGCGTACGATTCTTTCGACTGTTGCGTTTGCTGGTTCATGGCGGTTGAGTCCTGGTTCAGAATTTGTGTAGTCAAGCGCTTGCGGCGCACGGCGTATGAGTAATCATTTTCAGATTTTTGAAATTCCTGCAAGCCGATGGCTTTTTGGTCATAAAGGCGTTTATTTAGTTTATACACCCGATCGGCTTCTTTCAGGTTACTTTCCACCTCGGCCATTTGGTTTAGTTTGCTAATGGTATTCTGCCGGGCGTTATCGTGCGATATTTGCATTTGTGTAAGCACGTTAAATACGGCAGTTTCTTCGTTGGCCAGGTTTAACTCCAAATCAGTATTGGCTAGTTTTAAGATGGGCTGTCCCTTTTTCATGGTAGCGCCGTCTTCCACAAATAACTTTTCTACACGGCCTCCTTCAACTGCATCTAAATAAATAGTGGTTATAGGTAAAACTATACCATTAAGCGGTATAATTTCCTGAAACGATCCCTTTTTCACCTCACTTATGGTTATACGCTCGGCATCTACATTAAGCTTGCTCTTGCCCGAAGTAAATACAATGCTTCCTGTTACCAACGCTACAACAGCTACTATGCCGGCAATAGTCATTACCCGTTTATTGTTCCACCTCTTTTTTTCAATTATTCTGTCCACGTAAGAATGTTATTTACATCGTATATATAAACCCTGTGCCATAGTTTAAATAACTGTTTATCAGTACCTTATTTACCAATCTCAAAGCTTGGCGTACGCTTGTGTTACAACAAGTGTGCGGTATTGATACAATGCTAAAATTGTAAACAAATGAAGCGCTTTGATTGCCAAATAGTTATAAATTTGGATAGCCAATTGCAATATTTGCGCAAATCAGCGTAGCTGTTATTTAAAATGAATAATAGTGCATTCGGCTATTAATACTAACTTAACCCTCCACAATAAAAGCAAATGATATTAAAAAAAGCAACAGTATTAGTTGTTGATGATGATATAGATGTACTAACGGCAGTAAAACTTTTGTTAAAGACAGAAGTACAGGAAATCATAACCGAAAAAAATCCGGAAAATATAAACTCGCTGCTCACCCGTAACCAGATTGACCTGGTGCTATTGGATATGAACTTTAATAGCGCCATGAACACTGGAAACGAGGGCATATACTGGCTGCGTAAGATAAAAGAATGGCGCCCGAACGTATGTGTGATTATGATTACCGCATACGGCCATATTGATTTAGCTGTACGATCATTGAAAGAAGGCGCCAACGATTTTGTTGTAAAACCTTGGCACAACGAAAAGCTGATAGAAACCATTAAGGATTTATTAGACAAACAGGAAGGCCCTAAAAAGCCTAAAATCTCTGTCAAGGGTTCAACAGGCGGCACGGCCATATTAGGTGAAGCCGAAGCCATGCAGGATATATTTTACAAAGTAAACAAGATAGCGCCCACTGACGCCAACATACTTATTTTAGGCGAAAACGGTACGGGTAAGGATTTGATGGCGAAAGCTATTCATGAAAGGTCTTTACGTGCCAACAAACCCTTTATTAAGGTTGACGTTGGCGCATTAACGGATACGCTCTTTGAGAGTGAGTTATTCGGTCACAAAAAAGGCGCTTTTACAGACGCCCGGGAAGACCGCATGGGCCGTTTTGAAGAGGCCGAAGGTGGCACCTTGTTTTTAGATGAGATTGGCAATATCTCTTTACAACAGCAGGCCAAATTGTTAACTGTATTGCAAAACCGCCAGGTTACGCGCTTAGGCAACAACAAGCCGGTTGATATTAACATACGTTTGATATGCGCAACCAACGTGCCTTTGCAGGAGTTAGCTAATGAGAACAAGTTTCGTAAGGATTTGATTTACCGCATTAATACGGTTGAAATTACCATGCCTGCCTTGCGCAGGCGTAATGACGATATACCCTTACTGGCACGCCATTTTGCAAAAATTTATGCGGCAAAATACCTAAAGCCGTCTGTGGATTTTAGTAACGCGGCACTGCAAAAATTACAGTCATACAATTACCCTGGCAACGTACGCGAATTGCAATACACCATTGAACGGGCTGTTATCATGGCCGAAAATGCCATTTTGCAGCCCGACGACCTGATCTTTTCATCTCTGGAAACGAGTATAAAAGAAGCTCCCGAAGCTGCTGACAATGTCCCTTTAAGTATGATGGAAAAGAACGCCATTTTAAGGGTGATTGAAAAACATAACGGCAACATTACACGCGCCGCCAAAGAACTTGGTTTAACACGTACCGCTTTATACCGCCGACTGAACAAGTATGATATTTAAGCGTTACGAGTGGCAATTATTGCTTCGCATTTTTGTTTTATTTGCCCTGCTTTGTGGTGCTGCCTATGCCATTACAAACCGGTTTTATGTTTACAGCATTGCGCTTGCACCATTCATTATATACGTAATTTTTAGCATTATGCAGCAATACACAAAAATCCATCAGGAGGTGCAGGAGTTTTCTGAAGCAGCATTGTATCGCGATTTTTCGCGCCATTATGCCATCCAGAGCGCACCTGCTAACGTGCAGATTTTACGTAAAGGTTTTAATGAAATCAACACCACGTTTAAAACTATTAACCGCGAGCGCGAAACGCAGTATCATTATCTGCAAAAGATATTGGAGCTGGTAGGCACCGGGATAATATCTTATGAGCAGGAAACGGGCGAAGTAGCCTGGATTAACGAATCGTTCAAGAATTTAATCAGTATACCTTACCTTAAAAGCATCCATTCGCTCGAAAAACGCAACGATGAGCTTTATTGGGAGATCATTAAACTAAAATCGGGCGGTAGCAAGGTAGTAACGTTAATCAAGGATCAGCAAAAAGTGAAACTGCAGCTAATGGCGAGCGTGTTGCGAAGCGAAGATAAGATCTATAAATTAGTCGCCTTCCAAAACGTAAGCGATGCCATGGATGAGTCGGAATCTAACGCCTGGTCAAAGTTGCTCAACGTAATGACGCACGAGATCATGAACTCGGTTGCTCCTATTTCGTCCCTGGCTGACACATTGAAAAACCGGCTTAAGCGGCCGGACATAGCCAACAGTCCGGTTAGTCATGACTTGGAAGATTTAGAGTTAGGAATTGACACTATTAAGCGCCGGAGCGAAGGCTTGCTTAAATTTACAGAAAGTTATCGCAGCCTTAACAAAATCACCAAGCTCGAGCTGCAACAGGTATCGGTTTATGATTTATTCGAAAACCTGAATACGCTGATGCTGCCCACACTCGAGAAAAAGAACATTGAATTGGATATTATACTCCGAGATATTAACATGACAATCGATGTGGATGTTAACCTGTTAGAGCAAGTGCTTATTAATTTATTGGTAAACGCCATTGAAGCTGTAAAAGATCAGCCTGAACCAATGATCAGCCTTTCGGCCGAGGTGCAAAGCAACAAAACTCTATTGAAGATAAGCGACAATGGTACAGGCATGTCTGCCGAGCTTATGGAAAAGATTTTTATTCCGTTCTTTAGTACACGCAAAACCGGCAGTGGCATTGGTTTAAGCCTGTGCAAGCAAATCATGCTTATGCATAAGGGTAACATACAGGTTCAAAGTACCGAAGGTGTGGGCACAACCTTTATATTGCAACTTAATTAACCCTGTATTTATGAAGATACTCGCCTTATGTGGCAGCCTGCGTCCGGAGTCATCTAATATGAGTATCCTGAAAACCATTCAAACATGGTTGCCGGATGGTGTTCAATATGAAATTTACGACAACATAGGCTTGTTGCCACATTTTGATCCCACTTTCAATCACGAAGATGTACCAGGCGAGGTTGTGAGGTTTAGAAGATTAATTGCCAATGCAGACGGCGTTATCATTTGCACGCCAGAGTATGTATTTGGTTTACCGGGCTCGTTGAAAAACGCTTTGGATTGGACCGCATCATCAGGCGAGTTTAATGAAAAACCGGTAGCTATTATTACGGCATCCTCATCGGGAGAAAATGCGCATGCTTCATTAAAAATAATAATGAATGTTTTGACAAGTCACGTGCCTGATACATCTACGCTGCTCATCTCCTACATCCGAACTAAAATAAACTCCCAAAGCCAAATAACGGATGCAGAAACGATTGATAAACTTCATAGTGTATTGCAATCTTTCCTCCAACATATTTCTGGCAAGCTGCCAAATTGACAAGCGCAAGCCGTTTGGAACAAGGCTTGATGTATGCGCAACAGCTACTAAACATTAATCCTTAAATTTTAACTATATGCAAGAAAAAGGTACGATTTCGATTCACACCGAAAACATTTTTCCCATCATTAAAAAATTCTTATACTCTGATAACGAGATATTTCTGCGTGAGCTGGTGTCTAATGCCGTTGATGCTACACAGAAGATAAAACGTTTAGCCTCACTGGGTCAATACAATGGCGACCTTGGCAGTCTGCAGGTTGAAGTTTCATTTGATGAAGCTGCCAAAACGATCACCATATCCGACAACGGATTAGGTATGACGGCTGATGAAATTAAAAAATACATCAACCAGATAGCTTTCTCGGGCGCTACCGAGTTTATGGAAAAGTTTAAAGAGGCTAAAGATGCAAACGAAATTATTGGTCGTTTCGGCTTAGGTTTCTATTCTGCATTCATGGTAGCCGATAAGGTTGAAATACAAACGCTATCTTATCAGGAAGGTGCTGAACCTGCCCGCTGGATATGCGATGGCAGCACCGAATTTGAAATTACTGAAGGTAACCGTACAACACGCGGAACAGATATCATACTACATGTTAATCAAGAGTCGGAAGAGTTTGTAAGCAAACACAAACTGCAAGAGATATTAGACAAGTATGCAAAGTTCCTACCTGTTCCTATTAAATTTGGCACCAAGACCGAACAGGAGCCAGATGGTGAAGATGAAGAAGGCAAACCTAAATATGTTTCAGTTGAGAGCGATAATATTATCAATGAAACAAACCCGATCTGGACTAAAGCCCCATCTGAGCTAAAGGACGAGGATTACTTAGCTTTCTATAAAGAATTATATCCATTCTCAGAGGATCCGTTGTTTTGGATTCACCTGAATGTAGACTATCCGTTTAACTTAACGGGTGTGCTTTACTTCCCTAAAGTGAAAAACGACTTTGATTTCCAACGCAACAAAATCAAGTTATTTTCACGCCAGGTATTTATTACGGATGAGGTTAAAGACATTGTTCCTGAATTTTTAATGCTTTTGCATGGCGTGATCGATTCACCGGATATTCCGTTGAACGTTTCTCGCAGTTTCTTGCAGGCAGATAGTAATGTTAAAAAAATAAATACTTACATCACCAAAAAAGTGGCCGACAAGCTGGCCGATCTATTTAAAGCCGACCGCAAAGCTTACGAAGAAAAATGGAGCGACATTGGCCTATTTGTTAAATACGGCTTTTTAAGCGACGATAAGTTTTACGAAAAAGCAAAAGACTTTGTATTATTAACTAATAGTGCTAAAGAAAACTTCACACTAAGCGAATACAAAGAGAAAGTACAAGCTGTACAAACCGACAAGGATGGCCAGTTAATTTATTTATATACTAACGAGCCTGCAAAACAAGATGCATTTATCCAATCGGCTACCAGAAAAGGTTATGACGTGTTGGTTATGAATTCTCCTATCGACAATCATTTTGTAGGTAACCTGGAGCAAAAACTTGAAAAGACTTCACTGAAACGTGTTGATGCTGACGTAGCCGATAAGCTGATTAAAAAGGATGATGCGCCGGCTACTGTATTGACTGATGAGCAAGTGACTCAGGTTAAAGCTGTTTTTGAAAAAGCAATTACCAAACCTGGCTTTAAAGTAGAGTTGGAAAGCCTAAGCCCTGAAGAGCTACCGGTAACTGTTACCATGGACGAGTTTATGCGCCGCATGAAAGAAATGGCCCAAATGGGCGGCGGAATGGGCTTTTATGGAAATATGCCCGACAGCTATAAAGTAGTGGTGAATGGTAATCACAAACTGATAAGCCGCATATTAGAAAATGGTGACGAAGGTGCACAATCACAACTGGCCAAGCAGGCGTTTGATCTGGCGCTACTTTCTCAAGGCCTGTTAACCGGTTCTGAATTGACCGAGTTTGTTAACAGAAGCGTGAGCCTGATTTAAGAAAATATCTTTTAAAAAATATAAGCTGCCATTAAACCGGCGGCTTTTTTTGTGTCTAACTATATTGGTTATCAAACAATTTACCTTTACAGATAGTAGTGTTATAATCAATATATAATATAGCTCAAACTATGAAGACATTAAAGTATATATTCATCATTGCACTGTTTTTATTGGCAGGCAATACTTACGCTCAAGACACCGTTAGGAAGACAACCCGTGCCGAGCGCCAGGAAATGAAAGCTGCGGAAGTTAGACAGCTGTTAGAAAGTAAAAAATTTGTATTTCAGGCCCAATATGCAAACCCATTGGGTGGAGGAGTAACAACATTAAATGGCCGATTATTTAATTTATCGCCTAACGGAAATGGCCACATCTATCTGAATTATAATTACGACTTCAAGATTAGGCCCGATTCGGTAATCTCTTATTTACCGTATTATGGTCGCGCTACTTTTGATGCAGCTTACAACTCGCCGAACGATAACGGTGTGATGTTTACTTCAACAAAATTTGGCTACTCCGCTAAGGCCGGTAAGAAAGGCAACACTGTAATTACCATTACGCCTCGGGATGCAAAGTATAATCAAAAATTTATTTTGGAGGTTACCGACAGCGGCACAGCTACACTGCAGGCAATTATAACCAACCGTAACACTATTTCTTACGACGGTTACATTACCGAAAAGTAATATCAATATATGTAAACAAAAAAGCCGCATTAATCAATGATATGCGGCTTTTCTGCTTTATAACGATAGATTTATTCACTACCATCGACTGCTTTTATCGTAATGTGTAAGCTACCATCTTGTGTTTCTAAAAAAGAGTTTTCACCGGCTGTCCACTCATCGGCTATGTTTTCAGGAACAAACACAGTTACCAGATTTGTATGAAGAGTAGCTCTCATTTCATTTTCGGCGGTACGCTGCAGCACAAACAGAATAGGCTCCTCACCTATCACAATTCGCTGCTTACAAACACCTTCGTGGGCAAAAGCATCAAATTCGGCTTTCGATAGGTTATAATTTAAGACCGTTTCGCTAATAGTTATTTCCATAATAAGTTTTTCAATCAGATCGGTGCATTTGACCTTCACTTACACAGAACAACTCATTTTCAGTTATTGTTCGTAATAATATGTAATTGCTACAGTACGTTTTTCAAAACGCTCCAAACGTTATCGGCCACAACTTTGGCGCCTTCTTTAGTTGGGTGGATGCCGTCATCCTGGTTAAGTTTAGCTACCCCACCCACGTTCTGTAACAAAAATGGGATGAGGGTCACTTTATTTTTTTCAGCCAGTTGGGTAAACATAGCCTTAAACTGGCTGGCGTAATCAGCACCCATACTTGGCGGCACCTGCATGCCAGCTAATACTATTTTAGCATCAGGGTATTTTGATTTTACGCTATGGATGATTGTTTGCAGATTACGGGTTGTTTCACTTACGGGCACACCACGCAAACCATCATTAGCGCCCAGTTCGAGCACGAAAACATCTACTTTTTGCTTCAATACCCAGTCAATACGGCCACGGCCGCCGGCACTTGTTTCACCACTGTTGCCAGCATTTACAACGGTGTAAGGCAATTTGGCCTCTTTTATTTTATCCTGCACTACGCTTGGGTAAGCCTCCGTTGCCGGATCTTCCAATCCGTAACCGGCAGTTAAACTATCGCCAAAAAACAATACTATTTTGTTTGGTTTGGATTTAGCAGGAACAGCTGCCGTTGACGCCACTGTAGTAGAGTCGGTTGCTTGCTGCTGCTGCCCTGCATTACTACATGCCGCCAGCAATAAGCTGCTTATTAATAATGCTTTCAACTTATGTTCAATCATCTTTCTTATATTCTTTTAAGTGTCTGATCTTAACACTTCCAGTGGTGGACGGTTAAGCACTCCACGGCTGTTAAACAGGCCAATTAAAATAGTTAACGCTACAGTAAGCCCAAACAGTATGCCAGCCGGGGCATAGTTAACTTGAAAAGGAATCTCAAAACTAAATTTCGCAAGCAACCATCCCCCTGCTATTGCAAGCAGCACACCAGTTAATGAAGATAATGCCCCTAAGAACAAATATTCTAATGCTGTGATAGCCAGTATCTGCCTTCTGCTGCCGCCAAGGGTACGCAATAAAACGCTTTCTTTAATACGCTGATATTTACTGATACGGACAGAGGCGATAAGTACAATAATACCTGTAGCTATACTGAAGCCGCTCATAAAACGTATTACGTAACTTATTTTATCCAAAATCTCATCCAGTATGGTTAGCACCAACCCCAGATCAACTATAGATACGTTAGGGTATTTTTTAACGATAGCTTGCTGATACTTAGCCGACGTTGGCGAAGAAGAAGCATGGGTAAGCAAAACATGGAATTGCGGCGCCTGCTCTAAAACACCAGTAGGAAACACCACCTGAAAGTTAGTTTGTACCTTATTCCAGTTTACCTTTCTTAAACTGGCTACATAAGTATTTACTGGCGTACCCTGCACGTTAAAAGTAAGCTTGTCGTTCAATTTTATTTCTAACCGCTTGGCCATGCGTTCATCTAATGATACAGGAACTACGGTTTCACCGTCAGTCTTACCAATCCATTTTCCTTCTGCTATCTTTTCGGACGAGGTAAGGTAATCTCGGTAAGTAACCCGGTACTCATAACCAAAAGCACGGCGTAGCTTATCAGCAGTGCTGTCTTTAGGTAAGGTAGCAGCTGTTTTATTGTTTATACGGTCCAGCTTAATGGTAATGATGGGCACCTGCTGTATAACAGGCATATGGTGTTGCTTTGTAATATCCAGCACTCCTTTTTCCTGGTCGCTTTGTATATCAAACAAAATCATATTAGGCTGATTGCCGCTTGCAGATAACGTTACCTGCTTAATAAGCATCGACTGCAGGAAGATGAGCAAACAAATAAAAGCAGTACTAAGCCCTATAGACACCATCAGGATGGTGGTTTGGTTATTGGGTCTGTGTAAATTGGCAAAGCCCTGTCTTACTAAATAACTCCAAGATGCTTTAACCAATAACTTGATAATCCACATAAGCAAGAGTGCCGTTAATGTAAGTATCAAAAAGGCTACTAAAATGGCCACTGTAAAGGCTGCACTTGCCGCCCAATCCTTCAGCTGCATATAACTGAAACCTATAATAAAGCCGAGTATTAGCAGGTACACCAGCCAGCGAAGAGGATCTCTGCGAGATTTTACTGTTTCGAATGCAGAGCGCAAAGTGTTAAGCGGCGATATATTTCGAATGCTGATTAAAGGCAATAAAGCAAAAAGCACGGATATGATAACCCCTAACAAAACGCCCTGGCCTAAAGCCAACCATGATACAGATACTGAAATGTCGAATGGCAAAAAATCTTTCAGAACAAGCGGCAAAACCTGTTGCACTACCGTACCCAATACAGCGCCAACAACTGAACCTATTAAGCCAATGCCTGCAATCTGTATCAAGAATATCAAGAAGGCTTCTGAGGCTTTGACGCCAAGGCAACGCAGCACCGCAATAGAAGCTACTTTCTCGCGCACATAGATCTGTGTTGCACTGGCCACACCAATACAGCCCAGTAACAGCGCTATAAAGCCTACTAAGGATAGAAAACGGTTTAAGTCGCTAAATGCCCTACCTGTGTTTTGCTTACGCGTTTCGATAGTCTCATAACGCAGGTTATTTTTGTCCAGCCTTTCATCAAGGCGATCTGCCAGTTTATCGACGTCTGTCTTTTTATCAAACTTATAGTAAAAGTTGTAATTTATTCGGCTGCCTTTATCAACCAGTCCGGTTGCATCTAAGTATTGCAGCGGAATGTAAACCACCGGCGCAATACCTGCCGCTAAGCCACTTTGCCCGGGTGCCTGGTTTAAAACCCCTGCAATAATAAAAGTTACCTTACCAATTTTAACTGAATCGCTTACACGGGCTTTGTATTGCTGCATTAAAGCCGCATCTACCAAAGCATATTTACCATCTTTAAAACTTTTAGCGGCTGTAACAGGCGTAGTTTCAATACTGCCATAATACGGAAAGCCACCCTTTAAAGCACGAATTTGTACCAGCCGGGTATCTTGGCTTTTGTTGAAATATACCATTGAGGCAAAATTGCGTTCTTGCGAACGCTGCGTGCCCAATGTGTCAAGCAGCCTCTCCATTTTTTTATCAACCGCTTTGTTGCCCGATATAACTAAATCTGCTCCTACCAGGGTGGCAGCCTGTGAGTTGATATCATCACGCAGGTTATAACCAAAAGAATATATGGCAACCAGAGCGGCTATCCCCAGCGTAATAGATGAGATAAAAAGAAATAACCTGGAACGGTTGCGCCGGCTATCGCGCCAGGCCATCTTAAATAGCCAGCTCCATTTTACTGACCGGTTTAAGTTTATCATGTTAGATGAATCTGCGCTCATATCAGGCTAAAGTTTTTTCGTCAGATACGAGTTTGCCGCCTTTGATTTTCAAAATGCGTTGTGTTTTTCCTGCAAGCTCCAAATCATGCGTAACCAATATTAGGGTGGTACCGGCGTCATGGTTCAAATCAAAAAGTAATTTTTGCACACGCTCACCTGTTTCGGCATCCAGGTTTCCCGTTGGCTCATCAGCAAATAGAATTTTGGGCTGATTGGAGAACGCCCGTGCAATAGATACCCGCTGCTGCTCGCCACCTGAAAGCTGTGTAGGGTAATGATGGCTGCGAGTGGCCAGCCCTACTTTATCGAGCAGGTCCAGCGCCCTCGCCTTTATGTTTCGTTCGCCACGTAATTCTAACGGCACCATTACATTCTCTAAAGCGGTTAGTGTAGGGAGCAGTTGGAAGTTTTGAAATATAAAGCCTACAAATTGATTACGAACCTGCGCTCTCTTGTCTTCACTTAGGGTGTTTAAATTGATACCGTTAAGCACCACGCTTCCGCTGCTCGACCGGTCAAGCCCGGCACATAAGCCAAGCAATGTAGTTTTACCGCTGCCTGATGGCCCAACAATAGCGTTGGCTGAGCCGGTGGGAATTAAAAAGTTGATGTTATCGAGCACCGTAAGTGTTTTGCCGGCACTTTGATAGGATTTACTTAGGTCGGTAATTTCCAGTATATTTTCCACTAACAATATTTAATTAAGATTATTCTTATAGACTTTAACAGCTCGTATAAGTTACAACATTAATTATAGTTAGTTTAGTTTGTTGGTATTTTATGGCTGGAGTTTACAATGAGAAGATAAATTTTGCCTGCTTGTTATACTACCTGATGCATTTAGCATACCGTTACTTAAACTAAACTTAAATGCATTGCCGACACATGGCTTTGCATTTGCCATTAAAACATGCTACTTTTTGTCAGCATGATCAATCTGGTGTTTTTTGGGGAAATTAAATAAGATTGAGCTAATGACAGGAATAACAAATATGCCTACTGTGAAGACTGATATCCACATATCAGTCTGTTCACTATCAAGTGTTTTAGTTATTGGGGACTCAGGATAAAAGTGTGAGAACAAAGATGCTGAAAGTTTTAACCCTAAAACACCGATAACCAGGTAAGCTACCGTTTCCAAAAAGTGGAACTTTTCCATCAGTTGCACAAAGAACTGGGCTACGAAGCGCATAGCCAGAATTCCTATGAACACCCCGGTATATATCAGGAAAACGTGGTCGGTAAAGGCAACGGCGGCAAAAACGTTATCAATGGAAAAGGCCAGATCCATTATCTCAACCAGTGCAACCGTAGCCC
The DNA here is from genome assembly GCF_039634365.2 of Mucilaginibacter sp. PAMB04168. Lineage (NCBI taxonomy): Bacteria > Pseudomonadati > Bacteroidota > Sphingobacteriia > Sphingobacteriales > Sphingobacteriaceae > Mucilaginibacter > Mucilaginibacter sp. PAMB04168. The sequence goes on from NZ_CP155079.2 coordinate 2,899,368, forward strand.
AAAAGTTGCCCAGTGCCCCTACGGTTTTTCTGTAGAACCAGCTTTCTTCTTTTTTGATATTTTCAGTCTCGTCTTTATCAGCAGCTTTTCCTTTAAAATAGTTAAAGGAAAGGTAAAGCAAATAGAAGCCGCCTAAGGGCTTAAGCCACCAGATTTTAACCAGCCATGTGGCCAGCAACAGGCATATGCCCCTGAAAACATATGCCCCTATAATGCCATACCGTAAGGCTTTGCTACGTTGTTCTTTGGGTAAATCGAGCACCATGGTTGCCAAAACTGCCGCGTTATCTACCGATAGCAAACTTTCAATAACAATTAAGTTGAGGATTATTAACAGCCCTGCTTTAATGTCTTCGCCAAGTAAGGTGTGCAAAAAGTCCATATTTCAAAATTATTCTTTATTCACAATTCATCGAACAAAGAGTTACACTTCAAAAGCTTTAATCACTATTTTAGGTATTAACCACCTTAAAACGGCTATAACAGCCCGCATTTATACTTGCATGCAATATTTTTAATATAATTGTACTCCATTAAGTGATCTATGCTATCAAAAAAGACAAAGTATGCCATTAAGGCACTGATTGTATTGGGTAAGAACAAAGACAACCCACCCATGCAGATTGCACAGATTGCGGAGCTGGAAAAAATTCCAAAAAAGTTTCTGGAAGTAATCTTGCTTGAATTACGTAAAGCCGGCTTTTTATACAGTAAAAAGGGCGCTGGCGGTGGGTATGCCATCAATAAAGATCCAAAAGAAATTTATTTGGTTAGTATATTACGCATTACCGATGGCCCGATAGCTATGGTACCGTGCGTTAGCTTAAACTTTTACCATCGCTGCGAGGAATGCCATAACGAATCAACCTGCGGTATTCGCAGCATGTTTTTGGACATCCGTGACGCAACACTTAAAATCTTATCTGAAACCAGCATTGCTGATTTAATTGACAAGGAAGTATCGCTGGGAGATTCGGCGCTCATAGGATTATAAAACAAGTAAAAAAGAAAGGCCTCCTTTATCTGGAGGCCTTTCTTTTTACTTGTTTGGTTGCGGGGTCATTCGCAAATAGGGTTTAACTACCCGATGGCCTTTCGGAAATTTAGCAGGAACATCTTCATCTTTCACAGCAGGCGTAATTACCACGTCCTCACCTTCTTTCCAATCTGCAGGTGTAGCTACACTGTAGTTAGCAGTTAACTGCAGGGAATCGATCACGCGCAAAATTTCCTGAAAATTACGACCCGTTGATGCAGGGTAAGTAATTATCAGTTTAATGGTTTTATCGGGCGCTATGATGAATAACGAACGAACGGTTGCAGTTAAGGAAGCATTAGGATGAATCATATCCCAGGCCTCCGCTATCTCGCGGCTTTCATCGGCAATGATAGGAAAGTTCACTTCTACGTCCTGTGTTTCGTTAATATCGCTAATCCAGCCCTTATGCGACTCTACAGAATCAACACTTAAAGCAGCTACCTTCACATTACGTTTCTTAAACTCATCTGTTAATGCGGCTGTACGGCCAAGTTCCGTTGTGCAAACCGGCGTGTAATCTGCCGGGTGCGAAAAGAGCACGCCCCAGCTATCGCCTAAAAACTCGTAAAAATCTATCTCGCCTACCGAGGTCTGCGCTTTGAAGTTGGGGGCTTTATCGCCTAATCTTAAACTCATGGTTATTAATTTTTGTAATGTTATGATAAGTATATAATTGTTTAAAACGATTTCGGTTTTAAAAGCAACAACCAAAGATCATCTTGAACAAAGATAGAACACCCAAGCAAAAGTCTATAATATTGGTAGATTTTTTACATCAAAAGAACAGAACCTTTTCTCAACTACGGGGATGATATTGAATGATAGTGCTTTTTAAATAGTCACGATCTAAGTGTGTGTATATTTCGGTTGTGGTAATACTCTCATGCCCTAGCATCTCTTGTACAGCGCGCAGGTCGGCCCCTCCTTCAATAAGGTGAGTAGCAAAAGAGTGGCGAAAGGTATGCGGACTAATTTTTTTCTTTAGTCCTACATTTTCTGCCAGTTGCTTAACAAGCATAAAGATATATACACGTGTTAAACGGCTACCTCTCCGGTTTAAAAACACTATATCTTCTTCTCCCTTCTTTACTGAAGTATGCACGCGTCCAAATTCAAGCCATAATTGAAGAGCCTTTATTGCAGTACTGCTAATGGGTACCAAGCGTTCTTTATTACCCTTACCAGTAACCTTAATAAATTCAATATCAAGATATAGGTTAGAAAGCTTAAGTTCAGTCAATTCAGACACCCTCAGTCCGCAACTGTACAGTAATTCAACCATCGCTTTATTACGGGTGCCATCAGGTTTGGACAGGTCAACTACGGCAATAAGCTGGTTTATTTCATCATAACTTAAGGTGTCTGGTAACTTACGTTGAATTCTTGGCGACTCCAACAACTCAGAAGGATCTGCATTAACAACCTCTTCAATTAGCAGGTATTTATAAAACGCCTTAATGCCTGATAGAATACGAGCCTGGGTAGACGGAATCATACCCAACTCATTTACCCACTGAATAAAGAGCCGTAAATCGGATAATACTATATTATCAGGCGTTAAAATAGGTAATTGTATTTCAGCGTATTCGCGGAGTCTACCTATATCTCTACTATATGCTTCAATAGAGTTCTCCGACAGTGATTTCTCCAATTTTAAATAGTTCCGAAAACCTTTTATTGCTGACTGCCAATCCACCTGCTTTAAGTTTTGATGTTTTATAAGTAAGTTTGAAATGCTATGAAGATACAAATCATTAATGGTCCAAATTTAAACCTACTTGGTGTTAGAGAAAAATCTATTTATGGTGACAGCAGTTTTGATAACTACTTTGCTTTACTCCAGCAACGCTATGTCAACCATTCCCTCCATTACTTTCAAAGTAACCATGAGGGGGAGTTGATAGACAAACTGCATGAAGTGGGATTTGACTATGATGGCATTGTTTTAAACGCAGGCGCTTATACCCATACCTCTATCGCAATTGCCGATGCAATTGCCGCTATAACTACACCAGTTGTTGAGGTACATATATCTAACGTACATAAAAGAGAGGAGTTTAGGCATAATTCTTTTCTTTCGCCAAACTGCAAAGGCATCATAGTGGGCTTTGGGCTCGACGGTTATCGCTTAGCAATTGAAAGCATAGTAAGCATTTAATTAAACTTAATTGTAAGCAAACGCTTTGAGCAAGCAGATGTTAATACTTTATAAGTGCTCCACTTACTTCATGTGCTGATGCGTAAAATTCTTTTTTTCCGGCTAATTGCCTGTTGTCTTTTGTTGCTGGTTGGAATGCCTTACCATGCCATTGCACAATCTAAAAAGAAACGTTCTAAAAGTGTAAGCGACTCTTTGCGTGCGGCAATGCTGCGCCGCGATTCAATGATGAGGTATTACAAAACCTCAGACACATCAACTAATAATTTACTTCAAAGAATTGAGTATTACACACTATCTTTCAATCAGATAAGTAATAGATTAAGTAAAGGATTAGATACTGCAGATATAAGCGCACAGCTGCCAAAGCTGGAAAAGTTGACTACAATAGTTAGGAATTTAATTGTACGCGACCGATCAGGAACATTACGCTACCTGTATTCTATAAGGGATATTTTAACTAAGCAACAAGACAAGCTAGATGTTTGGCAGGAGGATTTAAAAGCCATTAATGACAAGCTGGCTGATACTGACGATCAACTGACCTTAATCAACCGGGATTCCATTTTTAGGATCTTCCCTGCCGATAGTACGTTGAGGCTTACCTTCCTGCAACAACGCGCGTCTATCGAAGTCAAAGCGCATAAGCTCGACTCGCTGAACAAGAAAGCACTGCTTCGTATAGGGCTAATGCAAAATAAAGTTACCTCTATTTATATCACTATACTGGAGGAGAAGGACCTCATCAACACCAAGATCAGGAACTTCAGCATTAATTCTTTTAATTGCGAATACGGTTATATCTGGAACATGCAATCGGCCAAAGGGGCTACGTTTGCATCGTCTTTAGAGCGTACAATTAGCATGAACATAAAGCTTTTTAAGCTGCTCAATGGCGAATCGCTTATGCATTTGCTTGGTTTAATGATATTGGCAGGCTTTTTAAGCTGGGTTATTTTAAACAGACGTAAAATTGTTAAAACTAAAAGGAACCCGTCCAGCATACTTCAACAAACACAATACGTTTCGGGCTACCCTATTGCCGCTGCGCTTTTAGTTACATCCTTACTTGTTCCTTATTTTTACGACCAGCCCCCTATGGTTTTCCTGGAAATTATTTTTCTGGTAACTATTACCTGTGTATTATACCTTACCTACAAAACTTGCCCTAAACCAGCTTTAAGCTATTTACATAAACTATTCTGGTTAACGCTGCTGTTCAGCATCAGTAACTTATTTGTGGAAGTGTCTACCGTTGATCGCCTTGCGCTTTTATTTTTATCTGCGGCAACCGCTTGGATAAGTTTCAGGCTCATTAAGCAAATTAACATAACCTACGAACCGTATATACCCTACAGCCGCTTTGCACTTTGGCTGCTCGTAATTCTTCAAGCTGCATCGGTATTATTGAATATAGCAGGCCGTTTTAGTTTAGCAAAAATTATTGGTGTTACCGCCGTATATAATTTTTGGCTGGCCATCAGTTTATACTACTTTGTACAGATATTAATGCAAAGCCTCTTCTTACAGCTTGAGGCGAATAAAATTGATAAGGATAGTATAAGCTCCTATCTAGACTTTAAATTGCTACAGGCCAAATTTAAAAACATCCTAAACATTGCTGCCGTGGTAATGTGGGTAGTTACTCTACTGCAAAATTTAAGCGTCGAAGACAATGCGTTTGAAATAGTGGAAAGCTTTCTGACACAATCGCGCAAATTAGGCGGCACCTTATTTACTTTCGGAAGCATTCTGATTTTCGTTGGCGTTATCTGGCTGGCATCTGTTGTGGCCCGCATCATCAGTTACTTTTATGATTTTGTTGGCCAGCACAAGCCAACCGAGTCTACCAAGCGCAAAACACGCACGTCACTCCTGCTTATCCGCATAGCAATATTCAGCGTTGGTTTCTTGTTAGCTGTGGGTGCCTCTGGCTTCCCGTTAGATAAGCTCACCATTATCATTAGCGCACTGGGTGTTGGTGTAGGCTTTGGTTTACAAAACATCGTAAACAACCTGGTATCGGGGTTAATACTGGCCTTTGAAAAACCTGTACAAGTTGGCGACGTTATTGAGGTTGCAAACCGCTCGGGCACTATAAAAGATATAGGAATGCGATCTAGCAAAATTGCTACAGGTAACGGCGCTGAGATCATCATCCCCAATGGTGATTTAATATCGCAGCATGTAATTAACTGGACTTTAAGTGATAGCAACCGCCAAGTTGAATTAAACATAAGTGTTGCCTACGGCTGTGATGTAGACAAGGTGAAGAACATTTTACGCAATTTACTGGCTAACCGGGATGATATTATGATTAAACCAGCTCCGGTTGTTTTTTTGGATAAGTTGGGGCCAAACACGGTTGATTTTAAAGTACAGTTTTGGGCAGCGGATATTTCGATGTGGCAGCAACTAAAAAGCCGCATCCTATCAGCCATATATAAAGCCTTTGAAGCTGAAGGAATTGAGATACCACAGCAGCGGCAAGAAGTGATTTTGCATGTGCCAAGCGGCACCTCTGCAAGCGCACAAGGTACGTTGCCAAGCTCCAATACTAATGAAAGTCCTGCGGATCCAGATCAGTAAACTTGGTTTTCTTTTTGGCGAAGAACTGCATTACAATACTCCGTTTGTACAGCCCTTTTGTATTTGGAACCATCATTGGCTTCTGATAGGTTTGATCCCTACCGTCTTGTCTGCTTGATGAAGCGTTGGAAACCGAATGACCGGCCAGCACCGCTTCGTTGCTATATAATTCGGTTTGCTGTTTCTCCGCACAAGCAACTTGTTGCGTTTTTTTAAAAAAGCTTCTTACAAAGCTTTGATGGGCCTTGCTTACGGCCCATGCGTCTTTACGTTTACCTTCACCCAAAAAGCGGATTAAGGCCAAAAGGTCCAGCCAAAAACGTATACCAATTACCCATGCACCGCGCATGGAAGGCAGGTTCTTTTTGAGCAATAAAAGATTGTTCCTGAAATTAAGATACGTTTTAAATGGATTTTCGGTATTGAGTGTACCTCCACCCACATGATAAACGGAAGATTGCGCACAATACATAACCTTGTAGCCGCAGTTCTTTAAACGCCAGCACAAGTCAATTTCTTCCATATGTGCAAAAAAGCGCTCATCAAACCCACCTACTTCGCGCCAGCAATAGCTTTTAATGAACAGTGCCGCACCCGACGCCCAAAACACCTCACCCGACTGCTCGTATTGTCCGTTATCTTCCTCTACCTCATAAAACAAACGGCCACGGCAAAACGGATAACCCAGTTTATCGATAAAACCACCGGCAGCACCTGCATGCTCAAAGTAGCCGGGCTTGTCGAACGCTTTTATTTTAGGTGCAGCTGCAGCAATGGAAGCATCGCCTTCCATCAATGCAATCACCGGTTCAATCCAATCAGGCGTTACCTCAATGTCCGAATTAAGCAGGACATAGTAGTCAGCTTCCACCTTGTTAATTACCCGGTTATACCCGCCGGTATACCCGTAATTCTGTTCATTCTCTATAACATCAATGTGGCCGGCATAACGGGCTTTAATAAACTCAACAGAACCGTCGGTAGAACCGTTGTCTCCAACAATCACCTGTAAGTTTGGCCAAGTTGATTGTAGTACAGAGGGTAAGAATTGTTGCAAGTGCTTTAAGCCGTTCCAGTTAAGTATTATAACAGCAACTTTAGGTGGTATATTCATCAGTTCATATCTTCTGGTTTAAACTTCCACCTGCGGTGAGACCATAACCAGTATTGAGGCTCTTCTTTAATAACATTTTCCAGATAATGCACATGTGCTTTTGTAATCTCGTACTCGGCAGTTAGCTTAGGGTTATCAAACAAAGGTACAAATGTACAGGAGTAATAACCACGTTTTACACGCCTTACGTCACAAAAAACAACCAAGCTGTCTGTTGCCTTGGCCAGCTTTTCCACGCCCAAAAAAACTGCCGTGGGCTGATTCAAAAAATCTGTGAAGTACGTAGTTTCATCACGGGATGGCGTTTGGTCGCCCGCTAATACGGTAAAGGTAACCTCGTTCCGGTGGGCAACCAGTTTACGGAAGGTACTTTTCATCGGCACCAAATGTGCACCAAAGCGTGAACGCATATTGTAAAAAAATTCATCGAACACTGGGTTTGACAGGGGCTTGTACGCAATGATGCATGGCCTTTCAGTAATCAACCCCATTCGTAAACAGCCACTTTCCCAGTTACCATAATGTCCTACTGCGCCTATGATACTTTTTCCCTGTTTAAATGCTAGATTTTCTTTTAGGTACTTATCCTCTATGCGAACGCGCTTAATCACCTCTTTTTCCGAGAGCGTACACAGCTTTATAGTTTCCACTACCAAATCGGCCAGGAAACGAAAGTATCTTTTTTCAATGGCTTTGCGCTCATTAAGTGACTTCTCAGGGAAAGCGTTAGCTAAATTTTCTTGTACAATTTTACGCCGGTAGCCAATCATATAGTAAAGTAATACGAAAAGCACGTCGGCAATCAGGTATAATAAGAAGTAAGGCAGCATAGAAAGCAGGTATAGTAAACCCACCCCTAGCCTTGAAAAACCTTTTCTTATCATTACTTTCGCAAAAAATTAAGCTACAAACTTAAAAATATATGATGGAAAACGGCGCCTTATTGCCTATGTTTTATTTACCGCCGGTATCCTATTTCACGGCGCTTAATCAAAGTAAACCAAACATACTCATTGAGAAGCATGAGCACTTCCCTAAACAAACCTACCGTAACCGCGCAAATATATATTCGCCAGACGGTGTACTGGCGCTGGTTGTACCGGTAGTTAAAGGTGCAAAGGTGCATACGCCGGTAAAGGACGTAAAGATCAGCAATGACTTTGCATGGCAACGTTTGCATTGGATGAGTTTGCAGTCATGTTATCGGCGGTCGGCGTACTTTGAATTTTATGAGGATGAGTTTGCACACTTTTATGAAGAGCAATTCACCTTTTTGTTTGATTATAACGAGCAATTGCTTCATCTATTACTGAAGTTTTTAAAGCTACCGGTTAAGCCGCAGTATACCAACGAATATGAACGCAACTACCCAATGCTGACCGACTACCGTAATAACATACATCCTAAAAAAAATGTACCCTCTGAACAAAAACCTTATTTTCAGGTTTTTGAGGAACGGAATGGGTTTTTGAAAGATTTAAGTATAGTTGACTTACTTTTCAATCAAGGGCCGCAGTCTGTCAATTATTTATAAATGACCAGCAAGCAGTATAAACGCATTACTAAACTAAAACGCCGGGCAGGCAATGTTGGCGACCGGCCTGGCTTGGTTAGGGTGCCTGATGGTGCGCTTAAACCACATATCAAAATATATTCATACAACGATAAGGAACTGGTTACTGCTGAAGGAGAGGACATCAAAACGATTTTAGATCAGTTAAACCGGTGTGCCAATCACACACATTGGATAAAAATAAATGGCCTGGGCGATGCCAGCCTCATTGAAGAAATTGGCAAACGACTTTCCATTAACGATCTGGTGCTGGAAGACATTATGAATACGCACCAACGGCCTAAGTTTGATGAGTACGATCAATATGTTTTTGCAACCGGCCGTATTATCACCAGTGATGAACAATGTGAGTTGAGCAACACGCAATTTTCTGTCATTGTGAAGGATAACATGGTGATAAGTTTTGAAGAAACATATGAAGAAAACTTTGAAGGCCTAGAAAAACGGTTAAATGCGCAGCAAAGCCCTATTAGGAACTTCGGGCCAGGATTTATATGCTACGCTTTATTTGATACGTTAATTGACTGGTATTTTGTGGTATTGAATCAAATTGGCGAAGAACTGGAGGCTATAGAAGACCGCATATACATAAACCCCGATCGTAGTATTATGTACGATACGCAGCGGCTAAAACGTATGCTTATTGTGCTGCGGCGGGCTAGCTGGCCAGAGCGTGACAAGATCAATGATATGATACGTACTGAAAGCCCGCTGATTACCAAGGAAACCAAAACCTATTTGCGTGACGCCTACGACCATTGTATTCAGATAATTGATCTGATTGAAAGTTATAAAGAGATTAGCGCAACTAATATAGACTTGTACTTATCCATGGTAAGTAACCGGATGAATGAAATCATGAAGGTGCTTACAATTATCTCGGTGATCTTCATTCCCTTAACATTTGTAGCAGGAGTTTATGGTATGAACTTCGCTCCTACCGATCCGTACACCAACAAACCCCTGCCGAATAACATGCCTGAACTCTACGAGCCCCATGGTTATCTATACTGCGTAGGCATTATGATTGTTATTGGGTTGCTACAATTATTTTTCTTTTGGCGCAAAGGCTGGTTTAGCCGGTTATAACTTCTGAAACTCGGGCTTTAACTGTGCTTTCATAACCCTGCGCATCTTCACAATTTTGGGCATCGAAACAGATGTTAAATAAGAATTGTCAGCCAGATGTAGCCTGTAATAGCCTTGATGATACTTTTCGGCTGGATAAAATACTTTGAACGGCTCCACCTGTGTTACTACTTTACCACTATAATGTTTTGTTGCGTTGATCTTGGCAATAACCTGTAATAGAGTCTGTTTTTCCTGCGGTGTACGGTAAAAGGCGATGGAACGATAGTCTGTACCCACGTCGGGCCCCTGCCGATTAAGTGTAGTAGGATCATGTGCAAAGAAGAAGGACTCCGCAAGTGTCGAATAACTTATCTGTTTGGGGTTATAATAAATCTGAACTACCTCAGCGTGGTTAGTAGTTCGGGTGCATACCTCTTCATAAGTAGGATTTTTTGTATTACCGCCAGCATAGCCTGATACTACCTTATTTACCCCTTTCAGCTCGAGCATTGCTTCGCTTAAAGCCCAAAAACAACCACCTCCAAAAGTGGCAACCTGTTCGTTGGGTTTGAGTTGCGGCACTGCAGCAAATTCATTCCGCTCTTTATAGGGTTGTCCGTTAGCACAACTGCCTAATAAAATAGCGGCAACCAGGTACATTACCAACTTCTTCATATCACCACCTACGTTAAATTATATCGTCCCAGACTTCAGTTTGCTTTTTACTGTTTGTAAGATGACATTAAGTCCATTTATCTTAATCTCGTATACAGTTGCAAGCATCATACCTAACTTGCCCGCAGGCATTCCTTTTTGGTGCATCCACTCCAGGTAGCTTACCGGCAAATCACACAATAAAGTACCTTTATGCTTGCCAAACGGCATTTGCATTTTAACTATATCAACCAATATCTGACTGTCTGGCTTTAAACTTTCCACACCGTAAAGGTAACAGAAAACGGCTTACTATTTTACCAAACCGCGGGTAACAGCAAAACCTGCTAATGCGCCCAGCAGGCCTACAACCACCTTAAACTTCGTTGTAGAGTGGAATGGAGGAACATACGTTACTCCGCTTTCATCAGCAACGGCGGCTTGCTCTGCGTAGCGGCCACCCGCCGGCACGGCAAGTTTTTCAAAATTATCAGCCAGATTACGTAATGCCTCTTGTAATTCGCGTCCGCGAACTACCGGGCCATGGCCAGTGGCTGCAATTCGTGGTTGTAAGTCAGCTAAAGTTCTTACTGATTGTGCTGCAGCTTCCCAATTAGTGGTCATGTAACGAGGCGGGCCAGAAATCTTTTTAATATTGTTTAACGCATAAAAGGCCGACTCGGGCTTGGTAGTCACAAAGGCATCTCCAACCACCAGTGTTGTATTCAAAGGCAGGAACAGCGATATGTGCCCCGGCGTATGCCCAGGGGTGTGAATTATTTTCCATTCAGGTATCTCAGGTACACCTTCGTTCACATCAATCACACGTAAATTACGGCTTATATCTAACGGCGCCTTGCGAAAAAAAACAGACATTAAAGACATAATACCCTCTCCAACAGTAGGATCAGCCGGTGGATATGATGATTTACCTGTTAAGTACGGCACTTCAAGCTCATGCGCATATACGGGTACATCCCAGTGCATAAGCAGGTCTTCCAATGCGCCTGTATGATCAGAATGTGCGTGGGTCAGAACAATAGCTGATGGTTTTGCACCCGCCCCGAAAACGGCTTCGGCAAATGCTATAATGCGTTTGGCAGAACCTTGCACACCAGCATCAACCAATACCCAGCCTTTAGGAAAACCGCGACGATTGGCAATTATATACACATTAACAAACATAATGCGCATACCCCAAACACCTTGAGCAACCTGAAAATATTTTATGTTATTAAGTTTCATCGGTTATTTATAATTGCCCTATTAACACCACCATAAATTAAAAGTTTTAACTGCCAAGTAATACACCGCCTAGGTGTAAAACAAATAGCCTGTTATGTGCATTATTGATAGAGTAATTTTAAATACCTTATAACTATATTTATGGAAAGACAGTTTGACGCCGTATTAACCGGTTCTGATAGCCCAATTGAGGGATTGGTAACCACTATCGATTATAGCGGTTACCCGCAGGCATATGAGTTTAAATCTATAGACGAGACCTTGCATTTGGTTATAGTGCAAGAGACGGACGGGCACTGGATAAGGGTAGCCGGTACAGAACCCTATTTAACCGGCTGGGTTGATGAGCTGGTAGAACAAATCAATCATACTTCTTCAATTGAGTAAATACCGATGAACAAAAGGGAATTAGGTAATTCGGGCATAAGCATTGCACCATTTGTTTTTGGCGGTAATGTTTTTGGATGGACTATAGATGAACGGGCGTCTTTTACATTGTTAGACGCCTTTGTTGATAATGGGTTAGATTGCATTGACACAGCAGATGTTTACTCACGCTGGGTGCCGGGCAACAAAGGTGGCGAGTCTGAAACCATTATAGGGAACTGGCTAAAAAAGACAGGGAAGCGAAACAAGGTTGTTATTGCAACGAAGGTTGGAAGCTCAATGTTGCCTAATGACAGTAAAAAGAACTTATCTAAAGCTTACATTATTAAAGCTGCCGAAGATTCGTTAAGGCGTCTGCAAGTTGATCATATTGATCTTTACCAATCGCACTATGATGATACGGATACGCCGGTGCAAGAAACCCTTGAAGCCTATGCGCAGTTGATTAAAGAGGGCAAGGTGCGCGCCATTGGCGCATCAAACTTCAGTGCTGGCCGCCTTGCCGAATCATTACAAGCAAGTAAAGAGCTTGGCCTGCCCAGCTATGCTACACTGCAGCCTGAATACAATTTATACGACCGTGAAGGTTACGAAAAAGAGCTTGAACCTATATGTAGAGACAACAATGTAGGCGTTATTACCTATTACTCATTAGCCAGTGGCTTTTTAAGCGGGAAATATAGAAACGAAGCGGATCTGAATAAAAGCAAACGTGGACAGGGCATTAAAAAATATTTGAACGAGCGTGGTTTTCGTATACTCAACGCTTTAGACGATGTAGCCAATAATTACAGCACAACACCGGCTGCTGCTGCCTTAGCATGGATAATTGCCCGGCCCGGCGTAACAGCTCCCATAGCCAGTGCAACGAGTATAGCGCAATTACAAGAGCTTGCTAAGGCTGTAAGTCTTAACCTTCCTTTGGATGTGATAAACCAATTAACCCAGGCAAGTGCTTATTAATAGTAAAGGGGACGCTGTAACAGCGTCCCCTTACTAAATATATGATGGAGTTAATCGGATTAGAATGAATACCTGTTTCCGGGAAGTTGCGGACGACTACTTCCTCCGTTGTTTTGGGTATACCTTTGTTGATAATTCCCGTTACGATTGTTACTATTTCCGTTCTGGTTATTTTCACGATTAAAGCCACCGTTTGAGGGTCTTCCATAATTGCCCTGGTTGTTATCTCTGCCTGGTTGTCCATTGTTTTCCCTGTTAGGATAACCACTCCTGTTAGGATAACCATTGTTGTTATTACTATTGCCGCCCTCATTAGGGCCCTGGCCATAATTACGGTCCCGGTCTCTACTCCTGTCTTCGTTTCTGTTGTTTCGATCCCAGTTGCCACGGCCGCCGCCGGCGTTGTTTGAATCATATGGCGAGCTAGGGAAACGACCATTGTATCCTCTGTCGTCACGTCTGTCTGGGGTTCGGTTAGCATATTGGTTATTGTTCCAACTGCGGCCACCGTTACTGCCATATCTACTGCGGTAATAATCGTGATTTGCATACGGGCGTTGCGCTCTCACCTCATAACGGCGGGCACTGCGCCAATCGTAATCATGGTACCGGCCAGGAAGGTACGCTCCACTTACCCAACGACGGTCATCGTCCATATAATAATAACAGTGTTCAGGTACAGAGTAGTAAGCTTCTACATCTGGCAGGTAGTAATAGTTGTCGTAAACTACAGCCGGAGGTACAGGCTTATGAACATTAATAACCAACGGGCCTATTCGTACACCTACGTTTACCCCTACTTGTGCACTTGCAGTTTGTGACAACAAACCTCCAGCAGCTATGATGATTGATAAGAAGAACTTTTTCATATATCCTGTAATTTGCATGTATGACAGGATAACAGACAGCAAGGTTTAAGGGGCTAAATAATATGCTTTGTAACATCTGTGTGTACATTACACAACCATGTATTTAAATTGTTATTTGTAAAATTTTAGGCCGCAAATTATAATGCTTTAATTTGAGCACAATCCATTATTTATGAAAAGAAAAGTAGCCTTGTCTTCTTTTATACCTATGCTGGCTGTTGCCGGCTTACTTTGGTATGGCGCCAGCCAGCAAAACACAATTACATCAGTAATTCCGGACGCTGATAACGCCGGTTTAAAGCTACCGGAAGGGTTTGGCGCCTTAAAGGCGGCCGATGGTGTTGGCAGAGCGCGGCATATAGCAATTACACCTGCTGGCGATATGTATGTGAAGCTTAACCGGCTTAATAAAGACGGTAATGGCATTGTATACCTGCACGATAGTAATGGTGATGGCAAAATGGAGGATGCAAAAGGTTTTGCCAATTACATTGGTACTGGCATGTACATTAAAGATAGTTATCTCTATGCATCATCTAACACCGAAGTTTTTCGATATAAATTAGACGATAAATACCAGATAGCAAACCCAACTCCTGAAAAAATAGTGACCGGTTTGATTGACCGCCATCAGCATGAATCGAAGTCGGTAGTGCTTGATAACGCAGGCAACATATATGTGAACGTTGGCGCTTACTCTAACTCGTGCCAGGTAAAGGATCGCAACCCTGGGTCTATGGGACGCGAAGGCTGCCCCATACTTGATTCGGCTGGCGGTATCTGGCAATTTAAAGCAAACAAGCTCAATCAAACTTATGGAGATGGCGTACGCTACGCAACCGGGCTGCGCAATGTTGTTGGCCTAGACTGGAATCAGCAAAACAACCAGCTGTTTGTGATGCAGCACGGCCGCGACCAATTGCACGATTTGTTTCCTAATCTTTACACTGTGCAACAATCTTCTATTTACCCTGCCGAGTGTATGTATGCCATTAAAAAAGGCGACAATGCAGGATGGCCGTATATTTATTATGACCAGGACCAACACAAGAAGATCTTAGCGCCCGAATATGGCGGCGACGGTAAGAAAGAAGGTGGTAAGGAAGCTATTGATCCATCTGTGGCCTTTCCTGGCCATATGGCACCTAACGGCTTGCTGTTTTATACCGGCAACATGTTTCCGGAACGTTATAAAAACGGTGCTTTTATAGCTTTTCATGGTTCATGGAACCGTGCGCCTGAACCACAGGCCGGCTTTTTTGTGGTATTCCAACCTTTTAAAGACGGAAAACCATTCGGTAAGTGGGAAATCTTTGCTGACGGATTCTCGGGCTCGACGGAGAAAACAGCAAGTGGTCGTGCCGATCACCGCCCGTGCGGACTGGCACAGGGGCCAGACGGATCGCTCTATGTAAGCGACGATAGCAAAGGAACAATATACAGAATACTATATAAAAAGTAACCTTAATAAAAAGGCGGACTGTTGAGTCCGCCTTTTTTATTAAACGTATCTATACTTAATAGCAACTGGCTTTTAAATCGTTTTTGGTGAGTAAACTTTCAGTACACCATCATCTTCACTACTCACTACCAACAAGCTCTTTTTGGTAGGGCTGTTTTTAGCAGGTATAATAAGTACACCTTCGGGCGCATCGCCACATTTTAGCAATTGCAGAAACACCGGCTTTTTAGGGTTAGTGATATCGTATACCGCTACTGCAACAGCGCGTTCCATTCCAACAAAGGCAACGTTTTTATTGCCAATCTTCCCTATCGTTATGCCTTCAGGTTCAATAGATTTATCATCACTCCGGGCATCGTCGTACACACCTGCGGCTACTGCTTTAACGTCCAGTTCGTTCATGCTATCAAATACCTGTGCTCCGGTATTGCCATTCCATACACTAAATGAGCGGGCCCCAAAGGAGTACAATGCATCGTAGTCGCCATCGCCATCAGTATCGCCCAGTGTGCTGGTGATGTTCAAACGCCCTAACTGCACATCGGTCTTTAAATCGTTGCGATTAGGAAAAACAGTAGCGTCAAGCGTAACGTCTTTTATGCGTTTGGCTTCGGTTAGCGCTGTATATTCACGTGCATCACCTTCGTTAGCAGTAAACAAATAAGGTATACCGCCCGATGTGAATACGGCAATACCGTCGGGCATAAAAATTCCTTTAACAGGCCACTTTGCTGCTACCCCTATTTTGTTGTCACGATCACTGGCGTCTATCTCGTTACCATTGGCATTGTAATCTTTAAATCCAAGTGGAAAGATGTTGGTAATAGTTTTAGTCACCAGGTCTATTTTGGCAATACCATTATTTTCTTGCAAGGTTACCCAAGCCGTTTTTGAATCTTCGGAAATAGTGATGTATTCTGGCTCTATGTCTTTAACGAAATCATTGCCCACACCAAAAACCCTGAAGCCCTGGGCTTTTAGCGCCTCTTTCTGACTGGCGAAGCCGGCAAAATCGAGCGTTGTGACAGCATAATTATTATCTACAGCTATGATAGACACTGTGCCAGCAGGGTCACTAGTATAAGTGGTATTTGGCTCGCCCTCATTAGCCGTCATGATGAATTTACCGTCGGGCGAAAAGGTTATCATATCTGGCAAAGAACCAACGCTAATTACTTTTATTTCGCTAAAATCACTTGTTTTAAACACTGCCACCTTACCAGGAGCCTGTTTATCAGCAGATTCAATAGCGGCAGCCAATTTGCCGTCGTAGACAGCCACACTATTTACAGCACCGCCGTAAGGGGCCATTTGTATGGAGGAGATAACTGCCATTTTAGATGGATCTTTGAAATCGATCACATCAATTTTATTTACAGTCCCGTTATTTACTACAAACAGGCGGTTTGTTGTCGGATCAAAAGCGCTGATCTCAGCTGCGCCGGCATCACCGATGTCTAATGTTCCAATTTCTGCAAATGTGGATGGATCCTCAGTAGGTTCAATCGGGTCCGCATTGTCTTTTTTCTTACAACCGGCAAGGATTACAGCCAGAAGGATAAACAGTAAATAATGTTTCATTCGGTATTTGAGGTTAAACACCAAAAATATTAACACATTATTAAGCCCTACACCTATTTAAATTAAGTGTTTGTTAACAAAAGTTTGTCTCTATAAAAGAGACAAACTTTTAAATTACGCTGTAACGGAATGCCGCCATACGTTGCTCTTTGCCGTCCAAACGCTGTATACTCTCCTCAAGATCTTCTACTCTTTTGGTAGTTACAGCAGTTAAGATCGCTTCCTGATAACAGGAACGGGCTAAACAAAATTGCTTGTTCTTTTCGGCATGCTTTCCTGCTATCTCCCAAATTACGGTATAGTCTACGCCGGGTATGTTCAATGCTTTAATTTTGATAGTTTCTAAAGCTCTTTCTAGATTCAGAAATGCAAGCAGTCGTATATAGTGCTCATATAGATCAGGAAACCGATCATCGAGATCGTTACAGGTTTTAAAACAGTAACCCGCCTGTTGGTAATCCTTCAGCTCATAGTAATATATAAGCCCTAAATGAAAGAAAGCACGAGCGTATGTTGGGTCGGCAGCAATGATCTCGTTAAGTAACTGCAGGCTTTTAGGAGATTCGCCATATTTGTACTCCTCAACCGCTTGCAGATATTTTTCATCTATTGTGTAAAAAATGTCCATATGGAAATGTAAGTGCCAGTGTCGACTGACCTTATTAAAAAAAGAAACTGATAGTTGATTAGTGATGCCTGTAAATACAGGCCAAAACGCAGAAAGGCTACTTCACAGTAAATACCCTCTGCACCAGCCGAATAGGCTGCTTAGGTAGCAATGTGCAGATATGGGTGAAGCGTAGCATCTTATTAAGTATTATAACGCAAAAGTAATAATTATTAACAGATTGCAAAATACTACCAAAAGAAAGGCACTGTAAGCTTTTTTAATAAAGCCAGGGATAAATGTTAATACGAAACTGTTCTCAGTTTCATATAAGAGAGTCATTGTATAACAACCCTCCTATTATCTGTTATATAGTAGAAAATCTTGGCAGCAGTTTTTAACTAGCCAAGCCTAAATCTGTTAAAGGTACTGAGGTTTGAGTTGAGGTAATTAAAGGCATGTTAACATTAACGTCCTGAATAACATAATGGCTTTTCAATTCCTTTTCACTCACAATAACGCTAAAGTCGTTAAACTTAACGCCGTCTTCGTATGGATATATGGTGTAACCGCGTTTGTTGGGGTCATATGAGCCTAATTCAAAAACTTCTTCGTGTTTTATGCCCTTAATTTTAGCGCCTTGCACTAACTGGTAAGCATCTTTTATTGGTGCAAACTGATTGTTCTTCATAGATGCACCTACCTATACAATTACTTTGCCACTATTTTCAGTTAATTAACCAAACCATTCAAATAAATCACTTTGCGTTAAATTTAATTTATTTTCACTGTGTATATCCTTTAATATACGCCCTTCAGCCATATAAATTAACCTATTGCCGTAGGTATGAGCGTCTTTAAGGTTGTGGGTGATTAAAATAGCGGTCAGTTTGAATTGATGAATGAGACGGTTGGCTGTTTGCATAACTAAATTAGCTGATCGCGGATCAAGTGCAGCGGTTGGTTCATCAAGCAACAATATCCGGCAATCGTCCATCACACTCATCAGTAAGGTTAAAGCTTGCCGTTGGCCACCCGATAAGGTGCCCATGGGCTGCATCAATTTATTTTCGAGTCCCATGCCCAATACACTGATTTTGTCCTGAACCTTTGCTTTAAAAGCACTATTGGTGCCAATACTTAAACCCTTTTTTTTAGTGCGTAAGGCGGCCACACGAAAATTGTCCAGAATGCTTAGATCAGGTGCAGTACCACTGAGCGGGTTTTGAAATACACGCGCTATCCACCTGCTGCGTTCGTAATCAGGCAAGCGCGTAACCAAATGGGCATCTAATTCAATCTTACCCGCCGATGGTATAATGCTACCGGCAATCAGATTCAGCAAAGTACTTTTACCTGATCCATTTGCGCCTACTATCACCAGGTAGTCCTCGCTCGCAATATCCAAATTTAAATCCTGTATGGCTTTAACCTCGTTGGCCTTGCCGCGGTTAAATGTTTTATTAATGCCCTCCAGCTTAATCATACCGTTTTATTAATAACAACCTTGGTAAGCTTACAATAACCAGCACAAGCACAGCTGTTACCAATTTAAGTAAATTGGCATCAACACCCAACGCAAGCGTTATAGCCAGCACCAACTGAAACACTATTGCACCTAACAATATCAGTAACAAGCTACACAGCACTGATGTTATCTTAAACCAGTTAATCAAACTTTCGCCAATAATAACCGACCCCAAACCGATAATAACAATGCCGATACCCATACTTATATCGGCAAAACCCTGTTGTTGCGTTATCAAAAAGCCGCTTAGGGCAGTTAGTGCGTTGGCTAGGGCTAAACCGATTATCTTCATCCTGTCGGTATCTACACCCAGTGCTCTAATCATGGTCTCGCTGTTGCCGGTGGCACGCATCGCAATACCAAAATCAGTTTTCAAAATATAGCCTATAAACCCTGTAATTACCAATACAACTATCGTTAATATACCCAGCGCATTTAAATTAGGATCGATTGTTAGATTGACGACATTAAAGACCGACGGCATATTTACCAGCGGTAAGTTTGAACGCCCTGCTACCGAAAGATTAACAGAGTATAAAGCCGTCATCACCAAAATACCTGCTAAAAGCGCATTTATTTTAAGTTTAGTGTGTATGAAACCGGTTACTGCGCCGGCTAATGCACCGGCTAATAACACAATTATTAACGTAATGTATAACGAATTACCATGCGTTATCATAACACCTGTTAGCATACCGCCTAACGTATAACTACCATCAGTTGTAATATCAGGTATGTTAAAAATCTTCATGGAGATGTATATCCCTAGCGCAATGCCCGCAAAACACATTCCCTGCAGTAAGGCAGCTAAATAAAAGTCCATTACTTTACAGCTTCGAAATTGTTAGGAACGATTACATTATATTTTTTTGCGGCGTCCACGTTGTATACACGCTTTCTTACTTTAACCATCTCAGGCTTTAACCCGTCAGTTTTATGCGTTTTAAGATATTGCGCAGCCTGCAAGCCCGATTGGTAACCCCATTGATACATATCGGCCCCAAATGCTGCTACTGCACCTCGCTGTACCAAACCGGCTTCGCTGGTAAAAATAGGTACTTGCTTTTGCTCACAGTTTTTGTATATGGTTTCAAAAGCTGCAAATACGGTATTATCTGGATTGGCAAAAAATGCATCGATATTTTTTGATAGCAGCGACTGTGTAACCAGTTGTGCATCGGCCGATGAATTTAACGGCATCGCTATCAATGTTATATTTGATTTTCCGGCCAACTCCTTTATACGCTCCATAGCATCGGCCGATTGCGGCTCCGACTGATTATAGACCATTCCGATCAACAACTTTCCGGCTTTTGCCTTTAGTAATTTCGGTATCAGCATAAATGATGTGTCAATATAATGCAGGTCTTCAACTGTACCGAACAGGTTAGCCGGGGCCCTGCCTTGTGCATCAAGCAAATGTGCACGTTCTGGTGTAGGTGACACCATCATAAAAATGGGGATCGTTTTTGTTTTTTGAGCTGCAGTAACTGATGATAATGTAGTACTGGTGGCCAGCAAATCAACAGGTTCTGATACAAACTTATTTACAATCTGTGTCAGGGTCGGTATGCTGCCTTGAGCGTTCTGGTATTCTATTTTGATATTGCCTTTATCTTCGCTAAAGCCATTTTTTGCTAAAGCATCTGTAAAGCCGGACTTAGCCTGTGCAATGGTAGCATCTTCAAAGGCATCAACAAAGCCAACAATGGGAACAGTATTTTTTTCGGTTGATTTGCACGCCGTCATTAAAAGCACAGCAGCACAAAGTATAAAGTATGGATTGCGCTTCATTGCACTAAAGTAAACAATTGTAAAGCAGATGGCTTAATATCTTTATAAAGAAGCTCAATTTTACCCACGTTTAACTATTTTAGCCCTTAATGATACCTGTTTCTAAACTTCCACAAACCGGAACTACTATTTTCACTACAATGTCTGCCCTGGCAAATGAGGTTGGGGCTATCAATTTGTCGCAGGGGTTTCCCGACTATGATTGCGACCCTGAACTGGTAAGCCTGGTTAGCCAAGCTATGCAAAATGGCTATAACCAATACGCACCTATGGCTGGTTTGCAGCAGTTACGTGAGCAGGTAGCTTATAAAACCGAAAAGCTGTACGGCGCAGTTTATCATCCTGAGTCTGAAGTTACTATCACATCGGGTGGCACGCAGGCTGTCTTTACTGCAATATGTGCGTCTATACATCCTAATGATGAGGTAATTGTATTTGAGCCCGCTTATGATTGCTATGCTCCGGCTATAAAGCTGATGGGCGGTACTGTAAAATCGTTAGAACTGGAGCCGCCCGATTACCGGATTGCATGGGATATGGTGAAGCGATTGGTTAGCAACCGAACGCGTATGATCATCTTAAATTCGCCGCATAACCCAACCGCAACTATTTTACGCAAAGAGGATATTGATGAGCTGAGCACCATCGTACGCAATCGTGATATTTTAATTTTGAGCGATGAGGTTTACGAGCATTTAATTTTTGACGGCGAAGAGCATCATAGCATGGCCCGATACCCTGAGCTCAGGCAACGGAGCTTTATTGTAGCATCTTTTGGAAAGTTATTTCACACTACCGGTTGGAAACTGGGTTACTGTCTTGCCCCAGCTGAGCTTATGCATGAATTTAGAAAGATACATCAATACATTGTATTTAGCGCAAACACACCCATGCAGGCAGCTATTGCCCAGTACTTAAAAAACGAAAACAGCTACATGGGCCTTGCTGGCTTTTTTCAGCAAAAGCGAGATACCTTCAGACAGGGTTTAGCCCAAACCCGATTTGAATTGCTGCCTTGTTCGGGCTCTTATTTTCAGTCAGTTTCCTACAAGCATTTCAGTGATGTTAAAGACACCGAATTTGCCATAAATATAGCAAGGGAGCTCGGGGTGGCTTCAATCCCTGTTTCGGCATTTTATACAAAGGGCACAGATCATCATGTGTTACGCTTTTGTTTTGCTAAAAGACAAGAAACTTTAGATAAAGCCGTTGAAAGATTAATGAAGTTGTAATATTTTTTGTTACTTGCAGGCTATAACCTGCTGTTATTAACCAACTTATAAGCCATTCCTGATGGACAATTTAAAAATCACCACGTATCAAGGCTACCTTTTCTGGGAAAACGTTGATAAAAACCTTCAGAATATATCCTTGCGTTTATCGGGCATGCGTACGAACACAGACCTGATCATTTTGCCCGAAATGTTCAACACAGGTTTTACAATGAACGCTGAAAAATTGGCCGAACCCATGAATGGCAAAACAATGCAGTGGATGCAGGCTACTGCAAAAAAATATGAGTGCGTCGTTACCGGGAGCTTAATTATAGCCGACGAAGATAAATTTTACAACCGCCTTATTTGGATGAGGGCTGACGGCACCTATGAATGTTACGATAAACGCCATTTATTTGCGCTGGGAAAAGAACACCAAACCTATACAGCCGGCACCAAAAAACTGATTGTTGAACATAAGGGATGGAAAATTTGCCCGGCTATTTGTTACGACCTTCGCTTCCCTGTATGGTTGCGCAATGTTGGTGATACTTATGACCTTTTATTAATTGTAGCTAACTGGCCGGAGCGCCGCTCTTTACACTGGCGTACGCTCATCCCTGCACGGGCGGTTGAAAATCAATCCTATGTAATAGGCGTAAATCGTGTAGGACATGATGGTAATGAGGTTTACCACTCAGGCGACTCGACCTGTATAGACCCCAACGGAAACGTAGTATACTATAAGCGCGACGAAGAAGATGTATACACCTTTACCATTAACGCTGAAGAGTTAGAGAAAGCACGCCGCGCTATGCCTTTTTTAAAAGATGCTGATAGCTTTCATCTGGACGTTTAACTTCACATGCTTATCTTCTGTATAACACACTAAAACGCCTCCTTTCTGTTAACTTCTTTAGATAAACAAATCCTAAATTCATGAGATATACTAAACAAGTACAAGCTTTTTTAACAACTTGTTTATTACTTACTTTTTTTGCGTTCGGTGCATCTGCTCAAAAAAAGAAGAAAGATTATACTCCACTCGTAAATCCGTTTATAGGTACAGGCGGCCATGGCCATACCTTTCCTGGTGCCACAGTGCCATTTGGCATGGTTCAACTGAGTCCTGATACGCGGCTTGAGGGATGGGACGGCTGTTCGGGTTATCATTACACTGACAGCACCGTGTACGGCTTTTCGCATACTCACTTAAGTGGTACAGGCATAGCCGACTATTGCGACATTTTGTTTATGCCTACCACAGGTCTCCCAAAGTTGCAAAACACAGCATACAAATCTGGATTTAAAAAAGCTAACGAGGAGGCATCCCCAGGATACTACAAAACTATTTTAGATAAATACAAGGTAGAAGTGGAGCTGACAGCAACTACAAGAGCAGGATTACATAAGTACACCTACCCTTCTACTAACCAAGCCAATATCATTATAGATCTGAAGCATCGGGACAAGGTATTAAACTCGTGGATTGAAGTGGTAAACGACCATGAAATCAGAGGATTTCGACAATCGCAGTCGTGGGCCCAAAATCAATACATTTATTTTCATGCTAAGTTCTCCAAGCCATTTAAAACCTATGGCCTTGCCGCTAACGACGTGTTGCAACAAGGTAAACTAAGACTTGAAGGCACCAACATTAAAATGTATGTGCAGTTTGACGACCCTAAAGAGGTACTGGTTAAAGTAGGCATATCGGCCGTAAGTTCTGAGGGCGCTTTAAAGAATCTCGACGCCGAAATAAAAGATTTTGACTTTAAACAAGTACAAAAACAAGCCAAAACTGCCTGGATAAACGAACTGGCAAAGATTGAAGTAGAAGGAGGCGCACCTCCGGTGCCGCAAACCCAGCACAATCAGAGTTATGGATATGGCCCTTACGCTCAACAGCCTCAACGCCGGCCTGTGGTTGTTGACCAAGCGAAGGTAAAGCAGACCATTTTTTATACCGCACTTTACCATAGCATGATTGCGCCTAACATTTACAACGATGTTGATGGCCAGTATCGCGGGCTCGACAATAAGATCCACACAGCTCAGGGCTTTAATTATTATACCGTTTTTTCGCTGTGGGATACCTTCCGGGCAGAGCATCCGCTTCTTACACTAATTGACAAAAAGCGCACCCTCGATTTTATCAAGACATTTTTAGCGATGTATGAGCAAGGTGGATTGTTACCTATATGGCCACTAGCATCAAATGAAACTTACTGCATGATTGGCAACCATGCCATACCGGTAATTGTTGACGCATACAGCAAAGGCATACGCGACTTTGACGCAGAAAAAGCATTTGAAGCTATGAAAGCCGCAACAAACAGAGATAAGCTCGGACTCGATTCTTACCGCAACAACGGCTTGGTTTTGAGTGATACGGAAAATGAGTCAGTCTCAAAAACATTAGAATATGCTTATGATGACTGGTGCGTAGCCCAAATGGCCAAAATGCTTAACAAGCCGCAGGATTACGCCACTTTTATAAAAAGAGCGCAGTACTGGAAAAACGTGTACAACAACCAAAACGGCTTTATGCAAGCCAGAACCAACGGCAGCTGGTTTATCCCCTTTAAACCTACAGACGTAAATAGTCACTTTACTGAGGGTAACTCATGGCAGTACAGTTTCTTTGTTCCGCAGGATATAGACGGCTTAGCCAAAAGCATGGGCGGCAAAGAAAAGCTTGAAGCCAAGCTTGATGAATTATTTACAACGACAGAGACATTAAGCGGGCGCCAGCAATCTGATATTACCGGCTTGATTGGTCAGTACGCACATGGTAACGAGCCAAGCCACCATATGGCTTACCTTTATAATTTCACCACCAATCCTGAAAAAACGCAGGTACGTTTGAATCAAATTTTAAATACCCAATACAGTAATAAACCCGACGGCCTGTCTGGCAATGAAGACTGCGGCCAAATGTCAGCCTGGTACGTAATGAGTTCACTTGGCTTATATAACGTAGCACCCGGCCAGCAGCAGTTTATGATTGGCTTACCACAATTTGAAAAAGCTGTTGTTAACCTGGAAAATGGCAAGAAGCTCACCGTGCTGAATTCAGGTACATCGGTTAGCTTGAGCAATACTTACTTACAGGGTATGAACCTTAACAAAAAGCCTTACAGTAAAC
Organism: Mucilaginibacter sp. PAMB04168; assembly: GCF_039634365.2. Lineage (NCBI taxonomy): Bacteria > Pseudomonadati > Bacteroidota > Sphingobacteriia > Sphingobacteriales > Sphingobacteriaceae > Mucilaginibacter > Mucilaginibacter sp. PAMB04168. The sequence continues at coordinate 2,924,364 of NZ_CP155079.2, forward strand.
TTTACCTAGATTATAAGGACATAGCTGATGGTGGCGAGTTTGAGATTTTCACTGGTCGTTTGCCCAACCAGCTTTTTCTGCAGGAACTGGAGAAGCCCGTGTTACAAATTACCGACTCACTGATTGTGCCCAACCCGGCGTTTATAGTGCCATCCCGCTCGTTCAGGCAAACCATGACGGTGGCAATGAATTGTGCAGACCCTGAGGCTAAGATTTACTATACATTAGATGGCTCCGTTCCAAGCATCAAATCTAACGTGTATGTCAATCCAATCAATATATCGGCCACTACCACGATTAAAGCAATTGCCATAAAAAATGGAAAGACAAGCTTTGTAAATACTGGCACATTTAATTTGCTAAAGGGCAACGCGAAGATCAGCTTGTTAAACAAATACCTTCCTAACTACGCTGCCGCTGGCGACGAAACTTTAATTGACGGTATAAAAGGCAACAGCAACTGGCGACTTGGTAACTGGCAGGGTTTCCAGGGCACAGACCTGGAAGCTATTATTGATCTGGGGCAAATTAAACCTGTAAAACAAGTTAGCTTGGGTACACTTCAAGATACCGGCGCCTGGATTATATTTCCTAAGTTGGTACAATACTTTACATCAGAAGATGGGAAGAACTATAAGCCTGCCGGCACCGTAACCTCCAGTATAGGGGTTGATAGCCTAACGCCGCAAACCCAAATTTTTACTACTGCCCTTGCCGGCAAGGCGCGGTATATTAAAGTTGTTGCTAAACAATACGGTACACTGCCCATATGGCACGAAAGCAAAGGAAGCCCGTCTTACATCTTTGCTGATGAAATCGTAGTTGAATAATATTGGCAGATGCTAAGGCAATGATATTACATGAAGAAGCCATCCTAATTAGCACAGGATGGCTTCCTGTTTCTCCCGTTATTCCTTTTCAAGCCGCTTCTTAATATCGTCCAGGTTATTTGATTCGCCTTCAGGCAAAACAGGGTATTCCATTTTTAATTTACTCAACGTATCCACAATGATGGTGGATATGGCAATTCTCGAAAACCACTTTTTATCGGCCGGAATGATGTACCAGGGTGCATCGTGCGTAGCCGTGGCATTTATAGCATCTTCGTAAGCCTCCATGTAATCGTCCCAGCGCTTACGTTCTTCTAAATCACCGGCCGAAAACTTCCAGTTCTTGCTTTCGTCATCAATCCGTTTTAAAAAGCGTTCTTTTTGCTCTTCTTTTGATATATGCAGAAAAAATTTAATAATGACAGTACCGTTTCGAGTTAAGTGCTTTTCAAATGACCGAATACTTTCATAACGCTGCTCCCAAAAATCCTTAGGGATGTCATCCGGACTACTTATGCCAGGTAAATTTTCATTCATTATATACTGGGGATGGACACGGGTAACCAGCACATTTTCATAATGTGAGCGGTTATGTATGCCGATGCGCCCCCGCTCTGGCAATGCTTTGTAATGTCGCCATAAAAAGTCATGTTCATAGTCTTCCGAGCTGGGTTGCTTAAAGCTGTAAACCTGGCACCCCTGCGGATTAACGCCCGACATGGTATGTTTGATTGCGCTGTCCTTACCTGCAGCGTCCATCGCCTGAAAAATGATCAAAAGATTAAATTTGTTATCGGCATACAGCTTGTTTTGCAGTTCGGATGTTTGTTTCACTAAATCGGCCAATACATCGTCGGCATCGTCTTTTCTGTAACCGGCGCTGAAAGATGTGTCGAAATCTTTGAGCGAAACTTTTTGATTTCCAGTTATTTTAAAATTGTTAGTTATATTTTGCATAGATAAAATAGATTTGCACGGTATTAACTTAAAATTTAGCTGACTTTTATACGTTAATGGTATTTGTCAGTCGTTAAAAGTTAACTATATAACTTACAACTATAGCCAATGTTTAAACGTATCCGCAATCCTATTCTGCGTTACCTCGTTATTTTTATATACTTCGTAATTATATTCTTTTGTTCTATTGAATTAAACCTGTTTGGCCTCTTTGGCTACTCGCCAGATACAAAGGACATCAAGAATCCTATTTTATCCGTATCATCAGAAGTTTTCACAGCTGATGGTAAGTTATTGGCGCGTTTTTACAAAGAGAATCGTTCGCCGATTGAATACAGTAACCTGTCGCCAAACTTGATTAATGCACTTGTTGCGACGGAGGATGTCCGCTTTTTTAAGCATCACGGTGTTGATTATTATAGCTTTTTTACCAGCGTGCTATCCACAGCTAAAGGCGACAAGCGCGGCGGAAGTACCATTACACAGCAACTTGCAAAAAATCTTTTTCAAACCCGTAAGCGCAAGGCACAAGGCTTTATCAGGCACATCCCTATAGTGCGTACGGTTGTATACAAGTTTAAGGAGTGGCTAACCGCATTTAAGATAGAACACATTTACAACAAACAGCAGATACTTACACTTTATTTTAATACGGTACCGTTTGGTAACAATTCCTTCGGCATTAAAACTGCAACATTAAAGTATTTTAACAAAAATCCGGATGAAGTTACGGCTGCCGAAGCCGCAACGCTGATTGGCATGCTAAAGGCAACATCAACTTACAATCCTATTCGCAATCCTGAAAAATCTTTAGAACGCCGTAATATTGTCTTGGGGCAGATGCAAAAATACGGCTATTTAAAAAAGCCCGAATATGATGCAAGCATAAGGCAGCCCATTGGTTTGGACCTGAGCCATGTGGAAGATGAAGGCCAGGGAGACTCCTACCTGCGCCGGGCTGTTGAAAAATGGCTGGACAAGTGGCTTACCAAAAATGATTATGATTTATACGAAGACGGCCTGAAAATATACACCACCATTGATTCGCGCTTACAACAATACGCCGAAGAGGCTGTTGCCGAAAAAATGAAAATGCTGCAAAAGCGATTCAATAACATTTGGCGGGGTAAGAACCCCTGGCGGGACTCGAAAGGTAATGAAATAGTAGATTTTGTGCTGAAAGCGGAGCAACGCCTGCCCATTTATGACCTACTGGACAAGAAGTACAAAGGCGATACTGTTAAAATTCAGGATTACTTTAACGTACCCAAACGTATGAAAGTGTTTACCTGGAACGGTGAAAAAGACACAACTTTTTCTAGTGTGGATTCTATTAAGTATTACGCAAAAATGCTCAATACCGGCATGATGACTATTGAGCCCACAACGGGAAAAATTAAGGTTTGGGTTGGTGGTATAGATCATAAATATTTTAAATACGACCACGTGAACCAGGCAAAACGGCAGGCGGGCTCTACCTTTAAGCCATTTGCTTACTTGACCGCTATTGACAACGGCTACACCCCTTGTGATAAGTTTACCGACAAACCAGTATCGATTACTTACAATGAAGACGGCAAACAGGAAGTATGGTCTCCTAATAATGCTGACTTTAACTTCTCTTACCGAGAAATGTCATTGCGTTGGGCTATGGGTAAATCAGTTAACTCTATAACTGCACAATTAACAGAAAAAGTTGGATGGGACAAAGTAGTTGAATATGCTCACAAATGTGGTATAGAAAGCCCGCTTAAACCAGTGCCATCAGTATCATTGGGGTCTAATGATGTTTCGGTGTATGAGATGGTAAGAGCATACAGCACTTTTCTGAACAAAGGTGAAAAAATTGAACCATTACTGGTTACTAAAATTACCGATCATAATGATGCAGTGCTGGCCGAATTTGAGTTGAAGACAACTAAAGTTTTAAGCGAAGAAACTGCATGGTTGATGCTTTACATGTTCCGCGGAGGCATGGAAGAGCCAGGCGGTACATCACAAGCTTTATGGGAATATCCTATTTTATGGAAAAAGGCCAGCAACCAGATTGGCGGTAAAACCGGTACCTCATCAGACTATGTGGACGGATGGTACATGGGCATTACCAAAGACCTTGTAACAGGTGTTTGGGTAGGCGCTGATGACCGTAGCGTGCACTTCAATACATCGGCAAGTGGCGAAGGCTCGCACACGGCATTGCCAATATTCGGCACCTTTATGGAAAAAGTATATGCAGACCCAAAATCGGGTTACACATACGGCCCCTTCCCTAAACCATGGGTGAAAATAACAAAGCCATACATGTGCGAATCTCCGAGGATTTCGAGAGATACATCGTCTGTTAGCGATAGCTTATCCGCTCCGTCTGACAGCGCTTTAACATTACCGCCAGACACTACCGGTCAGCAATAAAATAAGAAGTAATTACGCTTTATAAACGTAAATTAATATTTTTAACGTCAACAGTTATAAACACTTATATGAGTAAATTTTACTTTAGTAAAAAAAGTAAAGCGCAACGATTCTTTATTCTGCTTGTTATTCTCATCAGTGCATGTTTTTTAAACAACACGGCGCAGGCACAATATTTTGGTCAAAATAAGGTGCGCTATAAAAACCTGAAATTTAAGGTCTATAAAACTCCTCACTTTGAGATTTACTATTACATGAAGAACGACAGCTTGCTGAAGCGCTTTGCGCAGGAGAGCGAGCTGTGGTACACCCTGCATCAGCAGGTATTTCGCGATACTTTTAAGCGCCCCAACCCCATTATATTATATGCTAATCACCCCGATTTTCAGCAAACTACAGCTATTGACGGCGATATTAGCGTAGGTACAGGTGGTGTTACAGAAGGTTTAAAGAACCGGGTGGTAATGCCAATTATGGAAACTAACCAAACAACCCGGCACGTACTGGGACACGAGTTGGTGCATGCTTTTCAATATCATCTGCTTTTAGGAAATGACACTACAGGCTTAGGCAATATCAACAACCTCCCATTATGGATGATTGAAGGTATGGCCGAATACCTTTCGCTCGGAAAACGGGACGCATATACAGCTATGTGGATGCGCGATGCTTACCTGAACAAAGACATTCCAAGTATTCGGGATTTGACAGAAAGCGGAAAATATTTCCCTTATCGCTATGGCGAGGCGTTTTGGTCTTACCTGGGTTCAACCTATGGCGATACCATTATTGTACCGTTTTTTAAAAATACGGCACGTTTTGGCCTTGAGTATGGCATAAGGCGTACGTTTGGGTACGACGATAAGACGCTCTCTAACCTATGGAAGAACTCTATTGTTAACATGTACAAGCCTTATCTTAAAGATACCTCACAGGTACCTACCGGTAAGCGCTTAATTGACAATAAAAACGCCGGAGAGATGAATGTGGCGCCAGCCGTTAGTCCGGATGGAAAGTACCTTGCATTCCTTTCTGAGAAAGACCTGTTTTCTATAGATCTATTCCTGGCGGATGCTAAGACCGGGAAGATATTGCGACGGCTCACGAGTAAAACATCTAACACGCACATTGATGAATTTAATTTTATCGAATCGGCTGGAGCATGGTCGCCGGATAGCAAGAAATTTGCATTCAGTATATTTAGCGGCGGGCGCAACCGGATGCTCGTTGTATCAGTTCCTAGCGGCAAAGTAGTAAGTAATATTGCTATGGGTAAGGCCGAGCAATTTGGCAACTTAACATGGTCGCCTGATGGTAACCTGGTTGCGTTTCAGGCGCTATCAAATGGCAATAGCGATTTGTATATGTATAACTTCACCACCAAAGAAGTTACTCAACTCACTGATGACAAGTATTCAGATTATCAGCCAAACTTTTCGCGTGATGGAAGAAAGATCGTATTCACGAGCGACCGCACCACTTATGATGCAACTACGGCGCACACAATAAGCTTTAACCTGGCCGAAATTGACCTGGCTACCCGTAAGGTAACCAATATCAAAGTGTTCGACGGTGCTAACAATATGAACCCGCAATATTCAGCCGACGGTTCCAAAATCTTCTTCTTATCTAACCGTGATGGGTTCCGCAACCTATATGCGTATAACACAGCCAATGGCAGTGTTGATCAAATGACGGAACTATTTACAGGTATATCGGGTATTACAGAATTTTCTCCTGCCTTAAGTGTTTCGGCTCATGATGATGTGGTGTACTCGTACTATCGTTCGCAAAAGTATGCGTTGTATAACGCAAAGGCCTCGGAATTTAAAACCAAAACTGTAGCAGGCTCAGAAACCAATTTTGATGCTGCACTTTTGCCGCCGCCTAAAGCTGTAGGTGTTGATTTGATTAACTCCAATCTCAACAACTTCCTTTCATACCAGCGCATACCTGCCGATTCCATTCAAAACATTGCCTACCGCCCGCAGTTTAAGTTGGATTACCTGGCAAGCAGCGGTGTTGGCGTAGGTGTTGGTATTGGTGCCGGCAGTTACGGTGCGGGCTTATCAAGCGGTATACAAGGTGTTTTTAGCGACATTTTAGGCCGTAACCAAATCTATGCCGGTGCATCAGTTAATGGTGAGATTTACGATTTTGGCGCACAGGTTTTTTATATTAAACAACAAGGTCGCTGGAACTTTGGTGGTGGTTTATCACATATTCCGTACCAACTGGCTACTTACAATGTAGTACCGAGCACCTACTCAATTGGTGACAAAAGTATACCTGCTGTTGAAGAGCGCTATGATATTATCCGCATTTTTCAAGATCAGGTTTCGCTGTTTACTTCTTACCCCTTCTCTAAAACAACCCGTGCCGAGTTTGGCGGCGGCTTTTCGCGCAACTCTTATATGGTTACCCGTTATAGTACATATTATGATGCATCAACCGGTAGTTATATAGATTTTCAGCGTAACCGTATCTCTAATGATACCTACAACAATGACCCTTATAACAATGTAGGCATATTAAGGCCCATTAGCCTTATGCAGGTAAGCACAGCTTTAATAGGCGATAATTCTTATTTTGGTATAGCATCACCACTGAGCGGTTTTCGTTACCGTATACAAGCTGAGTATGATTTTGGTTCATACCGGTTCTTTTCGCCCACTGTAGACCTCCGCAAGTATGTCCGTATAAAACCGGTTACGCTTGCAGCCAGGTTTAACACCTTTGGTCGTTTTGGCGAAGATACCGGACTATACCCCTATTACATCGGCTATCCGTTTTTAATACGCGGTTACGAAAGTCAAACTTTTTATGGCAGCGGCAACCAGGTGTCGACTAATGGATTTACTATCGATCAATTGTCGGGTTCACGTGTGGCTGTGGCAAATTTCGAAATCCGGCTACCTTTTACAGGTCCGGAAAAGCTTTCGGCTATTAAATCAAAGTTCTTGTTTAGCGAATTGAATTTGTTTTTTGATGCGGGTTTGGCCTGGAATAAGGGCAACCAAATTAAATTTCAAAAAAGCCCGGACTTACTAGGCTACCAAGTAGTAAACGATGGCAAAGGTAATACAACCACCACTGCTGTATACAACAGCAACCAACGTGTACCGGCGCTTAGTGCTGGTGTATCGTTAAGGGTAAATCTATTTGGTGCGCTTATATTGGAGCCTTATTACGCATTTCCGTTTAACCGTACCGATGTTAAAAAACCCGTATTCGGCCTGAATTTCACACCAGGTTGGTAAGCACTATAATCTTAAATAAAAAGCGGCCCAGGGCCGCTTTTTTTGTTCTATACAAACACCTGTTAAGTTAAGTAGTTATATTTGATGTATATGAAAAACGTTCTAGCTATAATTTGCTTGCTTGCCGGTACATTAGTTGTTAAAGCACAAAATACGCCCGCTCGTGGCTCGTCTTATCAAGACTCTGTTCGGTCACAAACCCGTTCTGGAAAAATTAACATTGTAAATGGCACGCCCATGAATTCGGCTATGGACTTTGTTGAGAACTTAACCCAATCTAAAAATCACACGCTTTTTTTAACCGCAGTAAGGGCGGCAAGCATGATGGGAACGCTGAAAAGCCGCGGGCCGCTAACAGTTTTTGCTCCTACCGATAGTGCATTTCGTTTACGTTTGGGTAAAAAGCTGGATACACTGGTTAAGCCCAACCACAAGTACGAACTTATTAACCTATTAAGTTATCATATCATTTCTGGCAGATATGATGCTAAAGAATTAGCTAAACAAATAAAAGACGGAAAAGGGGAAGCAACACTTCTTACACTTTCGGGAAGTAAGATTACGGCCAAAATAGACAGCAACCGAAATATTGTACTCTATGATGAAACCGGAGGCCAGAGCGTGGTTAGTCGTTTTAATATAGAACAAAGCAACGGCACTATGCACTTAGTCACCCAAGTGTTAATTCCGAAGGATAAAGCGCTGTAGTGCTTACACTAAAAACTAAAGCAATGGCAGTCTCGTTTATTGTAGTATGAGAAAGTTGATAATAGCTTTGTTAATTACTGCAACGGCAGCCACGTTTGGTTGTGAAAATTCTGCGGGTCAAAATAGTCAACCTAAAGGTGCTAAAAGCAAAGCACCGGCTGAATGGAAGAAACTTTTAAATACCAATCAATACCATATAATGGTTGAAAAAGGCACTGAAGCGCCGTTTCATAATGCTTACTATAACAACCATGAAAAGGGTGTATATGTAAGTGCTGCAACCGGCGATGTCTTATTTTCATCAGACGATAAGTTCGAAAGCGGTACCGGATGGCCGAGCTTTACCAAACCCGTAAGTCAGGGCAAAGTAGCTATTATAGAAGACAACAGCTACGGCATGACCCGGTTAGAAGTGGTTGAAAAAAGCACAGGCCTACACCTAGGTCATGTTTTTGATGATGGTCCGGAAGACCGCGGTGGCAAAAGATACTGCATGAACTCTGGTGCTCTAAAATTCGTTAAAAAGCAATAGGGCGCTTGGCAGTACCTAAAGATGGTCTTAAGTAAGGGCGCTTTCTCATATTGCTTTCCAATTTCAAACCAACGGTAAGATCTATCCAATCGGCATTAACTAACCTTATTAGTTTTTCTTTTTGGGCGCGGGTGAAAGTACTCATGAATTTAAAGCGTTCCATAGCTTGCTCCTCGTTATTTATCTCTTCAAAATATACCAAACGGTTTAATTGCTGCGCCTTGTCAAAAAACAAAGTAGGCATATCACGATAAAACTGTAAGGTCTTCATCAAGTCAGAGCAAAGACCTACGTGTAGATTAGTACGATTTCTGTCTGTGATGATATAAATGTAGTTCTTCATCTGATAATAAATTTTGCTGAATGAAATATTGTTACTAATTTTATGAGCATAAATTTACTAACAAATTTAGTAATTCCAAATTTTATGTCAATTATTTCAGCAAATATTAAATTTCTCAGAAAGAAGAAAGGCCTTACACAACAGCAGTTTGCTGATGAAATAGGTATAAAAAGATCATTAGTGGGCGCTTATGAAGAAGATCGTGCAGATCCTAAATATGATTTACTAAAAAAAATAGCATCTTATTTTGAAATTAGTATTGATGACTTTATAAACGAAACCATTAACGAAAAATGGGCACCTAAACCAAAAGGCAATCCGGCCAATCTTCGTATTTTAAGTATATCAGTTGACAAGGAAGACAATGAAAATATAGAAATGGTGCCGGTTAAAGCAAGCGCCGGTTACCTAAATGGTTATGCAGATCCCGAGTACGTAGCAGCACTGCCAAAATTCTACTTACCCATGTTTAAGCAGGGAACTTTCAGGGCGTTTGAGATAAAAGGCGATTCTATGCTACCCCTGCCTTCGGGCTCTGTTATTATAGGCGAGTATGTAGAAAACTGGGCCGATGTAAAAGCAGGCGAAACTTATGTGATACTTTCAAAAACAGAAGGTGTAGTATATAAACGTGTTGGTAACAAATACCGGGATAATAAGAAACTAAAATTACTTTCCGACAATCCGGTTTATGAACCCTATGAAATTAACGGTGAGGATATACTGGAAATTTGGAAAGCCAAAGCTTATTTATCCACTCAACTCCCTACACCAACACCGGAACCGAGCATTGAAAACTTAACAAGCATGATGGCCGAGATGCAGAAATCGATCTCCCGTTTACAAAGCAACAATTAAGTTACAAGCTTGATTTTAAACCTATAGCGAATATCTTTATCAAAAACTAAACAAACTTAAAAAAATGAAAAAGATCTTATTAGTGTGCTGCTTCGTTTTAGGAATCAGTGCAGTTAGCTTCGCCCAAGGCGGTGGTGGCGGCAGAATGGGAAGAAGCCCTGAAGAACAGGCTAAAAGTTTACAAACACAATTGAAGCTTACAGATGACCAGACCGCAAAAGTGTTGGCTATTTACCAAACGCAGCGTAAAGCTATGGATAGCCTGAGAACAGCAAGCAATGGCGACTTTCAATCTATGCGTACCGCAATGGGACCAATGATGGAAGCCAACAACACCAAAATTAAGGCTATTTTGACTACAGAGCAGAAAGAAGCCTATGATAAAATGCTTGCCGAAAGAATGAACAGACAACGTCAGGGCGGCGGCCAAGGCGGTGGCGGCGGCACCCCTCCTCCAACACAAAAATAAAACAATAGAGAAGCGGCAATAAGTCGCTTTTTTTATTTTAGCAAAAATTTAATTTATTGACGCCGTATCAATTCATACAAAATAAGTTGGCAGACCGTGCTTTGGCGGACAGTTTGCGGCAGCTACGCTTACCAAGCGATGCAATTGATTTTTATTCAAATGATTATCTTGGCTTTGCCAGATCCAAAGAGCTAACCGAATTGATAGAAGATGAGGTTTCAAGACATCTTCCTGTTTTAAACGGCTCTACCGGATCACGCCTATTGGCAGGCAACACGGCGTATGCAGAAAATTTAGAAAATACTATAGCGCATTACCATAAAGCAGAAGCGGCTCTATTTTTCAATTCCGGGTACGATGCCAATTTGGGTATATTATCAAGCCTGCCTCAACGCGGAGACACTGTAATACACGACGAGCTTGCACACGCATCTATAATAGACGGTATCAGGCTAAGCCATGCCAATCGCTATAGCTTCAATCATAACAATCTTGAAGGTTTGGCAGGAAAGCTTAAAAGTGCAAAAGGAATATGTTATGTTGTGGTAGAAAGCGTCTACTCCATGGATGGCGACTTAGCGCCTTTAGCAGACATAGTAACGTTATGTAAGGCACACAACGCCTCATTAATAGTAGATGAGGCACACGCTCTCGGCGTTTTTGATAAGGGACTTGTTAACCAAATGAATCTGCAAGATGATGTCTTTGCGCGTGTAGTCACATTTGGAAAAGCTTTAGGCACTCATGGAGCAGTAGTACTAGGCACTAGTGTGTTGCGCAATTATTTAATTAACTTTGCCAGGTCGTTTATCTACACAACGGCTGCTCCTTTCCATCAGTTAGCCTCTGTAAAGGCAGGATATAAATTGCTGGAAGGATCGCAAAAAACCATTGCCCAACTTAAACAAAACATTTCAACTTACGCTGAGATGATGGTTGAAGCCGGTTATGTTTCTAATACCAGCGCCATCCAGACAGTAAAAGTTGGAGGCAATGAAATGACAAAAGCTTTTGCAGACAAGCTCCAAAAAGCCGGGCTAGATGTTAGGCCTATTCTAAGTCCAACTGTGCCGGCTGGCACCGAAAGGTTAAGAATATGCCTGCACGCATTCAATAAAACTGATGAGATCGAACAACTAGTTGCATCTATTAAGACATTACGCTGATCATGGAAAGAAAACCTTTATTTATAACCGGTATTGGAACTGATGTAGGTAAAACTATAGTTTCGGCTATATTAGTAGAAAAGCTCAAAGCCGACTACTGGAAACCAGTACAATCAGGCGATCTCAATAATAGTGATACCATGAAGGTGCAAAGTTTTGTTTCAAATACAATCTCAAAATTCCACCCTGAAGCCTACAAGCTAACCCAACCTTATTCGCCACATAAATCTGCAAGCATAGATGGTGTTGTAATTGATATATATAAATTCCAACTTCCCGAAACAACCAATCAGCTAATTATAGAAGGAGCTGGTGGCTTAATGGTTCCTCTCAACAATGAGCATTATGTTGTGGACCTGATCGAAAAGTTTGGTGCCGAAGTTGTTCTGGTGGTGAAACACTACCTCGGTAGTATCAACCATACGTTACTCTCGTTGGAGTTGTTGAAGCAAAAAAAAATCAAAGTCAGGGCTTTGATTTTTAATGGAGAAGAAGATGAATATTCGGAAAGTATTATTAAGCTATCACTAAATGTACCGGCTTATAGAGTTAGCTTTCTTAATGTAATTGATCAAGAAAGCGTACAATATGCTGGTAATCATATTGAATTGTAGTAGGTAATAAGCTTAGTCAAATCTGTGTCTTTCTTTAAATTTAAATTGTTCTCTTTAATATATGCTTCAAGTAAATCTTTCTTGTCTGGTAAGGCAAGAAGCACACTTTTTTTGTCGTTTTTTATCTGTATAGTTGCAGTTGATGTAACGATGTAGTATCTTACGTTTTCGACAAAAGTTTTGGTAATTGTTGCAGAACCATACATTTTGTTCTCCGCAACTTTTTTAAATACCTTTTTTAACAACTGCGCCTTGCCTTCGGCCAAAACTTCAAAATAAGCATCAAATGAGAAGTCAGGTATGCCGTTGTAACCGTTTTTAAAATGCGCCGGAGAAGTCACGTCTTTGCCAACATTAAACGTAAATTCTCTAACTGGCTTAGTAAATGACATCGTTTCTCCATTTTGAGCCTTGAAATATAGTTTGTCTTCGACAATATCAAACTTTAAATCCACGTCTTTTATTACAGACTTATCGCTCAAAGTTATTACAGCAGGATGCCAACCTTCTTTGAAATAGTATGGCGAACCTTCTACCTCCACGTAACTGTTAGGCTTAACCGGGTTTCCGAAAACATCCGCAAGTACTTGACTGTGGGCAGTTAGAGTCTGTAACATGCCAGCGAACATTAACGCTATTAACAATTTAGCTTTTCTTGTGATCATATCAACACATTATTTTCACTAATATACAATTTATGAAAACAAAAAAGGCCTCACAATGGAGGCCTTTTTGTATAACACGCTTAATTAGTAACCCGGGTTATTTGGTAAGATATTAGGATTAGCGAACACCTCTGGTTGAGGTATTGGCAACCTGTAATTTCTATCTGTCGGGTTAAGAGTTTTAGGAATTGTTGGTTCTGTTAAGTCCCTGTTGTCACGCACGATTGGAAGATTTTTTCTTTTCAAATCGAAGTAACGATGGCCTTCAGCAAACAGTTCTTTAAACCGCTCCGTCAAAATCGTAGATTCTGCATCTGCCTGACTTGCAAAAGCAATATTGGTATAGCCAGTTATACGTGCAGCTCTCAAAGTGTTTAAATCGCTAGCAGAGCTGGTAAGATTATTTTTCTGTTCGTAAGCTTCCGCCCTAATCAAGTACATTTCACCTGTTCTAAACACTTTAGTGTTGTTGAACTTATTACTGGTACCTGAACCAGCATATTTGTTAACCAACCATTGCTCCCTAGTTGCAGGAAGTGTTAAGTCTTGCTTAATGTAAGCATTATACCTTACGTCATTGGTTTTATCAAACAGATCAATAAGTTTAAATGACGGTGAATAAAACACATCGTTATTTGTATCACGATACAGTAAACCGATATAAGAAGTATTGCTTGTACGCTTAATCGTGAATACAACCTCGGCTTGTGACGCATCAGTCCAGATTGAAGGAAACTGTGTACGTGTAGCTAATGGAGAGGCGGCTATAACCTCAGAAGAGTAAGTTATAGCGTCATCCCAATTTTTTTCATATAACGCTACTCGGGCTTGAGTAGCGCTTACAGCTAAACGAGTCATCCGGGTGTTATCGGTAAAAGTAGTAGGAATTAAACCTTTTGCTGCAGTTAAGTCTGTTTTCACAGCAGCTACAACCTCAGCAAAAGTATTCCTTTTAGGTTGGCCGAGCACATCAGATTTAGTGATTACAGGCACACCCAATGCTGTAGCATCGTAATTGGCAGCGTAATTTCTCAACAACTCAAAATGACAAAAGCCTCTTAGAGCATACAGTTCACCTTTTTGTCTGTCAATAGTTACTTTATCACCTGGAACGTTATCAATGGCCTCTAAAACACGATTTACACGATCTATAACTAGATATAAGTTAAACCAAGCTGCTGTGGCGTTACCAGAAGTTCCATCAAACTGCCATCTCTGTTCTGAATAAAAGTTACGGGGACCATTGTCCAGAGCTGATCTTACCTCATCAGTTAGTACCGAGTTAACAAGAATTGAGTTATCGTAGCTTAAAGCAGCGTAAGCACCTACAATACCAGATTCTATATTAGCACTGGTTAGATAAGCATTTGCTGAAGTAATGTTATCAGATGGCAACAAGTCAATATTTTTCTTGCAACCAACTGTAGTTGTTATAAGACCTGCTATAAACAGGGCTTTTAAATACTTTGTTGAATATGTCATTTTCGTTATTATTATAAGTTAACACTTAAACCAAAAGTATAAGTTCTAGGTGTTGGGTACTCGAAAGACGCCAAGTTGTTGCTGTCTTCAGGATCGAAACCAGTCCACTTTGTCCAAGTATAAAGGTTTTGCGCTTGTGCAAATATTCTTATGCCAGAGATGTACTTCAATTTTTGAACTATACTTTTTGGAAGTGCATAGCTCAAATTCAAGTTTCTGAAACGAACAAAAGAAGCATCTTGAACATCAGACGAATTAAATTGTCTTTGTGAACCTGGGCGACCAATATTGGTAATTTGGCCAGGCGCAGTCCATACTGTACTTACCTCACTTGTCATACCATAAGACTGTATGTTAGTAGGGTTGTTTAAGAAGAACGATTGGTTATTAAAACGCGCAAACTGTTGTGCGTAGCTAAATAACGTGGTTAAGTATAAACCTTTATAGTTAGCATTTAAGCCAAAACCACCTTGGTAAGGCGCATAAAAAGTGCCGAACTCTGCAACACTCTGAGTAGTAGCGTTATAAGTAGTTGTTGTGCTACCATCACGGTTGTAATATAGGTAGTTACCTGTTTGAGGATCAACACCAGCCGATTTTGGAATGTAGTGTGATCCTAATGGAAGACCTACTCGGATAATAGATGTACCTGATTCAAACTGATTCACTTGACCTAAGTCAGTAATACGGTTTTTGTTGTAGGCAAAGTTAGAGAACAAAGAGACAGTCCAGTCGTTGCTTTTAATAACATCACCCTCAACTTGAAACTCGATACCTTTGTTTTTCATCTTACCAGCATTTGTTGACACAGAACCAAAACCTGAAGTGGCAGAAAGCTGCTGCTGAACAAACAGATTGTAGGTGTCTTTATTATAAACGTCAACAGTGGTTCTTACTCTGTTTTTCAGGAAGCTAAAATCAAAGCCAATATTGGTTTGTTTGGTAAACTCCCAGTTGTAAGCAGGATTGCCTGGCGTGCTTGGAGCAATACCAGCTGTGCCAGCATAAGAAGTGGTACCATACAAAGCCAGGAAGCCAAAGTTACCAGCAGTACCGGTTGTACCGAAAGGCGTAGCTGTGGTACCATAACTTGCACGGAAACGTAGAACATCAATCCACTTTACATCTTCTAAGAAGCTTTCTTTTTTGGCATTCCAGTTACCACTAATTGAATAAAAACTGTGATACCTGTTTATCGCTGGAACTTGGGACGAGCCGTCACGACGATAGGAAACCTGCAAAGTGTACTTATCATTATAAGTGTCCTTGAATATACCAATGATCGAATTGATACCATTTTGTGTCTTGCCACCGCCAACAGTAGGAATTAAGTTATTGGTATTGTTACCTGCCGTGATGCCAGCTGGTGTGTTCAGCAATGATGGGTTGATACCATAACCGGTATAGTTAAATGATAACAGTCGGTTTCTGATCGTTTCAAATAATGCAGTACCAAATACCTCGTGTTTACCAAAAGTATTGATATACTGGAAACCAGATGTCTGTATTAACTGTAAGTTTCTTGAATTACCAGTGCTATATGAACCTTGGCCACCATTTGTGGTTTGTGAACCTTGTAAAGTTAAAGGATATACACCTGATTCATTCACTGTCTCACGGAAGTCTACACCCAACGTGGTTTTAGCCGAAAATCCTTTAAAGAATTCATATGAAAGGTTTAAACCAATAGTTTCTTTAAGTTGATTGTTTTTAAGAAAAGTATTGTCAATGCGTGACAAAGCATTCGAACCTAAACGGCTATCAAATAATGGAAAGTTCAAACTTGAAGCCGGCTGACCTGTCCATGTTGACGTTATTACATTACCATTTGCGCCGTAAGGATTCTCGTAAGGTAAACCTAAATAGGCCGCAGCAAACGGATTTGCTAACGTTATTGAACCTTCAGACTCAATAAAATTAGATTTAGACCAACCTATACCTGATTGTAAGCCTAATTTAAATTTACCAGCTGTGTGATCCAAGTTGAAACGCAAATTGTAACGATCTAATTTAGACCTAATGGCAACACCTTCTTGTGAATAATATGAAAGTGCAGTATAAAATCTGGTATTCTCATTACCGCCATTAGCACTCACCTGATGACTTTGAAAGCTACCTGTACGGAAAAACAAATCATCCCACTTTGTATTGATATTGTTCAAAGAATCCAGGAAACGCGCCTTTTGAGCTGCTGTTAAGGTTGATGTAACACCAGCAATACTTACCCTAACATCGGCAGTATTATCTGGAGACAAAGTGTAGCCTGGACCACTCTTAAGCGTACGCTGTAATGCAAGTTGCTCTTGGCTACTCAACATGTCAAACTTTGTACTGCTTCTTTGTGAAAAACCGCCTTGCACGTCATAAGTAAACTGAGTTTTGCCAGCTTTACCCCTTTTGGTTGTTATAACCAATACACCATTTGCACCCCTAGATCCATAAACGGACGTGGCAGCAGCATCTTTCAAAACGTCAACACTCTCAAAATCGTTGGGATTCAGTGTTGAAAATACGCTTGATTCTACCGGTATACCGTCAATGATATATAAAGGTGTTATGCTACCGCTAATAGACGTCTGACCACGGATGTACACGTTAGCTACAGCTCCCGGCTGACCAGTACCTGCTAAAACAGATAAGCCCGGAACACGGCCTTGTAAAATTTGATCAAAAGACCCAATTGGAACGTCGTTAATCTTGTCAGAACTAACTTTTGTTGTAGCACTTGTAGATCTCTCTCTTGATGTTGCACTGTATGAACCATTCACAACAACTTCGTTCATCTGACGAATATCGCCCACTAGAACTACATTGATCGATGTGCGGTTACCGATTGCTATAGTTTGCGGTGAATAACCAACATAAGCAACAATTAGGTTAGAAGCACCTGTAGGAACGTCAATGGAAAAGTTTCCGTTTGCGTCAGATTGAGTGCCTAAAGTGGAATTAGAGACTTTGATACTAGCACCAATAATGGGTAAACCATCATCACTACTAGTTACCTTACCTGTAATTTTCCTGGTTTGAGCCAATGCAGATTCAACCACGCATACGGCCAAAACAAGAAGAATAAGTAAAATTTTCTTCATTTGTTAATTGTTTGAGTTAATAAAATAGTTTTCAGGAGTGAAAATTATAAATAATTTTCAATAAACACCAAGAAATTGAAACATTTTTCGCTACTAAGCCTCACTTTGTTAAAAATGTCAAAAAAAACCCCTTTCTGGCAACAAAATAATAGCGGCTGTGCGAAAGCACTTACACTTTATTAAAATTTGATTAAACATTCGGTAACAAAAAAAGGGATAGCTGGCACTTAAGCCAACTACCCCTCTTTAATTTCAAAGAAAATTTACAAGCTTACATACGTTCTGGCACCTCAATTCCTAACAAACGCATGCCTTGTGCAATAACATTGGCAGTTGATGCAGATAATTGTGAACGGAAACGCTTCAACTCTTCTGTTTCTGCCTGAAGAATCGACTTTTCGTGATAGAATTTGTTATAAGCTTTAGCAAGCTCATATATATAGTTGGCTATAGCGGCCGGATTAAAGTCTTTCGCTGCCTGCGTTACTGTTTCCTGATATTGCGATAAGGTTATAACCAAATCGCGCTCTACCGGATCGAGCGTTTTTATACTTGCTGTAGAACCGATATCTCCTACCCTACTTAAAACAGACTTGATACGGGCGTGAGTATACTGAATAAACGGCCCAGTATGGCCTTGAAAATCTACGGATTCGTTCGGATCGAACAGCAAACGCTTACGTGGATCGACCTTTAAAAGGAAATATTTAAGGGCCCCCATACCTATAATATAATATAAGTGCTGTTTGTCAGCATCGCTTAAGCCTTCTGTTTTGCCTAAAGCCTCGGTTTGTTCTTTAGCGGTAGCCTCCATTTCGGCGATAAGATCATCGGCGTCGACTACTGTACCTTCTCGCGATTTCATCTTGCCCGATGGCAAATCGACCATACCGTAGGACAGGTGAAATAATCCTTTAGCCCATGTTTTACCCAGCTTTTGTAAAATAAGGAAGAGCACCTTAAAGTGGTAGTCTTGTTCGTTGCCCACCACGTATATCGATTCATCCATCCCAAAATCATTGTATTTAAGCTGTGCGGTGCCTAAATCTTGTGTGATATATACCGATGTTCCGTCGGCACGCAAAACAAGCTTTTGATCGAGGCCTTCTTCAGTCAGGTCGATCCAAACAGAGCCGTCCTCTTTTTTGAAGAAAACACCCCTTGTAAGGCCTTCT
The DNA here is from genome assembly GCF_039634365.2 of Mucilaginibacter sp. PAMB04168. Lineage (NCBI taxonomy): Bacteria > Pseudomonadati > Bacteroidota > Sphingobacteriia > Sphingobacteriales > Sphingobacteriaceae > Mucilaginibacter > Mucilaginibacter sp. PAMB04168. Next base: position 2,942,924 of record NZ_CP155079.2, read on the forward strand.
TCAATAATATCCTTACCTAATAAATAGGTATTCGACTCGTAGTAGTATTTGTCAAAATCTACACCCAGCTTTTTATATGTAGTAGCAAAGCCTTCGTAAACCCATCCGTTCATCGTTTTCCAAAGGCCTATCACATCTTCATCGCCTCCCTCCCATTTTTGTAGCATCTGCTGCGCTTGCAACATGAGTGGCGCTTCTTTTTTCGCCTCTTCCTCGGTTTTGCCGTTAATCTTTAGCTGATCTATTTGCTTTTTATACTCCTTGTCGAAAATAACATAATACTTACCCACCAAGTGGTCGCCTTTCAAGCCGGATGATTGTGGTGTTTCCCCATCACCAAACATTTGCCAGGCCAGCATAGATTTGCATATATGGATACCCCTGTCATTAACAAGGTTCGTTTTAATTACCTCATAACCGGCAGCGTGTAAAATAGCCGCTACCGAATAGCCCAACAGGTTGTTACGCACATGGCCCAAATGCAGCGGCTTATTAGTATTCGGCGATGAGTACTCTACCATTACTTTTTTACCATTGCGGGCGGCTACGCCATACTCCTCTCTACATACTACATTATTATATATAGCCAGCCAGTAAACATCGGCGATTGAAATATTCAGAAACCCTTTTACTATATTAAAGCCAGCAACCTCAGGTAAGTTGGCTTGCAGGTATGCGCCAATGTCCTGACCAGTTTGCTCGGGCGATTTACGGGAAAACTTGGTAAAAGGAAATGTTACAATGGTTACCTGCCCTTCAAACTCTTTGCGGGTTTGCTGTAGGTTAACATCCTGTGCGGTTATATTTGTTTGATATAATTGCTCAACAGCTTTTATAGTAGCGTCAATGATAAAATCCATCCGGCAAAATTAATAAATTGACTTAACCTAACGCCATTAATTGAATTGATTAATAAATCAATAACTTTGAGTTCTTCTGTACTACTTTATGACATCATTCGCTGAACAGTTAAAATTAAACGTAAATTCTGAAATAGGCACCCTTAGAGCGCTCCTCATACACAGCCCGGATAGCGGCTTAGGTAAAGTTGTACCCTCAAAAGCGCAAGACTGGTTGTTTGAGGATATTGTGCATTTAGATACCATGCGCCGAAATGAGTATGACTATTATGTAAAACTGCTGCTTTACTTTTTAGACACCAACAAAATTAAAGGCAAATTACAAGGAATAGACGCACCACAGGCCCAACGCAACTTTTTCAAACCTGATCATTCGGCCTTTTATGCTTCTGATAAAGTTATCGAGATTCAAACCTTACTGGCCGACATTTTGCAAGATGATGTTATCCGCGAGAAGCTGACGGCATCGGTTTGTGCCATTGAAAGCTGCAATTACAGACTGCAGCAGCAGCTGTATAATACTCCACCTATTGAATTGGCTAAAATCTTCATTTCAGGCTCTCTGCATAAAGACCATATGATATTTGCGCCAATACCTAATCTGATCTTCTCTCGTGATATTGGCATAACCATTAATAATTATATCCTTATTAATAAGCCTGCTAAAAAAGCCCGCTCAAGGGAAACACTGCTTGCAAGGTATATCTTCTTTAATCACCCCATGTTTGCTGCTTACCGCGACAATATCTTGGAGATAACTGAACCTATACAAAACTTCTTACGCCCGGGCAAAGACCAGGAAGAAAAAACTACGCTTGAAGGCGGCGATGTAATGGTGGTAAGTAAAAACCATGTTATTATTGGCTGCAGCGAGCGTACGTCACTTAGCGGCGCATATGAAGCCATCAAATTGCTGTTTGATAATAAGGTGGTTAATAAAGTAACTGTATTGAAAATACCGCATAAGCGGGATTACATGCATATTGATACGGTTTTTACACAAGTAAAACGCAATGTTTGGGTTTTGTTAGGCTCGCTGGCTAAAGCAGATGCCGCTATTACCGCGTCTGATCCACTGAGTTGGTTTGGAGATAAAAAGCCGAAAGACAAGACCGAGATCGTACAATTTATATACGGAAAAGACAAGCCCCGGCATTTCAGCTGCATTGAGGAATTACTGGATGATGTTAGCCTGAATGATTTAAACAGTTTAGAACGCACCAGATTTATCTATTCGGGCAATAATAACTTCCCGTTTGATGCCCGTGAGCAGTGGACAGACTCGTGCAACCTGCTGGCTCTTAAAGAAGGTGTTGTTTTAGGATATGACCGCAACGATAAAACAGTTGAAGCTTTTAAAGATGCAGGTTTTAGCGTGGTAAAGGTTGCAGAACTTTTGCAGCAATTTGAAAACGGAGAACAATCTCCGGAGGGTTTGCAGAACACCTTAATTTTGATGCCATCATCAGAGCTATCGCGCGCAAGGGGTGGTTTTCATTGTATGAGTTTACCGTTGCTACGTGATGATATTATTTAGAAACCGACGTTGCATACTGTTATAGTGTTTCATCTTATTTCGCAAATCAAACACAAAACACATCGTAATGCCAGGTGTTAAATTTTATTTAGCCTATTACTAAAACATTGAACTTCTTATAAGCAATGAGTCAAACCACCTCCAAAATATTAATGATTCGGCCAGCCAATTTTGGCTTTAACGAACAAACAGCAGAAAGCAATGCCTTTCAGCAAAACAACCGGGAACTACAACAAGTTGCCGAAAAAGCGTTAGAAGAATTTGACGCATTTGTAAATCTTTTAGTAAGTAAAGGGGTTAACATAACCGTTTTAAAAGATACCACAGAGCCACAAAAGCCTGATGCTGTTTTCCCTAACAATTGGGTTTCGTTTCATGATAATGGCGATGTATTGCTTTACCCAATGCACGCCGAAAACCGACGCCTGGAGCGCCGTGAAGACGTGATACGCAAACTCGAGGACAAGTTTAAGGTAAACCATATCATCGATTTAAGCCGTTTTGAGCTAGAGAACAAGTTTTTGGAAGGTACCGGCAGTATAGTGCTCGATCGTGAGAATAAGGTAGCTTATGCCTGTTTATCGCCCCGAACTGATGCAGATGTATTAGAAACTTTCTGCAAGCACCTCGGCTTTACAGCCGTTACGTTCAATGCAGTAGACGGCAAGCAGCAAGCCATTTATCATACTAACGTGATGATGTGTGTGGGCAACAATTTTGCTGTTATATGCCTGGATAGTTTAGCAAACGACAACGAAAAGCAAGTAGTTGTTGATTCCCTTAAAAATACGCATAAAGAAATTATTGCGATCACCTTAGAGCAGATGAACAGCTTTGCCGGCAACATGCTGGAAGTACAAAGTAAAGACGGGAAAAGCCTTTTGGTAATGTCAAAAAGCGCACATCATTCACTTACCGACGACCAAGTAAAAACTTTAGAAAAGTACACCGAAATTGTGTCTGCCAACTTAACCACAATTGAAACTATTGGTGGTGGCAGTGCCCGTTGTATGCTGGCTGAAATCCACCTCCCAGAAGCAGAATAGGGTTTGCTGATTGAAGTTGATTGTCATTTAAGTGCTTTGCAGGAGCTTGTTTGAATTTTTTCTTGAAAACTATTTATTCTCAACCCAAATACTAACCAACTACGGGCTCCTTACAATTAAAACACTTAAACTTCAATCAACCCAATCAACCTTTAATTAACTATTTACTAAACAAAAGCTAGTAAGCAAAGGCGCTAACAGCGTCCTTGCTTTCCAGCATAGTATGTCCCATTAAAAACTCGTCTACTTTGCGGGCTGTTTCGCGGCCTTCAGATATCGCCCAAACCACCAGCGATTGTCCGCGGCGCATATCACCGCAAGCAAACACCTTGCTTACGTTAGTACGGTAAACACCTTCTTTAGCTTTTACATTCTTGCGCTCATCCAGTTCAACACCAGCCTGCTCAATCATGCCATTATGCTGCGGGTGCAAAAAGCCCATAGCTAAAAACACCAGTTGGCAAGGCATCTCGCGTTCGGATCCTTCTATCTCCACAAATTTGATAGGTCGGCCGGTTACATCGGTTTCCCAAGTTATATCTGCCACTTTTAATGCACGCAGATTACCGTTCTCGTCACCCAAAAACTCTTTGGTGTTCACGCCCCAGTATCGCTGACAACCTTCCTCATGCGAACTGGTTGTTTTAAGCACCATGGGATAGTTTGGCCAAGGCATATGCGGTGTACGCTCGCGCGGTGGTTTTAAGCTCACCTCAAACTGGTGAACCGAATTGGCACCATGGCGGTTAGATGTACCCACGCAGTCAGATCCGGTATCGCCACCGCCAATTACAATTACATCTTTACCAGTTGCCAGAATTTCTTCGCCTGCAAACTCCGTTCCACTAACGCGTTTATTCTGCTGTTTTAAAAACTCCATTGCAAAGTAAACGCCCTTTAAATCGCGCCCGGGAATAGGCAGGTTACGAGGTATCGTTGAACCTCCGGCCAGTATTACTGCATCGTTGTTGCGGGTAAGTTCATCCATTGATATGTCTTTGCCTACCTCAGTATTGCATTTAAATACAATACCTTCATCTTCCATTACTTTTAAGCGGCGGTCAATTACCCATTTTTCCAACTTAAAGTCTGGAATGCCATAGCGTAATAAACCACCCGGGCGGTCATCGCGCTCGTAAACGGTTACCGAGTGGCCGGCTTTACTCAACTGCGCAGCAGCGGCTAATCCGGCAGGGCCACCACCAACAACAGCAACCTTTTTACCGGTTTTGATAAAGGGTGCGCTTGGCTTAACAAGGTTACGCTGGTAAGCAATCTCAATAATATGCTTCTCAATTTCTTCAATAACAACCGGCGGTTTATTAATACCTAACACGCAGGCGGACTCACATGGCGCCGGGCAAATACGGCCGGTAAATTCCGGGAAGTTATTCGTTGTAGATAATATTTCGTATGCCTCATCCCAACTTTTACGGTAAACGGCATCGTTAAACTCGGGTATTACGTTACCAAGCGGACAGCCCGAATGGCAAAAAGGAATGCCACAGTTCATACACCGTGCCGATTGCTCATTGAGTTTATCATCGCTATATAAACCAACAAACTCGTTATAGTTCTTCACACGCTCCTCGGGCGCTAATTTGCCAGGAAGCTCTCTGTTATATTCTTGAAATCCGGTAGGTTTTCCCATTTCTTAATTAGCTGATGTTTGATATTCTTGTTGCAACAAAACTCTCTTGTACTCCTTAGGAAACACCTTCACAAAATTTAAAGCAACCGACTGCCAGTTGTTCAATAAATGCTCCGCCAGCTTACTGTTGGTTAAGTGCACATGCTTTTTTAACAGTGTTGTAATTTGTTCTTCGTCTTGTTTAGTTAGTGGATCCAGGTCAACCATCTCGGTATTGCAGTTGCTTGCAAAATCGCCTTGAGGGTTGTAAATCCAGGCAATGCCACCGCTCATACCTGCTGCAAAGTTGCGGCCTGTTTTACCTAAAATAAGTGCACGTCCGCCGGTCATGTACTCGCAGCCGTGGTCACCCACTCCTTCTACCACCACTGTGGCACCAGAATTACGAACAGCAAAACGTTCACCAGCCATACCACGCACAAATAGTTCGCCTGATGTGGCACCATACATAGCCACATTGCCCACAATGATGTTATCTTCAGGCACATAACTTGCATCACCTTTTGGATAGATAGCTAACTGAGCACCAGACAAGCCCTTGCCTACATAGTCATTGGCCTCACCTTCCAGCTCAAAGGCTATCCCTTTAGCAGCAAATGCGCCAAAGCTCTGACCGGCAGAACCTTTAAATTTAAAGTTTATAGTATTTTCAGGCAAGCCCGCGGAACCATATTTCTTGGATATCTCATTTGAAAGTAGCGTACCTACCGTGCGGTCTATATTCTTCAAGTCAAATGATGCGAAAACAGGTGTCCGGTCTGCCAGCGCAGGCTGGGCAGCTTCCAAAAGTTTCCAGTCAATGATATTGTCCATACCATGATCTTGTTGCTGACTGTTATGCAAGGTGTTACCCTTAGCATTGGTCACTGGATGCAGTATGCCAGACAAATCAACTTTCTTAGCTTTCCAGCTCTGTATGTTATCCTTAACACGCAGAAATTGTACGCGTCCTACCATTTCATTAATAGTACGGAAGCCCAGCTCGGCCATAATTTCGCGCATATCCTCGGCAAGGAAACGGAACAGGTTAACCACATGCTCGGGCTTGCCGCTAAATAAGCGGCGCAGATCAGGGTCTTGCGTGGCCACACCTACAGGGCAGGTATTTAGATGACATTTACGCATCATAATACAACCACTGGCAACTAAAGCTGCGGTAGCAACGCCCCACTCCTCGGCACCCAACAAGGCTGCTATCACCAAATCACGACCGGTTTTCATCTGCCCATCGGCCTGTAAAACCACACGGCTGCGTAATTTACTGCGTACCAAAGTTTGGTGTGCCTCGGCCAAGCCAAGTTCCCAAGGCAAGCCAGCATGTTTAATTGAACTTATTGGTGACGCACCTGTACCGCCATCATAACCAGCAATCAGTACCACATCGGCATGGGCTTTGGCTACACCTGCTGCAATGGTACCTACGCCGGCTTTCGATACCAGCTTAACGTTTATACGCGCAGCACGGTTAGCATTCTTTAAATCGAATATTAATTGCGCCAAATCCTCAATGGAATAAATATCGTGGTGTGGTGGCGGCGATATTAAACCTACGCCAGGTGTAGAGTGACGAGTTTTGGCAATCCAGGCATCCACCTTGTGACCAGGTAATTGTCCGCCCTCGCCCGGTTTAGCGCCTTGCGCCATTTTAATTTGCAGTTCATCGGCATTAGTGAGGTAATTAGAAGTAACCCCGAAACGTGCAGAGGCAATTTGCTTAATTGCCGAACGCATAGAATCGCCGTTAGGCAATTTTTCATAACGCATTTCATCCTCTCCACCTTCACCGGTGTTACTCTTGCCGCCAATGCGGTTCATGGCAATAGCCAGCGTACTATGAGCCTCATGCGAAATAGAACCGAATGACATGGCACCGGTAGCAAAACGCTTCATGATGCTTTCTATAGGTTCAACCTCATCAACAGAGATTGACTCGCGATGATGTGTAAAGTCTAATAAGCCGCGTATGGTAAAGTGCTTTTCAGTTTGTTCGTTTACTAAACGGGCGTAGGTTTTATAAACCTCAAAATTATTGGTACTGGTGGCGTGTTGCAGCAAGTGTACCGTTTGTGGGTTAAACAAGTGAGCTTCGCCACGGCGTTTCCACTGATAAATACCACCTTCCGGCAGCAATTTAACCTCACCCTTTGATGTGGTAAAACCAAACTTATGTTTGCTTAAAGATTCACGGGCTATTTCATCGAGGCCTAAACCACCAATACGGGTAACAGCGCCAGTGAAATAACGATCAACCACCTCCTTATTTAAACCCAGTATTTCAAACTGTTGCGAACCGTGATAAGACTGCAATGTAGATATGCCCATTTTAGAGAAGATCTTAAGCAATCCGTAGTTTACGGCTTTTACATAGTTTTTAGATAGTGATTTAATATCAAGCTCACTGGCAATGCTACCATTGTTCTTCATGGTCTCGATGGTAGAAAGCGCCAGGTACGGATTAATTGCAGTTGCACCGAACGCCAGCAGGCATGCAAAATGGTGCACCTCCCAAACATCCCCTGCTTCAACAACCAAACCTACAGCACCTCTGCGGCCAATTTTAACAAGGTGGTGGTGAACTGCTGAAACAGCTAGCAAAGATGGAATGGCGGCGTGCTCTGAATCCAAAGCGCGGTCACTCAGTATTAATACTTCAAAACCATCATCCACCGCATCTTCGGCATACCGGCACAAACGCTCAATACCTTTTTGAAGTGAGCCGGGTTGGCCATCAGCCTTAAAGTAAGTTTGTAGTGTTTTAGCGTGGAATAACCCTGTATCGATACTACGGAGTTTTTCCAGTTGGTGATTACGTAAGATGGGGTGTTTAAGCGCTACGCAGTGGCAGTGCATTTTGTCCTCATCAAGCAAGTTACCGTTGTTACCTATAAAGGTAGCCAAACTCATCACTAAACGCTCGCGAATAGGGTCTATTGGCGGGTTGGTTACCTGGGCAAAGAACTGCTTAAAGTAGCTTGCCAGATGCTGAGGTTTATCAGATAATATAGCTAATGGCACATCCGTTCCCATGGAGCCAATAGGTTCCATAGCATCTAATGCCATTGGCTTGATGATGCCGTCTATATCCTCGCGTGTGTAACCAAATACCTGTTGGTACTTAAAAACCGAATCGGGCGATAAGCTGGTAAATGTAACGCGCGGATCGGGCAGATCTTCTAAGCGTATTTTGTAGTTTTCCAGCCAACGGTCGTACGGCTGGCGAGCCGCCATTTCACTTTTAATTTCTTCGTCAGTAATAATTTTATGCTGCACCGTATCAATCAAAAGCATTTTGCCTGGCTGTAAACGGCCCTTGCTTACTACGGTAGCTTCATCAATGGCCAAAACACCAGTTTCTGACGCTGCTATAACTCTACCATCATTGGTAACCGTATAACGCAACGGACGCAAACCATTACGGTCAAGCAAAGCACCTACCAGTTTACCATCGGTAAAACAAATAGCTGCCGGGCCATCCCAAGGCTGCATAATAGTGGCATGATACTCATAGAACGCTTTTTTAAGCGGGTCCATTTGTTCATTACCATCCCAAGCCTCTGGTATCAGCATCATCATTACATGCGGTAATGAACGACCTGAGTGCTGCAGTATCTCTATAATGTTATCTAAGCAAGCGGAGTCGGACTGGTTATTATCAATAACAGGCAACAGCATCTCCATTTCTTCGCGGCTAAAGTATGCCGAAGCTAAAGACTTTACACTCGAGAAGAACCAGTTTAAGTTACCGGTAAGGGTATTGATCTCGCCGTTATGCGCAATTAAGCGGAAAGGCTGAGCCAGTTTCCATGATGGGAAAGTATTAGTAGAAAAACGCGAGTGTATCATGGCAAAGCCCGATACCAAACGGGGATCTGCCAGATCTGTAAAGTACTGGCGTAATTGATACGTAGTTACCTGACCTTTGTAGATAATAGTTTTACAAGAAAACGAGGTGAAGTAAAAATGCTCACCAGCTCCAGCAATGGTTTCATTAACGGTTTTGTTTATGAAGCGGCGAAGCACATAAAGCTTACGCTCAAAATCTTCGGTGTTATTTATGGCCGAAGGTCTTAATACGAATACCTGCTCCACATCGGGTTCAGCAGTACGGGCAGTTTCGCCAATTACCGATGAATTAACCGGGAGCTTACGGAAACCAAGAATGGTTAATCCTAATTTTTCAACCGCACTATAAATTACGTTACGACAAGCTTTCTTCAGGGCAGAGTCTTTAGGAAAAAATAACATACCTACTCCATACTCGCCTGGCTGGGGCAAACTCACCTCTATATCCGAACACTCCTCCATTAAAAATTCATGCGGCAATTGTATAAGAATGCCCGCGCCGTCTCCCGATTCGGGGTCACAACCACAGGCTCCTCTGTGCTCCATATTTTCGAGCATAGTTAGCGCATCATGAATAATCTGGTTAGACTTAATGCCGTTTATATTAGCAATAAATCCAGTTCCGCAGGAGTCGTGCTCAAATTCAGACCTGTATAGGCCTTGCTGTTCACATTCTGTTTGATCCATGTTTAAATTAAGATATTGTAAATTGGGCTACTATCACGAATATACTGTTTTTAGATTTTACACAAAATAAAAATTGCTTTTTTGCGATAATTCAAAATTTAATAAGCCCCAGTAACCCTTTATTTCAAATTTCGCAACCAGGAACAATCAAAGCATACGGTAATTTATACTCATTCTAAAGTAAGGGCATTATTAAAGTTTGGTTACCTTTGGCTCAATAAAATATAATGGAGCAAAAAAATAAAGCCGTTTTTTTAGATCGCGACGGCGTCTTAAATAAAGAATTAGGTGACTACGTTTGCCGCCTTGAAAATTTCAAGGTACTTGAACATAACTTTGCACCTTTAAAGGAATTGCAAGACAGCGGATACCTGTTAATTGTAGCTACCAACCAGGGCGGTTTAGCCAAAGGCTGGTATACCGAAGAACAGCTGGCCGAAATGCACCAGCACCTTAAGGATACTTATGCCCAACATGGCGTTACCTTTACCGATATATACTTTTGCCCACACCACCCACTGTTTACCGGCGATTGCGATTGCCGTAAACCCAAACCTGGCATGTTGTTGAAAGGTATAGCCCAACACAACATTGATCCAACACTATCTTATTTTATAGGCGACCGCGAGCGCGACGTTGAAGCCGGCGAGGCTGCGGGTGTTACCGGCATCCTCATCAACAGCGATCAACCAATAAGTGACGTGCTCGACTTAATTAAGTGAAAGAGTAAAGAATAGAGAGTTAATGATACAGACTTGGTGTATAACTATATTGAAAAATGTAACCAAGTCTTCGTTCTTTACTCTTGACGCTAAACTCTTTTTAATTATATTTGCCGCAGCTCATCAAAAAGTTAGCTATTAAATGAACGGTTTCAATTTACATCATTTGCATATGCACCATCGCCCCCTGTGGCGATAATAATGATGTATGTTTCTACGCGAAATAACAAACCCCGTTTTATTTATAGTATAATACCCCCAACTTGTGAAAACACTTAAAATAGCTATCCAAAAATCTGGACGGCTCAATGAAAAATCAGTAGAGCTGCTTAAAAACTGCGGCTTAAATTTTGAAAATTACAAAAGCTCACTGATATCCCCTGTTTCGAATTTCCCGCTCGAAATTCTCTTTCTGCGTGACGACGACATTCCTGAATACGTGCAGGATGGCATTGCCGACTTAGGGATAGTAGGCGAAAACGTAATACAAGAGACAGAAGTTAAAGTTCGCTATTTGCAAAAACTTGGATTTGGCAAGTGCTCACTAAAGATTGCTGTTCCCAATAACACCAGCATTCAGGATGTTGCCGACTTAAACGGACGTTCTATAGCTACCACCTACCCTGTTATCCTTAAAAAACATTTAGACAGCCTAAACATCAGTGCCGATATCCGCACCATATCTGGTTCGGTTGAAATATCGCCGGGTTTGGGCTTAAGTGATGCCATTTGTGACTTAGTATCAACCGGTGGCACTTTAAAAAGCAACGGATTAAAGCCTTTTGCCGATGTAATGTCGAGCGAGGCGGTGCTTATTGGTCGCCAAGGCTCTGAAAGTGAAGATCTTATACAGGAACTTATTCAGCGTATCCAATCGGTGTTGAGGGCTAAAGAAACCAAGTATGTGGTTTTAAATGTAGAGCGCACCAACCTTGATACAGTGTTATCGCTGTTACCTGGCGTTAAAAGTCCGTCGGTAGTACCACTGGCCGAGTCTGAGTGGGTTGCCGTACATACAGTGATACCCGAGCGCGATTTTTGGGATCGCATTAGCCAGCTAAAACAAGCCGGCGCACAAGGCATTGTGGTAATGCCTATCGAAAAAATAATATTGTAAAACCCCAGTCCCCATCAGGGGAGCTATTAATAAGTTTAATATGCTAAAGGTTTATAATTACGCCGAATTAAGCAAAGCTCAGGTCAACGACCTGGTGCAACGCAACATTGACCCGGCCAACGAGATACGTACGGTTGTAGAAACTATAATTGGCAACGTACAACAGCAGGGCGACCTGGCTTTGCTGGACTATGCCCGCCAATTTGATAAAGTTGTGCTGGATAAACTTTATCTCGACAAAGCAGAACTGGCCGAAATAGCTACCGCCCTGCTTCCAGAGCAAAAAACAGCGCTCGAGGTGGCTTATCAAAACATTTACAAATTTCATGAGAGCCAGTTAAAATCGGAAAACAAGATCGAGACCATGCCGGGCGTAACCTGCTGGCGCGAATTGCGGCCTATTGAAAAAGTAGGTTTGTACATACCCGGTGGATCTGCCGTTTTGCCAAGCACTTTTTTAATGCTGGGTATACCTGCTCGTATTGCCGGCTGCAAAGAAATTGTGGTATGTTCGCCTCCGGGCAAAAATGGAAAGCTCAATGCCTTTATAGCTTATGTGGCCGAACTGTTAGATATTGACCGCATATACTTGGCGGGTGGTGCACAAGCTATTGCAGCGATGGCTTACGGAACTTCTACAATAACCAAAGTTGATAAGATTTTTGGCCCTGGCAATCAATTTGTAACCAAAGCTAAAACCATTATTCAATCAACTACCGTAACTGCTATTGATATGCCAGCGGGCCCGTCGGAGGTTTTAGTGATTGCCGACGAAACTGCAAACCCGGCGTATATAGCAGCTGATCTATTAGCTCAGGCCGAACATGGTATCGATAGTCAGAGTATATTGGTAGCCACATCAACCCATATTATTGAGCAGACTATTGCCGAGCTGGAAAAGCAGCTACCCATATTGCCACGTGCCGAAATTGCCGCACAAGCTATTGCTAATTCTTATGCCCTTTTGGTAAACGATTTGAGCGAGGCAATGCAATTCAGCAATCAATACGCCCCCGAACACCTGATACTCGCCACTGAAAGCTGGCAGCAGATAACGGAAAGCATTATTAACGCTGGCTCAGTATTTTTAGGCAACCAAACGCCTGAAAGTGTGGGTGATTATGCATCGGGCACTAACCATACGCTGCCAACCAGTGCTTACGCCAAGGCCTACTCAGGGGTTTCCGTTGATTCGTTTGTGAAGAAGATTACCTTTCAACACCTAACACCCGAGGGTTTAAAAGCCATCGGTCCGCATGTGGAGATACTGGCCGATTTGGAAGGCCTGCATGCACATAGAAATGCGGTAAGTGTAAGGATGCAATCAGAAGTTAACTAAACACTATGGCAATGAACGGAGCCATAATGAGCAAATCATGACTACCATGTTCGACATCAATAATATCTTAAGAGAAAATATAAAGAACTTGAAGCCTTATTCATCAGCTCGTGATGAATTTCAGGGCGAGGCCAGCGTATACCTTGATGCCAATGAAAATGCATTCGGATCGCCTTTGGACCAGAACTACAACCGCTATCCCGACCCGCTACAGTATGCCGTAAAAAAGCGCTTAAGCGAAATTAAAGGCGTACCACCGCGTAACATCTTTTTAGGGAACGGCAGCGACGAAGCTATCGACATTCTATTCCGAAGCTTTTGCAACCCAGGTACCGACAACGTAATATTGGTACCCCCAACCTACGGCATGTACGAGGTATCGGCTAATATTAATGACGTTGCAACCCGGAAGGTTAACTTAACTGATGATTACCAGTTAAATTTAGATGGCATAGCCGAGGCAATTGATGGCCAAACCAAAATTATCTTTGTTTGCTCACCTAACAACCCAACCGGTAATTCTATTAACCGCGATGACATTGAAACGCTGCTATCTAACTTTAACGGCCTGGTAGTGGTTGATGAAGCTTATATCAACTTTAGCCGTCAAAAAACATTTATACAGGAACTAACGGAATATGCTAACCTCATTGTTTTGCAAACCCTGTCTAAAGCCTGGGGACTGGCCGGTTTACGTGTAGGCATGGCCTTTGCCAGCGAAGAAATTATTGAGGTAATGAACCGCGTTAAGCCACCGTACAACATCAACGAGGCTTCGCAGCAATTGGCTTTGCAAGCCTTGCAAAACACCGAGCAGGTAAACAGCTGGATCAAAGAAACTTTGGCCGAGCGTGATAAACTGGTACTCCAACTGAAAGACCTTGATTTTGTGGTGGATATTTATCCCTCAGATGCTAACTTTATATTAGTTAAAACCACCGACGCCAAAGGCATATACAATTTCCTGGTACAAAACGGCATCATTGTGCGCGACCGCTCTAAGGTAGAATTATGCGAAGGCTCGTTGCGCATTACAGTAGGTACCCCACAGGAAAACATTACCCTCATTAACACTTTACAAAACTTTAAATGAGCAATCTTAAAAAAGTGTTGTTTATAGACCGCGATGGCACCATGATTAGCGAGTGTGCCGATGAGCAGATCGACTCTTTTGATAAATTGACGTTCTATCCTGGTGCGCTTACCTACTTGCCCCGCATAGCTAAAGAGCTGGATTACGAGCTGGTGATGGTAACTAATCAGGATGGCTTGGGTACGACTGCTCATCCGGATGAGAACTTCTTCCCTGTGCATGAGCTTATAATGAAAACTTTCGCGAACGAGGGTGTTAACTTTGAGGCCACTTTTATTGACCGCACTTTTGCAGCCGATAATGCGCCTACCCGCAAGCCTGGCACAGGCATGCTTACTCAATATCTCGACACCGAGAAGTATGACCTGGCTAACTCTTTTGTAATAGGCGATCGGCTGAACGATGTACTGCTGGCAAAAAACCTGGGCGCTAAAGCCATTTGGATAAACGATGGCATAGGTATGGGTGCTAAAGAATTTACCACAGAAGAAATAGCCGCTATAAACGCTACTATCGGTATTAAAACTACCGAGTGGCAAAAAGTATATGAGTTTTTAAAAGTGGGCAAACGTGTTATTGAGCACCGCCGTACCACCAAGGAGACCGATATATACATTAAAATAGATTTAGATGGCACGGGCGAGGCTAAAGTAAATACCGGCCTCCACTTCTTCGACCACATGCTTGATCAGATTGCCCGTCATGGTAGTGTTGATCTGGAAGTAGTGGCTAAAGGAGATTTGCATATCGATGAGCATCATACTATTGAAGATACCGGTATTGCCTTAGGAGAAGCTATGGCAACTGCATTGGGCAACAAGCGGGGTATTGAGCGTTACGGCTTCTGTTTACCTATGGACGATTGCCTGGCACAAGCTGCTATTGATTTTGGCGGCCGTAACTGGCTGATGTGGGAAGCGGACTTTAAGCGTGAAAAAGTGGGCGATATGCCTACCGAGATGTTTTATCATTTCTTTAAATCGTTTACCGACGCTGCTAAATGCAATTTAAATATAAAAGCTGAAGGGTATAACGAACATCATAAAATAGAAGCTATATTTAAAGCTTTTGCCAAAGCCATTAAAATGGCTGTGCGCAGAGATGTAAATAATATGGTTCTACCCAGTACCAAGGGCGTACTGTAATCGGCTAAGGAGAATATTAAATAATGGAAGTTACGGAAAAACAAGACTCCGAAATACAAAGTTCACCTTCCCGGCCAAATGCCTCCAACAGCATAGGCATCGTTAGGTATGGTGCAGGAAATATTTTTTCGCTTACGTCTGCGCTCGACAGATTGAATATTCCGTATGGCATGATACACACCGAAGCCGACTTTGAACACTACGAGCGATACATCATTCCGGGTGTAGGCCATGCCGGAGCAGCCATGAACAAGTTGGAGCAAACCGGTCTTGTGCCAGCTATTAAAGCCCTTAAAAAACCAACACTGGGCATCTGCGTGGGCATGCAGTTAATGACAGCTTATTCTGAAGAAGGTAATGCCGATTTACTGAATATTTTTCCGAACAAGACATTGCGTTTTAAAGATAACGAGCACTATAAAGTGCCGCATACCGGCTGGAACCGCGTATTACAAGATAAAGAGAACCCGTTATTCAACGGCATACCCAATGGCGCACATTTTTATTTTGTGCACTCCTACTACATTGAGCACAGTAATTTATTTACCTTGGCTTCAACTAATTACACCTTAAAGTATTCGGCATCAATTTGGCATGACAACTTTTATGGCGTACAATTTCACCCCGAAAAATCGGGTGTGTTTGGGGAAAAATTATTAGCAAACTTTTCAAAAATATAAAGGCATGTATATTATTCCTGCTATTGACATTCTGAACAAAAAAGTTGTTCGGTTACGTGAAGGCGATTATGAACAGGTAACGCAGTATGATGTGAGCCTTGAAGAAATGATTGAGCGCTACCAGTCTATCGGTACCGAACTCATCCATATTATTGATTTGAATGGCGCCAAAGGCGATTTCAGTAACCAACAATATCTGTTTGATGTAATTAAAAAAACAGATATGAAAATTCAATATGGTGGTGGCATCCGCAGTATTGAAAAAGTTCAGGAGCTCACAGATGCAGGCATAGCCCGTGTAATAGTAGGCACGCAAGCTATCAGTAATCCAACTTTTTTAGATGAACTGAGCAAAGCCATGTGTGGCCAAAGCAAGTGTTCTGACAAAATTGTGGTAGCTATTGATGTGCTTGATGAAGTAATCAAATACTCGGGTTGGATGGAAAGCTCGCCTATTAAACTGATTGATTATGTTGACCGCTGCCTGCACCTGGGCTTTTACCGTTTTTTGTGTACGGATATTAACAAAGACGGTAAACTAGGTGGTGCAGGTGTAGAGCTGTACAAAAAATTATTGAGCCACTCTCCTTTTATTAAGCTTATAGCGTCTGGTGGCGTTAGCTCCATGAAAGACATTGAGCAACTTAACAAGATAAAAGTAGAAAGCTGTGTGGTTGGAAAAGCCATCTATGAAAATCGCATCACCATTGACGATGTGAAAAACTGGAACTTAAAATCGTTAATATCGATATAAAGCACAACCTGAAAATACCAACCAACCTGTCATTTCGAGTGTGAGAACTTTTTTAAGTGCTAAGTTAATCAGCAAGAAAAGAAAGGCTCGTTACTTAATTTGATGGCAGGTTATAATAGCATTTTGCTTTGCAAGAGATAAAAGAAAATCTAAACTCGCCCTTTACAAAGCCGATGGCATCTAGCCTCGCCAAACGCATTATTCCCTGCCTTGACGTTAAGGACGGACGCACGGTTAAAGGCGTAAACTTTGTTGACCTACGTGATGCCGGCGACCCTGTTGAGCTGGCCTGGAACTACTCCCAGCAAGGTGCTGACGAACTGGTTTTTTTGGACATTACAGCTACGCACGAAAAACGCAAAACCCTGATAGAACTGGTTAAAGCTGTGGCCCGCCAAATTAACATCCCATTTACGATAGGCGGTGGCATTAACGAAATTGCTGACGCCGACGCACTGTTAAACGCCGGTGCCGATAAAATATCAATCAACTCGGCCGCTGTACGTAACTCAGCGCTGATTGATGAACTGGCAGCAGCTTTTGGTGTGCAGTTTGTTATTGTAGCGGTAGATACACGTCATATTGGCAATACCAATATTGTACACCTGAACGGTGGCCGCATAGCCACAGATAAGGAAACGCTAAGCTGGATTAAGGAGGCTGAAAGCCGTGGAGCAGGTGAAATTTTGCTTACTTCTATGGATCATGATGGAACAAAGGCTGGTTTTGATAACACTCTTTTAAAAGTGGTAAATGATGCCGTGCGTATCCCGGTTATTGCATCTGGTGGTGCAGGTAACGTGCAGCACTTCATAGATGTGTTTGAACAAACAAATGTAGATGCTGCCTTGGCCGCTTCAGTTTTCCATTACGGCGAAATTTTGATACCGGATTTAAAAGAGAGTTTAAGAACGCGTCAAATAGAAGTAAGATAAAACATAACTTAGATCATGCGGAACGTGAGTGATTGCTCTCTTTCAACATGTTTAACTGATGACAAATGCAAGAAGGCAACGCTTATTCCTGCAATACTTAAGAATCAATAATGCAAATAGATTTCACCAAATCACCCGATGGCTTAGTGCCGGTGGTTATACAGGACGTACAGACGTTAGAAGTGCTGATGCTGGGCTACATGAACAAGGATGCCTATAATAAAACAGTGCAAGAAAACATTGTCACGTTCTACTCCCGCTCAAAGAACCGTTTATGGACTAAAGGCGAAACCAGCAATAACTTTTTGCATGTCGTAAGCATTCATCTCGATTGTGATAACGACACCATCCTGATAAAAGCTAAAGCCGATGGGCCTACCTGTCATACCGGCGCACGCAGCTGCTTCCAAACCACCTATAACCAAAATTTCATTTTGGAACTGGAAAATATTATTGAGGACCGTTACACTAATCCGCAAGAAGGTTCGTACATCAACAAACTGCGAGGCAAAGGTCTTAATAAAATAGCTCAAAAAGTAGGCGAAGAAGGTGTAGAAACCGTTATAGCTGCCCTGGCAGAAACCGAAACCGACTTGATTAATGAGGCATCAGACCTTGTATTCCACCTACTGGTGTTGCTTCGCGAAAAGGGTTTGAAGTTAGAAACTATTGCCAAAAATCTGGAGCAAAGGCATAAATAACTGTTTAGTGTTTCATTAGTGCATCCGTTCACTATTTTTTATAGCCCTTTCTGAGTTACTAACGAACCAAACACGCTAATGAACAAATTAAATGAAAGTAGAAAAGTCATTTGAATTATCCGGACATCAGAACCCCATTTTTGCGTTAGAACTTTCGCAAAAGTCTGGAATTTTGTTCAGCGCGGGGAATGATAAAGGTTTAGTGGAGTGGGGCTTGGAAAAACAGACCTTCATTAAAGTTATGTTCCCGGTAGTAGCTTCGGTGTATGCTATTCATTGCCCTACCGGCTTTCCGTTAATGTTTGCCGGTCTACGTAACGGTCAAGTATTAGTTTTCGATTTTATTGAGCAGAAGATTACCGGTATACTAAAACAGCATACCAAACCTATATTTGATATTAAATCTGTTAAAGGAAAGCAAGAACTGCTTGTGGCATCTGAAGATGGCACGGTAAGCATTTGGAACTTGAATACCTTTGAACTGATACATACCATACAGATATCAACTGATACAGTTCGGAGCATCAGCATTTCGCCCGATGAAACGCAGGTTGCCTTTGGATGCAGGGATAGTTCGATAAAGATTTATAGCCTGCATGATTATGGCTTTATCAGCACATTAAGTGATCATACCATGGCAGTGTTCACAGTTCAGCATTCGCCCGATGGCCAGCACCTTGTATCGGGAGCACGTGATGCACAAATAAAGATTTGGAACGCTTCAGATCTTACCTTACAACAAAGCATTGCAGCACACCTATTTGCCGTAAACCATATCGTCTTTCATCCTACGGAGCCTTATTTTGCATCCGCCAGTATGGATAAAAGCATTAAAATTTGGGGCGCTGATGACTTTAAACTTTACAAAATCATCAGCCGGGAGAAAGGCTACGCCAGCCACCAGTTGTCTGTCAATAAATTAGCTTGGAACGGTAACCAACTAATTTCAACCGGCGATGACAAGCGCATTATTGCCTGGGATATTGCTTTCTAACTAAAGTATTCGCTTGATAATGCGCAGCTTGTGCGTATGCTTTTTAAACTCTTCCGAATATATCCCTTGACCGTCTATAGCTTCTATTTTAACCCGGCCCGATGAATGGATAATTTGCTCGCTGTTGAGCATTATACCAACATGCACAATCCGCCCTTCGTCGTTATCAAAAAAGGCCAGATCGCCGGCTTGTGCCGATGGCAAAAAGTCAACGGCCGTGCCCTGCTCTACCTGCTGACTGGCATCTCGCCTTAACTGTATACCATGTTGCTTGTATACTGCCTGCACAAAGCCCGAGCAGTCAATGCCAAAATGGGTACGGCCGGCCCATAAATAAGGCGTGTTTAAATAAGTCTTGGCAGTAGCAATCAGATCCGCCTCCCGGTCACCCGGGTCATTTATACCAAACACTTCGTTATTTATCCAGCTACTGCCATTTTCGTAAAAAGGCAAGTTACTGCCCGCAGGCAGGTACAATAAGCTGTTATCGCTTTGCTTATTAGCTATGGTTACAGGCTGTGTAGTAAATATAACATCAGTTTGCTGCAGAGAAAGGTAATCCTCATAATTTAACAGTGATACCTGATTGCTGCTAATCCAACCTTCATAAGCATCATGGGCGGTTACAATTTTCACCCACTTATCCTGCCGTTCTAATAACTCGTAAGTTTCACCGAATAACAACTGCGACACCATTTCGCTTCTATCGCTGCCCTCAGCCCTTATGGGTATTATTGCTAACTTACTTATGCCGTATTCCATGCTGCTAATTTATAATTACTTCCCGGTAAACAAAAAAGGGACACTGTTTGAGTATCCCTTTTAAAAATAAATTTTGTTGTGTTTAACCTTCCATGTGTAGCCACTGCTTTTTAGCAATCAGCTCCTCTTGAGTCTCACGAACATTTTCGTCGTCTACGCAGCAATCTACCGGGCAAACAGCAGCACATTGTGGCTCGTCATGAAAACCTACGCATTCGGTACATTTGTCTGGAACGATATAATATATATCATCCGATATTGCGGCTTGCGCTTCATCAGCGCTTAGCGTGTTTCCATCACCAAAATCAATAACACCTTTAAGCTCAGTACCGTCCGAAAAACGCCAGCTGGCTCCGGCATCGTAAATTGCGTTATTTGGGCATTCCGGCTCACATGCTCCGCAGTTAATACATTCGTCTGTGATTACAATTGCCATATATCTTTAGCTCTATATCTTATTATTCTGTTTACCTTTGCCTTTTTGAAAAGGCTTGCAAATATAACAAAAAAAACGTTTGCTGGTTTCCACATCTGTATAGTATATATGTCAATTTTCAACAAGTCATATTTAATCCAAATACTGGCCAATTTGGGCAGGCAATTGCTTAATCCCGATGCTACATTGCAGCAGCTGGTAGAAAGTGAACGCAATATAAACCCCTGGTTCACGCCTGAGAGTGTGCAGCAGGCCATACAGGCAACAGGCTTATCTTTAACCGAAAATAACCTTGGGCAATGGCTGAACCACTATCAGCTTAAAGAACATGCTTCTAAAAAAGTTGGGTTAATACTTGCAGGCAACATCCCATTGGTGGGTTTTCATGATGTGCTTTGTGTATTTGCAAGCGGCAATATTGCGCTTATAAAAGCGTCATCACAAGATGCACGATTAATTAAGTATGTTTTACAATTGCTGGTAAATATTGAACCGCAATTAGCCGGCAGCTACCAGTTTATTGAACGCCTGGAAGGTTTTGATGCTATTATAGCTACAGGAAGCAACAACACTTCTAGATATTTTGAATACTACTTTGGCAAAGTGCCTAACATTATACGCAAGAACCGGAACAGTATCGCATTTTTAACTGGCCAGGAAAGTACTGAACAGCTACATGAGCTTGGAAAAGATATTTTTGATTACTACGGCTTAGGTTGCCGTAACGTATCAAAACTTTTGGTGCCTAAAGGCTATAACTTCATCCCGTTTTTTGAAGCCATTGAAGATTATCACCACATTGCACAGCATCACAAGTACCACAACAACTACGATTATAACAAAGCAATATACCTGGTAAACAGAGATAAGCACCTCGACAATGGTTTTTTATTGGTAAAGGAAGACACCCGCTTAGCCTCTCCCCTGGCCGTACTTTATTACGAAGAGTATGAGGACTTAGATGCAGCAGAAGCACTTTTAAGGGAACAGAGGGAACAGATACAATGTATAGTGAGTACGGTAAATTTGCCTGTTAAAGTACAGGTGGTTGATTTTGGTAAGAGCCAGCAGCCTGCGCTTTGGGATTATGCCGACGGAATTGATACAATGGAGTTCTTGTCTAATCTTTAAAAATACGTACTTTTGAAGGGCATGTATATCATCAAAGTAAAAGGCGTTGCCAAAATACCCGACTATGTGCAGTTACGCGATGAGCAATTTACACTCCTGGCCTATTTTAGGGTAGACAGACCTGATAAATCGCTGGACAAGGTTGGGTTGGGCGATAAGGCCGATTACATTATGAACCTGATAAAAGACCTGCCTTTTGGCCAGATATTGAAACTTGAATTATAAAAGTAAATGATTGGAAATTCCGTTATAAAACTGCAAGGCGTTGATATTTTTCAGCAAAAGCACCTGGTATTGTCTGATGTAAACCTGCATATCGATAAAGGCGATTTTGTTTGGCTTATCGGTCAGACCGGCTCGGGTAAAAGCAGTTTACTTAAAGTAATTTATGGCGATTTAAATATTACTACTGGTGAAGGACATGCCGGGGGTTACGATTTAAAGAAGCTGGCTACCAGGGATGTTCCTTACCTACGCCGTAAGCTGGGCATTGTATTTCAGGATTTTCAATTATTAACCGACCGAACTATAGAGCAAAACTTACACTTTGTAATGAAAGCCACCGGTTGGAAAGATAAAAAGCTAATTGCAGACCGTATCCGTGATGTACTGGAAAAAGTAGGCCTGCGTTCAAAAATAAAAAAGATGCCGCATGAACTTTCGGGCGGCGAGCAGCAACGTGTAGTAATTGCGCGAGCTTTACTAAACGATCCTGAAATTATATTGGCTGATGAGCCAACCGGCAACCTGGATCCGGACACATCCGAGGAAATTGTAATGCTCCTGAAACAGATCAGCCTATCAGGCACTGCGGTGGTCGTTGCAACGCATGATTACCATATCATCCGTACTTTTCCATCTCGCATTATCAAATGCGAATCAGGCAAAGTACTGGAGGACGTTCAGATAGCATAATTTAGGGGCTAGTTTAAGGTTAATAAGCGTTGCATTCCCTTGCAAGCTCTCCTTCGCAAGTTGTAACATGCTACTGACAACCCCTGTTATATAACTGACAACACACAACGGATTATGGCCGCTGGCAGAATCCGGAGAGACATTTCTACCCAATTTGTCGAATACCTACTGACAGGCTGACCGCTTTGCGGCTATGGCAAGGTACTTGATTTGCAACATTATCATGAACTTTAAAGACATGTTTAACAAGAATAAGAAGCAGGATACACCTGATACAGAAGATTTAAACGAAGTGAACACGGAGAATACCACACCTGAAGAACAAGCCGAAAATCCATTGGCTGATGAATTAAACGTAAATGCTGAAGAAGTTAAAGCTGAACTATCGGCAGAGGCAAAGCTAAAGGAAGACCTGGCACAAGCTAATGATAAATATTTACGCTTGTACGCTGAGTTTGACAATTTTAAGCGCCGCACTACTAAAGAGCGTGTGGAGCTATTACAAACTGCTGGTAAAGAAGTAATTGTATCTATGCTACCTGTGCTGGATGATTTTGAAAGAGCTATTAAAGCAATGGAAAACGCACAGGATGTAAACGCTGTAAAAGAAGGCGTACTCCTGGTACAGTCTAAGCTTAAAAATATTCTGACTCAAAAAGGTCTTAAGGAAATGGAAGCTACAGGAACCACCTTTGATGCTGACATTCATGAAGCAATTACCAATATACCTGCACCTACCGATGACCTTAAAGGTAAAGTAGTTGATCAACTAGAAAAAGGTTACTACCTAAATGATAAGGTAGTACGTTTTGCTAAAGTAGTAGTGGGCGCTTAATTAGTTAGTAAGTAGTTAGGTTATTTTGTTATTAGGAGGTTGCTGCCTGAGCTTTTATGTTACTAATTGCTGGCACTTGCTTAATAATTCAATAACGTAATAACCAAAATATTATGTCAAAAAGAGATTATTACGACGTACTTGGGGTTTCACGCGGGGCCAGTGAGGACGAGATCAAGAAAGCCTACCGTAAGATGGCCATTAAGTATCACCCGGATAAAAACCCGGGTGATAAGGCCGCAGAGGAAGCTTTTAAAGAAGCAGCCGAAGCTTATGAGGTATTGAGCAAGCCCGACAAGCGCCAGCGTTACGACCAGTTTGGCCATGCAGCTAATGCACAATCGCCTAATGGCGGTGGTTACGGCGGTGGAGGCATGAATATGGATGACATATTCAGTCAGTTTGGCGATATATTTGGCGGCGGCAGTCCATTTGAAGGTTTTTTCGGTGGAGGCGGCGGTCGTCAGCAAGGTGGTGGAGGCAGGCGTGTAGCCCGTGGCAGCAACCTGCGCATTAAAGTTCGTTTAACCCTTGAAGAAATTGCAAATGGGGTTGAAAAAAAGATAAAAGTAAACAAACAGGTTTTATGTAATACCTGCGATGGTACAGGTGCTAAAGACAAATCGTCTTTTCAAACTTGTAAAACATGTGGCGGCTCAGGTGCAGTACGCCGGGTAACCAATACCATTTTGGGTCAGATGCAGACTACCAGCACCTGCCCTACCTGTAATGGCGAAGGCTCAACCATCACCTCAAAATGCAACGTTTGCCATGGCGATGGTGTAGTTAGAGGAGAAGAAACCATCAGCATTAACATACCTGCCGGCGTGAGTGAAGGCATGCAATTGAGCATGAGTGGCAAAGGTAACGCAGCGCCACGCGGCGGTGTACCCGGCGACCTGATCATACTGATTGAGGAAGTACAGCACGAGACACTAAAACGCGATGGCCACAATGTGATCTATGATATGCACATCAACTTTGTTGACGCCGCACTAGGTACTAGTGTTGAAGTGCCAACCATTGATGGAAAAGCCAAAATTAAAATAGAGCCTGGTACTCAGGGTGGGAAAATCCTGCGCTTGAAGGGTAAAGGCGTGCCTGAAGTAAATTCCTATCACCGTGGCGATCAGTTGGTGCATATCAACATCTGGACACCCAAAGCTTTGAGCCGTGAAGAACGCGATCTGCTAGAAAAGCTGCAAAACTCTCCTAATTTTAAACCCAATCCGGGCAAAAATGAGAAAAGCTTTTTCGAACGGATGAAGGAATACTTCGAGTAAGCTTTAGAAACAAGAATTGAAAGTTCGAATCTAAAACTATAAGTCGTGGTTGAACGACAGAAAGCCTGAAGAATTTTTCTTCGGGCTTTCTTATTTATAAATGGTCACAGATTGTAACAAAATAGTCATCTTATTATCTAAACATTAATCTTATCTTCATAAACTTAAACTATACTGACCCCAACACACATGCTTAGCATCAGAAACATTGTGAAACAATACGCCGGTCATAAGGCGTTGAACGATGTGAGCCTGGAAGTTACCAGCGGGCAAATATTTGGTCTTTTAGGTCCAAATGGCGCAGGCAAAACTTCGCTCATCCGTATCATTAATCAAATCACTGCGCCCGACTCAGGTGAAATTTACTTCGACGGTGAAAAATTAAACCAATCGCATATTGAACGTATAGGCTACATGCCCGAAGAACGTGGCCTTTATAAAAAAATGGCCATTGGCGAACAAATTGTATACCTGGCCCGACTGAAAGGATTGAGCCATGCCGAAGCAACCAAACGTATAAAGTATTGGTTCGAGAAACTGGAAATTGAAAGCTGGTGGAACAAAAAGGTCGAGGAGCTATCAAAAGGTATGCAACAAAAAGCACAGTTTGTAGCCACAGTTTTGCACGAGCCCGATTTGATTATCCTGGATGAGCCGTTCAGTGGTTTTGACCCGGTAAATGCAGAATTAATTAAAGATGAAATACTGGAGCTAAACCGCAAAGGTGCTACCATCTTGTTCTCTACGCACCGTATGGAATCGGTTGAGGAACTTTGTAATTCTATTGCCCTGATCCATAAATCTAACAAGATACTGGACGGTCGCGTGAAAGACATCCGTAACTCTTATCGCAGCAACACCTTTTTGATCGAATATAACGGTGAAAAACTTGCTTTAAACGGTACAGAGCCATTTGCCCTGGTTGATGAAACAACTACCGAAGATGACAGTCACATCATCCGGCTTAAGTTAAACGAGAGCACCAGCTCAAATGACGTACTGCAGTACCTTATTTCAAAAGTTAGTGTAATCCGTTTGCAAGAGGTTATTCCGAGCGTTAACGAAATCTTTATTAAAAACGTAAATCAAATTGGCTAAGCTATGAACAAAGTTTTCCTTATCATACAAAGAGAATATATATCACGCGTTCGCAAAAAAGCCTTTTTGGTGACCGTATTTTTAGTGCCGGCACTTTTATTGGCTATGTACGCTGTAATGTACCTTATTTACAAAAACAGCAGCGAACTGAATACCACACGGGTAGTAAAGGTAGTTGATGATACCGGTGTTTTTGCCGATAAACTACACGCTGGTAAAAACATCAAATTCCAACGCTCGACATTGCCTTTAGCAGCAGCCAAGAAAGCACTAAAGAAAGATCACGAGCAAATACTGCTGTATATTCCTAAAAATTACGAGGAGGCAAAAGGTGTACAAATTTTATCGGAGAAGAAACCAAGCATTATGGTGACTACAGCAATTGAGCACCAGATGAATGAAATATCAACTAACAACAAGATGGTGGCTGCCGGTATTGATACTGCCCGACTAAAAGGCATTCACAGCAATATTGACGTTAGCGCCCTTGAAGTTACTGATGACGGCGAGAAAGACTCAAACATAGGCGCACTCACCATTATAGGCATCGCCTGTGCTGTTATGATATACTTATCGTTATTTATTTACGGGGCTCAGGTGATGCGTGGGGTAATCGAAGAGAAGACCAATCGCATTATTGAAGTTATTGTATCATCAGTAAAGCCGTTTCAATTAATGCTGGGTAAAATAATTGGTGTAGGCTTGGTAAGTATTACGCAATTTGTTTTATGGATTGTATTATCGCTGGTGGTGAGTTACATTGCAAGCAAAAACTTTAATGCGCCACAAAGCCCGATGCTGGGCTTTTTAGATACGGTAAAGAACGTGCCGGTTGCCAGCATTATTGGTTACTTCCTATTCTACTTTTTAACCGGATTCTTTCTTTACAGTGCGCTGTTTGCCGCCGTGGGATCGGCCGTTGATAGTGAGACAGAAACACAGCAGTTTATGTTTCCTATTACCATGCCGCTACTGTTCACTTATTTAATTTCCGTATCCTTCCTAGCGCAAAATCCTGATAGCTCTTTGGCCTTCTGGCTTTCTGTTGTACCGTTCACTGCACCTGTGGCCATGATGGTACGCATTCCATTCGATCCTCCGGGCTGGCAAATCGCTATTTCCATGTGTATGATGGTGATTGGCTTTATATTTACTACCTGGGTAGCTGCGCGCATTTACCGTGTTGGTATTTTAATGTATGGCAAAAAAGCAAGCTACAGTGAACTGGTAAAATGGTTCTTCTATAAAGAATAATCTTAATTTCAACTTTTTGTTAATCCCTGTAAAACGTTAAAACTTTTACAGGGATTTTTTATTTTAGAGGTATGACTAACCGCGTTGCCGTTATGGACCTCGGCACAAATACATTTCATTTACTGATTGCTGAGTCCGACCCTACTCGTTTTTTTAAAGAAGTACTTCATGAGCATGTTGGCGTTAAATTAGGCGAAGGCGGTATAAATGAAGGTACTATTAAAGCTGACGCTTACCAAAGAGGCATTGATACGCTCGTAAGCTTTCATCAGTTTATTAGGCAGCATAATGTGCATAGCATAAAAGCTATTGCCACCTCGGCCATGCGCAGCGCATCTAACGGGCAGCAATTTATTGATGAGGTAAAGCAGCACACAGGCATAGTTATTGAAACCATAAATGGTGACCGCGAGGCTGGTTACATTTATGCTGGTGTAAAGGCCTCCAGGTGCTTGCAGGAAGCCAATAGCCTAATTGTTGATATTGGCGGCGGCAGTGTAGAATTCATATTGGGTAACCAGCGCGAAATTATCTACAAGCAAAGTTTTGAAATAGGTGCTGCCCGGCTAATGGCCAAGTTTCATCAAACAGATCCTATATCAGTTGACGAAGTGGCTGCTTTGAATGATTACCTGGATTTGCAATTAGCACCGATGTGTGACGCCGTTAAGAAACATAATGTTCAAAGCTTAATTGGCTCGTCTGGTGCGTTCGAGACATTTGCTGAACTGGCAGAGCGGCACAATGGGCATTCGTTTGATTTGAAACAAACGCCAACTTACGCCTTTAAAGAAGGTAATCTGTTAGAAATTACACGTAAAATTATACATTCTAATCATGAAGAGCGGGCTGCTATGCCGGGCATTCTCCCCGTACGCGTGGATATGATTGTGGTGTCATCATTACTTATGCAATATGTGATGCATAAGCTGAATCTGCATCAGGTAGTGATGTCTGCCTATTCGTTAAAAGAAGGCGTATTGGCAGAAATGTTTAAATAGTAAGGGTCGCTATATTATGATTGGTTACAAGCGCCTGGACAAATCTACCTGGCCAACCTGAGTAATTGCTGATATACCTTTTCGGTAGGAAGGCCAACTACGTTGGTATAAGACCCTTCTATACGTTTAATAGCGGTAATGCCAACCCACTCCTGTATACCGTAGGCGCCAGCTTTGTCATAAGGTTTATATTTGCTCACGTACGTTTTAATTTCTTCGTCAGACAAGGTGCGGAAGAAAACCTCAGATACATCATGGAACAGATTATACTCGTGCTTATATAAGATACATACGCCGGTTACAACCTTATGCACGCGGCCCGACAGGCGCTGCAACATTTCTATTGCATGGGCCTCATTTTCGGGCTTGCCTAATATTAGCCCGTCAATAGCTACAATGGTATCAGCTGTAAGTACAATCTCGTCACCGGATGTAGCATCATAAGCTTTTGCTTTTTTTTCGGCAATATAAACGGCCACTTCCTCCGGGCTTAAATGCTCAGGGTAAGATTCGTCTACTTCCTTTAGTACAACTTCATAGTATACGTCCATCAATCGCAACAGTTCCTGTCGACGCGGCGATTTAGATGCGAGAATTATTTTAGGAATTTTAGTATTCATAAATGGCAGTTCATGGTCAAAAACAAGTTCACAGCTGATGG
Source organism: Mucilaginibacter sp. PAMB04168 (assembly GCF_039634365.2). Lineage (NCBI taxonomy): Bacteria > Pseudomonadati > Bacteroidota > Sphingobacteriia > Sphingobacteriales > Sphingobacteriaceae > Mucilaginibacter > Mucilaginibacter sp. PAMB04168. The sequence continues at coordinate 2,971,404 of NZ_CP155079.2, forward strand.
TACCATGAACAGAAGACCACCAACCATTTGCTTAAAAGCTACCAGCTATAAGCTTCGGCGCCCATCCATTTACCTTGAATTTTGAGCGCTTTTTCAATAACGTCACGCGCACAGCCCTTCCCGCCCGAAATAGGAGATACATACTCGCAAAGCTCTTTAATTTCTTCTGCAGCATCTGCAGGGCAAACAGGCATTCCTACCTGGCGCATTACTTCCAGATCAGGTATATCATCACCCATGTACATCACATTCATGGGGCTTATGCCTCTTTCGTTAATATAAACCTTGAAGGTTTCGGTTTTAACGCCTGAGCCTAAAAATACGTCCTTTATACCTAAGCTATTTAAGCGATGCATAGCTATTTTTGAGCGGCTACCAGATATGGCGCATACATTATACCCGCATTTAACGGCTAATTGAAGAGCGTAACCGTCCTTAATATTGAAGGAACGGGTTTGTTCGCCTGCATCATTAACGTATACAGAGCCGTCTGTTAGTACACCATCCACATCAAAAATAAACGTGGTGATATCTTTAAATTTATTTAACAAGATTTTGTAAAGTTTATATCAAATCAAACAATTTTAAGAAAAATATATAACTATTCCTACAAAAAATTATTGATTATCCCGCCACTCATATACCCAGGCCGATTGTATCTGCTCCAAGTGGCCTTCATTTGCTTCTTCACGCGTACCTACAAAGTTTGGCAGGGTTAATACCCACTCTAACAAATCGGTAAAGCGAATACGGTATATTTTAGATTCACTAAAATCGTCGCCAAACTTTTCATATAAACCCATGGCAATATCTTCATAATCATTCCAATGGATGGGTAAAGCAAATTTATCGTCGTTCATGTAAATTAATGTATGTGGGAGGTTGTGTGTTCTATGCAATATGCAGGTTATGGAAGTGGTGTACAAAATCCAAATAACCCTAAAATTTATTAGTGCCCCATAAATTGAGACTGGTCAGGAATCAAGACTTGTATGTCGCCGTCTATAACCACACACTGGCAGCCCAGGCGTGAGTTAATACGGGGGCTAACAGCACGATCAATAAAGTCTTCCTCTTTGTCCGAAATCTCCTGAATATTGTCCATGCCGCTGGTTATGTATACGTGGCAGGTGCTGCAGCCGCAAACACCACCGCAGTTATGCTGTAGTTCAATGCCGTTTTCCAGGCAAACATCCAATACCGATTCTCCTTCGGCTATAGGCAGCTCTACCGGCGCGTGATCCGGTTCCTCAAAGCTTATCTTAACTTTAAAAATATCCATTTTGGCAAAAGTAAAAAAATTACTTAACCCCGAGCGGGCCTTCGCCCATTTTGATGATAGCCTGACTTAATATATGGTATATCTGGCCAAGCCCCTGTTCCTCTTTCAACAACTCTATATGCGCTGCCATTGTTTTTTGGTCATTACGCACAGCCGGGCCGGTTTGCACTTTATTAGGTAATTTGCTTTGTACCTTCTCTGCTGTTTCGGTTATAAGTGGCCTTATTAAATTGAAATCCAGGTCGTGCTTTTGCAGTAATTGTTGGGCAATGCTATAAAGATAATTTGGGAAATTGCAGGCAAACACAGCTGCCAGGTGCAGTATTTTACGCTGATCGGAACTTACCTGGTAAACGTTATTGCTTATACTTTGCGCTAACTGTTTAAGGTCAAAGTTCAGATACTCGTAAGCGGCCTCTATACACATTGGCACCTGCCTAAAATCGACCTCTTTGGTTTTACTGAACGTTTGCAGCGGATAAAATACGCCGGCATGCTCAGTATACTTTAACAGCGTTTGCATAGGTGTAGCCCCCGATGTATGCACTATAGGCTTTTGGTGTGGTGCCAATGCTTGGGCAACATCGTCAATGGCATCATCTTTTATACTGATGATAAACAGATCAATGTCAGGAATGATTTGTTGCAAATTATTAATAGCCTCTGCTTTTACATGATAAGCTAGCAGCGCAGCGTTCTGGTAATTTGGGCTGTACACCTGTAAAATGTAATGTCCTGCGTTTTTAAGAGCAGCACCTAAATGAGTGGCTACATTACCTGAACCAATGAGTGTAATACGCATATATTAACTTATTTCTGACCATTTTAACGGTTCTGGTAAACTCACGTTACTGAACTCGATATGTATTACCCGCCTCCTATGCTTACTGGTTGTGCGGCTTGATGAATGTAACAACAGTGGACGCATAACCATGATGCCGCCTTTTGATACTGGGCAAACTTCTTCAGTTTCTTTGCTCCAGTCAATAGTTTCTGGTCTATAAATACCTTTACGGTGTGAACCCGGCACCACCCGTAGTGCGCCATTGTGTTCATCTGTATTATCTAAATGAATACGAACGGTAAAATTTTGTTGCAATATTTCAAGAGGAGGCTGAACAGCAAACTGGTCTTGCTTAACCGTCCATGGTCCAAATCCTGCAATATCTTGTCTGCTTTTTACAGAAATTGTCAAGTCTTGATGATAGGCGACGAACCAGTTAGAATCTTCAGGCTTGTCGAAATAGATAGACTTAACTACAAAATAACTATCTCCAAAAATACTAGTTAGCAGTTGTTCAAAGCTTCTAGTAAAGATCAGAGACTTAATTTCAGGTAGTTCTTTTAAAAACTGCCTGATAGCAAAAAGATCAGCACTTTTTCGAAAAGTTAATCTTGACGTATCAGCGCTACTTAAAGCCTTGTGCATGAAATCTATTTCTTCATGACTAAAAACACTGTGTACGATGGTGTACCCTTTAGTGGCTATCTCATCTATATAAATAGTGGTAGTGTCTATATCTGTGGGGGCATCGTTCATTATAATTACCAGAATTAGCCAGGATTTTACACCAAAGTGCCTGCTTTAGTTTTTGCTGGTTTGCCTTTAACCTCCACCACTTTTAATTCGCTGCTCCTTCTGAATATCGACATTAAGAAACCAATAACCATAATGATGGTACCCGACCAGAAAAAGTTGATGTAAGGGAAATTTATAGCCCGCATCACTATATACGGCTTTTGGCTTTCGGGCTGTTGGTAAATGGTTAACTCGAACTTGTTCTTTTCCGGAATAATTTTTGAAAAACGGAGCTTTAAGCCCACATCGTCTACCTTGCGGGCAAAATCAAATGTGTTGCCACCTTTAATCATAAACACGGGCTCGGCCTTATAAGTAATACCGTGCGATACAATTTGGAGCTGAGCACCAACAGCTACGTCATTTTTTCCTAAAGGTATATTTTGCAGTTTAGGTGCTTTATTTAATCCTGTCAGAACCATGTAGCCTTCACGGAAACGGATAGTGTCACCCAGGCTAGCTTCGTAAACTACAGGCGGATTGTAATGCTTGTCATCTTCAGTTGCATCATGCTCGTCATGCCCTATCTCAGTAGAACCGGCAGCAAGACCCTCCTCTTCTTTAATAGGTGCCGCAGTGATGTGTGTGTACAAGTCATGCAGCAGATAATGCTTGGTATCTGGAGACGAAACCAACCCCATCTTGGCATTGGCCTGTGAGTTTGGCGTTAACACGAAATGCTCAGTTAGCTTGCCTGCTTCGTTGTATTTTTTATAGTCAACCTTAAAATAATGATTTGGCGCAACAAGAGAGTCGCCAATGTAGGTAACTTTGTAACCACCCATGTCAACCGGCTGGTTCTTGTACAACATGATGTTCTCACGCGCATCGCCAGCCTTGTCAAAATCTTTAACTTGTATAATACCAGTTTCGTTTTGCGATACTACTTTGCTTGTACCGGCAGCAATTAAAGCACCCACCAGTAACAATGCAAAGCCGATGTGCGCTACAGCCGATCCGGCCAGCTTGAATTTACCTTTAAATGCATCAGCCAGTATTTTAGAGTTGGCCAATATGCCATAAATAGCGCCAAACATGGCAAGCATAAACACCAGCTTAAGCTTGTATAAACCGGTTATATAAACCACAACAGCGGTTAACAGCGCAGCTACAAATAAGTATAACAACGTAGTGATGTAAAACCGGGTTGCATCGGTCTTTTTATATTTTAAAAACTGCGTAAAACCTAAAAAGAAAGTTACTACTACAGCAAAGCCGGCCTGAAAAATATTATACAATGTTATAGGGTTAGTTGGCGGCGCTATATTGGTTTTAAAGATAGCATTCCATACCGGAACCGAGGTTACGATGACTAATTGCAAACAAGACAAAGCCAGGAAGGCCGAGCCCACAAACACCCAAAACTCACGCGAATAAGTTTCTTCTTCCTTTTTTGAGAAAGGCAATTCTTTCCATCGCCAAATTAACAAACCAACGGTGATGCCTAAAAATACCAATACATCAACCACCAGGTGCCAAAACATACCTAAATCAGTAAAGGCATGCACTGATGTTTCGCCCAGGATACCGCTACGGGTTAAGAATGATGCATAAAGAACGAGCACAAAGCTAAGTAAGGTTAGCAAGGTGGCTGTAAAGTAAGAATGGCCTGTGTTTTTAAATACTATTAATACATGTACCGCCGCTATAAGTACCAGCCATGGAATTAAAGAGGCATTCTCAACAGGATCCCAGTTCCAGAAACCACCAAAGTTGAGCGACTCATAGGCCCAAAACGACCCCATTATAATGCCAGTACCCAAAATCATCACGGCAAACAGTGCATACGGTATGGCTGCTGCTACCCATTCCTTATAACGGCGTTGCCACAAACCGGCAACCGCATAAGCAAATGGAATAATCATAGATGCGAACCCTAAGAACAATGTTGGCGGGTGTATAACCATCCAGTAGTTTTGCAGTAGCGGATTCAGGCCATTGCCATCCTTTACGTATTGCATATAATCAGGACGGCTGAATATAGGCCCCTCAATAGCATCGCGTAATAGAATAAATGGGGAGCTACCGAGGCGAGAACCCAGTATTTCCACACCAATAAGCATAGAGCTTAATAACACCTGTGATAAGCCAACCACTACCATCACAGGCTTTTCCCATGACTTGGCGCGCCATATAAGTACATTACCTAAAACGGCCTGCCAAAAGGTCCAAAGCCAAAAGCTGCCTTCCTGCCCTTCCCAGTAACTCGAAATGATATAGTATACCGGCAAGGTGCTCGATGAGTGAGCCCAGGCATAATGATATTCGAAAAGATGATTGTAAATAATATAAAAAAGACAGCAGCCGATAGCCACTACCGAAAAGGTATTCACATAAAAGCTCCAGCGCCCTAAACGAAACCAAGATTGATCGAGCTTATTGCTTTGCGTAGTAGCAAAAAAGTAACTTATAGTCGAAAGCAAGGCTGAACCAAAAGACAGAATGATAAAAAACTGCCCTAGGTGGCCTGGCATGAGGTGCTCCCCTTGAAAATCTGTGCTCATTAAAGGAATTTATATGTTTGCCTGTTTGGCTTTAGCTTCGGTTACTTCTAATTTGTCTTGCGTATATTTAGAAGGGCACTTCATCAGGATCTTGGACGCATGAAATTCTTTACCACGCATTTGTCCGGTGAGTACAATCTGCTCTGAGCGCTCAAAGTCTTGCGGCTTTGTACCTGTAAATACAACTTTACACTCTTCGCCCTTATTATCACGCATGTAGAATGAAAAATAATTAGCATCCTTTGTTGGCTCATAATACAATTGCTTGTCTTTATTAAGGTGACCTACAATGTGTAGCTCATCTTTAGTTTGCTCGGCATCTTTAAACGAACCGTAAGTGCTTGTATTTGAGTAAGTGCTGATAATTACTGCTATGGCAACTGCAATAACGATAATACCTAATATTGAACTTTTTTTCATGAATTTTACCTGCTGTAAAACAATCTACAAAAATACAAAACGGATAGCGATTACGCTTTATTACAACAGATATATCTTATTTAGAATTATTCTTGACAAAATCACTTATAGCCATTGTGTAACAAAGATGGTTTTATTGATTTATAGAACGATTAACGATTTTCGATCTTCACTTTGAGGGGCAACGAGGATGGTACAATTACCGTATCTACATTAAAATACAAAAAGCGGCACCTTTTGGGTACCGCCTTTTATAGAACATTGAATGGGTTTTAGCCGGTATTGCTTATGGCCAAACACCTAAATTTTGGTATGAAACTGCTATTTTATTGATAGCGCCAACAAAGGCAGCTACGCGTAATGTGCCTATACCGGGGTTATTTTTGAAAGTCTCTCGTATTTCGTGGTATGAACGGATCATGGTATCCTCTAAACCAGAGTTAACCAGTTCCAGCTCAGACGCACCTTTAATAATGGTTGAACGTTGCAGCGGTGTTAACGAAACACCGGTAATGCCCTCCACCATATTAACCAGGTTAAGGTTTGAGTTTTCTTCAAACCTACGGTTCATACGACCAAAAGATACGTGCGAAAGGTTTTTCAACCACTCAAAGTAAGATACGGTTACACCGCCGGCATTCGCATACATGTCCGGAACGATGATACCACCACCTTCATAAAAAATGGTTTCAGCCTCAGGCGTAGTTGGTCCGTTTGCACCTTCAACAATAATTTTTGCCTGTATGTTGCGAACGTTATCTGCAGTAATCTGATTTTCCAATGCAGCAGGCACCAGTATATCACAAGGCTGCTCTAAGCCTTGGCCGGAGTTTGTGAATTCCTGAGCAGCGCCCGGGAAACCAAGAATGGAACCTGTGGCTTTACGATGTTGGAATACGGCGTCGTAATCTAAACCGTTCTCGTTATAGATAGCACCTTCAAATTCACACAAACCAACAATGATAGCGCCAAATTCAGACAGGAATTTTGCCGAGTAGTACCCTACGTTACCTAAGCCTTGTACAATTACCCTTTTACCAGCCAAACCGGGCATTAAGCCAATTCGTTGCATATCTTCTCCTACGCTAACACATTCACGCGCGGCAATAGCCACACCACGACCGGTAGCTTCCCTGCGGCCGGCAATGCCATGCAAGGCAATCGGTTTACCGGTAACGCAGCCTAGTGCATCACCCTGACCAGGGTTCATGGTAGCATACGTATCAGCAATCCAGCTCATTTCACGCTCACCCGATCCATAATCCGGTGCAGGTACGTCAATACTTGGGCCTATAAAATTCTTTTTTATCAGCTCTACCGTATAACGACGGGTAATATTCTCCAATTCCTGAACGGTGTAGTTTTTGGGGTTAATTTTAATTCCACCCTTTGCGCCACCAAACGGAACGTTTACAATAGCACACTTATACGTCATCAATGCAGCCAGCGCCATTACTTCGTCTTCGTTCACCATCTCGCTGTAGCGAATACCACCTTTTGTTGGCGATTGGTGGTGCGAGTGCTCAACGCGCCAGGCATCTATTACTTCAAAACCATTGCCTTTACGTATAGGGAAACGGAAACGGTAAACACTGTTACATGATTTGATCTGATCTAGCAAACCCGCATCATGCTTGGTAAATTGTGCAGCATGATCAAAGTTTGTGCACACATCACCAAAGAAATGCGTGTCCTGATCAGCTATTATTAAGTTACTCATGTTATTATATTGATTTAAATAATTGGTATAGTATCCTGCAAATAATGACAGATGATTAAGTTTATGATTAAAATGGCTTTTAACCTAAAAAGTTTTAGTTGTTGTGCTTTTCCAAACGACTTAAACGCCTGTCCATAACAAACAAATAAATGGCCAGCCCCACAAATACTATGGCAATGGTAGCAATAACTACATAAATTTTGCCTGAGCTGCGCATGGCGTCAGCCATTTCGGGCTGCTGAGCAAAGGCACTGGTAAAACCGGCCATCAGTAGTAATAAGCAAAGTATTTTTTTCATGCGTTTATAGCGAGTTGTTTTTATTTTCAATTAAACGGATTCTGTAGCGCAAGGTTGCAACCCAAATGGATACCAGTATCCAACCAATAAAAGCAGGATATAATACCATACGCATAGTGTTCGTGGTATCGTCCGGACCAAAAGCAGGGTTTCCTCCGTTGCCAGGATGCAGGGAGTCTGTTAATCGTGGAAGGATGATTAACAACACAAACATTATAGGAAACGCGAAAATGTTATAAATGGCCGAAACACGTGCTCGCTTTTGCTCCTCTTCAATAGAGTTGCGTAGCACCAGGTAGGCACAATATAACAGAAACGCAATTGCCGCGCTATTTTGTTTAGGATCATTGCTCCAAAACTCACCCCAGGTATAATTTGCCCAAAGCATTCCACTTAATAAACCCAGTACATAAAAAAATACACCTGTGTTTATTGATTCAACCGCTACAAGGTCATATTCTTCTTTCGGGTTAGCCAGGTACTTAATACTGTAGAAAACCGAAATGCCAAACAACACGAACATAGCCATCCACATAGGCACGTGAAAGAAAACGTTCCTTATAGTTTCATTTACAATAAACTTCATGGGTACCGGAACTAAAAGCCCGGCTATGAGTGAGTATAGAACCAGCAATATGCCCAGTACTTTCCACCAAGATTTATATATAAATTTCATATTGATTTTAACGCGCAAAGGTATAACAAATTACTTTAAATACTATGCGTACATAGTATTTACATTGAGCAGCAACACGTCATTTGAGGTACGGCGGCGTGTAAGAGGCCGAGGGTACATAGTCCACCGGCAGCAGTTCGGCAATCTTATTTTTAGACCAGGTGCCTTCATACAAAGTAGTTTGAGATGATACCACAGCTCCATTACTGTCAAAAAGTGCATACGGCTTATAAAGAGTTATGATGCTGGTTTCGAAATTTTCCATATCAAGCGGGCGGTATACATCTTTAAAGTCTTGCATTTCACGCTTCTTGGTGTAAACCACATACAGGTACCCCGGAAAAGTAATGGCAAAAAGCCCCTTTTGGTCGGTATTCCGAATTACCTGATCAGGATTTACAGGCTGCCGGTACAGCGTTTCGTGGTACTTAGGGAGGTTATACAACTTTAGCCAGTACTGCATCGAGTCGCGGTTAACCATTTGAAACTTATCCAGCTTACGTTGTATTACTTCTTCGGGTGGGCGTTCGGTGTTTGGCCTGCGGTAGAGCAAGCGCATAACAAATCCTTCTTTATCATAAGTTCCACTAACCAGCGAACGGAAAAAATGAAGGTTCGAGCCGTAGTAGATATCCTGTCGCCGAATTTCCCATTTTTTTTTCTGGCTTTCGCTGCCGGGTAGTTCTTCATACAAAATGCGGCCTTGCCAGGAAATGATATTATTTATTTTATCGCTTTTAAACGACTTGAGAAGGAATTTGATTCGATAACCTAAAGCTTTATTCTCAATGTTCACAAAATCGTAAGAGTAAGCTTCCAGCGTTTTCTTTGACTTTTTGTAAATAAGCGTTAATTCTTCTGGATTAGATATCTTACATTGCTTGGCATAGGCCGATGTACCGAAAAATTCTGTTAAGAACATTTGATAATTGCGCTTCCAGTCGGCAGGCGTTGTAACAACAACCTCTCTCAGTTCTAAAACCCTGGCCTTTAAAGCAGCTTCTATTTTAACGGGCTCAGCACCTACCAATACCGATTGTGAAAAGTCTTCATATCCTACCGAAGTGATGATTAACTCATACTGCCCGGGTTTTACGCCTCTAAGCATAAAAGTACCGTCTTCAGCTGTTGTGGTACCGTAGGTGGCGTTACTTAAAAACACGCTTACTTTTGCAAGGGGATTTTTAGTGTCGGCGTTAATTACTTTCCCGGTGATGCTGCCAGTTTGCGCAAGCCCTAACATGGGCAGTAAAAAGAAAAGAAATGCTACCGCAATGTACCGCATAATAAGCTTAATCAATATATTTTAAACGGGCAATCAAAGTCGTTATAAGGGCATTTGTAAAAACCAAACGAAAAATTTAGTCGCGCCACAGAAATGGGAATAATATGAGTGAAACTGCTATTACAATTACGTTAATGGCCGCCAGTACACCAAAATTGCCATAAGTTAAACTACGGTCTACCCCGTCCATTGCGCTTTTACTGATTTTTACCAGTAGCATAATTACAGGAATGATCACCGGAAAGCTTAAGATAGCCATAAGCGTTCCGTTATTACCTGCCTTGGCTGCAATTGCCGACACCATGGTAAACACGGTTGAAAAGGTAATGCTACCGGTAATAACTACCAAAAAGTACCACAGGCCATCTCCTAACCTATTCGAAAAAAAAAGTGAATAAACAATTAACGCCAATATACTCAAAAGCGTCATGAGCAAGGCGTTGTAAATAGTTTTTGATAGTATAATGGCGTGCGGACTAGCTATAGTATAATAGTACAGTAAGCGGCTACGACTTTCCTGTAAGAAGCTTTTGGCTATTGCATTTACTGATGCAAACAGGATGATAATCCAAAACAACACGTTCCAAACCAGTGGATATCCAGGGCTTTTAGTAAAACCAGGCGAAAGGTTGAACGAAATGTAGCATACAAAAACGGTTGATACGATATAAAGTAGTACACCGTTAAAAGCATATTTGGAACGCCACTCCAGCAGTATCTCTTTCTTTAGCAAATAACCGGTTTGGTTTAACAATTCCATCATTGCAAATATAGAATTTATTAAGTTTGTGTAAGTGCGATACCATGCCCGCAAACAAGATTAAAACTTCAGCATCTCATACTTTCGACAAACCAACAGGTTTAATGTATAATCATGTTACCCCATTGGGTATAGCGCGTATTACTGAACAAGATGGCTTTATCGTGTCGATTTTAATTATGGATGAAGGTGAACCAAGTCATCACATTGCAGGCACAGCCACTCAATCGGCAATCAAGCAACTTGATGAGTATTTTGAAGGCAAACGCTTATCATTCGATCTGCCGTTAAAACCGGAGGGCACAACTTTTCAGCAATTAGTGTGGCAGCAATTGCAAGCAATACCATATGGTAAATGCATTACCTACCTACATCAAGCAAGGTTAATGAACAACCCGCTGGCCATACGTGCCATTGCAGCCGCCAATGGTAAAAATAAAATATGGATTGTGGTACCTTGCCACCGGGTAATTGGCAGCAGCGGAAAACTAACTGGCTATGCAGGCGGCTTATGGCGAAAAAAGTGGCTTTTAGAACACGAAGCCAAAATAATAGGCTCGGGCCAGATAAGCTTAGGACTATAAGTAAGCTCGTTTACTTAAAAAGCAGTCGCTTTATTTTCTCATGCAGTTGATGCGGCTGGAACGGCTTGGCCAAAATATCATTCATACCTGCCGAAAGTGCTTGTTGCTGCTCGTGCTCAAACGTGGCTGCCGAAAGAGATATGATAGGAATGCTTCTTTTAGGTTCCGAAAAATTCACCCTGATGTTCTTAGCTGCGTCATAGCCATTCATCTCGGGCATATGGGTGTCCATCAATATTAAATTATAATCATTAGCCAGCAGCTTATCAATCACTTTATGGCCGTTATCTGCAATTTCAACTTTAACGTTCCAGTCCCTCAACATCTTGGTTAGCATGAACTGGTTTACCAGGTTATCTTCTGCAACCAGTATACTAATATTTTCGAAAGGCACCAGCACTCTTGGCCCGGCATCTGTTTTAACTTCGTCTTGTGATTTTTGTGCTGTACTGTACCAATTAATAAAATTAAATGTACTGCCTAAGCCTAATTGGCTGCTTACGGTTAGTTCGCCCCCTTTTAACTCAATAAGTTTCTTAACAATAGCAAGGCCCAAACCGGTTCCGCCGTACTTTACGTTAGTGTCCTGATCGGCCTGTTCAAATGATTCAAATATTTTATTCAGCCTATCGGCCGGAATACCAATGCCACTATCTATAATGCTGAATTTAAGTTTAACGTTCTCATTTAATTTTTGAAGTAACGTTAACTGTAGCTTTACATATCCCCTATCTGTAAACTTAATTGCGTTGCTCAGCAAGTTCATCAGTATCTGATTGAGCCGTAAAGAGTCGAACAAAAGTGTTTCAGGTATTTCGGGGTCTATTTCCAAAACCAGGTCAACTTTCTTTTCATCGGCTTTATATTTCAGTAAATCAAAAGCCGATTTTACAACCTGACGTATATTATTTGGCTTGCGAATAATGCTAAACTTACCTGCCTCAATTTTGGATATATCGAGCACATCGTTAATTACGCCTAGCAAAGATTGCGACGAAACATCTAACAGATCTACGATATTCTTTTGGTGATCGTCCAGGTCGCTTTTACGTAGCATACCGGTAAGGCCTATAATTCCATTAACGGGTGTGCGCAGCTCATGGCTCATATTAGCCAAAAAATTTTCCTTTATTTTCTTAGAATGTTCTGCTGCTTCTTTAGATCTGATGAGTTCCTGCTGATAACTTTTTTGAGGAGAAACATCGCTAATGTTGAGAAAAAGCACTTTATTACTATAAGTCACCCGGCACTCCGCCCAAATTATGCGCTTATCAAACGTCTCGAACTGGTATTCGGCTATAGCATAACTCAGATTATTATTAATAATCTCTAAAAGCTTCTTCCGGAACGCATCCTGATTAACCGCAGCGGCCAGATTAACAACACTCTTCTGAATCACTTCATTAGGCTGAAAGCCTAAAATTTTTGTAACGGCAGGGTTAACAGATTGTATGCGAAATGAGTGGGCATCAACAGTAGCAATAATATCTGCAGAGTTTTTAACCATGATGGCATAGTTCTGCAACTCCTCGTTTTTGGCTTTAATATCTTTTTGATGTTGCGCCAGTTGTATAAAGGCATCCACCTTAGCCGATGTGATGAACGGATCGAGCGGTTTATACAAATAGTCAACAGCACCGGTGCCAAAACCTTTAACTGCGTATTTAGCTTCTTTAGAGATGGCTGTTACGAAAATGACCAAAATATCCTTTGTACGCGGATTAGCTTTAAGCATCTCCACTAATTCAAAACCGTCAATTTCGGGCATTTGTACATCTACGAGTGCTATGCTTACCGGGTTTTCCCAGGCAATTCGTAATGCTTCGTTAGGTGATGTGGTTGATAGGATGTTTATATCATCACGTTTTAGCAAGGCTTCTAACGCTATAATATTTTCTTCCCTGTCGTCAACTAATAATATATTAACAACACTCATAAATGTGCGATAAAGTTATAAAAAGTATCAGCTAAATCTGTAATAGTTCGAATATTTCATCAATACTTAGAACATAGTCGGCGGCGTTGATATGAATAGCTGCATTAGGCATATCGGCCATTTCAGCTTCTGCGGGATTCTGCACTATCGTTAATGACCCATTTCTACGCAGTTTTAACAAACCTTCAGCTCCATCCTGATTAGCGCCCGACAGCAGTATAGCAGTACACTGTTCTTTAAAAACGTCGGCCGCGCTGTCAAAAGTCACGTCAATTGAGGGTTTGGAATACCATACCGATTCTGAAACATCCAGGCTAAACTGGTTTTCGTTCTCAATCAGGGTATGATAATTTGCCGGCGCTATGTATATAGTATTATTTTCAATAATATCCTTATCACATACTTCGCGGAGGTACATACGACTATTTTCACCGAAGAGTTTTTCTATTTCGCTAAAAAAGTTCTTTTTACGGTGAATGATGATAATAACCGTTTTGTTGAGGCTGGGCGGCAAATGTTTTACGGCACGAAAAAGTATCTTGAATGATCCTGCCGAACCACCAAGCAACAGCACTTTTGATTGCTGCCACCGCTTTTTAATCTCATCATTAAGTGCCAATCTTTTGGTAGATGTTTTCTTTAGAATTGACCGTTTTGAATCTTTTTTTAAACGCATCAGACCGTATGGCCTCTTTGCTGCCCAGGCACAAAAAGCCAAGCGGGCATAAGCTGCGGTAAAATATGTCTAAAATCTTTTCTTGCAAAGCTGATTCAAAGTAAATGAAAACGTTACGGCAACTTATGAGTTGAAATTCGTTAAATACGTTATCAGAAATTAAATTATGTACCGAGAAGAGTGTGTTCTGCTTAAGCTCAGTGTGTATGGTGGCCGCATCATAAAGAATGGTGAAGTGATCGGTTATCGTACCAGGCAAACCCGAGTACTGGTAATTTTCGGCGTACGACTTAATTTTACGCAAGCTGTAAATGCCTTTTTTAGCTTCTTTAAGAACTTCTGTATTTATATCAGTGCCGTAAACAAATGATTTATTACGCAAGCCGGCTTCTTTTAACAGAATAGCCATAGAATAAACCTCTTCACCAGATGAGCAGCCGGCACTCCACACCTTTATATGCTGAAATGTAGAGAGATAAGGCAGTACCTGGTTGTTAAGCGCTTTATAAAAAAGCGGGTCGCGAAACATCTCGGTTACGTTAACGGTAACCTCCTCTAAAAAATGCTGAAAAAAGCTCAGGTCATTTACCAGGAGATGCTTCAAGTCATAATACCCTAGTCGCTTGAGCTGCATAACTCTGGATATACGCCTTTTCAATGACGCTTTAGAATAGCCGGAAAAGTCAAACCCGTGGATTTTCTTTACCAGGTTTACCAGATCATTGAGTTCAAGCGGTGTTAACGATGGTGCTTCTGTAGTTCCGTTAATCATATATTACCCCTCTAGCCACAACTGCATCAGCGAAATTAGCCTGTCCATATCAATCGGCTTGGTAATGTAATCATTAGCGCCGGCAGCCAAACACTTTTCGCGGTCTTCTTTCATGGCTTTTGCTGTTAACGCTATTACAGGCAACTTGTTCCATTTGTTTTGTTTTCGAATATGCCTGGTAGCTTCGTAGCCATCCATCTTAGGCATCATGATATCCATCAAAACAATATCTATGCCCTCTACCCTCTCCAATTTTTCGAGAGCTTCATCACCGTCGTTAGCTATCTCTACTACTAAATCGTATTGTTGCAATGCGCTGCTTAAAGCAAATATATTACGCATATCATCATCAACAACCAACACTTTTTTGCCTTTTAAAATCTCCTTGCCTTTTGATGCAACAACAGGTGGTTTGGCCGCAGCAGATGCAGGCCCAGAACTTACTTTATGTAAGAACAAATTTACCTCGTCAATCAGCCTATCGGCAGACTTGTTGGTTTTCATGACCATGGCATTGGCATACTGCATTAACCGGTTAACTGAGTTTTTATCCAGTTCCATAGCCGTATTCACAATTACCGGTAGTTCGGCAAAGCGATCAATAGCTTTAATTTTATCCAGCAAGTCCAACCCCGAAATATCGGGTAGGTTTAAATCCAATATAACGCATTGATAATCGTTTTGATTAAGCATTGTAAAGGCTTGTTCGCCGGTAAAGGCCTGATCAACCGTAATACCTTGCTTTTGCATTAAGTCTTTAAGTGCCTGGCTCTGTGCTTCATGATCTTCAACCAGCAATATTTGTTTAAACTGCACGCCGCTTTGACTCATCATGTCGGCAAAGAGTTTGTCTAACGTTTCGGTGTTGATTGGCTTTTTCAAAAAACTGATGGCGCCCTCACGACGAACCTTATTAGCAGCGGCTTCACCAGCTGACATAAGATGCACCGGTATGTTTTTAGTAACATCATCGGCCTTCAATTCTTTTAATATCTGCCAGCCATCTTTCCCAGGTAGCATAATGTCAAGTATAACGGCGTCAGGCATGTTATCTTTAATTACCTGTGCAGCGTTGGTACCCTCGTTTACCATTATAGATTCATAACCATGCTCTTTCGCATAATCATGTAATATATCAGCAAAATTACGGTCATCTTCAACAATTACAACCAGCGGCGTACTCCGGCCGGCTTTCGGTTGTATGTTGGCCGGCTGCAGAAAATCGTTAAGCGGTTTAAAGCTTTCTACCGTTGGCAAAGTTGGTTCCTCGTCGGCCTTAGCAACTGTCTGGGTGGCTTCTAAAGGTATGGTAAGCGTAAACTCGCTACCCTGGTTTACCTCGCTGGTGAGGGTAATTTGCCCACCTAATAAAGTGGCCAGTTCACGGCTAATTGATAATCCTAGCCCAGTTCCACCGTATTTACGGCTTGTAGAACCATCTGCCTGTTGAAAGGCTTCAAAAATCACTTTTTGCTTCTCGGGCGCTATGCCTATACCCGAATCTTTAACCTTAAAGCTAATGGTGTTAGGTTTAGTGCCCGGTGTAGCGTTTATAGAGATATGGCCACCTTCTGGCGTAAATTTGAATGCGTTTGATAAGAGATTTTTAATTACCTGCTCCACCCTAACCTTATCAGTGTAGATCAGGCCGGGCAAACCACTCACGTTACTTGTGAAGTTAATCTTTTTGTTACGTGCAACCTCGGCAAACAGCTGCTCAATATCGTTTACTATTTCAGAAACCTTCACATCATCGTTCTGCATCTCCAGCTTGCCCGATTCAATTTTCGAAAGGTCTAAAATGTCGTTAATAAGCGTTAGCAGATCGTTACCTGCATTAAATATCACGCTGGCATATTTTATCTGATCTTCACTTAGATTATCGGTTTTATTATCTTTCAGAATACGCGCTAATACCAAAATACTATTTAAAGGTGTACGCAGCTCGTGGCTCATGTTGGCCAAAAACTCCGATTTATATTTTCCCGTAGTTTCCAGTTCGGTTACTTTCAGGTTAATGGCTGCCCGGGCTTCTTCAATAGCCTGGTTCTTTTCTTCAAGTAAACTGGCCTTCTCTTCCAACTCAGCATTAATGGTGCGCAGTTCTTCCTGCTGTACCCGTAATTCCTCCTCTGAAGCTTGCAGCATCTCTGTCTTGTTCAGCAGTTCCTCGTTGGTAACACGCATTTCTTCCTGCTGGGCTTCCAGCTCTTCGGCTTGCTGTTGTGTTTCCTCGAACAAATCGTGCATTATAGTACGCGCCTGGGCTGTATTAATGGCAATGCCAATATCATCTGCAGCTGCTAGTATATACTCGCGGTCGCTGTCCTTCAACTCTTGCTGAAAGGCTACTTCCATAACGCCCATCAACTTCTTATCAAAGAAGAACGGCACAATCAGTATTTCAGCCAGTTCCTGGCTAATTATAGAAGTTTCGAGTTGTAATTTATCGTTTAGATGACCTTTTATGGTTGCGGCTTTCTGGTCTTGGGCTACTTGGCCCAGCCATCCTTCAGATAGCTTTATTTTATTTTTTACAGCGCCAAGATCGTGAAATGCATAGTAAGAATACAGATCCAGCTGCTTATCATCATCATTATAAAGGTAAAAAGTGCCCGATAGTGCATTAGTGTAACGACAAACCTCTGTCAGCACATTTTCAGACAATTCCTTCTCACTTTGCTGCCCCTGCATTTTTTCATTAAGGATACCGATACCTGTTAGCAGCCAGTTTTTATTTTCATTTTCAGCTAATACCTGGGCCAGTTCGGTGTTAGCTTCCTTAATTTCGGCTTCAATTTTCTTTTGCTGGGCAAACGTTTTTTGAATATAGATGAACAGCACTATTATGATAACCAGAAATATGGCCGAACCTACGGAGATAGTCAGTATAGTAGCATCAGATGCTTCTTGCGTTTGCGCTTTGCCTGTTTGAAGCGATTTAGTTTCGACAATATTAATCTTTTCAATGGTAACGCGTACGTTATCCATTACGCCTTTGCCATTAATAAGCATATCGCGCGATACCATATACTCAAGGCCCAGGTCCTGACGGGTTTCTATGTTAGTGCGCATCATGGCCAATGCGCTATTTGATAACGATATTAGTGTTGAAACGTTACTTTGCTGATCCGGATCGGCACTTACCATGTTCTCCAACCGGTTCAAATTCTGATTAATGCGAGGCAGCGCTGCATTATAGGGGTCTAAAAATTTGGGTTTACCTGTGGCGGCGTAACCACGCATGCCGGTTTCAGCATCAACCAAAAGTTGCAATATGCCACGGGATGTATTGATGATTTGCTGGCTATGCTCAACCTGTTCCTGATTGTCTTGCAGTTGCCTGATGCTGCGGAAAGAGAAGATACCTACTATAAAAACAAGTAAAATAGAAATGGCAAACCCAGTTAACACCTGGGTACGAAAGTTTAGTTTGAACATGTTATAGGCTAAGTATGTATACTTATGGTATGGTCAATACTTTGCTACACACCACAAGTCAAAGCTAATAATAAATAAGGTTAAATGAAAAAGGCGTTCATACTCCTGTTATGTTTAACAGACCGCCTTAACCAGCTGCTACCACTTTTTAAACACCACGAACACTGCTAAAATTATAAGTGCAAAACCTACAAAGTGGTTCCATGCCAGGCGTTCCGTTTTAAAAAAAACTGTAGTGAAGATTATAAAGATAGTGATGGTGAGCGCTTCCTGCAGCACTTTAAGCTGTAGTAAACTAAAAGGGCCGCCCTCAGCATTGTAACCAGCCTTGTTGGCTGGTACCTGAAACAGATACTCGAAAAAAGCAAGCCCCCAACTAATAAGGATTATAGCTATAAGCGGCAAGTTCTTTGACCATTGAAAATCCTTAAAACGCAGATGCCCGTACCAGGCAAAAGTCATAAATGTATTAGATATAATAAGAAAGATTATCGTTTTTAAACCACGCATGCCAATCAAAATAATAGCTTAGTCTGAGTAATCACTTAATACCTTGCTCAAATTGGATAGCTGGCTTTGGCACGGCTAAGACACTAAGTATAGCTCCTGCAAACAGCAGGTACCAACCCCACTTAAACTTAATAAGCTTAGTTAAAAAGCCAGCCATACCTTTAAAAGGTATAAAACTGAATGTGTTGTGAACTTTTAGTTGAGCTGCGATGTACACAAGTACAACCAATACAAGGCCAGCCCATGCGGCTATGCGTGAAACTTTGTATTGTTTGAGCACAATGCCTGCAATGCCTACAATGGCAACCAGCAGTACCACCATACCGTAAGGTTTGTTCAAATCGTACAAATCCCAGCTAACTACACCAAACGGACGTAGTAACGGGCACCATGTGGCTGCCATAAGCAGCACAAAACCGGCAAATGCTATAAATGCTTTGGGCGACATTAGGTTTAATGATTAGGATATTCTGATGAAAGGAAGATAATGAAAAATAATATACAGCCGACAATATCTTATGTATATTATTTTTCACTACTGCTCGGAACAACAATTAAATTGTTCACTACTTTACAATCTCCATCTTCTCGGCGAAGTGGACGCAGTAATCGCGCAGGTCTTCGACAATGTTTTTCTCGTTGGTGGCACGCAAAAAGCTGTCTCCCTGGGTTTGCAGGGTTTCAAAAAAGAAACGTTTCATTTCATCAACCGGCATATCGTTAGTCCACAGGTTAATGCTTAACGTGTTCTTATAATTATGGTCCCACACGCTCAGCATAAATGCCTTGGCGGGTACTGCATCTTTATTTTCAGCGTCGGTAGATTCCCAGGTAATGTTTTGAGGAACATTGTTATCGTCCAGATCTACTATCAGTTTTATTTCAGCTCTTTTCATTTAAATTACTGTCTTACAAATAAATATATAACAACGGTAAGTATGATGAAGCTAAGCTCCACCATCCATAATGTTTTAGTGTTTAAAAAGAAATTCCGGAAAATCATATCCAAAAACCACAAAATCATACCGAACAGCAAATAAATCAGCGCAATAGTACCGGTCCATTGCTTAAACTCACTGCCGGTTACACTCACCGGTTTAAAAAACCAGGTAATAGCAGCCAATACAATTAAAAATGCCGTTGCAAAGTTTAAAGGTGTTAATCGAAGTTTCATTGACTATTTTTTTCGGAATGATTTACCGCGCGTAGTTTTGGGTTTACCATGCTTTTTGGCAAGCGTTTGTTTGTGGCCCAAGGATGGCTTTTTTTCAACGCGTTCTTTTTTCTCATGAAATGCACCTTTAAACTCCGGATCATGACGGCGCTTTTGCATGTCAATTTCCCGCGCTTGGTCCTGCCGCTCTTCATAAGGTGTTTCTTCTACAAAAACGTCTTGCGGTAAAGGCAAAACTTGTATAGGTTGCCTAATTAGCTTTTCTACCTGCTCCAGGTAATATTCCTCGGCCGGATTACAAAAGGTAATTGCTTCGCCTGATTGTAAAGCACGACCGGTACGACCAATTCTATGCACATAATCTTCAATAACTATAGGCACATCAAAATTAATTACATGGCTTACATTGCTCACATCAATACCGCGCGAAGCTACATCGGTGGCTACCAATATTTTTACCTCATCCTCCTTAAAAGCATTAATTGAATTTATACGGGTATTTTGACCTTTGTTGGCATGCAGTACTTTTACCTGCTTATCGTCAAACTTGCGCACTAAAAACTTATAAACGTCTTCGGCAGCGGCGCGGGTTTTGCAAAATACAATAAGCTTTTTAAGCTCCTCGTCCCTATCCAGCAGTTTGCGCAGCAAGTTTATTTTAGTTTTAATATTAGGCACATAATACAGGTACTGGCTAATAGTTTGTGCCGGCGTTGCCTGCGGTGTAATCTCAATCACTGTTGGAAACTCCAAAAAATTGCCCGAGAGTATCTGCACCTTATCAGACATGGTGGCCGAAAACAGCAGGTTTTGACGCTTGCGTGGTACCACTTCCAAAATGCGGTTTATCTGTGGCATAAAGCCCATGTCCATCATCTTGTCGGCTTCGTCTAACACCAAAAATTGCAATGGCTTGGTATTAATGTGTCCCGCTAAATAGATATCCAAAAATCTGCCTGGAGTGGCTACGATAATATCCACACCCTTATTGATCGTTTCTATTTGCGTTTTGGGGCCAAGACCACCATATATAATAACAGTCCGCAAATCGGTGTTTACAGCAAAGCTGCGGATGTTTTCTTCAATTTGCATAGCCAGTTCGCGGGTAGGCGCCAAAATAAGTGCACGTGCATCATTCCCCTGCGCATACTTAAGCTTCATGAGCATTGGCAGCACATACGCTGCAGTTTTGCCGGTTCCGGTTTGGGCAATACCTAATACATCCTGGCCATTTAATATAGGAGGTATAGCTTTTTGCTGTATAGGCGTAGCCTCAGTATAGCCGGCATCGGCAACAGCATTTAGTATTTGCCGGTTAAAATTAAATTCATCGAAAGGTACGCCCATAGCCGGCAAAGATACGTTTTACTTTTTTAGTAGGGAAGCAAGCGAGCGGCCAAGCTTGATAATGAGCTGGTTTTTGACGTTTATTTGAAAATAAATATTTAACTTAATAACCTTAAATAGTAAAACAAAATATTTCAAAAGGCATTATACCTTAAATTTTCTGTCCCCACTCTATCACATGTCATTACCCTCCTCATCATATATACCATCGTTGGATGGATTACGCGGTATTTCTATCTTATTAGTATTTGTTGCGCACATCGGATTTGAAAAGATTGTGCCAGGTGGGCTGGGTGTAACCATATTTTTCTTTATCAGCGGTTATTTAATTACCTCGCTGCTTATCAGTGAGATAAACAATACAGGGTCGATCCATTTTAAGCTATTTTTTATTCGGCGGCTTATGCGGCTTTATCCGCCGCTGTTGTTCATGATCTGCCTTTTCTACCTATATCTGTTTTTTACTAATCAGGGTATTAATGTATACGAGGTACTGGCATCGTTATTTTACTATGAAAATTATTACTTCTATTATCACCCCGACCCTGCACACAGCTCGGATATTTGTAAGGTGCTTTGGTCTTTGGTGGTAGAAGAGCATTTTTATTTAGTTTTTCCTGCCTTATTCTGGCTGATATATAAATCGCCAAAAGCTTTAATGACCATGCTGATTGTGTTACTTTTTGTACCACTTGTTTTTCGCTTGTGGGGCATTATGATGTATGGAAGTACGGGAGATATTACAGAACGCTACACTTACTTGCTTACCCATACCCGGTTTGATTCAATTATATACGGGTGCTTAGCCAGCGTACTTCTTCATATATACAACTCTGCTGTTTATGTAAAAATCATCTCTAACAAATGGGTATTTGCAGCTGCGGCACTTACCATTGTGGCCTGCCTGGTTGTAAGGAACGGGGCTTTTAGAAACACCATCAGATATTCCATACAAGGCCTTTCCCTTTTAGTGTTAATACCAGCAGTGGTAAATATTCCAGTTTATCAAAACCTAAGGACACTACTATCCAACCGGGCATTGGTTTTTGTAGGTAAGCTGAGTTATTCCATTTACCTAACGCATATGACCGCCATTGGTTCGCTGGCATTCATCCGTAAAAACGGGCATCCGTTGTTGTTTTACGTCCTGGTTATACTGCTTACCGCAGCTTTATCAGTGTTCAGTTATCAATTTATAGAAAAACCTTTTGCCAAGCTCCGTACTCGTTACCGCGCCAAGCAACGGCTTACTTTGGCCTGAACACACTGACCAATAGCGAACAGGAATTGTATCAGAATCGAACACTGAACTGCATTAATCTACAGTAAAGAACTGAAAACAAACACCTTACATATATGGTATGTAATTAGCCACAATTGCTGCGTATTACCTTAACTGCAGCATCATGATTAAAAACTACCTTAAAACTGCCTGGCGTAATCTGTTACGCAGCAAAGTGTACTCACTTATAGCGGTTATTGGTTTGGCCATTGGCTTATCAGTAAGTACCTTATTGTTTTGGGGAGTTGATGACGAACTGCAGTATGATACCGCATGGCCTGACGCGGCAAACATATATCGTTTAAACGCCAGGATAAAAATGAGCGATGATGTGTACAATACCTGGACAAATACTCCCGCTCCTATTGCTGCTACAGCACTTCGCACCTTCCCCGGTGTAGAAATGGCCGTTCGTTATAATCGCGAGCAAATGCTGGTTAGCCAGGGCGAAGAACATATCATGGAAAAGAACGTGGCCTACACCGAGCCATCATTCTTCAAGATGTTTCATGTGAAGTTATTGAGGGGATCCGAGCAGGTGGCCCTGAGCGCTATTAACAACGTAGTACTCAGCCGTGACGCCGCTGTAAAATACTTCGGCTCTATAAACAATGCTGTGGGTAAAACACTTACTTTGAGCGAAAAGCTTGAGCCTTATACAGTATCGGCCATTATGGAAAACATGCCTGAGCGCAGTACGGTACGCATGGATATGCTGCTGTCGTTAGACATGGTTCGAAAAAATTATGGCGGTAACGGCAACTGGAAAACTATAGATGAGGATTGGGGAAACTTCTATTTTACTACCTTTTTACGTCTTAAACCTGGCACCAACGTTAATCAACTTGCAAAGCAGCTGTCTGCCATACATGTAAAAAACAATGGTTATGTAAAAGCAGGCGATGTGACCTACATATGCCAACCCTTGAATATGCTGCGTTTATATAACGCCGACCTCTCGCCATCGGGTATAAAGATTGTACGTTTCTTCATGATTATAGGTGTGCTTATTTTATTGATAGCAGTTATTAATTACATCAACCTTTCCACAGCACGCGCCACCAAACGGGCAAAAGAAGTTGGTTTACGTCGTACCATTGGAGCAAGCCGCCAACAATTACTTATACAGTTTGTAACTGAGTTTATACTAATTTTTATTGCAGCATTACTACTGGCCGCAGCATTGATGCCCGTGCTAACTCCATTTTACCAGGAAATAAGCGGCAAGCTGTATACCATAGATTACTGGAAGCTGTCAACTATTAAAATTGTGGGCTGGGTTGCGTTAGGCACGATTATACTGGCCAGTGTGTACCCTGCCTGGATTTTATCTTCATTTAACCCTAACGATGTATTGAAAGCTAATTTTAATAAAGCGGCTCGAGGCGGCTGGCTGCGTAAAGGATTAGTTATTATGCAATTTACTTTTTCCGTATTGCTGATTATCTGCACTATTGTAATAACCAAGCAGCTTAATTTTATACAAACCAAAAACTTAGGTTATGATCGCGAAAACGTATTGATGGTGCCTCTTAATGGTAAAGTAAGCTCGCAGCTGCAAAGAGTAATGCATGAACTGAAATCCGACAAAAGCATCAGGGACGTAAGCTTTGCATCGGGCTTTTTGCTGGCCATGGGCGGATCTACCGATAACATTAACTGGCCGGGTAAGGTGAACAACCAGGCACACATTAGCCCTATGCAAATAGCAGCTAACTTTACAACGGCAATGCAAATGAAGTTTGCAGATGGACAAGGTTTTACTGGCTCCCCTGCAGATAGCGCCTACTATCTCATCAATGAATCGGCCGCACGTATGATGGCGCTAAAACATCCCGTAGGCACGATAATTAACCTTTGGGGTAAGCAGGGCGAGATAAAAGGCGTAATAAAAGACTTCAACAACGCATCGTTGAAAGAAGAGATAAAGCCAACCATCTTCAGTGCTGTACAGGCGAGTGAATTTGGCGGTTATTTGTATATAAGGGCACGGGCCGAAGCTGCAAAGCAAGCTATTGCCAAAACAGAAGAACTTTATAAATCGATTGACAATATACGTCCGTTTGAATACCGCTTTTTGGATGAGGATTTTGACGCCATGTACCGTAAAGATATACAGACTGCAAAGCTATTTAAAGCTTTTGCCGGTGTTGCTATATTACTGAGTTGTTTAGGACTATTTGGGTTGGCGGTGTTTACAGCAGAACGCCGCACTAAGGAGATTGGCATACGTAAGGTTTTAGGTGCCAGCGTACAAAGCATCTCGTTTTTGATTTCAAAAGAATTTACCGGACTCGTCATAATAGCCAACCTTATAGCCTGGCCTATTGCCTGGTACATCATGCACCAATGGATGCAGGAGTTTACCTATCGTACCGAAATTAGCTGGTATATATTCGTCATAGCCGGTTTTTTTTCACTATTACTTGCCATAATTACAGTAAGTTCTCAGGCCGTTAAGGCTGCCATTGTAAATCCGGTGAAGAGCTTAAAAACAGAATAGCTTGCGTTATTTGTGTAAACAGGGTTAATCAATTCAAAAGGCTGTCGATAACATTGTTCCTCGAAACAATTTTTGCTCGCCTTAAAGCATGATATGCTCTATATTCAATTCTTGGATATTTCAAGTGACTTAAAATTAAATCCACCCTCGTCAGCAATCACTTTAATTTTGTTGGAGCCTTTATCAAGCTTAATCCCTTTCACCACAACTTCATGCCAAGCTTTAGATGGTACTGTTATGGCAAGGGGAATGCTGGTTGATTTCCCACCAGTAATCACAGAAACCTTTCCTTTTCCGACTTCGGATGAAACGGTTAGTTTTACAGTATAAGTCCCCTTGGCTTTTACGTCGATGGTATACTGCAACCATTCGCTGTCTTCAATGCTAAATATGTGATAGCCGGTATCATCCGCCTCAATATCTACCCCATCATTACGATAAGCACGTCCGCGGTTACCTTGTGTGCGTACACCCGGTGTGTACTGGTAACTTGAAGTATCTTTGTCGTAATAGGCCATACGCTGACTCCCAAGGTCGTAATCTACTGCGTTGATAGTAGCGTTTTTGGTTACGATGTGTTTTTTGAAAGGCACCGTTGCCGAGCTCTGTACTTGCCTGAACATCGCGTCAGTCACATCACGGTGATAAGTGGTGTTTTCTAATTTTATATTCTCCAGGAATTCGTCTAACGCGGCAATGGCTTCTTGTTGGGCAGGTTTATCTCCCTTACCGTTCCAGTAATTAAGCAGTTTTTGATACGACGGCGTCAATTTAATTTCGAGCGGATTATTGATGCCGATTTTCTTTTCCTGCCACCAGCTCCAGCCTATGTTATGGCCTTCCACTAATTTGATAGCCTCGGTAAACCAAGTATTCGAATTTTCGCCCGATTCGCCCAACCAAAGGGGCACATTGTGTTCCTTACTCATTTTGAGGAAGTTTTGAATTGAGCCGTCATTATTGAAATTGCCATATTTATGAAAACTCAGCACCATGTTATTATCCCATAGCGGAAAGATGCCATTATAATTGTTACCAAAGCCATTCCCTTCAATAATGATAATGTGTTTTTTATCTACTTCGCGTATAGCATTAGTGATGTTGACCATCAGCTGCCGTAGCTGAACATTCTTGGTTTCTGCTGTCCCCCGTTTATCATCTGCCTTTTCAAAACCCCAGTTTGGTTCATTAATGATATCGTAGCCGCCAATGTAGGGTTCGTTGGCATAACGCTGAGCCAATTTTTTCCAAAGCGCAATCATTTTTTGCTGATTGGCCGGGCTGTCCCACAAAGAGGGCTTTGCAGCGTCCCGATCAGATATAGCCAGGTCATTACCTTGCCCGCCCGGAGCAGCATGTAAGTCGAGTATCAAATACATGTGATTGGCTTTACACCACTTTAACAAGCTGTCAGTTAAAGCAAATCCCTTTTCAATCCAGGTATTTTGACCCGTTACCGGCTCTTGCTCAACCGGTAAAGTATACAAGCCATAATGCATAGGTAGCCTGATGGAGTTGAAACCCCATGACGCCATGGAGTCAACATCGATTTTACGGGTGTGATTGGTAAGCCATTTATCATAAAATTTCTGCGCATATGCCGGGCTGGTCACTTCTTCTATTTTTGCTTTTATGCGGTACTGCTGACCTACGTTACCAAGCCTGAACATGTATCCCTCCTGCAACATCCATCCGCCTAAACCCATTCCTCTAAGTAAAACTTTCTTGCCATTTGCGTCGGTAATGAACTGGCCTTGCGCTTTCAGAAAGGTTTGCCCATTACCTTTTACAGATAACAATAAAAATATAGTAAGTAAGGATAGAACTAATTGGCGATACGCTTTTAACCGGATGAAACGTTTGGCTCTGATGTTCATAATTGAGTAATTGGTGAGCCAAAAATAAAAAAAGCTATAACATTACCGCGGTAAAAATCTGCATAAATAACTGCCTGATAGGCAATTACAAATAAATAGATACGCTTTGTAAATCGAAATTAAAAAGGTGGCGAACTGACATTCAACTGATTACATTTTAATTTAGAAAATCAGCGCGTAAAAGCAATACGGTTCATGCACAAGCAAAATAAATTTTGTTGTACATCATATGTGTAGTCTTGTATTCCTTTAGCTGTTTTTGTTCTCAAAAAGCATGTTATTTATGCAAATTTTCTTGCTGTATAAACCATTTTGCTGTTATATTTACCTATCCAATTATAACAATCAATCAATATTTATGAAGAAATTAGTTACCGGCATAGCCATGCTGTTAACCGGCTATGCGGGCTTTGCTGCTGATTATTTTGTTAAAAGTGAAAAAGAGTTTACCGAAGCTGATAAACACGCTATTGCGGGCGATAACATTATCATAGCTAATGGGAGCTATGCGCCTTGGGCCGTAAAATCTACAGCCAATGGTAGTGCTTTGCGGCCAATTGTTATCAAAGCTCAGGATGCCGGAAAGGTTATATTTAGCGGAGAGGTTACACAAACCATATTTAAAATCACCGGAAATTACATGCATTTGCAGGGTCTAAACTTCAATAACTGTATTTTAAATAAAGCTAATGGCAAAAACGGACTGCTTATTGACTTAAACAACACCAAGCATTCACGAATCACCAACTGCACTTTCCAAAAGAACAGCGCTAAGGTCCAATTTATGCCGCTGGTCATTATATCTGGCGAAGGAGAGCACAATCAGGTTGATCATTGCAGCTTCATCAGCAACCAGGATGAACAGGATCTGCAGGTACAAATCAATAGTCCCAAATTCCCAACATATACCCTTATAAACGACAACTTATTCAGCGATAAGTATAAGGTAAGCTGGAAAGTTTTTAACGGCGGTGAATGTGTGCAAATTGGTCAGGATCCGGTTTTAAAGGGAACGGCAATGGCTAAGGCAACCGTACGTAACAACCGGTTCATACGCTGTAATGGCGAAGGCGAAGTAATAAGCAACAAAAGCAGTGGCAACAACTATACAAACAATTATTTCGAAGACTGCCAGGGCGAGCTGGTTATGCGTGGCGGGCATGATTGCGTAATTGACAGTAATCAGATAAAAGGTGGTACGGGCGGCATACGCATAAACGGTAGCGGGCATGTTATTACAAATAACACTATCTCCGGTGTGCGAACCGGAATAAGGCTGATGTATGGCATGTCAAAAGGAAAAACGGAAACTGGATTTTATGTGGCTGCTACTAATTGTGTAATCAGTAACAATCACATCAGCAAGGCTGATGTGGGCATCTTGGTAGGCGACAATAAGAACCAAGATTGGACGGGCAAGTTTGACACCAATAAGTACCCATCACGCGTAATACAGGATATACCTCCGGCTGACAACCAGTTCAAAAACAATAATTTTACCGACACTAAACAGACTATTGTATATAAATAAAAATGCGCTTAAAGGGCACTTAAGACGTTTTTTTTTGAAAAAGCAGAGACCCTACTCAGAGCAAAGTGTAGGGCGTTTTATATATATTTGAATACAATTATAACCAAGCCGCTGTTAGTTTTATTTTCCTGAAAATGCACCTGCGTTATAGGTCAATTTACTGTGGAACGATCCGGCTATCTGGAAATTTATATGATCAAACTTCTACCATTAAATATAGGTAACGGCCCTTACTTAGCGCTAAAAAACATTGCGCTAACCATGCTATTGGCACTACTTACCACTTCGCTTTTTGCCCAAAAAGTGCTGAATGTAGACAGTACCATAAGGCAGCACAAGTTCACACTAAATGAGGTTGATTACCTGGAAGATGCATCTGATAAGCTAACCTTTGCAGATGTTATAAAAACTGATTTGGCTAGTCGTTTTAAAGCTAATAGCTTATACTATCCAAACAACAAAAACCGCTCATCAACTTATTGGTACCGTGTAAAGGTACGTTTTGATCGGTCGGCAGCAGACAAAGCCTCCTTGTTCGAGTTCTTTGACCAAACTACAGATGAAGTTACGGCTTACATCCCCGACGCACAAGGCCTTTATTCTATGAGTAAAGCTGGTGCAAAAATAGACTTTGACAGCCGCTTATATCAGCACAAAAACTTCGAGTTCCTGATTAAAAACCCATCGGCGGGCGAGTATACCTATTACTTTAAACTCAAATCCCGGAATCTGGTCAATGTAATTATTGTGTACCGCACACTCGATTACTTCATACACTATGCACTAAACGAGTACCTAACTTTCGGGCTATTTTATGGTATGGTGCTCATTTTTTGTTTCCACAACCTGCTCATGTTTATGGCGGTAAAACGCCGTCAGTACTTGTACTACGTATTTTATGTTTTAAGCGTGGGGCTGTATGAGATGTGTGTGGATGGTATAGCGTTCCAGTACCTCTGGCCAAATACGCCTGCCGTAAACGATTTTGCTTATGGAACCGCGTTGTACCTGCTCAGTATGTTCGCGCTCATATTCACCAAAGAGCTGTTGCAGGTTAAACACAGGGCCAGGCGTCTTTACAAGCTCATTAATTATGCACTGGTTTTGCGTACAGCCTTCTTTCTGGTGTGTTTGTTTGTCGATAAAAGTTTATTCATTTATAAGTTTGTTGAGTTTATACCACTTTCTATAGCGTTTATTACTGGTATACGCATTTATCGTAACGGCTTTAAGCCCGCTCGGTTCTTTGTGTTAGCTTATGCCTTTCTATTCACAGGCTTTGTAATTAAAGCGGTATCGGCGTTAGGATATTCATGGCTTATGCCATCGGTAGTAGGCTATTACAGCCTTAGTTTTTGCTTCGTAATTGAGATGGTCTTACTATCCTTTGCAATTGGCGATCAGGTACGCATCCTTCGCAAAGAGAAAGACGCAGCGCAAGACGAAACCATTAAGCAAATGCACATTAATAGTGAGCTGAAGGATTCCATAAACCAGGAACTTGAGCGTCAGGTTAAAGTACGCACGAGAGAAGTGGTTGAAAAATCTAAAGAGATACTGGAGCAATCTAAAGTTATCGAAGAGCAAAACGAGCAGCTGATCAGTATCAATCACTTACTGGAACAGCAGGCGTCTGAAATAACGCGAATGAATGTACTGCTCGAGAAAGACAACATTCAGCTCAAAACCAATATAGATAAGGTTACAGATGCACGAGTACTATCTGCCGAACTAAATTTCGAGGAGTTCAGCGCTAAGTACCCCGACCAGGAAACCTGTTATAAGTTTCTATCTGAATTGAAATGGAAAAACGGCTATCAATGCACCCGCTGCAGCCATACCTCCTATTGCGCAGGCCGGGTACCCTACAGCCGTCGTTGTACCAAATGCAGCTATGAGGAATCGGCCTTACATAATACTATCTTCCAAAACAACCGTATTCCTATAAACAAAGCTTTTTACCTGGTTTACTTAATCTACAGTAGTAAAGGCACAATCTCATCACATCAATTGTCGGATAAACTAGGCATAAGGCAAAGCACTTGCTGGGCCTATGCCATCCGCATTAAAAAAGCTATGCAGGAGCAAAAGCGCTCGCGTAAAAAAGATGCACCGCAAGGATGGAGTACGTTAGTATTGTAGCTTTTTTGCCGATGGACAAGATTGGATATTCAATTATACGATGTGTCTGAAGCGTATTTTGGAGTTAAAACTTTTCTATTACTCGAAAAAGCTTATACACTCATTAACAGCGCATTGATCTTTATTGGGTACATGAGAGCGAAGCGTATTAAACGTTATATAATACACTATATATCAATAATTTAAGTTATTAAAAAGCTTGAATTTCTACCTGCTATGCAATACATTTACGGTTCAAAACAACAAGTTATTACCCAGCAGCTGCTTGGTAATCAGTAAAATCTATGCAATTAAACCGTCAGCCTGCTCCATACCGTTCATTTATGATAAAAAAGCTTCTTACCACTATCATCTGCTTAATGATACTACATGTTGGATATGGCCAGCAAGCCAGACGCCTAAACAACAACTGGGAATTTTTAAGACAGGATTTAGGCGGCATATGGGAATCGGTTAGGCCGGTAACCCAGGGCAATCCCGAAAGTGTTCCGCTATGGAAAACAGTAACTCTTCCGCACTGCTTTAACGCCAGCGATGCCGTTGATCCGGATGTAAATTATTACCAGGGGCCGGGTTGGTATCGTACAATGCTTGATATTAAGAACCCTTATGCCGACGGACGCACACTGCTTCACTTTGAGGGTGCCGGGCAAAAAACCGATGTATACGTGTACACAACAAAAGTAGCTTCTCATTTAGGCGGTTATGACGAGTGGACTGCAGATATTACAGAAGCCGTTGAAGCCTTTAAAAAGACAGAGGCTTATCAGAAACAGTTTAAGGGCAAAATACCGCTGTCTATCCGTTGTGACAATTCACGCAATTTGGAGACCATACCGTCACAGTTATCAGACTTTAACGTTTATGGTGGTTTGTACAGGTATCTAAATCTGATTTACCAGCCGGCCGTGGCAATTGATAAGATTTTTGCAACACCAACATTAACCAATACCTTTAAGACAGGGTGGATAAATGTAAAAGGAAACTTTTATTTGCCTAAGCAAAATGGCCATGTAAACGGAGGGGTAAAACTTACCGATGCAGCCGGAAAAACTATTGCGAGTGATAATTATTCCATTAATTCGGTGGGCAGTGACAAACAGCCACTAAGCAAGCTAGAAATAAGCAGGCCTCATTTATGGACTACCGCTGATCCGTACTTGTACACCTTGCAGGTAACTGCCACAGCAAACGGCCAGACATATACTAAAACTGAAAAGATAGGCTTTCGCAATTTCGAGTTTAAAGAGCATGGTCCGTTTTACTTGAATGGAAAGCGCTTATTACTGCGAGGCACCCACAGACATGAGGATCATGCAGGTGTGGCTGCAGCGATGACGGAGGAAATGATGAAGCGGGAGATGCAACAAATGAAGGATATGGGTGTCAACTTCATCAGGTTGGGCCACTACCAGCAATCACGCATTATTTTAAACCTTTGCGATAGCCTGGGCATATTAGTTTGGGAAGAAGAACCTTGGTGTAGAGGAGGTTTAGGTGGTACGGCCTATCAGAACCAGGCCCGGCAAATGATGACCAATATGATAGAACAGCATTACAATCATCCATCCATCATACTCTGGGGGTTAGGCAATGAAAACGACTGGGAAGGCGATTTCCCAGAATTTGATAAACAAAAGATCAGGACGTTTATGAAAGAACAGAACGATCTTTCGCACCGGCTTGACTCCACCCGCTTAACTTCAATACGCCGTTGCGATTTTTGCAAGGATATACCGGATGTATATTCGCCGTCAATATGGGCTGGCTGGTACCGCGGCAAGTACGCTGAATATAAACAGGTAAGTCAGGACGAATTTAATAAAGTGGATCGCTTTTTCCATGCGGAATGGGGCGGCGATAGCCATGCAGGCCGGCATTCAGAAAATCCGGAAGGTTTTTTAGATATAAAATCGGGAGTTGGTGCCGACGAGCGACTTGGGGATGCATCGCTGAAAGGTGGCGACCCACGTGTATCACGTGATGGCGATTGGAGCGAAAGCTATATTGTTAATTTATTCGACTGGCACCTCAAAGAACAGGAAACCATGCCTTGGCTAAGCGGCTCAGCCTTTTGGGTTTTTAAAGATTTTTCAACACCCGTTCGACCGGATAATCCTGTACCCTATATGAATCAAAAAGGCGTTGTAGAGCGCGATGGTACACCGAAAGAGTCTTATTATGTATTTCAATCATACTGGACAGAGAAGCCCATGGTTCATATATATGGCCATAGCTGGCCAGTTAGATGGGGCACCACAACCCAGCAGAAAACGGTAAAGGTGTATTCTAATTGTGATGAAGCCGAGTTGTTTGTAAACGGCAAAAGCTATGGTGTTAAAAAACGCAACAGCCAAGACTTTCCGGCTGCAGGATTGCGTTGGCAAGTTAATCTGGCGAGCGGAAACAATGCCCTTAAAGTGGTAGCTAAAAAGGGCAAGGTTACGGTAACTGATCAAATAACCCAAACATTCCAAACCCAGCAATGGGGCAAGCCCGCTAAATTAGTTGTAGAACAAATTGCTGATGATAACGGTGTTGTGAACGCGCAGGTAAAAGTGCTGGACAGCAATAATGTACAATGCCTCGACGCAGCAAATTGGATAGACTTTGCCATGGCTGGTGATGGCGTGATGTTAGACAATATGGGCACATCAGGCGGCTCGCGTAAAGTGCAAGCATACAATGGCAGGGCCACAATTAAGCTAGACACCAAAAAGGGCAAAAGTATTTTAAGCGTAAAATCACCCGGATTGCCAACAGTATTCTTAAATTTAGCCGGCAAATAACACTAATATCCTATAAACAACAATGAGTTTAGAACAAACATGGCGCTGGTACGGCCCTAACGATCCGGTTTCATTGGCAGATGTACGACAGGCTGGTGCGACGGGCGTGGTATCAGCACTGCACCACATTTCAAACGGGCAGGTATGGCCAATAGACGAGATTCAGAAACGCAAAGCCATCATAGAAGAGGCCGGTTTAACCTGGTCTGTAGTTGAAAGCGTACCGGTACACGAAGACATTAAGAAAAGAACCGGCAACTATGAGCAATATATTGAAAACTATAAGCAATCCCTGCTTAACTTAGGTCAATGCGGTATTGATATTGTTTGCTACAACTTTATGCCGGTACTTGACTGGACGCGTACCGATCTGGATTATCCACAACCAGATGGCTCAACGGCTTTACGGTTTGATGTAACGGCCTTTGCCGCGTTTGAACTATACTTATTGAAACGCCCGGGCGCAGAAGAGACATATACACCTGAGCAACAAACGGCGGCGAAAGCCTACTTGGACGGCTTGTCTGACGAGGATAAAACCAAGCTGGTTAAGAACATTATAGCTGGCTTGCCTGGCGCTGAAGAAGGTTATACGGTGGAGCAGTTTCTGGATGTGCTATCGTCATACAATCATATAGACGATCAGGCACTTAAAGCCAACCTATATCATTTCTTGCAACAGGTAATTCCAGCAGCAGAGCAAGCTGGTGTACTAATGTGCATTCACCCCGATGATCCTCCCTACCCTATTTTGGGCTTACCAAGGGTGGTAAGTACCGAGGCTGATATACAGGAGCTTTATGCCGCAGTTGACAGTTATCACAACGGTTTAACTTTCTGCACCGGTTCATTTGGCGTACGCGCCGATAACGATTTGGCCGGAATGGTTGAGCGTTTGGGTAACCGCATTCATTTTATTCACTTACGCGCCACAAAACGAGACGAACTGGGCAATTTCCACGAGGCCGACCATTTGGATGGTGACGTAGACATGTTTGCAGTAATGAAAGCGCTGGTAACAGAACAGGAGAAACGCCGCGCAGCCGGTGAGAAGCACCTGCGCATGCCCTTCAGACCAGATCATGGGCACAAGATGCTGGATGATTTACATAAGAAGACCAACCCGGGTTACTCGGCCATTGGCCGCCTAAGAGGCCTTGCCGAATTACGTGGACTTGAACTCGGAATCAGACGGTTTATGGAGCGATAGAAACCAAAACTGATATCTATAATAAAGCCGGTTTTCAATTATGAAAACCGGCTTTTCGCTTTTAATACTTATTGTACTATAACAGATTGCCCGTTGGCCAAGCGGTTTTGGCGTAACAACGCTTCCAGGTAATAATAATCTGCATAACTTATGGGCACATCGATTTCGCTGTTAGCTGGCTTATGGCCGGTGCTGTGCAGTAGAATAAAGCCCTTACTTTCACCTGGTTTGGCCTGGTAACGCTTGCTAAGGCTATTCATGATGTCGTCGGCTGTTTTTTTGTACTGTTTGCCATTAGAGCTGTAAGTACTTAGCTCATACATTGCTGAGGCCATCAAAGCAGCTGCCGATGCGTCGCGCGGGGCATTTGGAATGTCGGGCGCGTTAAAATCCCAGTAAGGCACTTTGTCCTTCGGTAAATTGGGATGGCTAAAAATAAATTTAGCAATTGCTTCGGCCTGTTGCAGGTAAGCCTTGTTCCTGGTTTCGCGATAACATAGCGTATATCCATACAACCCCCATCCCTGGCCCCTTGCCCAGGCAGATGAATCGGCGTATCCCTGGTGTGTTTGCTTGTGCAAAACAGCACCCGTTTGCGGATCATAATCAATCACATGATAAGAGCTATAATCGGGCCTGAAATGGTTCTTCATAGTGGTATTGGCATGGCTTACCGCAATTTTATGAAAAGTAGAATCACCGGATAGTTTGGTTGCCTCAAATAATAGTTCCAGATTCATCATATTGTCTATAATAACCGGGAACGGCCAATTTTTGCGGTTATCCCAAGATTTTATGCAACCTACGATAGGATTAAAGCGGGTCGACAAGGTTTTGGCTGCCTGAATGATAACCTCCTTATAGTGCGCATCTTTAGTTAAACGGTAGCCATTGCCCACACTGCAATAAATTTTAAAGCCCACATCATGTGTACCTTTATCAAATTGCTCAGGCTCTATGTTGGTGGTATATGCTTTAGCGGCAGTAAGCCATTTATTGTTATGGGTGTACTCATACAAATACCAAAGCTCTCCAGGGAAAAAGCCGCTTACCCAATCTTTAGAAGGGATCATTACCAGCTCGCCAGTGGTGCTCAACGTTCTTGGTGAAACCGCATTAGGTTTGGTTGACGCTGCTATGGCCGCCGGTATGGCTTTTAGCATTAAATCGGTTTGCTTTTCGGCAAATGGTATTGCTTTTTTGGCATTATTTTGTGCGTAGCCTGCGGTGGTTAAAAGGCACAACGCAACAGGAATCAGTTTATTCATAGTTATTTATTAAGCCAGATAAGCGGATGCCTCACCGGCAGGTTTCTTATTATCTCTTCGTTTGCAGGATCATGTTCCAGTCTCTTCCAGGTGTTTAGCCATTCAGCGTTCTTATAGGCATTGGCGCCAAAAACTAGTGCTGGCTGCGCTGCTGGCCAGCTGTCCCAGTGCATCACATCCTTGTGATAAGGCCACTTGTTCTTGTCTTTCAAATATGGATATAAAAACTCAATGCCTTTTTTGATAGAACGACCATCAACTGTTTGATAAGTAAACAGGTTATCTTTTGGTGTACTTAACAATTCGCAAATGGTGGTCATGGCATCCAGGTTAAAAATAGAATAACCATAAGGTTTTGTCCGTTTCAATTCCAGCGGAAAGCTACCATCGGCAGCCATTTGGCCTGGCAACAATACATTTTTATAACGATTGCGGCAAGAATCGAGCAAGTCCTCGTTTTTAGTAAATTTGGCAAAGCATGCTGTTTGCATTACCCAGCAGGTACCATGGTTATTTTTGGCATTCATTTCGTCTTTGCCGTACTGGTTCGTGGTTAGCCAAACCAGGTACTGCTCAAACCAAGTTTTTATTGTTTTAAGATCCTCTTTGCTTATTACTTTCGAATCCTGTATCGCCTCAACACCCTGCACCACTTCCATTAGTTGTATGGTATCAATAATGCCAATGCCCCTGCCCGTGGCTACGCCTTTGACAGCCTGTGCATACTGTAGGTTGGGGTTCATCAATGTTTGAGGATTAACAAACCATGCTTTTAAATGCAACAAAGCATGCTGCGCATACTTCTTATCGTGTGTGAGCTGATAGGCTGAGGCTAACGCGCCAACAAT
This sequence comes from Mucilaginibacter sp. PAMB04168, assembly GCF_039634365.2. Classification (NCBI taxonomy): domain Bacteria; kingdom Pseudomonadati; phylum Bacteroidota; class Sphingobacteriia; order Sphingobacteriales; family Sphingobacteriaceae; genus Mucilaginibacter; species Mucilaginibacter sp. PAMB04168. Next base: position 3,007,818 of record NZ_CP155079.2, read on the forward strand.
ACGACTAAAGCGAATCATGGCTAAACGGTGAGCCACAAAGTTTTGTGGGTTAGTCAAGCCGTCTTTTTGAATGTACGGTCCGGTTGGATTTTCAGGGTTGGGCCACCAGTAATCGCCCTCCGAATAAAAGTCGTGTCTGCCCCCTGCACTGCGCGGACTGCTTTCTGCCGTAACGGTGACCGGTTGCTGCGTTAGCGCCCATGCCGCTTCATTCAGAATAGATTGACGCAAAGTGGCTGCCACCTGATCCTTTACGGTACCGTCGGCAGCTATGCGCCAGCTCAGCGTTAGGCATGAGGCTATCATTAATACAGCGACAAAATTTCTCATATGCCTTAATTACTTTTTAGCCTGTCTTACCTGGTTAAGCACCAGTTGCCAATCATAGTATTCGTTCCCTGCAACCTGTTGTATTGTTTTCACTAATGATGTATCATAATATGCAGCTAATGAGAGTACTACAATGCCGTTACGCTGTTTAAACGGCGCTCCTGCTACATACCCTTTTTCACCATTGGCCGCACGGTCTCGGTCAAATTTAACTTTACTGTTAGCAAACTCACCATGCGTCTTCTCCCCTGTTACAAACGGCACCAGGAACTGAACCGACTTTTGCACTGATGATTTGGTCGGCGACTCAACGCTGTAGTAATTTTTACCATTCGCTCTACTAATCACTATGAGGGCTTTAAGAAGCGGTTCGAGCGTATAAATATGGTAATGCAAAGCATCCCGTTCGGCAAAGTCAAAGCTTGAGCCGTCCGGATATAAATTTTGAGCCAGCTGCTTTTCCAGTTCAGCCGTAATTGTATCCCGATACTTATCGGCATGTATGGCATAGGCTATCTGCGTTATAATTTTGATGCGGTGTGAATTCCAGTTATTTTTTGAAGTTGATTTAGTTGGCGTAGCCGATACGCTATGTATTTCGGCGTGGGCAATGCTCTCCAGCCAAGTGTCAATTGCTTGTTTATTTGGTTTGCTTACTTCGTCGCGTATCAGGTCATAACCGGTAAACATTTCCTCTAGCTTGGTTTCGTCAATTGGGTCGCCGGTGGCTTTGTTTATTTGGGCCCAAGCTGTCAGGTATTCCTGCGCCTTGTTCAAATAATCTTTGTTACCATAAAGACGATAGATCAAAGCAAGGGCATATATCTTGGGCGCATCAGCAACAGCTTTCAAACTGGCCGTTTTGGCCGGATTACCCTGTAGTAATCCTTGAGATGTTACCTTTTCAATGGGGTTTGGTGCTTCATTAAGTGCCTTTTCGGCCACTTGTTTCCACTCTGCAAATTCCTTTTGCACGCGGGCATCCTTTTCAACGGCTGTTTTAAGCGTTTTAACTTCGGCAGCGGTTAAACTTACGTATTGTGCTTTAACCCCCAACGTGAGGGTAAGCAAACTGCAGGTTATTATTATCTTTTTCAATTTAAAGGTAAATTAATAGTCATTTTCTAATTCACTAATTCAAACTTATCTTCAAGCATGATGTGGTCTGATGAATTACCAAGCATGAGTTTGAAGTCGCCAGGCTCAGTTGTCCAATTCATCTTCTGATCGTAAAAAGACAGTTTTTCTCTATTGATTACAAACTTAAGCGTTTTGCTTTCGCCAGCTTTCAAAAACACTTTTTCGAAACCCTTCAGTTCCTTAACCGGCCGTGTAACACTGGCAAACATGTCTTGCAGATATAGTTGCACTACCTCTTCTCCATCATACTTACCGGTATTAGATAATTTGCAAGTCACAGTAACTGAATCGGCGCTACTAAACTTGTTTTTGTCGAGTTTTAAATCGCTTAAGTTAAATGTGGTGTAACTTAAGCCATAACCAAATGCAAAGCGAGGACTATTCTGCATATCCAAATACCCTGAGCGATAGGTTGCCGCCACATCAGTTGGTGATGGCCTACCGGTGCTTTTGTAATTGTAATAAACGGGTATCTGGCCTTCTGACCGTGGAAATGACATAGGCAGCTTTCCGGCTGGATTGTAATCTCCGAATAGTACATCGGCCATGGCATTGCCAGCTTCACTACCCAGCCACCAGGTATGCAAAATGGAATTGGCACGATCGGCTGTCCAATTAAATATAAGCGGACGGCCCGACATGGTTAGTACCACTACGGGTTTGCCGGTACGTTGTACGGCTTTAATCAATTCTTCCTGCGCGCCCGGTAAGTGTATATTGGCTTTGCTCTTGGCTTCGCCACTCATATCAAATGCTTCGCCTACGGCCATAATTACAACATCTGCTTTGCGGGCAATAGCTGCTGCTTCTGCAAAGTTACATTTGGCAGTATCTTTCAGATCGCAACCTTCTGCGTATAACAACTTGGTATTTTTGCCTACCTTATTCTGTAAGCCCTCATACAAGGAAACTAAGTGGTCGTCATCCCATTTAACAGACCAGAAACCCATCATGTCTTTGTTGGATTTGGCCAATGGCCCAATCACAGCTATCGTCTTTATTTTTTTTGATAACGGAAGAAGTTGTTTATCATTTTTTAGGAGTACAATGCTCTTACGTGCAACATCGCGAGCCATTGCCCTGTTAGCGGCGGAGTTTAGTGTTTGGGTTTCGCGCTGCTCATTACTAAACCGATAAGGATCATCAAACAAACCCAATTCAAATTTTTTACGAAGGATACGTTTAACGGCATCATCAATTAAAGCATTATCTACTTTTTTATCTTGCACCAGCTTTGCCAGGCTTGCAATATAAGCGTGACCTTCCATGTCCATATCGCTGCCAGCTTTAATGGCCAGTTCAGATGCCTCTACGTTGTCTTTAGCAAAGCCATGCTGCACCATTTCGCGTATGGATCCCCAATCACTTACCACAAACCCCTGGAAATTCCATTTGCCTTTTAAAATATCTCGTTGCAGATAAGCGTTGCCCGTGGCCGGTATGCCGTTTAAATCATTAAAAGAATTCATGAACGTGGCAGCACCTGCATCAAGCGCAGCTTTAAATGGCGGCAGGTAGGTTTCCCACAACATGCGCTCGCTCATATCAACCGTATTATAATCGCGGCCACCAATGGCAGCGCCATACGCTGCAAAGTGCTTTACACAAGCCATTATAGCGTCTAAATTACCCAGTCCGTTTCCCTGAAAGCCTTTAACCCTTGCTTTGGCTATTAATGAACCCAGGTATGTATCTTCACCAGCTCCTTCCATAACGCGCCCCCAGCGTGGATCACGAGAGATATCAACCATAGGTGCAAAAGTCCAGTGCTGGCCAGAGGCGGCTGCTTCAGTAGCCGCCACGCGTGCCGAGGTTTCAATGGCTTTCAAATCCCAACTGGCAGCTTCGGCCAGTGGCACGGGGAAAGTAACGCGATAACCATGTATGATATCCAGTCCAAATAATAATGGAATCTTAAGACGTGACTGCATGGCTATTTCCTGAACCATGCGGGTATCCTTTGCTCCTCTTACATTCAGCATAGAGCCTACTTTGCCATCTTTTATATCTTGGTATTTGGTGGTGTTTGCCGTTACCGGACCTGTGGCCAGGCGGTCGCCGGTGTATTGATTTAGCTGACCTATCTTTTCATCAAGCGTCATCTTTGCCAACAATTCCTCTACCTTTTGATCGATGCCTGTTTTTGAGTTTAACAGCGGTTGTTGGGCCATCAAACCTAAACTTAAGCTTAAAGAGCATAAGGTAAGTAAAATTTTATTTTGCATGTAGGTAAAAGGGAGTGTATAACGAATGGTTAAAGGCACTTTTGGCCTTTAACCATTCAGGGAATTTTCATTTTAAATCGACTGGTATGACAACTACATTAATACCTGCTGGGAACAGTTAGCGTGTTAGTAACATGTATTTGCCCGTTAGTTGCAATGATGCCGCCGGTAACAACGGTGGTTCCATCATTCATCACCATAGGCGAAAAATCAGCGTTATTTTGTTTGAGATTGAATTTACCCTCTAAATCAAATCCTTTGCCGTTAGTGCCCGTAAAATCAAAAGTGAGAGTTCTGGTGCCGCTCAAACTTAAATTAGGCGCTGCATTTACAACCAAGTAACCCAATCTTGATTCTTTGCCGGCTGTTGCACCCGCTGGCAATAGTGTAGGCAACGATTGGTTTACACTGTTTAAATTATTAAAGCCCAAATCGCCGACACCAATCAGGTACAGAAAATAATTTTTTAAAGTTTGGGGCGAATATTCGTTCCATGATGTTGCCGGGTGCGTTACCGGTGTTACACCATCGGCTGCATATTTCTGCGTCCCGTCGGGGTTCTTTTCCATTATTGGAAAATCAAACCAGAAGCCAGCTGTAGGAATGTTACTGGTTGTTTTTACCACACCGGCAGTGGTTGTAGTGGGTAAAACCCTAACAGCGTTATTGCCCAGGAAGATAAAGGTACGGCCAGCTTTCTCGTACTCGGTAGGATCTATGCCTGCATACTCTAAACCCAGTTGCATGTACTTAAAAACCGTGTCGTTTGCAATTAGGGGTGCTTTGCCACGTTCGCGCAAATATTGCAACGCAGTTTTGTTAATTTTAGGATCTACTGTACTGCCTGGCTGGTACTCATAATTCTTTTGCAATTCCAAACCGCCAATTTTACAAGAGCTTACTATGGATGCGCAAAACAAGCCGGCTAAAAGTATATTTCTTTTTTTCATGACGTTTAATATTATAAACCGTTATAAGGCGGGTTTTGAACTAATAAATTGTTAGAATAAAGCACTGTATTGCTCAGTGGCCAGTAATAACGGCGCTTGTCTGTACCCCATCCTACTTGTGCATTACCTATGGATATTTGACGGGCTATTAGAATTGGATCCATCACTTCAATCACACGATCGGTACGTACCAGGTCAAACCATCTTACACCTTCGCCAATAAGTTCATACTGTCTTTCTTGTAAAATTTCGCTTTCTAACGCCCTCTCATCAGCAAACTGCGTGGTTAATACGGTTGGTACGCCCGCACGTGCTTTGATCAGATTGAGGTACTTAACCGCGTTGCTCCTGTCGCCAACTTTATTTAGTGCTTCTGCGTACAGAAGATACATGCCACCTAAGCGGTAAAGCGGGATGTAAACATTAGTTTCGACATTTGCAGGCAAATTAGCTGTAGAACTACCATAGTTAGTTGAGGTAAAGTTATAACCAGCTGTAGCAGTGGGCGCTATATAAGTACCGGGATAGAACTTCCAGAAACTGCGGTCACGAATGGGTTGACTGGTTGCAGATAAAATATTGTACGTTTGTTTAACTCTCAAGTCTATTGTAGCCGTGGTATTGCCATATTTTGCAGTTGCAGCTTTTGGCCAATTGGTCCACAATGGATCGGCCATACGGATAATTGGCTCATTTGATGTACGTGACACACCGCCCATACAAGCACAACCATTATCTGTATAATCCCAATGGATGTTAAAAATACTTTCAACGCTGCCGGCCGGCGTAGCAAATTGTTTATTCCATGATATACCAGGCTCTAAATCAGCAGCGGCACCACCCGCACCTGTGGCAGCTACACCTGCAGTATTGTACACCTTACCAGTTGGCCCTTTGGCAGCAAACAGACGCTTAAACCAAACTATAGCATTGTTATAATCTTTATCCCACATGTAAACATCCGCTCCAATTGATGCTATGGCTCCTTCTCCCAGATAAAATACATCTGGATTACCATTTTTTGCGGTAAGATCGTATGCTTTTTGGATGTCGGATTTAACCTGTGCCAAAACTTTTGCCTGAGGGTCGCGGGCCTGGGTAGCAGGTTGTGTTGGATCAACGTACGGCTCAGTACGAATTACTGCATCACCCCAAACCCGTGCAATCCAAAAGTAGGCCAAAGCACGCATGGCATATGCCTGTGCTGTGTAGCTTGACTCCAATGCAGGACTTAACGCGCCGTTTGTACCGGGTGCAACGTAGTTTTTTATTTCCGGAAGCCTTTTGATAAGTAGGTTTGCACGGGCTATAACGCTGTACAGAATGGTCCAGTCGGCATAAGCGTTTCCTGAAGTTAGACCATTAAAGTCGATCTCATTGGTGCTGGATGTTGCGTAGTTAGGTCTCCGGCCCTCCCAATTATCAGACCTTGCCTCGCCCCACCAGGTAATGTTGTTCTGGTTTTGCCCATTGGCAGACTGTTTAATCATGGCCGACTGAAATTCGCCGTACATAGCGGCAACGGCTGCGTCGGCATCCAGTTTACTGCGAAAAAAGTCTTCCTGTTTACCTTCAGACACTGGCTGTTCATCCACAAGCTTGTTACAACTTACGAAAGTTACCAGTACACTTATTATTGCTATTGAAAATATCTTTTTCATAATCTGTTACTTTTTAAAATGCCACATTAAGGCCAAATCCAAATTCTCTTCTCTTGGGGTATCTTCCTGTATCGTCTCCTGGAGTTAAGCCACTTGATGGCGTAAATTCAGGGTCGAAACCGCTATAGTTTGTCCAGGTAAGCAGGTTGATACCATACATATACAGGGAAAGATTTTTGGTGAAGAACTTATTAGCCAACTTTGAATCGAAACGGTAAGTTAAACGAGCATTTGATAAACGCACAAAGCTTCCGTTTTCTAAAAAGTAGCTGTTGCCGCCTATACGCTGGCTGCCACGCGTGTCTTTATCAGGGTAATATGGATAGGTTGCAATATCGCCTTGTTTCGTCCAGGCACCATAAATAGCTTCTGGCAACGAAGGGCCGCCGGCATTGGCAAAATTGGTTAAGTTTTGTTTAAACTGGTTGTAAACCTGCCCGCCCAAAGTAGCATTGATAATAAAAGATAGGGAGAACTGCTTGTAGGTAAAGTTATTCACAAAGCCCAGATATATGTCTGGCTGTGCATTTCCAATTACCTGGCGGTCGTTATCATCTATTATACCATCATTATTCACGTCTTCCCACTCTGTATCACCACCAAGCAGCACAGCGCCGCCGCTGGTTTTTTTACGTACAACTTGTCCGGAATAAGGTTGACCGTTAAGCTGATAACTGCTGGCTACTGTTGCGCCGGCATTACCATTCGGGCTGGTGGCTGTAGGCCCGCCGCGTGTAGTGGTTACTGCTGTTATGCCTATTGGCGTTAACCGTTGCCCATCTGGTGTATAAGCATTTGACGCATCATACTGGTAAATACCAAGGTTTTTCCAGCCATAAAAGCTGCCAATACGTAGTCCGTCGGCTACAAGATAACGTGCGTTACCACCGCTTACACCGCCAGAACCGGTAGCAACAAAACTTTCACCATTATTTAAACTTACAATTTTACCGCGTTCAAGCGAGGCGTTAGCGTTAATGGTCCAGTTAAAGTTCTTTGTTCTGATGGCATTACCACTCAATACAAATTCCAAACCTTTATTTTGAATGGTGCCTACGTTTACACGCTGTACCGTAAAACCGGTTTCTTTAGGCACCTGGCGGTTGTAAAGCAAATCATTAGTAGTTCTGATGTAAGCATCGATAGTAGCAGTAAGACGCCCTTTCAGAAAATTTAAGTCTAAACCTAAATCTTTGGTTGTGGTAGTTTCCCATCTTAAACTTGGGTTAGCCAGGTTATAAGTAGGTGCAATACCCGCAACTTTGTTATAAATATCACTGCCTATGTCCACTAATGGCACCGCATCAAAAGCCCCTATAGGGTCATTTCCTGCCTTGCCATAGCTAAAACGAATCTTTCCATCATCTAAAAACTTTTTAGTGAAGCCTAAGAATTTTTCATCAGTAAAACGCCATCCTGCTGATGCTGCCGGAAAACCACCAGAACGGTTTGCAGGGCCAAATCTTGATGATGCATCATTACGATACACACCCTGTAAAATATATTTACCTTTGTAGCTATAGTTTACGCGGCCAAAGTAAGAACCGGTTGAAACAGGTACGAAACGCACACGTTGTGAACGAAGGCCGTTAAGGTTAGCGCCGGGAACGGTCCGGATATTTTCGAACACGATATTAGCCGCTATCAGGTTAGTAGTATCTGTTCTCACACGGTCACGAGATACACCCAGTGTTGCTGAGATGCTGTGATCTTTTGCTATAGTTTTATTATAGTTTAAGTATGCCTGTGCCTCGTAATAAAATCTTTGAAAAATATTGTTTCGCAATGAATTGGTTTGTTGATCCTGAGAATTTACGGAACGGGGCGAAAAGCTTATACCCTCAGAGTTATCCAACTGCGTGTTAAGCGTTGTTGTCAACTTTAAGTCTTTTGTAAGATCAAAGTTTAAAGAATTAACAAACTGCGTACGATATTCTTCCCTTGTGTTTTCCTCATAAAGCGCATTGGCGATAGGATTACGCTTACCATTGATATAGCTGGTTAACTCGCCGTTTGGATAATAAAGCAGGTAGTTTGAAGGCCTGTCAAACGCCGGTCTGATCTGGTTACCAAAATTTGAGTAATTACCCGTTTGCCTGTAAAAAGAAATATTACCTGAATACTTTACAAACTTAAGGAACTGATAATCCACGTTAACACGAGATTGAATTCGCTTACTATAGGTGTTGGTAAGCGTTCCGGCATCGTCCAGATAGTTGAAGCTGGCGGCATAGGTAAGATTTTTCTGACCACCACCTATAGAAAACTTCACGTCGTGGCGGCGACTGGTGTTACCTAATACTAAACGCTGTAAGTCATTATCAGAGTTTTGGCCAGGGTTCAATGAATCCACTAAGGTACTTCCGTAACCAGGTGTTAAGCCACCTTGCAATCTACGATAGTAACGTACGTCGGCTGCATTGGCGGTTTGTATAAAGTGAGCCAGTTTACCAATAGTATAAGTGTACTGAAGGTCAATTCGGGTTTTACCTTCAACACCACGTTTGGTGGTGATCAGTATTACACCATTGGCTGCCCGTGAACCGTAAATAGCAGCTGAAGCCGCATCTTTAAGCACCTCAACGCTTTGTATATCATTAGGATTTAACAACGATGCATTTTGTGTAATTACACCATCAATAACATATAATGGGTTAGTACCCTGCCCTTCCGACGAAAAAGTAGACGGTCCGCGAACGGTGATTGAACCTTCTGCGCCTGGCTCGCCGTTATCATTAATTACCAAAACGCCGGCTGCCTGCCCTTGCAGGGCATCAAAAAGGTTTAACGGCTGACGTTCTTGTATTTGCTTGTCGGTTACAGTAGATATTGCACTGGTTATATCGCGCTTTCTTTGTACGCCGCCATAACCTGTCGATATTACAACTTCTTGTAATGCCGTGCTTGATTCTTGGAGTTTTACGCTTACGGAAGTTCGGCCGTTAAGCGCTTGTTCTAATGTATTAAAGCCTACATAGGTAAAAACCAAAGTGGCATTGGCATTTGGAACAGTTAAACTGAACTTACCATTTCCATCAGTGTTGCCGCCACCGTTTGAGCCTTTGACTTTTACGGTAACACCAGGTAAAGCATCGCCTTTGCTGTCTGTTACTGTCCCGGTTATTTTAATTGCAGTTTGTGCAAAAGTGTAATTGGTAATGGCGAGCAATTGCACCAGCAGTATGAACCCTACCAGGCTGAGGCTTTTTGCCTGTACCAATTTTAGTTTTTTCAATAAAAATGTTTTAGTACATCTTTTATTCATATCTCTTAATTTTTTTATCGTGAATGTTTTCTGTAGCATTCCGAAGGTTGGTTTAATTGAGGTTGGAGGTTTTTGGAAGCATACAAGCGTTAGCCGGTGTTGCACGTGAGCGTTTTCATGTCGATCATTTTAAATGGTTAGCAATTGGTTTTATTATTCTCAAGCAAGCTGTTTTAGAACATATAGCAGTAAGACAAGACGACTGTCAAGTCCTGTCATTTCTTTACTGTTTTCTGAATCTGGTAGAAAGCTGATGCTTAAATCATCATAATTGGCGATGTAAACATAATAGCTTTTTTCACAACCCACAAGAGAAAATAACTCATAATATACTGTAAAACAAACACTTATAAATAATTTGATACACTTCAATCACAAGCCATAACTTGCATTATGCTGTATTTTAAGCACAAAACGAGGGGTTTAACTAATAGGTGATACGCTTAATTAACAATGAACTTTTTTTTACTTTTTTACCGGCACCCATGCGTTGTCTCTATTTGCGCCGCCCTATACGGTTAAGAGGCAGGGAAATATAACTTGTGCAGGTTTGTAATGCTTGCGCGACCTTTGATAACAGAGAATACTCTTTTATTATCTTCTTCTTCTGCGTAGCTCAATACATTTCATGCAAGGGATTTAAGTTCAGGCACGGGGCAAAAAAATCGTAATCGATTGCAGATTATGGTGCACAATTAATTTGTTCCAATAGCTTACAACTATTGTTTTCCATATAAATACTTTATACATTTCAGCCGTATTCTCATCCTTACCTACATGAAACTTAGCTTAAACCTTTCACCACTCGTTAAGCGATTACTGGCCGCTGGCCTGGTGCTCGCCGTGGTAATCGCCGGTATTTTAGTTATCAGGCAAAAGCATAAAAAGAAAATTAATCCTGAGTTTTCAAAATATATTGAATCTTACACAACCGGCGTCATATCCCGGCAAAGCGTCATCCGCATTAAACTATCCAACCAAGTACAAACCAGCCATGCCAAAAACGAGGAGATTAAGGATGGAATTTTTGATTTTTCGCCATCGGTAGACGGAAACGCTTACTGGGTTGATGCCCAGACTATTGAATTTAAGCCAAAACAAGCGTTAATTCCAAACAAAAGCTATGATGTCTCCTTCGCCCTTAGTAAAATAACAGATGTACCCGATGAACTGGACGATTTCGAATTCAATTTTGAAACCATTAAGCCCGATTTTAAAGTAGATTTTGACGGCTTACAAACTGCAACAAACACTTCATTAGATAAAATGAAGTTCACAGGTAACATACAAACTGCAGATACGGAAGATCCGGCTAAGGTGGAAAAGATGATCTCCGTTAATTATCCATCGGCTACACCTATTACCTGGCAGCATAACGAGGCTACACGCATTCATCAATTTACCATCAATAATATTAAGCGCTCGGCTAGCAACCCAACACAATTAGTTATTAAATATGACGGCCAGCCGCTGGATATTGACGATACACAAAGCACCGAATTTGAAATACCCAAAATTGGTGATTTTAAAGTGCTTGCTATAAAAGCCCTGCAAGATCAGGAACAGTTTGTGCTGATCCAACTATCCAACCCAATTATGGTAGGCCAGGAATTGAACGGCTTAACCGGTATTAGCAATGTTGCAGATGCAGCTTACACTATTGATGGCAGTACCATTAAAATATATGCACCGAACCGCCTGGAGGGCAATTACACCGCTTTTGCCAATGATGGAATTGAAGACATTACGCATAAAAAAATCACCAGAGGTTTTACAGCTAATGTGTTTTTCGAAAACCGCCTGCCCTCAGTCACCATTCCGGGCAAGGGCGTCATTTTACCAGATTCAGGACGCCTGTTAATGCCTTTTGAGGCCGTTAACCTCAAGGCGGTTGACGTAAGCATTGTGAAAATATATGAAAATAACATTCCGCAATACTTTCAAAATAATGGCTTTGATGGTAATTACCAGCTAAGGCAGGTAGGCAAACCCGTACTCCAAAAAACTATCAGACTGGACGATGACAAGGGCCTTAACCTGGGTAAAAAGAACCGATTTATGCTGGATGTGGATCACCTTATGCGTACGGAGCCGGGAGCCATATACCGTGTAGTGATAGGTTTCAGGCAAGAGTATTCATTGTACAATTGCAAAACCGCCCAGGCAACAATTAAAACGCAGGCTGATGAAGACTCCAATGAGGAATATGAGGAAGAAAGTGACTATGGCAACAACAACTCAGGTATTGACGAGGATGATGAATTTTGGAGCCGGTATGATAATTTTTACCCCACTGGCTACAAGTGGGATGAGCGTGACGACCCCTGCAGTACATCTTATTATAACCAGGACCGGTGGGCTACCCGAAACATACTTGCCTCAAACATTGGTTTGATTGCCAAGCGCGGTAGCGATAACAGTATGGTTGTGGCGGTAACCAATATTATGGATGCCCAGCCTATGAGCAAAGTAACGCTTGAGCTACTTGATTACCAGAAACAGGTAATTGCAACTACCACGTCAGACGGAGACGGTTTAGCAAAGTTCAATCTAAAACGCAAGCCGTACTTGCTGGTTGCTAAAAATGGCGACGAGCGCGGCTACTTGAAGCTTGATGACGCCGGAGCCTTACCTCTTACACGCTTCAACGTAGGTGGTGAGCAGGTACAAAAAGGCTTAAAAGGGTTTATTTATGGTGAGCGCGGCGTTTGGCGCCCCGGTGATTCTATTTTCGTTTCTTTCATCTTAGAAGATAAGCTCAAAACGATTCCAGAAGATCATCCGGTTGAGTTTGAGCTATACAACCCGTTAGGGCAGCTTTATACCCGGTTTACACGCAATAAGGCCTTGGATGGATTTTACAGCTTTCACACCGCTACAGCCACCAGCTCTCCTACCGGTAATTGGACAGCAAAAGTGAAGGTTGGCGGCGCTGTGTTCGAAAAAAGCATCAAGGTAGAGACCATTATGCCTAACCGCCTTAAGCTAAACCTGTCATTCGGTAACCAACGCGAACTTACAAAAGGTAGCAGCACTGGCGGCACATTAAATGCGCGCTGGTTGTTTGGCGGTATTGCTCAAAACTTGAAAGCCAAGGTTGATGCATTTGTATCTGCACAAAAAACCAGGTTTAAAAAGCTGGAAGATTACGAATTTGACGACCCTACCCTGGCTTTCAACACACAAACGCAAACCATTTTTGATGGCCGCTTAGATGCTGAAGGTAACGCGCCTGTTAATGCTGATATAAATATAGAAAAGCAAGCACCCGGGCAGCTAAGGGCTAACTTTTTGGTGAAGGTGTTTGAGCCTGGTGGTAATTTCAGTATACAGCAGGTAACCATGCCCTACAACGTTTATAGCGGCTACGTGGGCATTAAAACGCCCGAAGGAAGTGCTATGACAGGCATGCTGGAAACCGACAAGGATAATACGATTGATATAGTAGATGTAAATAGCAAAGGCTTATTGTTTGCAGGTGTGCGCAATGTAGAAGTTGAGGTTTACAAAATACACTGGCGCTGGTGGTGGGACGAAACCGGTGACGAATTAAGTAACTTTACGCAAGACCAGTATAACAAATTGGTTACCACTCAGACGGTGCAGCTTACCAACGGCCGTGGTAAATGGAACCTAAGAGTTGATAAAAATGACTGGGGCCGTTACCTGGTACGAATAAAAGACCCCGTAACGGGGCATGCTACAGGAAAGGTAATTTACGTTGATTGGCCAAACTGGTCTGAACGATTGCAACAGGGCAACCCAACCGAGGCAGCTATGTTATCGTTCACGGCCGATAAGCAAACTTATAAAGTTGGCGAAGAGGTTACGCTTACTATACCAACTGGTGCCAATGGCAGGGCTTTGATTAGTATTGAAAATGGCAGCCACGTTATTAAAACAGATTGGATAAGCACCGAGCGGGGCCAAACGCGCTACAGGTTTAAATTAGAACCGGGCATGGCACCTAACATATTTGCAACGGTTACGCTGTTGCAAAAACATGCCCAAACATTAAACGATTTACCCATACGCATGTACGGCACCATTGGCCTGCAGGTAGAAGATCCTGCCACCATATTGAAGCCGGTTATCACTATGCCAGATAAGTTAAGGCCGGAAACCCAGTCGGCAATAACCGTTTCAGAGTCGTCCGGCAAAGAAATGACCTATACCATTGCCTTGGTTGATGAAGGCTTGCTTGATTTAACCAACTTTAAAACGCCCGACCCTCACAGTGCGTTTTATGCACGCGAAGCACTGGGTGTAAAAACGTGGGACCTGTTTGATTATGTAATTGGTGCTTTTGGCGGAGGCCTGGAACGCATATTAAGTATAGGCGGCGATGGTAGCGGCGTTGGCAATGGTAAAAACGTATCGGTAAACCGCTTTAAGCCTGTGGTTAAGTTCCTGGGGCCTTTTCACTTGGGCAAGGGCGAAAAACAGACACGTAGATTTATCCTGCCACAATATATAGGCTCGGTTAGGGCAATGGTAATTGCGGGACACAACGGTGCATATGGTTTTACCGAAAAGGCAGTGGCAGTTAAAAAGCCGTTGATGATACTGGCCACACTGCCGCGTGTACTGGGGCCGTTAGAAAAGGTTCAGTTACCAATCACCGTTTTTGCCATGGAAAATAATATAAAAACCGTGAGCATTAAAGTTCAGTCCAATGCATTCAGTAACCCGGGCAGTAGCTATCAAAAAACTGTCACATTCAATAAGCCGGGCGACCAGTTAGTTTCATTTGACTTGAACGTGAAGGATTTTGTGGGCGTAGGCAAAGTAAAAATTATTGCACAAAGCGGAGGCGAAACTGCCGCTTACGATGTGGCACTCAATGTACGAAACCCCAACCCGCCTATAACGCATATTATTGAAAAAGAATTGAAACCGGGCGAGGTATGGAACACTACTTACACCGCCATAGGCATGAACGGCACTAATAAGGCCACGCTTGAGGTGTCCTCCATCCCTGCCCTTAACCTAACTAAACGCTTAAGCTATCTGGTGCAGTATCCGCATGGTTGCGTTGAACAGACTACATCCGCAGTTTTTCCGCAGTTATATTTAAGTCAGCTGATTAGTTTAACTCCGCGTCAGAAAGCGGAAGCTGAAAGCAACATCAAAAATGGTATCAGCCGGTTAAACGGATTCCAGGTACCAAGCGGTGGCCTAAGCTACTGGCCTGATGGCGGCGAAGCCGATGAGTGGGGCACTAACTACGCCGGACACTTTATGCTGTCGGCCCAAGCAAAGGGCTATAACCTACCGGTTGGATTTTTAGAACAGTGGAAAAAGTTTCAAAAACAAAAAGCGTTAAACTGGTCGCCAGATCCGCACGATTTCTTCGACTCGGGTTTAATACAGGCTTATCGTTTGTACCTGCTGGCTATGGCTCGTGCGCCCGAGCTGGGTGCCATGAACCGGCTTAAAGAGTTTAAATACATTAGTCCGGAGGCTAAGTGGCGTTTGGCAGCAGCTTACCAGATGGCCGGCCAGCCCGAAGCAGGCCTGCGGCTTATAGCCGGATTACCAACAATGGTTAAGCCGTACAAGCAAATGGCTTATACCTACGGTTCCGATCTGCGCGACGAGGCAATGATACTGGAGACATTGACGCTGCTGGGGCAACGGGCAAAAGCATCGCGCATGGTTTACAGTGTTGCCGCCAAACTATCTCGCGATAGTTGGTACAGCACCCAAACCACTGCTTATTCACTACTCGCCATAGCGCAATACTGCGGGCAAAACAAAACAGGCAACCGCTTGCAATTTGATTTACAAGCCGGAAGTATCAAAAATACTGTAAACGCCCAAAACTACTTATGGCAATCTTCTATCGCTGCTAACGGTGGCCGGGCAGTTATTAAAAACAAGGGTAAGAACTTGTTATACCTCCGTTTAATACAACAAGGCACGCCTTCACTGGGCCAGGCGGTAGCATCTAACATTAATCCCGATATTTTGCAGATGCAGGTCAATTACTATACCCTTAGCGGCAAACCCATAGATCCGACCATGCTAAAGCAAGGAACCGATTTTGCGGCGCAGGTAATAATAAAGAACCCCGGACAACGAGGTGCTTACGCTAATATGGCGCTTACACAAATCTTTCCATCAGGTTGGGAAATTTTAAATACCCGTATGATGAACAATGACGAAGTATTCAAATCGTCTCCGGCTGATTATCGAGACATTAGGGACGACAGGGTTAATACTTATTTTAGCTTGAGGGAAGACCAGCAGGTAACATATTATGTAATGTTGAACGCATCTTACACGGGCAGGTTCTATCTACCTGCCACCTATTGTGAAGCTATGTATGACACTTCTGTTAATGCGCTACAAAGCGGCCAGTGGGTTGAGGTAATAAAATGACATGACTAGTGTTATAAACTGTGTTTTGAACGGCTATGAGATTTTTTGACATAGCGCAGTAAATGAAGAATAATTCAGAAATGCACACTTCCGTTAGGTGCAACATAGCATTCAAAAATACGCTTAAGCAGCCAAAGGTATACATACCTTTGGCTGTTATATTATTCCTTTGTACTGCGTTTTGGTTTTGCCTGCCTAAGCCGCTCTTTAAACGACCAACATCTTATGTTATTGACGACGAGCAAGGGCAGCTTTTGGGCGCAGCCATAGCGGCCGATGGGCAGTGGCGTTTTCCGTATGACGAAGCCGTACCCGATAAATTTAAAGAATGTATCATTGCTTTCGAAGACAAGCGCTTCAGGCACCATCCGGGTGTAGACGTGCTGGCTTTTGGGAGGGCGATCCGTCAAAATTTAAAGAGCCAGAAAGTAAGCAGCGGCGGCAGCACGCTTACTATGCAGGTGATACGCTTAGCTACCCACCACCGTCGTACCATTTGGAACAAAATGATTGAGATGGTAATGGCGCTGCGCTTGGAACTTACCTATAGTAAAGAAGAAATATTGGCCCTGTATGCCAGCAATGCCCCATTTGGCGGCAATGTTATTGGATTAAACGCAGCAGCATGGCGTTATTACGGGCGCAGTTCCGATAAGCTCTCCTGGGGAGAGATGGCAGCAATGGCAGTTTTGCCTAATGCCCCCTCGCTGGTACACCCAGGTAAAAACCGTAAGTTGTTATTAAAAAAGCGCAACCTTTTGCTGGACAAACTAGCTCAAAAACACATCATCGACCAAAGCACTGCCGAGTTGTCCAAACTTGAACCGATGCCCGATAAGCCCTTAAAACTTCCACAAATTGCCCCTCACTTATTAGAACGTTTTAAGGCCGAGCATCCACCACAATCATTATTTAACACCCGTATCAAAACTACTTTGAGAGCCGGTTTACAAGAACAGGTAACGGCCATTTTAGAACGTCATCATCGTATTTTGAAAGCCAATGAAATCAATAACCTGGCAGCTGTTGTGCTCGATGTGGAAACGGGCAAGGCATTAGCCTATGCCGGCAACATTTTTCACCCGGCAGATGAGGGTCTGCAGAGCAATGTAGATGTGGCCAATGCGCCTCGTAGCCCGGGCAGTACCCTAAAGCCCATGTTATATGCAGCAATGTTACACGATGGCTTCATTTTGCCTAATACACTCGTACCCGATATACCAACCCAAATAGCCGGTTACCATCCCGAAAATTTTGATTTGGGTTATGATGGTGCAGTGCCGGCTTCCAGAGCACTGGCCCGTTCCTTGAATGTACCTGCGGTAAAAATGTTGCAGAAGTACAAGTACGAACGTTTTTACGAGGTGCTTAAAAAAATGAGCATCACTACGCTCAACCAGCCGGCAGACCACTATGGCTTATCGCTTATTTTAGGCGGATGTGAAAATACGCTGTGGGAATTATCTGGTGCTTATGCCAGTATGGCCCGGGTGCTTAATCATTATAATCAAAACAATCGTTACTCAGCTGCTGATTATCATGCACCTGTTTACCAAGCAGCCCCGTTAAACCAACCAACCGAAAAAAATGGATTGTTGGATGCCGGTTCAGTTTACTACACTTTTCAAGCGATGGAAGAGGTGATGCGACCGGGCGAAGAAATGCTTTGGCAGCAGTTCGCCTCAACTCAGCGTATAGCCTGGAAAACCGGCACCAGTTTTGGCTTTAGAGATGGTTGGGCTATAGGTGTTACGCCCAAATATGTGGTGGGTATTTGGGTGGGCAACACCACTGGCGAAGGAAGGCCCGACCTAACTGGCATTAACACTGCCGCACCTGTATTATTCGAGATCTTCAGGCTTTTACCCGTTGCACGCGATTGGTTTAAAGCACCGGTAAACGCTATGGTGAAGATTGATGTATGCAAGGAAAGCGGATGCCGTGCAGGTGAATACTGCGAACATATAGCACAAATGTGGGTGCCTTCCGGCGGACTGAAATCGCCGGTGTGCCCCTACCACCAATTAGTTCATCTGGATGCCACCCGGCAGTGGCAGGTAACTACCGATTGCGAATCACCAGAACAGATGGTGCATCAAAAATGGTTTGTTCTGCCACCGTCTATGGAATATTATTATAAAGCCCGCAATTATCAGTACCGCACCTTGCCACCATTTAGGAGCGATTGTGCCGTAGCCGATAAAGGCCAGCCTATAGAAATTATTTATCCTAAAGATGACGCCAAAATATACATACCCATAGAGGCTGATGGTACACGCGGCCGCATGATATGTAACGCTGCACATAGGCAACCAGGCATAAAAGTGTTTTGGCATTTGGATAACCAATACCTGGGCGTAACGCATGATTATCACCAAATGGCCCTAACAGCGCCGCCCGGCAAGCATATACTTACACTGGTAGATGCAAACGGAAATACTGTTAAAGTGAGATTCACTGTTTTGGACAAGGAAAAGCCGCGTTACGGCTTTTCCTCAAATAAATCCAAATCTCGAATTACCTAAACCTTTTTAAATACCACTACAGCATTATGGCCACCAAAACCAAAGGTATTGCTCATGGCTATATTAACGGTTTTTTCTACAGCGTCGCCGGTTACTATACGCAGGCCAACAGGCAATTGGGAGTCTAAAGTAGTGGTGTTAATAGTAGGCGGCACCAAGTTGTCGGTTACTGCTTTTACAGAAATTATAGCCTCCACCGCACCGGCAGCACCCAGTAAATGCCCCGTCATGGATTTGGTAGCACTAACCGAGAGTTTGGCACTGTCGCCAAAGGCGGAATAGATAGCTTTTGCCTCACTAATGTCACCAACCGGGGTTGACGTAGCGTGGGCATTCAGGTAATCTACGTCGTTGTGTGTTAAGCCGGCATCTTGCAAAGCCAGCTCCATTGCTTTAATAGCTCCTTTACCCTCGGGGTGTGTTGCAGTAATGTGGTAAGCATCCCCAGTCATCGACGACCCTGCAATTTCTGCATAAATGGTTGCACCGCGTTGTTTCGCATGCTCATACTCTTCCAATACCAATACACCTGCACCCTCACCCATCACAAAACCATCGCGCTCAACATCAAACGGTCTTGAAGCCGCCTCTGGATCGGTATTACGGGTTGATAAGGCCTTTAGCGCATTATACCCGCCAATAGAGCCCTCGGTTATAGGCGCATCTGCACCACCAGTAACAACAATTTTGGCTTTTCCCCAACGTATGTAGTTCAGCGCATCCATAATGGCGCTATTGGCGCTGGCACAGGCCGATACTGTGGTGAAGTTAATACCCATTAAGCCATACTTTATGGATATTAACCCTGATGCCATGTTAACCAGCGTTTTGGGAATAAAGAACGGGTTAAAATGCGGCTCATGATTGGTTGCTGAATACTCTTTGATCTGCTGCTCGAAAGTCTCAAAACCACCCTGTGCCGACCCGAAAATTACACCCACATCATAGGGTGACATCGCATTAATGTCAAATCCTGAGTCTTCGATAGCCTGTTTAGCAGCAATGAGGGCGTACTGAGTAAACAGGTCATTACGTTTTACTTCGCCTTTGTCCAGATACTGCGCTGTATGAAAATCATCGGGCAGCTGTGATGCGAATTGTGTTTTAAACTTTGATGTATCGAAACGGGTTATTGCTTTTGCGCCGCTTCTTCCATTTTTAATGTTGTTCCAGAAAGTGGCTACATCAGTTCCTAACGACGAAACCACGCCCATTCCTGTAATTACTACTCTTTTCATTCTTATTATTCCGGTAGCGCATTAAGCTTATACGCACCGTTATTATGGTTTATACTTCCTATTCTATCTGATAAACGATTACTATAAACACGAACGTCTATCACTTCAACAAAACCTTGGTTGCGCCATATCCAAATTTTTCTTTACGGGCATCCATAAATGTTTGAACCTTTTGATGCTTGCTCAATTGCTTATGCAACTCATTTCTAAGCGTGCCGTTACCAGCACCGTGTATAAATGTTATCTCAGGCAATTGATGAACTATCGCCGCGTCAAGCGCCTTTTTGAAATGCTCAAGCTGCACACGCAAAATCTCCTGGCTACCCATAAAGTGATGATCCTGGCGCAGCTTTTCTATATGTAAATCTACTTCACTTAAAGGTTTCTCCACCTCCTGTTTCTCGACAGCAGGTTTAAAAAAGCTTTCTTTAAGCTTCTCGGCATCTATAACCATTTCCGGCTCGTCCAGCCGTATGAGCCAACCTTGTTGATTGATGACTGGCAAAGGCTTTTTAGCGCCTGCAAAATCTTTGGCTTTAAACTTATCGCTGAAAACTAAAGGCTGCGCAGGCTTCATATCTTGCTGGGTATAAAATAAAATCTGCAAGTTAAATTTAGGCCACACTTGTATATCAGCCAATTGAGCGGAGTAAATAGCAGTAGCGGATTTTGGCTGCAGTATACCGATAAACTCCCCTTTAAATTGCTGCTTTTCGGTAATCAATGTAACCATCAATTGGTATGACGTTTCATTAATCAAATGAAAGTGTACAACGGAGGCTGCCTTAACATCACTTACAACGCCCAGGTAAACACCATTTGTTTTAAATTCACCAGCCGGTACAGCCAACGTTCCGCGCACGTCACCGCCAGACGCCTGGCTGCCAGATTGGTGGCCGTGCACCGTCGTAACCTTACTAGCCAAAACTGGTATTTCAAAATCATCATCGCCAGTTACGCCAATCATTTGCTCGTCAAAAATGCGGGTCACATATCCTTCTCGCCTTTCATCAACAAATCGCACAAAATCTCCAAGCTTATATTTCATATTGTAAAAAATTTACAGGCGCAAAGGTAATGTAATAAGTAATTGTTTATCACAACTTGAGTAACATCCTATTAATATTCACATTAAAATGATTTAACATATCATATAAAGCATTAATTTTGCAAGCCTTATTTAATTTGAACGGTGAGCCGAAACGCAACAATATCATTAAGAAAAAACTGGAAAGCTACCTGGGCTTGTACATCGCAACGTTCGCTGATGGTAACGGGGTCGGTGATTGTGGCCATTATATTATCGGCCATGCCTCACTTTTTTCAGTACATTGAAAAACGCCCGGGCATACAACTGCACGATTGGGTGCTAGCTCAAATCCCTCCTACCGATGTATCGCTTTATATATTCCTTATAATTTGGGGTATGGGCTTATTAACTTTGGTACGGGCTATTCAGTCGCCTGCTATTTACGTACGTTATATATGGTTGTATATAGTGATATGCCTAACCCGGTTACTTACTATAACGTTAGTGCCACTTGCAGCCCCAGCCGGACTGGTTGAGCTTGTTGACCCTATAACCGGCATATTTTACGGCCATACCGTTGTTACCAAAGACTTGTTTTACTCAGGTCATACATCTACGTTAATTACAATGTATTTTTGCTTAACCAAAAAAAGCGACCGCATTTTATCCATAATAGCAACTGTAGCGGTGGGCTGTTTATTGCTGGTACAACACGTGCATTATACGATTGATGTATTGGCGGCCCCGGTTTTTGTTTACCTGTTAAACCGGATTATGACAAATACTTTGTTTTACAATCAAAATTTTAATCAGACACAACAGCCATAAAAAAAGCGGGTTCAATTAATGAACCCGCTTTTTTTATGGACCTTTTTACTGCGTTTTACTACGCTTTAACGTAGTAAGAAAATCTGCTCCGTTATACGTTATTTTTAATTTGATTGAATCCTGGTAAACTTTGCCAATATGCGTGGCGGTGCTTCCGTTAAGGTCTACTTTAAAAGAGATCATGTCTTTGTCAATCTTCCCATCGGTAATATCAGCTGTACCCAGCGGTGTATCAGATGTGCCTGTGAGCTTATCGCCGTCGGCTTTAAAGTTGTAGGTTAAAGGTATATCGTTGCCATTGTAATCAATATAACCGCTCCACTTACCGCTAACATCGGCCAATATAACGCAGAACAAAACGCCGCAAACGGCCAGCACAAAAGAGTTGAAGATTTTTGAATTCATAATCATTTAACCGGTTGTTTGATAAAGATATTACTAAAAATCAAAAATCCTAAATGTATTTAAACTTACCGTTGCCCCGATGTTATACTTACAGTAGCACATCGAAATATATTTTACAAAAAACTAATTATTAAATCATTTAAAGAGGCAAGGCTATGAATGTAACCGAGTATATAACTAAACGACCTGGTGGATGAGCAACAAGTTGAGGTTTGGTTTTAAGCAATGGCTGGCCCGCCCAATTGATTTTAAGTGCTGTAAAACAAAATACCCAAAGAGTGCTTTGATGTAAATGAGTCCTATTACAGAGGGGAGTAAGTTGCTAGAGAATTAAGTCTACTAATCTTGTTGACAAAAAAAATGTAATTTTTACGTTGAAAGTCGTAATATCACACGTTTTAATTAGGCACAAAGCAAATTGCGTGTACATTTGTACCGTTCAAACCAAAAATGACTAACACCGAATATACACAGAAACCTGAGACTGATGTAGTACTGATTGGCGCCGGCATCATGAGCGCCACATTAGGGCTGATGCTTAAACATCTCCAGCCCAATCTTACTATAGAAATTTTTGAAAGGCTGGATGTAATGGCTGCCGAAAGCTCGGATGCTATGAACAACGCCGGCACCGGACATTCTGCTTTTTGCGAGCTTAATTACACTCCGCAACTGCAGGATGGAACTGTTGACATATCAAAGGCTATAAAGATCGCCGAACAATTTGAGGTTTCTAAGGAATTCTGGTCGTTTTTAATAGAGCAGCAGATTATACAATCTCCTAAAAACTTCATATACCCGGTTCCACACATGAGCTTTGTTTGGGGCGATGCCAATGTATCGTACCTTAAAAAGCGTTATGAAGCTCTTGTAAAGCATCATTTTTTTGCTGGCATGGAGTATTCAGAAGATGCACAATTACTGCAGAACTGGATACCCTTAGTAATGGAAGGCCGCCAGAACGGCGAGAAGGTATCAGCTAACCGGATGGATTTAGGCACCGATGTAAACTTTGGTGCATTAACTAACAGCTTGTTTAATTACTTAAAACAACAACCTGGCGTTAACCTTCACTTGCAGCATGAAGTGCGAGACTTGTCTCGCGAAAAAGATCAAAGCTGGCGTGTAAGCGTAAAAGACCTGGCTACAGGCGCAAACCGTAAGCTTAAAGCAAAATTTGTGTTCGTAGGCGCTGGTGGTGGTGCCATTCACCTGCTGCAAAAGTCGGGCATTCCCGAGAGTAGAGGTTTTGGTGGTTTCCCTGTTAGCGGACAATGGCTTGTTTGCCATAACCAGGAAGTAATTGAGCGCCATCAGGCGAAGGTTTATGGTAAAGCGTCGGTAGGTTCGCCGCCGATGTCGGTACCTCACCTGGATACCAGAATGATTAATGGTAAGAAGTCATTGTTATTTGGCCCTTATGCAGGTTTTTCCACCCGTTTCCTAAAAAAGGGATCGCTGTGGGACTTATTCGGATCTATTAAACCGGGCAACATCTTCCCGATGATGAAGGCTGGTATCGACAACATCCCGTTAACTCGTTATCTGATTAGCCAGGTTACGCAGTCTCAAGATGACCGTTTGGCCGCTTTGCGAGACTATTTCCCCAATGCCAGAAAAGAAGACTGGGACCTAGACATTGCCGGACAGCGTGTGCAGGTAATCAAAAAAGACCCTAAACGTGGCGGTGTGCTCGAATTCGGCACCGAGGTTGTTACAGCAGCAGATGGTAGTATTGCAGCCTTGCTTGGCGCATCACCGGGAGCATCAACTTCTGTATCCATCATGGTGCAATTAATAGAGCGTTGCTTTAAAGATCAGGCAAAAACACCTGAATGGCAGGAAAAGTTGAGAGGCATGATTCCTTCATACGGACAATCTCTATCTAAAAATGCACAACTGGCTAATGAAACACGCGAACGGACAAGTAAAATACTGGAGTTAATCTAGTTATCTTCAAATACACTTGATAACTTACACAACATCTTTTATCTCGTCTTAAACGACTGTCGGAAATCGTGTCAGATCATGCTCTTATATTAAATGCATGATCTGACACGATTTATTGCTAATATCCTAAACGGCGCTTTTTATTTTTGATTGAGTCCAGTGCCTTTGCTCCTACACTTCATTCACCTATGTCCAATACAATATTTTGGCTTGCGGGAACCGGGTGTTAATCTCATGCTCAAAGAAACTTTTCAGATATCCCATTTGCTCGCGGGTATACACGTACTTTATGCCACCGAACTTGTTACGCTTGGTAGAGCGGGTAGATTCTTCCATATCCAGGCCGGTGTTAGGGTACCAGCTCATTAATATATCCTTAGAGCCGGGGGTAAAACGGTGAGTAATCAACTCAAAAGTTAAATCTGTTTCAAAGTTCAAGTTTTGTTGTAAATGTTCAAACAAGTCAGTGTACGCTTCTTCCCAGTTAGGTATTGGCATAATTGGCGCAAGTACCACGCCAACCGGATAACCGCCACCACCCAGCTCTTTGGGCAAAGCCATTTTGCGTAAAGCTTGTACCCGGTCTGCAACACCAGGCGTACCGCCTTCTAACCGGCGGGCCACGGCATCAGCATTTAGGCTGCACCTGAAACGCGTTCGCCCGTTATGTTCCAAATTGATTAAATGGTCTACCGCATCAAACTTAGTTACAAAGCGCAGATGACTCATAGCGCGCTGGCCAAAAAACCTGATGGTTTTGGCCAAACCACCGGTTATATGCTCTATGCTTAACGGATCGGTATAGCAGCTGGCTTCAAACGAAGTAATTTGGTTTAGCCGCTCAAACTTAATAGTGTTTTCAAGAATAGCGGGCAAGTTGGCAAATACTCTGATGGCCGGCGGCCCTTGTAAACTGCCAGCCAGGTAACAATACTGGCAATGAGCAGGGCAACCCTCGGCCAGGTGAAATTGCCAATCAGCCGATGGTGGAATGGGTCTTAAATTAAACGCGCTTTTCGGTGCGTTTACGATAGCTAAGGTATTTTTGGCTATTTTATATGTTTCCTTGTCTGTCGCGCCACGTAAGCCTGTAATGCGGTTGTTCTTCAACAACTCAACATTAAGATTTAAAGCCTGCGCACGCTTAAATATTTGTTGGCCGTATGGCTCGTCCATCGCATCGGGTGTGAACACCACACGCTTAGGCATCCAGGCTTTATGGCCTTTTACGTTAGTTGTTTGTATTACTTTAGCTTCCTCGTCTATTTGCTCAAGCACGTTTAGTAATTCCATGGTATGCTTTTCACAAATAGCATTCCACAATTAGTGCGTAACTGTATTTTATCAAGCAATTAATAAAGATGTCGTACTAATTACAATTAAGATTTCAAGTGTCCATCCTCAACAAAGCGATCCTTTTGAAAGCTATAATACAAGTAAAATAAGGCGGGCAATATAAACAAACTACCAATTATCAAAGCCCAACCCAGTGCTTGCATAGTAGCATTGGGTGCTTGGTGCTTAAATAGTGACAGGTGTTCGCCATCTTTGAGAATCAGAAAGTCGGGAAAGTGAACATAAGTGATTGCCAGCAAAATCATGCTGGCCTGAAAGCCAGCTAAAATCCTGGGCATTATTGTTTTACCCCTACCAACCAGTATCCACAAAACCAAGAGGGATATAGATGCTGCAATAACAGCTGTTAGGCCTATCGTGTTGCCCAAAATCCAACGTATAAGCGGAATATTGTCATGCCAGGCAGCTGTAAATACTAGCGCACCACATACAACCGCAATAATATTCCAGTTTCTGGCTTTCCGGATAAAATCGCGTTTATCCTCGTCATTCTTGGCTTCACCAATGAGATAAATAGAAGCCAGAAACCCACATAAAGCTACGGTAAATAAACCAATAGCAACCGAAAACCAATTAAGCCAAACGAACACATAGGCAGACAGGAAGTTGGTCGAGGACGGGTTGATTTGCCCTGAGATAGCGCTACCTGCAATGATGCCTAAAAATAGCGGTGTGATAAAGCTTGATAATAAAAAAATACGATTATAAATGCCCTGCATATTGTCAACTACAGCATCGTAATTTCGGAATACGAATGCCGTGCCCCGCGCCGTAATGCCAATAAGCATAATAACAAGCGGTATATGCAGATAGATAGACATGGTACTGTAAATGAGCGGAAAACCAACAAACAAGATAACCACAGCAATGATTAACCACATGTGATTAGCTTCCCAAATAGGGCCTATTGCCTGGTAAGCTGCTTTGCGGGTACGGCTACGATTAGCGGGCGTACTAAACAGCTCAATAATACCAGCACCAAAATCGGCACCACCCAACACCAGGTAAAGCAAAATAGCAAGCCACAAAAAGCCGATGATAACGTATTCCATAATTATGACTGGCTTAAAGTTAGATTTTCGGGTTGTTTGTCATATAACTGCGGCACCATTTTAATTTGGCGGTACAACAGAAAAACTACCACAATACTTAGCGAAATGTAAATAGCTGTAAAAACGTAAAAAGACCATGCTATACCAGGCATTGGCGTAACAGCATCGGCAGTACGCATAACACCATGAATAATCCACGGCTGGCGTCCAATTTCAGTAACCATCCAACCCGCTTCAACCGCAATAAAGCCTGTTGGTATTGCAATAATAAATAAACGCAACAGCCAGTTGCTATTTAACCAGTGCTTTTTAAACCATACGGCTATTAAATACAATACACCAACCAGCATCATAAACATGCCCAACCCCACCATTACCTGAAACGAATAATGTGTGACGGCTATGGGTGGCTGATCTTTCTCCGGTATTTGATCTAATCCCTTTACCGGCTGATGAAAATTATCATACACCAGGAAACTGAGCATGCCCGGAATTTCCAGTCCATAATTTACTTTTTTAGCCTTTACATCTGGAATACCTCCTATTACCAGTGGCGATGCGGGCTGTGTATGAAAGTATGCTTCCATAGCAGCCAGTTTTGCGGGCTGACGTTTAGCTACGCTTTTAGCAGCCACGTCGCCGGCTAAGGGTTGTAAAAGGGCTGCAACCGCAGCAAAGCCGGCGGCAATTTTAAATGCCTGCTGATGAAAAACCACATTGCGTTTACGTACAATCATTAACGCATGCACACCTGCTACCGCAAAACCGGTTGAGGCAAAGGCGGCTAATGTCATATGCAAAGCTTCGGGCAACCATGCCTGGTTAAACATGGCTTTCATAGGATCGATGTTGGTGTATTGCCCATTTATATAATCAAACCCGGCGGGGCTGTTCATCCAGGCATTAGCGGCTACTACCAAAATACCTGAGGCCAATCCGCTAACGCCTACAACTACGCCTGTAAACCAATGGAATAATGGATTTAGCCGTTCCCATCCATATAAAAAGAACCCAAGCGCAATAGCTTCTATAAAAAAAGCTGTGCCCTCAAGCGAGAACGGCATACCGAAAATGGGGCCTGCATGCTGCATAAATTTAGGCCATAGCAAACCCAACTCAAACGACAAAATAGTGCCCGACACTGCTCCTGTGGCAAAGAAAATTGCAACGCCTTTGCTCCAGGCCTTCGCTATATTTTTGTGATTAACATCTTTGGTTTTTAGCCACCGGTAATGGGCAACCGCCATAAAAAACGGCATAACCATACCAATACAGGCGTAAATAATGTGAAACCCCAGCGAAAGGGCCATTTGTGAGCGGGCTGCTAAAAAATCATCCATTTAATAAGCGATTTATGTACAGCTAAATTACTGGCAATCAATATCAGTGCCGCTACTTTTTTTTAATTATATTGATTATATATTGCAAATAATTACAAACTGGAAAGAGTTTGGCACAAGAGCCATACTCTACTCGAAATCACTTCGTATCTAGCACGGGCTTGATCATGGTTTGCGATACCGCCCAGCCGGTAGCATACATCCAGCGTGTCATTTTAGCCAACTTAGGTATGTTGATGAATTGCGGCTCATCTTTTGGCGTATGATAATCGGGGTGTAATAAGCTGGTGAAGAATATAGCAGGAATTCCGGCTTGGGCATAAGGTGCATGATCACTCCGGAAGTACCAGTTCTCAGGATGCTTTGCGTCATCCCATGAGGTATCTATCTTAAATTTGGTTAGCTGCCTGTTAGCCTGCATAGCCATATCAACCAATGCCGTAGAATTGCGATGTGGAGGTATTGAACCTAATAAAGCCGCTGAATCAATGGAATTACGGCCAATCATATCGCCATTCAAAACGGCTATAATACTTTCCTTCTTAACAGTTGGATGCACTGCAAACCAGCGAGAACCGAGCAGCCCCCGCTCCTCCGCCCCATGCCACACAAATAATGCCGAGCGTCTACCTGGCTTTGCCACCCATGCCTTACCAATGGCCAGCATACCTACAGTTACCGAAGCATTATCATCTGCCCCGTTCCAAATAGAATCCTGCCCAACGGGGTTGCCAATGCCATCATGATCATGGTGACCGCTAAATAGCACGTATTCATTGCGCAGATTTGCATCTGTACCGCCTGCCTTGGCAACCACGTTTACCGATGGATATAAAAAGGTTTCCATGACAATGTCAGCACGCATATTGCTGCCTTGTTTAATAGCGCTTTCTAATCCTGAACGTACCAGTATAACGGGTACAGCTCTTCCGTTACTAAGATTAGTGCGCGTTGTGGTAGTCAGGCCTACGTTTTGGTAAGAACCGTCCTCATAATTATGGCCAATAAAAGCAATTCCTTTCTCAGTAATTTCATTTGCTACAAAAATTACAGCAGCCACTCCTCTACGGCGTAACGCCATGCCTTGCTGGCGTATAGCTGATGCCGTGTAACGATATTCCCACAAGCTCATGCCAGCAGCCGGTAAGGGTTTAGGCGCCTCAATTTTAACTGCTACGATTTTGCCTTGTAAATTGGCTGAGGTATCGGCCATGGAGTTAAGCCAGGTGACAGCACCATCCAGGTGGGCATCCACCGGCTGGGTTATCCAAAAATCATTACCCATTTTAAAATTCTGATCGCCTACTTGCATAGTGCTCCGGTCGGCAGTTCGGGTACGGCGCATATTGAAGTACTGAAAATAAGTGCCGTCATCACCGGCAGGTTTCAATCCGGCCTGTTGAGCTTTTTGCGCTACCCAGGCGGCAGCCCGCATTTCATCTTCAGAGCCAGCTCGTCGTCCTCTAAATGCATCGCCGGCCAGCTCAAAAATATCGCGTTTTAAGTCCGCTTCTTTGATGGACGCCAAGCCGGGTAGATTAGCTGTTGCCGTTTTACTTTGGCCATAACTATTCAATACGATACCAAGTAGTGTAGTAAGGGTAAATATTCTTCGCATATCCATAACCTTTTGTTACGCCCAAGATATGTTTTTTCGGGCTGTAACGTTTATAACATCTGTATTACATTGCACATATAAGCGGCGGTTAATGCAAACGTTAATTCGTAAAAATAAATTTACCTTTGTGCCCTTGTGGCCCTGGCCTGTTTAATATTTATATGAAGATTTTAGTTACCGGTACAGCTGGTTTTATTGGTTTTTATGTAGCCCAAAGGCTTGCCCGTTTAGGTTTTGATATAGTGGGCGTTGATAACATAAATACCTATTACGATACTGAACTAAAACATGGTCGGCTGGAGGCATCGGGCATTGCAACGGCAAGCTTGCGAGACAATGAACCGGTTTGCAGCACGCTTTACCCCAATTACTGCTTTATAAAGCTCGATATCTCAGACCGGGCGCAGATGGAAAGCCTGTTTAATACTTATAAATTTGATGTAGTTTGCCACCTGGCCGCACAAGCAGGTGTGCGTTATTCTATTACCAATCCGCACGATTATGCACTGAGCAATCTTTCGGGTTTTTTAAACATACTGGAAGGCTGCCGCAGTGTACAGGTGAAGCATTTGGTTTACGCCAGCAGCTCGAGCGTTTACGGACTGAACAGCAACACGCCATTTTCAGTTCACGACGGGGCAGCGCATCCGGTTAGTTTGTATGCAGCCAGCAAAAAAAGCAACGAAATGATGGCGCACAGCTACAGCCATCTATACCAGATACCTACCACCGGTTTGCGGTTTTTTACGGTATACGGACCCTGGGGACGGCCGGATATGGCTTATTTTAAATTTGCCGATGCCATAATAAAAGGTAATCCTATTGATGTGTATAATAATGGCGAAATGCAGCGCGATTTCACTTATGTTGACGATATAGTAGAAGGGATTATTCGAGTGTTAGACAAGCCTGCTACTGCCAACCCAAAATGGAACAGCCAGCAACCTGATCCTGCCACTTCAAGTGCACCATACAGGTTATATAATATTGGCAACTCCTCCCCGGTTAAGTTAATGAAGTTTATTGAAGCGCTCGAAAATGCAATAGGCAAAAAAGCTGTAATTAATTTACTGCCTATGCAGGCCGGCGATGTGCTATCTACCGATGCTGATATGAGCGACCTGGAAAAAGAATTTAACTATCATCCGCAAACGGATATACAGGCAGGTATTAACCGATTTGTAACTTGGTTTAAGGACTTTTATAAGGTATAACCACTTGTTTTAAATTGATTATATGCTCTATACAACCGCTGATTGTAGCAACTTTTCAACAATCAATGGAACTGTCTGTAATTAAAAGTAATTCATTTTTACTTTTAAGAATACGGACCTATGAAAAGCACGATCATCCTTATTCATGGCATGTTCCAGAACGCCAAAAGCTGGGAACCATGGGTAAAACATTTTACTGAAAAAGGTTATAACTGCATTGCCGAATCATGGCCGCTGCATGAAGGCGAGCCTGCCGATTTACGCGCAAATATACCTGCTGGTTTAGGCGAATTACGGCTGGCTGCTATTATTGAGAAATATAGGCAGTTAGCAACTTCCCAAACCGAAAAACCAATACTGATTGGTCACTCTGTAGGCGGCCTGATTACACAAATATTAGTTAATGAAGGTCTGGCCAAATTAGGCGTTGCTATCAGCTCTGTAGCTCCTAATGCCATGATTACACTGGATTGGGGATTTACCAAGAATAGCGCGCTGATTACTAACCCATTAAAGGGCGATGATCCTTTTATAATGGATCTGGAAAGCTTTCAAGGGTCTTTTGCCAACACCATGAGTATAGAAGCGGTAAAAGAACCGTATGAACGTACTGCTACAAATGATAGCCGTAATGTACTGCGCGATTGTCTTGGTGAAGACGGCAAGGTAGACTTGGAATTACCACATGTACCTTTATTATTTATTGCCGGCGAAGAGGATGAAATAATACCTTATGAACTTTGTGAAAAGAATGCAAAAGCATACGATGATGAATTAAGCTCAACTGAGTTTCGCAAATTTGCAGGTAAGAGCCACTTTATTTGCTGTGAGCCTGGCTATGAAACAGTAATTGAGACAGTTTACAACTGGATACAGCAGAAGGAGGATATGCCTCCTTCTGCTGTATAATTTGCAGTTAATCGTTACCATAGATTACTTAATTAATTAAAAGGCCATAAACATTGTACTGTCAAATGTTTATGGCCTTTACGCGTAAGGAAGGCTTTCTTAAGATAATTTGGCAGTTTTTTAATTAAATGTTTTACCTTTAGGTTACTTTTAAATTATTGAAACCAGCTATATCAACGTATGAAGAAAAAAAGCTTTAGATGGTCTGACGAGAGTGAACCGCACAAACAACGCACAAAAGCCATCATTAAAGAACACCCTGAATTACGCCAGCTGATAGGCCGTAATCCGTACACCTTTTTAGTAATCACTTTATGTGTAGGCGTGCAGATAGCCGCAGCTTACTTACTTAGGGATGCTGCTTGGTATTGGATAGCCCTGGCAGCATACGGCGTTGGTGCTTTTGCCTGCCATACCCTGTTTGTGTGTATACACGAATGTGCCCATAATTTAATTTTTAAAAATAAACTGGCCAATACCTGGTCGGGTATTTTTGCGAATTTGCCAACGCTATTACCTAGTGCCGTTTCTTTTCAAAAATATCACTTAAAGCACCATTCTTACCAGGGCGTTGAAGCGCTGGATGCTGATATGCCTTTCCACTGGGAGGCCAGATTAATAAACAACTACACCTTTGGAAAAGCTATGTGGCTGTTATTTTATCCGATTTTTCAGGCACTTCGTCCCTTCCGCTTAAAAGAAATAAACCTTTTTGATGGTTGGACTGCAGTGAACTGGTTAGTGCAAATTACTTTTACAGGTGCTGTAATTTATTTTTTAGGATGGGGTGCTGTGCTATACCTGGCATTAAGCTTCTTCTTCTCGGTTGGTTTGCATCCACTTGGCGCACGCTGGGTACAGGAGCATTTCTTAACGCACGGTGAGCAAGAAACTAAAAGTTATTATGGCCGCTTAAACTTCCCTAACCTGAATGTAGGTTATCACAATGAGCATCATGATTTCCCATCAGTACCCTGGAACAATCTGCCAAAAGTGAAAGCACTGGCAGGCAGGCATTATGATGAGTTAGGTCACCACACCTCATACACACGCTTGCTGTTTGAGTTTTTGTTCGATCGCGAGTTGTCTGTATTTTCACGTACGGCCCGTTCAAATCGTGGTGGCAAGATTACGGCACCTGTGCCTAAACCTGCCCCAAGTGACTCTGCAAATGCGCAAGTAGCTTAAGATAAATAGTCGACATAAAAGAAAAGGCCTGTATTAACATACAGGCCTTTTCTTTTATTATTGTTGGGGTTTAACAGTTACCGTTTGCGTCGCAGCTTGGGCCATCAGTTATCTCCAGGGTTTTTGGCTGTTGCTGCCATTCGCTGTAAGCTGTCTTTATAGTATTCAGAAATACTTCTGTAGCCTGAGCGCCCGATACTGCATAACGGTTGTTTATCACAAAAAACGGCACACCACGAATATTCAATGTTTCAGCCTCATGAATATCTTGGTACACCTCATCTGCGTAAACGTTACTATCCAGAACGGCTGTCACTTCTTCTGCTTTTAATCCGATTTCTGTGCTTATGTTAACCAACGCTTCCTTATCGTCAATGTTAAGGCCATCTGTAAAGTAGGCTTTAAACAAGCGCTCTTCTAACGCATCACCCAACCCGTGTTTCTTAGCCAAATGACTTAAACGGTGTGCATTAAAGCTATTGGCCACCACGGCACGGTCAAAATTATACTGTAAGCCTGCTTGTTGGGCCATTTCTGTTACCTGGTTACTGAGCTGTTTAGCATAATCCAGGTTCCAGCCTTTGCTATCGGCCAAAGATTGGTAAACACTTATATTGGGGTTTGTTTTTAAGGCAGGATTGAGCTGAAAGCTTTTCCACTCCACCTCTACCACATCGCTATGCTCAAAGGCGGATAAGGCTTCTTCAAAATGGCGCTTACCTATATAACAGAACGGACACATCACATCCGACCATATTTGTACTTTCATCTTAACTGATTTTAGTCAAATATAAGAATGCCATTTAAGTTTATGTATCTGCTTTTCTAGCTATTACCGGCCAATGACACTGCCGCCAATTCTATAACTTGGGTATAGTATAGTGATAAATGGGCTGCCTTTTACCTTCGCTAACGGTGTAATAGCTGTTACCGTTTGCTGCAAAGCCGATGGCTTCGCCCAGTTTTTCCTGTTCATATGCAGGCTGAACGGGCTTACGCTGTAAAGTCTGCCAAACAGCCTCTTTATCGTGCCGTCGCCAATAGTAAACACGGCTGTAGCTCTTTAATACAACTTGGTTGCCATCCTTTGAAATATCGCCGCTTACTATCCATTTGAATGGCTGTAATCCTTTGAAATGTAGCTGGCAGCGCTTGGTAAGTGTTACCGTGTCATTGGCCTTAAAATTTAAAGGTGCGGTGTAAACGCTCACCATACTGTGCCTCTTGGTTACAATGTACAGGAGCTTCTCCGTAGGATCTATCATCAACGTCTCGGCATCCTTCGGCCCATCGGGATAGGTAACTGACAGAACACTGCACTGCAACGTTTGTGCACTATCGGCCACGGCAGGCAGATCGGGCTCGGCTATACGGTATATATTAACAGATCGATTGGAAGCGCCATTATCGCCAATATCACCTATATACACATAACTCTTATTTGGCAATGGGCCCGGGCCAACTGCTATGTCTTCGCAATCCTTAACGTTTACTGCGCCTTTATCTGTTACATAGTAATAAGTGCCCAATAGTTTCCCTTGCCTGTCAATTGCGAAAAAACGATTGTTATCACCACTATCATTATGTATATAATACACATCACTATGCTTACCGGATGCAGCAATGCCCGACGTTTCACCGTTTAAATCACTTTGTAAGTAACCCGATATATAGTTGGTGTCGTCGCGCTTGTTTTGTGCATAGGCTGCCAGTTCCAATACAAAAATAAGTACTGGCCATAGTATACGCCTTTTTTTAAAGTTCTTCACCCTACGCATATTAACGGCAAAGTAAATCAATTCTTGTAACTATTTAATTAATAACGTAAGAATTAACGACACCTCTTAAATTTAATACCATTTTGATAAAAATATTGAAATATTGGCCTACATTTTTTGACGTGGTTAACCATAGTCCACTTACAATCTTACGGTAAAGTAAGCGTTTAATTATAGGATTGTGAGATTGAGCGACACCTTAAACTTTTCTGTATGGAAACTTCAGCAAAACACTTTAGGTTTGTAAACACTAAAACCGACAACGTAATTTATTACTACTCCGTAGATTATGCTTCGAGCAGTGAAAATTTAAAAGAAACGTTAAACGCCATAAAGGCCCAGGTGGCCACCAGTAACGGCCTCGATATAAATACACTGTATTGGGAAGAAGTAAGAGAAGAAGAAAAAAACAATTAATCTGCAACTTCATGTTGGATATGTGTTTGTATGCTGCTTAATTTGCTGCATGATTGAACCTGCCCCGGTCAAAGCATTTTCAAATAAGAAAGCTTATGCATTAATAGCCGGTTTAGGTGTGTTGCTTGCGCTATTGTTTACTGCAGGTTACTTTCCTAACTTTATTGAGCGTTATTACAGCACAGGCCTTTACCAGTTTATTGGTTATGTAGCCCACTCCCTGTTGGGTTGGGTGCCATTTAGTTTAGGCGACTTGTTTTACTTTTACATCATCTCCTACTTACTTTACAGTTTGTTGCGTTGTTTTCGAAAAATTCCGCGAAAAAATTTCAGGTTATTATGGAGCGAAACGCTCAAATTTATCATTAAACTGCAGCTCTTTATTGGTTTGTTTTACTTGATGTGGGGGCTTAATTACTTCCGTCCACCGGCTGCTGGTATTTTAAATTTACCTAACAACACGTATTCATCAAACCAGCTGCAAAAGGTTACCCGGCTATTAATAGATAGCACCAACAGTTTGCGGAGCAGCATACGACGGGCAGACACTCTAACTGATAACAAAGCAATATTTGATATTTCGAAGCAGGCCGTACAAAATTTAGGGAAATTTAGCAATAAACTGCAAAGCACTTTTCCATCGGCAAAACCTTCGTTGTTCACTCCCGTAATTAATTATATGACCACGGCGGGCTACTTTAACCCTTTCACCGGTGAGGCACAAGTAAATTATGCTATGCCCATAGTTGACAGGCCCATAACATCATGCCATGAAATGGCTCATCAAATAGGCTTTGCGCGGGAGGATGAGGCTAACTTTATCGGTTTTCTGGCTGGTATAAAATCCAATAAAAAGCTGCTCAGGTATTCTGCGTATTACATGGCTATGCAAGAATTTATGCAACAAGTACGCCGCCAGGATACGGTAGTATTTAATAATTTCAAGAAAGAGATATCACCAACTGTGAAAACAGATTTGAAAGTGGAGCACCTTTATTGGCAGCACTATGAAAATCAGCTCGGATATATAACCAGCCTATTTTACGACAATTTTTTAAAGGCTAATAACCAACCCGAAGGCCTGCGTACTTACAACCGTATGATTAACCTAACCATGGCTTATTACAGCCGATAGTTACTATTTACGCTAGTGTTAAGCCCTACAATTACATGTCTTTTATTTCCGGCTCATTAAGCTTTGTAATAGCCTATAGTGATCAAAATAAATTTAATTTAACTTTAGCTGTTCTTTATCAGAATGCTTTCTACAATGTAAGTTACCTGTTCACATTTGTCTGTAGTACGCTCCAGGGCACCTAAAATTTCACTGTATTTTATAAGTTGAAATGTGTCGGTTTCTTTAGCATTTAGCAGTGCAAAGGCCTTATCATAAACTTGGTCCGCTTTGTGCTCTAGCTGCTTAATTTGGTTGCAAATCCCCAAAATTGTTTCAGAATCACTGATCTTGTTAAGGGCTCTGATGCATCTGTCCATGTGCTGGCTTGCTTCCAAAATAATGGCACATAACTCGCGTATGGGTGCGGTTATCACATCGAGTGAATATAAGTTAATACGGCGCGCAGATGAGTCGATATAATCAGAAACGGCGTTGATAGCCGAAACCAGGGCGTACATATCATTACGTTCAAAAGGTGACACCAATGCTTTGCCAGACACGGCATATACTTGACGTTTAATATCGCTCGATTGGGCTTTAAGCCGGCTAATTTGAGCAAATTCTGTCTTCTGTTCAGGAATCCACTCACCGTTCACGGCATCGTTTAACAACTTAGCCATGGCTGCACTATTGGCCGAGGCGCGGTTAAATAAATTAAAAAAAACCGCATCGTTCTTCGGCATAAACCGGCTTAAGAAATTTGTCATAAGGAGCGTACTGTATGTTTGCCTTTAATAGAGCGCTATAAAAGTAAGATTATTGATTTATAACGCCAATGTTAAGTAAGCAATTTAATGTTAACACAATGTTAATACTGCATTATTAAACGGTTAAGTTAATTTTGCAGCATGTCTGAAGATGACCTCCCCACTTATGCTATTGTAGAGTTATTGATTCGCCTGGGCGATTTGAACCCATCAATAGGTAATTATAAAGACCACTTCTATGTAGATGGTGTGGTTATGGTTAAAACCAGTACTGGCTTTGTCCGCTTCCCATCACAACTTGTGTTTCAGCAATTTAATGCCCCCGAGCTAATTACAGCAGATAACCTGAACAAAGTTGCTCAAGAATTAGAATGAGTTTAGCTCAACTTTTTAAGTACATAAAGTGCCCCGAATAAAACGCCGGCTACACCGGCTGCGCGGGCTACTTTTTTGTTACTTACTTTTTTGGAAGTAAAGCCGCCCGATATTTGATTGTTTGCACCGGTTGATTCAAAAATGCTGCCGTTAGTAACCGGGGCCGGTTCGGCATTCTTTAAATACATTTTGATAAACTTGGTAGTAGACCAACGTGTTAGTTTAGGCGACAACCATTGGCTAAACCTTGCCAGGTATGCAGCACTTCCCAAAGTAACAGAATCTTTAGGCTTTTGCGCTAAAGATACCACGGTGTGCGCTACTTTGTAAGTAGGAACAACGGGGGGCGCGGGTTTTAAGATTTTACCGGTATAATTGGCCGCATGACTTGGACCAGGCGTATCCACAAAACCCGGAAAAACGTCACAAATGTGGATACCAGGGCAATCCTGTAACTCCGCACGCAATGCTTCCGAATAGCCTCGCAAACCAAACTTACTAGCTGTATAAGATACTGAATAAGGGAAAGCCACAAAGCCGCCTACTGAATTTAAATTGATAAGAATGCCTCGTTTTTGCTTTTTAAAATGCGTCAGCGCAGCATGTGCACCGTTAATATAACCTAGTAAATTAACCTTAACCACCTGGTTATGCACTTCAATAGGAATAGTTGTAAACTCGCCTAAGGCGCCTAAACCTGCCACATTAACCCAAACATCTAAACTCCCTCCAAAAATGCAGGCATCTTTTGCTAACTGCATTACCGATTCTGGGTCGGTAACATCGGTTACTACGGCAATCGCCTTGCCTCCCAAACGGTCACATAGATCAACCATTTCATCTAAAACATCTTTTTGCCTGGCAGCCAGTACTACTTTAGCACCATGGCGGGCAAACTCTAAGGCTGTAGCCCTACCAATACCACTAGTGGCTCCGGTAATTACAACTGTTTTTTTATTTAATGGCGATGTTGGCAGGTATTTGGAGGCTGTCATAAATAGTTTTTAAGTGCAGAGCTGTCAAACATATACAACCCCGCACTTAATTAAAAGTTTAATTTAAAAATGGATATTAAAGCTGAAGATATAAATTTAGCTACAACTCAGCAATGAGCTTGTTTACTATTAATTACAATAAAAGTGATCAGTAACACCCTTTAACCTAATTTAATAATCTTTAGGCTGGCTAATGTTTCCATGACCCAAATTTTCCTGTTCTGTAATCCTGATAGGCATCCATAATTTCTTGCTCGGTATTCATTACAAACGGCCCTTGCGACACCACAGGCTCATTAAAGGGCATGGCATGGCCTAATAATAAGATACTGTCAATATTAACGCTCATTTTCAACAAGTCATTATCGTGGTTAAACTCGGCCAGGTTTAACGAGCGGACGGTAGCGCCGTTTACATTAATTTCTCCGCTGATCACATAAAAAAATATGTTATGCGCTTCGGGTATAGCCACTTCCAATTCAGCCCCGGCTTTCAAGTTTATCGTGCTCAGAAATATACCGGTCGACGATTCGAAAGCGCCTTTCACGTCCTTCCATTCCCCCGTAATTAGGTTAACTGTAACCTTGCCTTCATCAAATTGCAAAACGGGTATATCCTGCTGTTGTTTACCTATATAGTAAGGATCAGCCATTTTTAATCGGGCTGGCAGGTTTACCCAAAGCTGCAATATTTCCAGGTCGCCCCCGTCACGCTTAAATTCATCTGATGATACCTCGGCATGTATTAAACCCCTTCCGGCACGCATCCATTGTACTCCTCCTGCTTTTATAACGCTTTCGTGCCCGCTGCTATCCTTGTGAGCAATATCACCTTTTAGTATGAAGGTTACGGTCTCCATTCCCCTATGCGGATGCGGGCCAAAAGGCAAACCACTATTCCGGGCCGGGTATACCTGCGGGCCATGATGGTTTAAAAATAAAAACGGATCAATATACTCAACTGAGGCCGTAGGCAATGCCCGGTAAGTCACTAAATCGGCAATGGGCGAATAAACCGCCGCATGTATCTTCTTAATAGTTCTCATGTTAGTTGATAACATATTCCACTGGGTACAATGTTTCAGTCGTTGTCTGGTTTTTGATTTCGGACTGCAATTATCACAATAAAACTGCACATACCCGGTTTAGTATTTAAGAAAATGAAGCCGAAATGCGTTGAAACTAAATTTACTACCTTTGCCCGGCCAACTACAAAGCATGTATATTAAACCTTTACACATTTTAACTTTCACCATCCTGCTCTTAGGAGCACTGTCTGCTTCGGCACAAAAACGGTTCACCTTGAGCGGCACCGTACGCGACGCAGCAACCGGCGAAACGCTAATTGGCGCATCGGTTATTCTGCAATCGCCAGCCGGCCGGTTGGGCACAGCCACCAACGCCTACGGCTTTTATTCTTTAACAGGAACCGAAGGTACCTATACGCTAAGTGTAAGTTACATCAGCTACCAAGCTACAACCAAAAGCATCACATTAAATCAAAACACAACGCTTAACCTTGAGCTTAAAGCAGGGTCAGAGTTGCAGGAAGTTGTGGTGAGAGCCGGGGAACGTAAAGACGAAAACGTGCGCAGCCCACAGATGGGTGTCGAAAAAATAGATATTAAATTACTCGATAACCTGCCCGTTTTGTTTGGCGAAAAAGATGTATTAAAAACTATTCAGCTTTTGCCGGGTGTAAAATCGGGCGGCGAAGGCAACACGGGCTTCTTTGTACGTGGTGGCGCTTCAGATCAAAACCTAATACTGCTTGACGAAGCAACGGTATACAATTCCTCTCATTTGCTAGGCTTTTTTTCCACCTTTAATGCCGATGCTATTAAAAACGTTGACCTTTATAAAGGGGGCATGCCTGCGCAGTACGGCGGCCGTTTGTCATCTGTGTTAGATGTGAAGATGGACGATGGCAATAACAAGAATTTCTCAATGCAGGGTGGCATCGGCCTTATTTCATCGAGGTTAAAGCTGGAGGGACCAATAGTGAAAGACAGAGGCTCTTTCATGGTGAGCGCCCGACGAACCTATATTGACTTTTTGCTTAAGGCATCTCCCGATACTGCCATTAAAGGCAATACGCTCAACTTTTATGATTTGAACATGAAGGTGAATTATAAGTTCAACGACAAGAATACGGTGTTCCTTTCGGGTTATTTTGGGCAGGATAACATTGGCATTAAAGATCTGTTTGATAATAACTGGGGAAATAGCACCGCCACATTGCGTTTAAACCATGTTTTCACTAGTCGCCTTTTCTCTAATACTTCACTCATTTACAACAAATACAACTACGCTATAAAATTGCTTGACGACGTCAACAACTTTGAGGTAACCTCTCTTATTCGCGACTATAATCTAAAACAAGATTTCCAGTATTTTAGCAATCAGCACACGCTCCGCTTCGGCCTGCAAGCCACACATCACCGTATAGCTCCGTCTGACATATCAACCAGCAGCACATCAAGTTTTAACGCATTATCAATAGAGAACCGTTACGGACTGGAATCATCGGCTTACCTGTCAGACGAATATGCGGTTAGCCAGCGGCTTAACCTTTTATATGGCTTGCGCGCCAGTTGGTTTAGCTTGCTCGGGCCTGGAACTTTTAATACTTACAACAACATTGGAGATATTACCTCCTCAGATACTTATGGCGGCGGTAAATTTGTGCAAAGCTATTTCAACCTCGAACCGCGCTTTTCGGCTAGTTATACCATTAATGAGCAAAATTCGGTTAAGGCATCCTATAACCGCAATACGCAAAATATACATATACTTTCCAATTCCGGCTCCAGCTCCCCTACCGATCAGTATGTAATGAGCAGCAACAACATCAGGCCTGAAGTGGCAGACCAAGTAGCTTTGGGGTACTTTAAAAACGCAAAAGACAATACCTATGAATTTTCGGCAGAGGTGTATTACAAACGGATGCAAAACCAGATCGAATACAAAAATGCAGCAAGGTTAATTGCTAATGCCAACGTAGAGTCGCAATTGTTGTTTGGTGATGGTCGTGCATACGGGCTCGAATTGTATGCAAAGAAACGCATAGGCAAGCTAAGCGGCTGGATTAGCTACACCTTATCGCGTACAGAACGTAAATTTAATGAGTTGAACAATGGCAGTTACTTTCCGGCCAGGCAAGACCGCACGCATGACGTGGCACTAGTTGGTATTTACAAAATGAGTAAGCACTGGACTTTATCGGCCAATTATATATATAACACCGGTAATGCCGTAACCTACCCGGCCGGCAAGTACCAGGTTGGTAACATGACTACTTTTTTTTACACCGAACGTAATGCCAACCGGCTGCCTTATACCAGCAGACTTGATGTAAGCGCTACACTGGAGGGTAAAGACACTGGTAAGAGGTTCCATTCGAGTTGGTCGTTTGGGCTGTATAACGCTTTAAACCGTAAAAACCCTTATTCTGTGGATTTTAGAGATGTAGCAAGCGATCCATCAAGAACAGAAGCTGTACAAACCTCGCTTTTTGGTATAATACCATCGGTAACCTGGAATTTTAAATTTTAACGCAAGTTGATAATGAAATTGAAATACTACCTGCTTTTATTCATACTGTGCGGTGCACTGCTGAGCGCTTGTCAAAAGGTTATTGATATTGATGTCAACACCTCCACGTCACAATTAGTTATTGAGGGTAACATCTCCAATGTGCGGGAGAACCAGGTCATTAAAATAAGCCGCTCCGTAGCCTATACAGAAAAAAACGTTTACCCCGCCGTATCAGGTGCGGACGTTAGGGTAACCGACAACCTGGGCAATTCGTGGAAGTTTGTTGAGACAGCACCGGGCCAGTATGCTGTGATTATGCGCGGTGTAACCGGCAGAACTTACAAAATGAAAGTAGTGGTTGACGGGCAAGATTATGCGGCAACTTCGGTTATGCCTACCGCTGTAAAGATAGACTCGCTCAGTTTATCAAATGTTACTTTTGGTAGCACTACACGCAAATTGGTATCTGTAAATTATACTGACCCTAAAGGTCAACCAAACCAATACCGTTACATTATGCGCATTAACGGCAAGCAGAGCAATCGTGTGTATGTAACAGACGACCGCCTTACGGATGGCAATATACGCAAAGAAGATTTGTACCCGGATACCAATGATGACGATGAAGATGACGATCTGAAAACTGGCGACCAAGTGGAAGTAGAAACGCAAAATATTGATAAAGATGTATTTACTTACTGGTTTACCTTGCGGCAACAAAGGCGGGGCGGACCAGGTGGAGGTGTAACGCCAGGCAATCCGCCATCTAACATCAGTAACAACGCGTTAGGTTATTTCAGTGCACATACCTATTATTCACTCGCTATTAGCGTACCGTAGCATTGCCATAAGTAAGTAAGCGCTGCATTCATTACTCCTATAAGTGCAGCAACTGCTGAAATCCGAGTTGAACGCTTTATTGTTATTAGGCATGAGTGTTTAACCATAACATAACACTCTCCCAATGCAGTAGTTCGTGAATCTTTGCGTTGGGCTAAATAAAACTGTCCGGATGCTGCGCTTTGATCTGATAAAACTAACTTCACGCCAACCCGTTAGCCTTGTCCGTTCCGGTTCATTCGTGAGGCCTCTCTTGTAAAATACTCCTGCACCACAAACGCTAACTTACTCCTATTAAGTATTCTGTTATTTATTTTTCGACCATAAAAAAGCCCTGCTTCATATGAAGCAGGGCTTGAACAAATATTAAAATGGTTTGGCCTTTAACCTTACCAAATCCTGATGCGATCCTCAGGTTTTTTATACATTTTATCGCCGGGTTGTACATTAAATGCTTTATACCAGGCATCTACGTTAGTAATAGGCGCATTGGTACGGAACTGCCCAGGTGAGTGTGGGTCCGTTTGCACCTGCAACGCCAATGCCTCCGGACGTTGTAAGCCTCTCCACACCTGCGCGTATGACAGGAAGAAGCGTTGGTCTGGCGTAAAGCCATCAATTTTTGTGTTTGACTGGCCTTGTTTTGTTTTCTTAAATGCCTCGTAAGCAATATTGATACCGCCCAAATCAGCAAGGTTTTCACCCAATGTCAGTTTGCCGTTTACATGCATGGTATCCACAGCCACAAAATTATTAAACTGATTTACCACCATGTCAGCACGGGATTTAAACTTATCGGCATCGTCTTTCTTCCACCAGTCGCGCAAAGTTCCGTCAGCATCATACTGGCGGCCTTGGTCATCAAAACCATGCGTCATCTCGTGGCCTATAACTGCGCCAATACCACCGTAATTTACAGCATCATCAGCTTTAAAGTCATAAAAAGGAAACTGCAAAATACCGGCAGGGAACACAATCTCGTTATTTACCGGATTGTAGTAAGCGTTCACCGTTGGAGGCGTCATACCCCACTCAGTTTTATCAACTGGTTTGCCTAAACGACCAACCATATCATTATAACTCCAGGTGCTTACGCGGCGCAGGTTGCCAAAGTAATCACTACGGTCAACAGTTAAACCAGCGTAAGTTTCCCATTTATCAGTATAGCCAATTTTAACAGTAAAAGCGTTTAGTTTGCGCAACGCACGCTGTTTGGTCTCAGGTGTCATCCACTCCAGGCGCTTAATACGATCGCCCAATGTAGATTTAAGGTTATTTACCAAAGCCAGCATTGAAGCTTTAGCTTGTGGCGTAAAGTATTTCTCTACATAAAGCTGGCCCAGCAGTTCGCCCAAACTGCCATCAACTAACGATGTCATGCGCTCGTAACGTGGCGCTTGTACCTGCTGTCCGCTTAATACACTGCTGAATTTGAATTGAGATTGTACGAACGGAGAGCTTAATGAACCAGCTGAACCGCGTAAAATGCCCCATTTCAAATACGTTTTCCAATCTTCAACCGGGGTAGATGCCAATAAACCATCAGCTGCGGTTAAAAAAGATGGAGAAGAAACCAATACAGTATCCTGGCCATTCA
Organism: Mucilaginibacter sp. PAMB04168; assembly: GCF_039634365.2. Lineage (NCBI taxonomy): Bacteria > Pseudomonadati > Bacteroidota > Sphingobacteriia > Sphingobacteriales > Sphingobacteriaceae > Mucilaginibacter > Mucilaginibacter sp. PAMB04168. Next base: position 3,051,848 of record NZ_CP155079.2, read on the forward strand.
CCTTTAGCTTAGGCAGTAATTGCGCCCAATTTAAGTGAGGTGTAGTTTTGCTCAGATCAGCAATAGCAAACTTATTGTAAGTTTTGTTTGGATCGCGCATGGCTACACGGGTCATTTGTGCTTCGGCCAACTTGGTTTCTAAAGCAAAAATTGTAGCGGCATTTTTGGCGGCAACCTCTGCGCTGCTACCGGTTAAGGTATACAGATCAACTATATATTGTTTGTAAGCATCCTGTATGCGTTTAGTACGAGGATCAGACTTTAAGTAATAGTCGCGATCTGGTAAACTTGTACCACCCTGACCTAAGCCAACTACGTATTTACTCACATTTTTAGGATCCTGACGTATGCCAAAGCTAAACAACGGGCTACCAATGGCATTAGCACGCTCGTAAACAATCTCGTTCACAACACCGTTGATGTCTGCAATAGCATCAATGCGTTTCAAATCGGCTTTGATAGGATCGTAGCCACGTTTTTCGATAGCCATTGTATCCATAGCACTAGCGTACATATCGCCAACACGTTGTTTGATGCTGCCCTTAGGCGCTGTAGCTGATGTTTTACTTACTTCCTGAACAATGGCTTGTAATTTCTTTTTGTTATCATCATTCAGAATGTTGAAGCTCCCCCAGCGGGTTTCTTTAGCAGGGATGGTGTTACTCTTTAGCCAGCCGCCATTGGCGTACTCAAAAAAGTCGTCGCCAGGTTTAACCGATGGGTCAATGTTGGCAGGATCAATAAACTTTCTCGGCGGGGCCGGCTTAACTTTGCCGGTTTTGCCGCCATCCGCAGCATAGGCATTAGCCGATAGGCAAACTGCTGCTGCAAGCACTAAATTACTAAAATTCAATTTCATTTTTAATCAATATCGAGTGCTAAATGTAAGCAATTTTGGGCATTTGCAAACAGTTGTGAGGGTTTTATTACAAATGTAAATACTTACGCTTGTTTCAGTACTTAAAGGGTACTTTCATCAATGTTAAAAATAAGCTGTTTATAAAAAGAAAGCTGTTAAAAGACCAAATGGTAGTTGCCTTGTGGTGTATTAGTTAATAGGTAGGCATAATCAAAAGATGGCGTTGCCATAAAAATAATCCCTCAATTAAGCCATCCGGGCAATCTCAGCAAAATCTACCTTTTTCCATGGATAGCGGTCGGCATGGTTGATGATCATGTTGTGCATATAGTCATTACCCGGGTATGGAGTTAAGTAATTTTTTAACTGAGATATGTTGTTAGCATCAAAGTAATGTGAAATATAGCCCATCCCATACAACCGGCCTTTTTCTATTAATATACAGCTGTGCTCATCATTGGTGCGGCCTTCGTCTCTAATAGCAAATGTTGGCAAGGCTTGTTTTAAGCCTTCAATAGCTTGCTGAATTTTATAATTGTAGGCTTCTGCACTTTCATGGCCGGTACAAGCACAATATTCTTGCCCTGCTCCGGTACAGGTGTCATTATTTTTTTGAATAAAGCAAAACTTAGGACACAGTTGGTAGGTTTCAATCAGCTTAAGCATAATATTATGCCCTTCGAGCAGCGAGCTGCAGGTGTGTACCGGGGTGGAGTATTTCCTACGTTTATCGACAGCCATACGCAGGTAACCACGCTGGTCTTCATAGGTGTATAAACCAAAGTTAAATTCCAGCTTCTTTTGCGAACGGTTAAATTTGGGCCACAGACGCTTAATTTCAACAGCTTCTGTTAGCAACGCCATAAGCTCTGTGCCGCACTCCTGATAACTGATTTGGTGTATATTGCGCATAAACTCCTGCCGCTGAGCGCCAGAGTTGTTGCCACTAAAATGACTGGCCACCCTCTTTTTAATATTTACTGCCTTACCCACGTACACAACTTTACCCTTATTATCATGAAAGTAGTAAACACCCGGTGTTGGTGGTAGCTTTTCGATGAACCGGCGATGCAGGTTGGGAGGCAATACCTGTTCTTTCGAGCGCTGTTTAAGCGCTTCAGGAATATGATTGTCTTTATCGCTGTTGAGCAACATAGTGAACAACTCAGCGGTAGCGTCCGCATCCCCGGCTGCACGGTGGCGGGCCGAGTTGCCAATACCAATATGATGACATAACTTACCCAGGCTGTACGATGGCATACCCGGCATAATTTTGCGGCTTAAACGAACAGTGCACAGTTTGTTGCACTGCAAATCGTACCCGGCTGCACCCAGGTGGTATTTTACAAATGAATAATCGAAGTTGACGTTATGGGCCACAAATATCTGGCCTTGTAACAGGTTGTAAATGTCGTAAGCTACATCCTTAAAATAAGGTGCCTGTTGCACCATCTCATTGCTGATACCTGTTAGGGCTTGTATGTATACCGGAATATCCTTACCAGGGTTAACCAGTGTTTCATAACGTTGCACCACCTCATTACCATCATGAATACAAATAGCTATTTCGGTTATACCGTTAGCGCTGGCATGCCCGCCCGTGGTCTCAATATCAACAATCGCATACATCTTACATCAAAATTAAAAAAATAAATGATGCTAATAATGTTAGCTTAAAAATAATTTTCCAACAAGATCTATTGTCTTAAAGAAACAAGCAGCTCTTGATAAACGCAACTGCCATTGCCCGCAAATTAGTTAAACTACGCGTGCAAACTTTGCCTCGCACATTAGTGATAACCTTACCTGTAATGGTCTATTGCACAGCAGTCAAACCAAAAAATTTGTACTGTCCCCTATCTTTTACAAACTGAAAAGCATAACGCTGGCTTTCATACCCTTTAACTTTTCCGGGCTTATTAGTTACATACCAAATGTCATACACGTCCAGTATCTCGTCGTTTACGTTTATATTAAGCGGCTTGTAATTCTTTATTTTTTCGGTTACAATTAAGTGTCGCGAGGTTTTGATGGCGGTCCACAATTGGGTTTTGGGCAAACTAGCCAGAATATTTTTAACAAAAGCATCGGCACTTACCAGGTCTCCTGTACCGGCCTGTATGGCGCATGGCTGGCAATACACCTGTTTTAGCGACAACCGCTTTAATGTGCCTGCATTTTTGCCAGACAAAGCCTTTACATATTGTTTCCAAACGGCTTCAACCGCTAATGAATCGGCTTTGGGTGTTTTTACCATCTTCATTTTTTGACTGCACGATGAGAACAATAAAGCGGCAAGGCTGAGAGTTATAGCAATGTATCTAGTCATTTTCTTCAATAATTAAAGCCGAAATCATCTAAGCCGAACGTAAGAAATGTGCGGCGTGGCCTTTAAATAAATTCTATTCATAAACGCAAAACCAGCCATTGTGTGTGCATGGTTACGCCTGTTTTTTTAAACGGCCGCACAACTACCACATATCATGGCACTTTACTGACCAAACCATTAGTCTTGCATATTTCATAATTACTTGTAAAACTTATCTTTGCGCACCTATGCTGATACATCAATTTTACGACACCGACCTTGCGCATGCTTCTTATGCAATTTTGCGTGCAGGCCAGGTAATTGTTATTGATCCGGCGCGCAATCCGCAGCCGTATTATGATTTTGCAGAACTGCATGAAGCCAATGTTGTAGGCGTGATTGAAACGCACCCCCACGCCGATTTTGTAAGCTCTCACTTGGAGATACACGAAACCACCGGAGCTACCATATATGTAAGTCACTTGTTGGGCGCAACTTATCCGCACCAAACATTCGATGAAGGCGATGAAATAACGCTGGCCGATATTAAATTAAGGGCATTGAATACGCCCGGTCACTCACCCGATTCTATTTGCGTTCTGGTAGAAGATGAGAACGGCCAGACCACTACCCTGTTCAGTGGCGACACCTTGTTTGTAGGCGATGTTGGCAGACCCGACCTGCGCGAAGAAGCTGGCAATATCACCGCTAAAAAAGATGATTTAGCCCGGCAGATGTACCGCACTACCCGCCAAAAGCTAATGAAACTACCTAAGCAGGTAGTAGTATATCCGGCCCACGGTCCGGGTTCATTGTGTGGTAAAAGCATGAGTCAGGACTTGCAAAGCACTATAGGACGTGAGCTGCGGGAGAATTCTGCCTTGCAGTTGATGGATGAATTGAAATTTGTTAATGACTTAATTGCAGATCAGCCTTTTATGCCCCTGTATTTTGGCTACGATGTTGAGCTGAATAAAACCGGAGCACCTGCATACGCACAAAGTTTAGCGAATGTGCCTAAGTTATTGCCTGACACAAATCTGGATGCAGGAGTGCTGGTTGTGGACACACGCAACAAGGCCGATTTTAATAAAGGTCATATCAAAAATGCTATAAACCTTCAATTACAAGGCAAATTTGAAACCTGGCTGGGCGCAGTGATTGAACCAGGAGAGCCTTTCTACCTCATTGCTGCTGACGAAGCAAAGCTGGATGCAGCATTAAGCCGGGCAGCCAAAATTGGTTATGAACAGCAAATAAAAGGCGCTTTAATCACGCCGGCTGCAGCTGTTGAGACCTCTCCCGAATTAGATTTAGATGATTTTAAAGCCAACCCCAATAATTATACTATTATTGACACACGTAACTGGAATGAGATAGACGCTGGCCTGCTATTTAAGAACGGGCTTACCATTCCTTTACCTGAGCTACGTAAGCGCTTAAATGAAATACCAGCCGATAAACCTATAGTAGTTCATTGTGCCGCTGGTTACCGCTCCGCTGCTGCACAAAGCATTATTGCTGCCAAGATTACCACCGTGGTGGTTTATGACTTAGGTGAAGCCGTGACCGCGTTTAGAAGCGTTACTAGTAACACTTAACCAAACTATTTATTCGAAAGCATCACAACCAATGAAACTTTAGAGAACAACTGCATGAGTGATCATCTAACTATAGTTACCACTGCCGATGGCTCCAAGACAATCTACAATGCCGAAGTTGGCGAAAATTACCATTCGCGGCACGGTGCTTTACAGGAGAGCCAGCACGTGTTTCTTAACTCAGGTTTGCGCTATTTTTTAGACAATAGCGGCAAAAACGTTGCATCAGTGCTTGAAGTAGGCTTTGGCACAGGGTTAAACTTTTTGCTCAGTGCAGATTTTTGTATCGCTGAACAAATACCGCTTAAATATACCGGCATCGAAGCCTACCCACTAAGTACAACCATGATTGCTGATACCGGTTATGATGCGTATATATCGCCGGCGCTGTGGGAAAGCTTTAAAACGCATTATGCTCAAGCATTAAAAGAAGCAGTCCCAATTAATAACTCAACAGTACTTGAAATAGCGCATAGCCAACTGCTTACTTTCTCCACTACACAACTGTTTGACGTTATTTACTTCGACGCATTTGCGGCTGTACATCAGCCCGAAATGTGGGATGAGGCGGCAATTGACCACACCATTAAGTTTTTAAAGCCCGGTGGCGTGTTTGTAACCTACGCCATTACCGGCAACCTGAAAAGGCAATTCAAATCTTTAGGCTTTAAAGTAGAGAAGGCCCCTGGCGCACCAGGTAAACGCGAAATGCTACGCGCTGTAAGCCCTACATAAAAACTTTTCCTACTTAAATCAGCAATTGCTTATCTCATATACCAGGAGTTTTATTGCTTTGCCAAAGGCTTATCTTAACCGGCAATATGTACTTTTGTAAAAAACTGCATTATGCCAATAACACCTCCCGATACCGCTAATAATCCGCTTTCTGCATTCGACCGCCTGCTCACGATTATGAATGATTTGCGCGAGAACTGCCCGTGGGATAAAATACAAACAATCGAAAGCCTCCGTCATCTTACCATTGAGGAAACTTATGAATTGTCGGACGCCATTTTAGGTAACGATATGGATGAGATCAGGAAAGAGTTGGGTGATATTATGCTACACCTGGTATTTTATGCACGTATTGCATCCGAAACAAATTCGTTTACCATAACCGACGTGCTGAACGGCATTTGCGACAAGCTTATTAACCGCCACCCGCATATTTATGGTGATGTAGATGTAAATGATGAAGAGGATGTAAAGCGCAATTGGGAACAAATTAAACTTAAAGAAGGCAATAAATCGGTGCTGGGTGGTGTGCCCGCCTCATTGCCGGCACTGGTAAAAGCAGCACGTATACAAGAAAAAGCCCGCGGTGTTGGATTTGATTGGGAGGACAAAAGCCAGGTTTGGGAAAAGGTGGAAGAAGAAATGCACGAGTTCCGGAACGAATATAACGCAGAGGACAACACCGTTATAGACCAGGACCGTGCCGAAAGCGAGTTTGGGGATCTCCTTTTTTCCCTTATAAATTACGCCCGCTTTGTTAACATAAACCCTGAGAATGCACTCGAAAAAACCAACCGGAAATTCATAAAACGTTTTCAGCACCTGGAAAGCCAGGCTGCTGCCAAGGGCAAAAAGTTACAGGATATGACCCTGGCCGAAATGGATGTTTATTGGAACGAAGCAAAGCAGTTATAATTTTCGAGTACAGGTGTTACACTTCATGATGTTTTATCGTAATGGCTATATATACGAGCAAACGTTATGAAAAAACTACTACTACAAGTATTATCAGGGGTAATCTTTATCAGCTCGGGTTGTATGAAAGACAACTCCGATACTACACCTGTGGTACAACCTCAAGGTAAATTTACAGGTCAGTTTTACAGGATACATAGAAACGCTAACACTCAGGTAAAAGATACGGTAAAAGCAGAGATAGTGCTTGATTTGGTAAGCAACACTTTTAAGGTGACAGGTGACACCACCAAACATGCCGGCAGCATCGGCAAGTTTAATTATAACCAATCGTATATGGAGTGGATTGACAGCACTGTTCCAATTGGCTCAAACAGTTTAAATTTACCTAAATACCATTTGCATGGTCTTTATCAGTATGTTTATAATGGCACCAATTTGGAATTTGCTGCGAGTACCTATCCAGTAGATACGCTGATCTATCTCTATAAACTAAAAAAATAAATTACAAAAAGTCTTTCACGTAAAGACTTGTCAACTATACATTGCTGAATGCTCGACCCCAACAGCAATGCTGAGCATGAACTGATACAGCATTGCATTACAGGCGCCATAAAGTACCAGGAACGGTTATATAAGCAGTTCTATGGCTATGCCATGGGCGTTGGGCTACGCTATTGCGATAGTCGGGATGATGCATTGGAAGTAGTAAACGACTCGTTTATTAAGGTGTTTAACACCATCAAAACCTATAACCCCGACCGGTCATTTAAGGCTTGGTTGCGACGAATTATCATTAATACAGCTATTGACAGGCGGCGCAAGGATTTAAAATATCAGCTGCATACCGATATGGAATATGCCAACCATATTGGTCATAATCATACAGCTATACAGGAGTTGAACGCAAAAGATATTTTAAAACTAATGGATGGTTTACCCACCCTGCAACGTGCCATATTTAATATGTATGAAATTGATGGGTACAACCATGATGAAATTGCCGAAATGTTGAACATCCCCTCCAGCTCATCAAGAGTATACTTGAGCCGGGCCAAAGAGAAATTAAGAAAGGCATTAACCACAGAAGCACATAACCATGAGTGAGCCTTTGGATAATGAATTGAGGAAACGCATTAGCGAGGTATTTGACAATTACGAAGATACCGCCCCTGCCGAAGCAGGCTGGCAGTTGCTGCGCGAAAAGCTTCCATTAGAAAAGAAACGCCGCATGGCACCTATATGGTGGAGCGCTGCCGCTACCTTGCTCATACTATGCCTGTTTGGGTTATGGTTTTATAATGAGCCCCAAAAAGCAGATCAAAGCTTTGTTAAAACACAACGCAAGCCACGTACTACTAAAGATTCCATTTCACAGACAAACATAACACCTGAACAAACGGATCAGTATCGTGCCGCTGCAAAAGATTCAGCACAAAAAAAATATGCCGGTTTGCAAAAACACAATTTAGGGCCTGTAAAGCGTAATTATTTTACAAATGGCAACAAGCTGTCTACCTCGCCCACTTCTGTTCCTGCACCGGATAAGCATTTGAACGAGCCAGATAAATTGGCGCAGCAACCAGTATCCGGTAACAGCCTGCGGTACAATGAAGGCTTAGTTAACGAAAAGCAGTTAAACAAAACCACTAGTACTGCAATAGCCTTAGTTCCTGTTAAAAAGCCGGATAGTTTACAAACAGTAAGCTCCAACATACTTGCTGCCCAACAAAACAATGTGCCAACGCATAGCAATAAAATAAATGCTGCCGATATTAAAGATTCGGCCGACGTAAGTAAATCGGCTATGAGTGTTTACCTGGCTAATGAGCAAAATAAGGACGCCGGTAAAAAGGCGAAAGACAACAATTCACCCGCCGATAAAAAAGTGCTTTACAGTGTATATGCTGCTACGTATTTCAATTACGCCGAAGGCAGCAAAAGCCAAATAAATACAGGCGCAGGTTTTACTACTGATATAAAATTGGCAGGCAACTTCAAATTAAGTACCGGCATAGCCATAGGCAAAAACACTTTAAATTATAACGGCCAACCGGCTAAAACGGGCATATTAAACGAGGCCATAGGTGTTAGCCGGGCTAAAGCAAGTGACTACCCGGCCGCTTCTGCAGCACCGGTACTGGGCTTTGTAGGTCAAAGAGTAGCTCCCGACCCGGTTGTAACGGGATACAATGTGAGTTTAACTGGATTAGATGTACCCGTAAATATTAAGTATGAATTTAATCCAAAAAAATCGGATAGCTATATATCGGCCGGTTTGAGTTCAGGTACATTTATTACTGAAACCTATCGTTATCAATATGATAACAGTGCTAACGTGTTAGGATTTTCACCTGAAATTCCTGACGCATCCACCCGAAAAAGCTTCACGCAGTTTGGCTTTGGCCGTATGTTAAACATCTCGATGGGAATGGGTTACCAAATTACCAGTAGCAATCGTTTGGTGATCGAACCATTTTTTAATTATCCGCTTAGTGGCTTGGGTTCGCAGCAAATACGTTTTGGCGCGGGTGGCATTAACCTAAGGCTAAAGTTTCAGGGGGCAAAAAAATAAGCTTACTTAAAGCGTATTGCCCTAACCGGCGATATTTTACTAACCAGCATAGAGGGTAGCAGTAAAACCAGCAAGCAAATAACCAGGGTACCCACGTTAAGCCAAACTACGTCCCATGCACTCAGCTCAATAGGTACAAAATTCATATAGTAAGATGCCTGGTCGAGCTTTAAGAAGTGTGTACGGTGCTGAAACCAGCTAAAGCCTAAACCGAATAAATTACCCAGAAATAAACCCATCCCAATAAGGTAAGTGGCGTTATATAAAAAAATGGACTGTATACGCCAGTTTGTTGCGCCTAATGCTTTGAACATTCCTATCATGGATGTGCGCTCCAAAATCATAATCAACAAAGCCGATATCATGTTAATGACTGCTACAATAGTCATTAGTATCAACATCACTCTTGTATTTACATCAAGCAGGCTAAGCCATTCAAATATTGTGGGATAAGTTTGATCAACCGTGTATGACCGGAGGTAAGTTGGCAAGTAAGCGCTTAATTTTTCGTTAGCTTCAGTTAGCTGGTCAAAATCCTTTACTTGCATTTCGTAACCACCTGCTTCGCGGTAAGTCCAGTCGTTTAGTCGCTGAATTACCGACAAGCTGCCAATTACGAAAGTTTTGTCAACCTCTTCTACCCCTACATTAAAAATACCAACAATGGTAAACTTGCGCTTACGCATGGGTTCCTGTATAAAGTACATCAAAAAGTCGTCTCCAACTTTCAGTTTTAGCCTTGAGGCCGTATGACTGGACACCATGATCTGCTTTTGCGCCTCGGCCGAATCGGCAAAGTTGATCACCTTGCCTTCAACAAGAGTGTTTTTAAAGATCGTCCAATCATAGCTCTTATCAACCCCTTTTAATACAACGCCTTCAATCTCATCATTGGCTTTTATAATGGCCGGTTTGGTAGCGTAAGGCATAATCCCTTTAATGTAGGGGTCCGCTTTCGCTTTTGCTGCAAAAGCCGGATCGATCATAAACGGCGAATTCTCGTAAGAGAAATTATTATCAAATTTTGTGACCTGGATATCGCCGGCAAATCCTCTTATTTTTTCGCGTATCTCGCGTTTAAAGCCCTTAACAATAGCAATAGAAAGTATCATTACGCCCAAACCAAGCATAATGCCTACAATGGCAATGCGCACGATTAGCTTGGAAAATGTGCGCTTGCTTTGGAACGTAAGCCGCGAAGCAATAAAGGATGAAAAATTCAAGGCAAACAGTTTTTTTGTACTTTCGCAAATATGCGTATTTAAGACCGATGTTTAAGCATCTGCCTTGCACCGCAAAGCATCACAACTTATGATAACCTACATTAAAAACATCAGCCTCGCAATAAGTTTGCTATTTATTAATTTGATGCCAACATGCGCTCAAAAACCGCTAACAGCTAACTTAGCAAATACAGCAAAAAAACCGGCTGCAGGTAAGGCAGGTTCTGGTAGTTACGTTGCGGCAAACCCGGCGGCTAATGAAACACAGCTTTACTTGTCTTACTTAAAGGGTAAAAAGATAGGTATGGTGGTTAATCCCACTTCAATTATTGGTGCAAAAAAAATTGCTTTGGTAGATAGCCTGGTAAAGGTGGGTATACAAATTACCAAGATATACGGCCCGGAGCATGGCTTTAGAGGCAACGCAAGTGACGGTGCCACTGTAAGCAATGAGGTAGATGCCAAGACCAAAATTCCGGTGGTTTCTTTATATGGCAAAAATAACAAGCCTACCCCCGCCGATCTAAAAGGCATAAACCTGATGGTGTTTGATATACAGGATGTAGGTGCACGCTTTTATACTTACATTTCTACCCTGCATTATGTGATGGAAGCTTGTGCAGAAAACAACATTGAACTAATGGTGTTGGACCGCCCTAATCCCAATGGCTTTTATGTTGACGGACCGGTGCTGGATACGGCGTTTAAATCATTTGTGGGCATGCACCCTATACCTGTGGTTCATGGTATGACCATTGCCGAATATGCCCAAATGATAAACGGCGAGGGCTGGTTGAAAGGCCGGATAAAATGCAAACTAAAGGTAGTTAAGATGCTTAATTACCAGCATAACCTGCCTTATACGCTACCCGTAAATCCTTCACCTAATTTAAACACAGCACAGTCTATACTGCTTTATCCCGGCATCTGCTTTTTTGAAGGCACTACTTTAAGCTTAGGGCGGGGTACCCCTTTCCCTTTCCAGGTGGTAGGCCATCCGGCGCTTAAAGGAAAGTACAACTTTTCTTTTACACCAGTAAGCATACCAGGAGTTAGCGACAACCCACCTCAAAAAAATGTGGAGTGCTTTGGTGTTGATTACCGTAATTATGATACCAATAAAATACGAGAAGATAAAAAGCTAAACCTATCATGGTTATTATCCTTTTATCAAAACTTTCCTGAAAAATCGAAGTTCTTTATTGCCTACTTTACCAGACTGGCAGGTACCGATAAGCTGCAAAAGCAAATTGAAGCAGGCCTAACGGAACAACAAATACGTCAAAGTTGGGAGCCGGCATTAAGCAAATTTAAAGAAGTAAGAAAAAAATATCTGTTATATCAATAAACGGCATGTTCACGATCAGATTTATAGCCTGATCTCAGTATTTGACACCGGAACCTATAACTTAAAATCCAACATACACATCTGCACAAAATGAGAATAGTTTTTATGGGTACGCCCGAGTTTGCTGTAGCATCACTTGAAGCATTGCTTGATGCAGGAAGCGAAATTGTAGGCGTTATTACCGCACCCGATAAACCTGCAGGGCGTGGTCAAAAGCTTAGCGAATCGGCCGTGAAACAATATGCCGTTTCAAAAGGCCTCAAAGTACTTCAGCCAGTAAAACTTAAAGATCCGGATTTTTTATCCGAACTGAAATCGCTGAATGCTGACTTGCAAGTGGTAGTGGCTTTCCGTATGCTGCCAGAAGTGGTTTGGAATATGCCGTCCAAGGGCACAATTAACCTACACGCCTCTCTGCTGCCGCAATACCGCGGTGCTGCTCCAATTAACTGGGCTATCATCAACGGCGAAAAGGAAAGCGGCGTTACTACATTTTTTCTGAAACAAGAGATTGATACCGGCGATATCCTGTTTGTAGAGAAAATAACGATTGACGATGAAATAACGGCAGGCGAATATCACGACAGGCTGATGAATAAAGGTGCTGGCTTGCTGGTAAAAACAGTGAAAGCTATTGAAAGCGGCCGTTATACAGAACAGCCTCAGGAGCAACTGGTGGAGGGACAAGAACTAAAACACGCCCCTAAAATTTTCAAAGAAGATTGTCGCATAGATTGGAACCACCCTGTTAACCAGGTACACAACCTTATACGTGGCTTAAGCCCCTACCCCGCAGCTTATACCGAACTGAATGGAAAAGTGTTTAAAATTTATAAAAGTGTAAAGGAACAAGTGCAGCCCCAAGGCCAGCCAGCCAGCTATTTAACTGATAGTAAGACCTATCTTAAATTTGCCTGCACCGACGGTTATGTGCAAGTAACCGATGTGCAGCTTGAGGGTAAAAAGCGTATGGGAGTTGAAGAGTTTTTGCGGGGTGTAAAATTATAATCTTACCATCAACGTTCTGAACCGGGTAGTTCCGGCTCAGAACATTGCATTAAATAATCTCTTCTATTTTATAAGACTTACCGTTTAAAATAAACTCATCTCCTTTCTTGCACGCCTTCATCTTTATACCTATCGGAGACGCGGGTGATATAGCGAAATAAGTTTCATTATTTAGATTTAATGTACCAGCGCTGATGGAAAGATAGAATTTGCCGTTATTGGTTATCACGACGCTTCCTGCCTCAGCAGTTGCAGATTTGCCGCTGGTGCCAATTTGATTAAGTGCTACCATCAACTTGTTGGCCTCGTTTAGTTGCGTAAGGTTGCGGTTGGTCTCCTGCTGCGCCATTTCTCTTCCGGTTTCATATTTATCGCCGGCACTGCTTTTAGTGTCATCGTTAGCTGCTTGTTGTGCCTCGGCTATCGCCATTTGTGCAGCGTTCATTCGTTGCTGTACCACCTCAACACATAGTTGATGCAGTTGTATCTTTATATTATTCATGGGCAAAATAAAGCCCCGTTTGATGACTCAAACAGGGCTTGTTGTAAAAGTATGTATTTTTAAAACAACTCCAATGCAACTACTGATTTTGCAGGCAGGCTTACAACTAGTTTGTCGCCGTTACGTTTTGCAGCATTAAACTGTTTAGGAACAATGTTTAGCGGCTTGGCGAACGTATTTATATCGGCCGTGCTGCCAGAAGTTAATACCTGTCCGCTTACATTTTTCCACATTATGTCCTTCAACTCGGTGCTTACTTCAATAGTGTTATGTGCATCGAGGTTCACCAGTGTAATATGGATTTTGCCGGCCTTGTCCTGTGAAGCAGATACGTTTACCGCCGGCAGCTTTTTGCCGTCAAACTCGTAGTCGGGCGTATTGAGTTGTATAGGCAGGTATTTTGCATCCTGATGCACTTTATACATATCAAATATGTAATACGTTGGTGTTAGCAACATCTTTTCCTTATCGGTTAATATTAATGATTGCAGCACGTTTACTGCTTGTGCCAGGTTGGCCATCTTTACACGATCGCAGTGATTATTAAAAATGTTAAGATTGGTACCGGCTACCAGTGCGTCACGCAAGCTATTTTGCTGATACAGGAAGCCTGGGTTAGTACCGGGTTCAACATTAGTCCATACACCCCATTCATCCACAACTAAAGCCACACGCTTTTTAGGATCGTACTTGTCCATAATAGCGGAATGCTTGGTAACAAATTCCTCCATGCGCAAGGTATTGTTAATGGTGTTGAAATATTCCTTTTCGCCAAAGCCGGTAGCCGGGCCTTTGTCGCCCCACTTTCCTGTTGGTAAGGTGTAGCTGTGTAATGACAAACCCCACATACGACCCGGACCAACGTTTTTCATCATGGTTTCCGTCCAGTTGTAGTCGCCGTCGCTAGCGCCACAAGCTATTTTGCGAAGCCGCGCGTTAGGATAATCACGCGAGTAAGTAGCATAACGGCGGTACTCGTCGGCGTAGTGCTCTGCAGTCATACTGCCACCACAGCCCCAGCTCTCGTTACCAACTCCCCAAAACTTTACTTTGTAAGATTCAGGGTGCCCGTTTTGCTTACGCAAGGTTGTGAGCGGACTTAAACCGTCAAAGTTTAAATACTCCACCCACTTCGACATCTCTTCAACCGTACCGCTGCCCACATTAGCTGATATATAGGGCTCTGTATCCAGCAACTTACAAAGCTCCAGAAACTCGTGCGTACCAAAACTATTGTCTTCTACTACCCCGCCCCAATTAGTATTAATCATTTTGGGACGTTGTGCGCGCAAACCAATACCATCGCGCCAATGGTATTCATCGGCAAAACATCCGCCCGGCCAACGCAGGTTTGGAATTTTAATCTTCTTAAGCGCGTTAACAATATCCAAACGGATACGATCCTGCTTTTGTACGGGCAAACTTTTATCAACCCAAAAACCGCCGTAAATGCCGTGGCCGAGGTGTTCGGCAAACTGCCCGTAAATGTGACGGCTGATGGTATCTTTAGAGTTATTACTTACTGTAATACTTGCCGTTTTTTGGGCAAAGCTGTTATAGCTCATGCCCGCTAATAAGAGTAAGACGTATTTTTTCAAAATCAGGAAAATTGGTTTTAATTGTCAGATGTACAATTATACAATTTACCAATTTAAATACCTATCATTTCAATAAAAAGTATTCCACAATATTATCTTAAAATTCCATTATCTTACCTAAACGGTGCTAGAGCAAATCAGCTTTCAGACTTATAAGGTATAATAGATATGGTGCCATCCTTTTCCAAAACGGCATATTTTATTTCCTCTACACGTTCTAGGCCATGTGTAGATCTTGCCGCCAGCATAATATCGTCCTCCGCAACCTGCGAATGCTTCATGCGTATAGGCAGCATTTTTCCATTATCAACTAATATGAGCGATGTGCCTTCCATCATTTTGGAAAAGAACGGCCACTTCCCTTTGATAACCGAAAAAATAACATTTACGGCTACAAAGACGATAATTAAAATTACAGCGCCTGTTAATGAGTAATCCATTCCAACTAAAGCCTGTTGCGTGACCTGGCTAATGGTTAATAGCAGCACGAAATCAAAGGTACTGGCCTGAGCCATGGTTCTTTTACCCATGACACGCACTATAACCATTAAGAACAAATACATAAACACACCCCTGATAACTAACTCCATTGCTGCTTTGTATTATGGATAAATAAAATGCTTGATATCGAATACCTCATCATTTACTTCAATTTTACCGCTAACAGACCCGTGTTCCATTGGAGTTAAATAAAAAGCAATCGTAAAATTCCGGTCTGCATAAAACTCGTAAACACGCTTGTCTTTCACGATGTAGCTGCGGGTTGGTTCCGGAATTATTTGCGAAATCTTGAAGTAATTCATTAGGGATTGCGCAATGGCAACCGTTTTTATGGTTTGACTCTTTGATGAAATCCTGATCATTTTTTCGGCCTGATACCTAAATAATTGATCGTATTGTACGTTAAAGTGGCCTTGGTTTACTGATTTATAACTGGCCGCCCCATCACCAAATAACCCGGCAATTACCAGTGCTACTATCACAAACAATGACACCCACGCTACCTTCTGTAACAGCCAGCTTACTTGTGTATGTGCAATCTCTTCTTGTATCTCTATGCTGGCGTTAACTTTCTCGGCCTTGAAAATATCCATCTACAGTATCTTGTGCGCTTGTATAATAACATAACGCCAAATGAATCAAGCTGTTTTGAAATACTTGTTTAACCATACAATGAAAACTTAGCGCTTTGAAGATTCTATTGCAAACACAATAATAGGTTTTAAAGTTGTAGAGGGTAACACACAGTTAACCGCCCGTTAATTTAACCGGCTAACTTGCTACCAACACTAAAATATGAGAATTAACGAAGACGAAGAAGCGATTGCTTTTTACCAGGAAGCGCTTGACCATTTAAAGGATAGCGGAATTGAATTTTTGCTGGGAGGCGCTTTTGCCATATTTCATTACAGCGGAATATACCGCGACACGAAAGATATTGATGTGTATTGCAAGTCATCTGACTGTCCGCGTATATTAAAATACTTTGGCGACCGTGGTTACGAAACCCAATTTACAGATGCGCGCTGGCTGGCCAAAATTTACAAAGGTGAGTATTTTATTGACCTTATTTTTGATACTGTAAACAATATATGTAAGGTTGATGACACTTGGTTTGAACGTGCCGTAGACGCCAGCTTTTTTGACCGCAATTTGAAATTACTTGGTCCGGAAGAGTTGATATGGAGCAAGATATATGTTCAAAACCGCGAACGTTTTGATGGCGCTGATATTAACCACCTGCTTGTACAATATGGCAAAAATCTGGACTGGCATCATCTTTTGTTCAGACTGGACCAGCACTGGCAATTGCTACTTGCACAGTTAGTGATGTTCCAGTTCGTTTATCCGGCCGATTACCAGGAGATTGTGCCTCGCTGGCTGTATGATGAGTTGCTACGCCGGGCCGCCGAGCAATTCGACTTACCATCGCCGGAGGAAAAAGTATGCCGTGGCCCGATGATTGACCAAACACAATACAGTGTTGACATAAAAGACTGGGACTATAAATCGTATACGATAAAGACTGTTTAATACTTTATGGAAGAGCATAAAATAACCCGCATAGCTGCTGTTGGCGACATCCACGTTAAAGAAACAGACCACGGCAAATGGGTAGACTATTTTAAGGAGGTATCAACCAACGCCGACGTACTGCTTATTTGCGGCGACCTTACCGATACAGGGGACGAAGACGAAGCTCAGATATTAGCTAACGAGCTTAGGGCCTGCACCATTCCGGTGATTTGTGTGTTAGGCAATCATGACTATGAAAAGGGCCGTCATAAATTGATACGGCAGGCCATACAAAATCATAATGTACATGTGCTTGATGGCGAAGCCATTGTTATTGGTGGTATTGGATTTGCCGGCGTAAAAGGCTTTGGCGGCGGATTTGACCGCTATTTGCTTACTATGTTTGGCGAGGATGCAAACAAGGCTTATGTGCAAGAGTCTGTAGACGAGGCTTTGCACTTGGAGCGCGCTTTGCAAAAATTAGACTCAGACCACCAGGTCGACAAAAAAATAGCTGTTTTACACTATTCGCCAATTAAGGCGACCGTAGTAGGCGAACCGGAGGAGATTTTTCCCTTCTTAGGTTCATCGCGGTTGGCAGAGACGCTTATACGTAATAATGTAGCGGCTGCCTTTCATGGGCATGCTCACGCTGGAACCCTCGAAGGACAGATTAACAACATCAATATCAAAGTTTTTAACGTTGCTAAACCTGTTTTAGTTAAAGCTGGTTACTCGTGTCCATACTACTTATTTGAGGTATAAAATAATCTGCTGTTTTGTGCAGACCACTTTAAAATTAAACCTTGGCTTACAGTTTGCATCATATATATACAAGAGATACTTAATAAATACACTTATGAAAAAGACCATTTTGTTATTCGGATTGATATTCACTTTTATAATTAGCGCTGCTAATGTTTCTTTCGCTCAACAAAAGAAAGGCATGAGCTCGCAAGCTAAAGGTGCCTTGATAGGTGGTGCAGGTGGTGCGGTTGCTGGTACCCTGATAGGTCATAATGTTAAAGGTGCGCTGATAGGTGGTGCCATTGGTGCTGGCGGTGGATACATTATAGGCAATGAACACCGTCGTAATGAAGAAAAAAGAAAGCGGGCTTACTATCGTGCTCATCACACCAAAAAACAGTACTACAAAAAATACGGAACTTACAAATAATCTGGTAACCAACAAAAACTTCAAAAGCTATCATCAGTTAGATGATAGCTTTTTTTGTGCATAACATGCCGTTGTTGAAACTTAAAGTATAGCACCTCTGTTTTTATTTAAATTTTTACCATGACAGCGATTCAAATTATTAACAGGGAAAAACTATCAGAACGCAAATTTTTGCTAGAAAACGTTGACTATAAAAAGCCAGATAACAGCGGAAAGCTGATAGATATGAAGGCCGAAGTGTATCACAGGCCTGATGCAGCGGCTGTACTACTCTATAACGCAGCGCAGCAAAAATTCCTCTTCACTAAACAGTTTCGATTACCTACTTTTTTAAATAATAACGAAACCGGCTACTTGGTAGAAGCTTGTGCCGGATTGATTGACGAGGGTGAAACCCCGGAATACACAGCAATACGCGAGGCCGAAGAAGAATTAGGCTGCAAAGTGACCAACTTAAAAAGGGTTGGTGGCGTATACACATCAGCCGGTGGCATTACAGAGTTTGTGCATCTGTTTATAGCGCCATATAATGACAACGACGAGCGCGGCGATGGCGGTGGCTTACCTGATGAAGGCGAAGCAATACAAATAACAGAAATGACTTATGAGGAAGCACGCGACTCGCTCAGAGAAGGAAAATTAAATGACGCAAAAACTGTCATGCTATTGCAATATTACTTTTTATTTTGTTAATTACAATCAATTAAACAATCGGCAACATCAGTTACTTTATGCACATAAACTGCAACTGGCTTATTTCAATTACTGCTGCTTCAATTAGGGGATGATAAAAACGTACTTAATTATATCAGCGTTATGTTTTTTTATACCAGGAGCATTAATTGCACAGGATACCGCTATGGTGTCTACGTTTAAACAAGTACGTACCGATACAACAGGCCAAAAGGATCTACTTGATGTTTTTAAAGCTGTTTTCAAGCCAAAAACCAGATCTTCAGTAAGCCTCAACCCGGCACAAGACAAAGTATTCTTCTCATTCCTGCCAACAGCATCAACAATACCCGATGGGGGTGGCAAAATGTTTATCACCTCCACTACAGCTGGCTTTTATCTAGGCGATCAGCAAACAACCAATTTATCGAGCTTTACGTTCACTCCATATTTTAATTTTAAAGGTCGATTTGGTTTGCCGTTACGTTCCAGTATATGGTTTAAAAACAATCAGTGGTTTTTATCGGGCGATACCCGGTTTATGGTTTATCCACAAGATACATGGGGACTTGGCGGTAACCAGCCCGAAGAAAACCGCATGCGGGTTGATTACAAATACGTAAGGTTTTACCAGAGTTTGTTGCGGCGCGTTACCTCCTACTTTTTTGCGGGTGTAGGTTATAACATGGATTACCACATGCGTATTAAAACGCGGCAGGAGGGCACCAATCTTCAAGACCTGTCAGACTATGCCTTCGGGACGGAATATGGTCAAAACTCACTCTCCTCCGGCATATCGCTTAACTTGCTTTACGATACCCGTAACAATTCCATCAACTCTTTGCCGGGTTGTTATTCTAATCTGGTTTATAGGTTAAATACGCCGGTTTTGGGTAGCAACCGGGTATGGCATTCCTTGTATGCGGACATGCGCAAATACATATCTTTGAGTCCGCATAACACTACGCGGCAAAATACCCTGGCCTTATGGACCTATTATTGGACTACGCTTGACAGGGGAGCGCCTTATTTAAGCTTGCCCAGTATTGGCTGGGACCTTTACAACCGCTCGGGCCGGGGCATTGAACAAAATCGTTACCGTGGGCAAAGCTTATGGTATACCGAAGCTGAATATCGCCGCAGTATAACACGCAATGGTCTTTTAGGCTTTGTATTATTTGCCAATATGACCACTGTTAGCGAACCCGATACAAGGCAGTTTAATTATTTCCATCCTGCTGGCGGCGGCGGTTTGCGTATCAAATTTAATAAGGCATCCAACACCAATATCGCTATCGATTACGGATTCAGCAAAGGATATTCATCAATCAGGCTAAATTTAGGAGAAGCCTTTTAATCCCAATTATTGTCTTTATCAAGTTGCAAAATTGTTTCTAACCGTTATATTTGCAATCGATTGCATTCCTATCGGTAAAACACCATTTATAAACATCCATTCATGAAAATAAGGCTTACAGCATTGCTGTTAACTGGCAGCATGGCATTACAAATAGCTCAGGCTCAAACTACCGCAGGCACTAAGGTGGGTAAAGGCTTAAAAGATTATTATAAAAACTACTTCCCTATAGGTGTTGCTGTTGCCCCCCGCCATTTGCAGGGAGATGAGGGCAAATTTATACTGCAACAGTTCAACAGTGTTACGCCTGAGAACGCCATGAAAATGGGACCTATCCATCCTCAAGAGGACCGCTATTTTTGGCGTGATGCCGATTCCATAGTAAATTTTGCGCAGAAACATGGGCTGCGGGTGCGTGGTCATAACTTATGCTGGCACGAACAGACACCTAATTGGCTGTTTAAAGACAGTACAGGCAAACAAGTGAGTAAAAAATTACTTCTTAAACGATTACACGACCATATTTTTACAGTAGTTAACCGATACAAAGGAAAGATTTACGCGTGGGATGTAGTTAATGAGGCCATTGATGATGATCCGAAAAACTTCCTTCGCAATTCCCTATGGTATCAGATATGCGGAGAAGATTTTATTGTGAAAGCCTTTGAGTATGCGCATGAGGCAGATCCGAAAGCAGTGCTTTTTTATAATGATTATAATACTGAACGCCCTGAGAAAACGAAGCGTGTATATAAACTGCTCAAAAAACTGGTTGATGCTAAAGTTCCGGTTCAAGCAGTAGGCTTGCAGGCGCACTGGTCGTTACAGGAACCATCTGCAACAGAACTCCGCAATACAATACAAAAGTTTGCATCATTAGGTCTTAAGGTACAGATAACTGAGCTCGACGTATCAATATATCCTTGGGAAAAAGAACGCCGCCCACTACGCCCAGGCGAAAAAGGCGAATTAACGCCCGATTTGGAGCAAAAACAAATAGCTAAGTATAAAGAGGTTTTTGAGGTACTGCGCCAGTATAAAAGGGTTATAACCGGTGTTACCTTCTGGAATGTGTCTGACCGCTACACCTGGCTTGACGAATACCCTGTACGTGGCCGCAAAAACTTCCCGTTACTATTTGATGCCAATCTGCTCCCTAAAAAAGCATACTATGAGGTAATAAACTTCAAAAAATAATTTCCTTATCTGCGTTAACAATGAAGAACTCCTCGCCTATCAGTCTATTCGTTTCTTTTAAACGACTAGCAGCCATATTTATCGTCATGGTAATCTGTGCGCAACAGGCCAATGCTACACATGATGATAGTTACGTTAGTGCTAAGCCCGTTGCTAATAGCTTTGCATTAAGTGCAGCGGGTAAATCGGCGCCTTTATGGGTTAGCACCGATGATTATGCTGGCGTTATACGTGCCGTAAAAGATTTGCAAAATGACATTGATGCTGTGACGCATCAAAAACCCCACTTACTAAACGGCACAGCAGCAGGCAAGCAACTGGTTATCATAGGCACTATTGGCAAAAGCACGGTTATAGATCAGCTTATAAAAAACAAAAAGATAAACGTAAGCGGTGTTACCGGCAAATGGGAAACTTTCGTGTTACAGACGGTAAGCAAGCCTATGCCGGGGGTAGACCAAGCATTGGTAATTGCGGGCAGCGATAAACGTGGCACCATATATGGCGTGTATGACTTATCTGCCCGTATTGGTGTATCACCCTGGTACTGGTGGGCTGATGTACCGATTAGGGAGCAGAAAAGTTTGTATATAATACCCGGCCGTTACACCCAGGGCGAACCCACGGTTAAGTATCGGGGCATATTTATTAACGATGAAGCACCCGCTTTTTCGGGCTGGACCAAAGAGAAGTTTGGCGGCGTAAATAGTAAAATGTACGCCAAAATGTTTGAGCTTATTTTGCGTATGAAAGGAAATTACCTTTGGCCTGCCATGTGGGGCAATGCCTTCAATGTGGATGATCCAGCTAACCGGGCCACTGCCGATGAGTATGGCATTGTGATGGGAACCTCACACCATGAGCCTATGGACCGTGCCCAACAGGAATGGAAAATTTATGGCAAAGGTGAGTGGAATTACAATACCAACGGTGATGTTTTGCGAGACTTTTGGCGCAAAGGCATTGAAAACATGGGCACTGCCGAAACCATTGTTACCGTAGGTATGCGTGGCGATGGTGACATGGCCATGGAGCAAGGCACTAACATTGCCTTGCTCGAAAAAATTGTAGCCGATCAGCGTAAAATTATAGCTGATGTGACTAAGAAGCCGGCCGATCAGACACCGCAAATGTGGGCGCTGTATAAGGAGGTGCAAGACTATTATGACAAGGGTATGCGCGTGCCAGATGACGTTACCTTACTGCTTTGCGACGACAATTGGGGAAACATACGTAAGTTACCCAAGCTTGGCGAAAAGCCCCGTAAAGGCGGTTATGGCATTTATTATCATTATGATTATGTGGGCGGTCCGCGCAATTATAAATGGCTTAATACAAATCCTATTGTTAAGGTTTGGGAACAAATGCACCTAGCATATGAGTACAATGCCCGGCAGGTATGGATTGTAAACGTAGGTGATCTTAAGCCTATGGAGTTTCCGCTAGAGTTCTTTCTGGATTATGCCTGGAATCCTAACAAATGGCCTGTTAACCGTGTGCAGGAATATACCCGCTTATGGGCCTTGCAACAATTTGGACCTGAACGTGCCAGCGAAATAGCCAGTATCATTAGCAGGTACACTAAATACAACGGGCGTCGTAAACCCGAATTACTCAATCAAAACACTTACAGCATCACTAATTATAGCGAGTTTGAGAATGTTGTAAATGATTATAACCAGCTGCAAGCACAAGCAGAAGAATTGTACAAAAAAATGCCTGCTGCTTACAAAGATGCTTATTATCAACTGGTATTACACCCTGTACAAGCCTGTTCAAATTTGAATGAGATGTATTACAACGCTGCATTAAACAAGTGGTATACCCAGCAAGGCCGGGCAGCAGCTAATGATAAGGCCGCTGCTGTTAAAACGCTGTTTGCTAAAGATGCCGAGATATCTAAATACTACAATACACAATTGGCTGGTGGCAAATGGAACCATATGATGGATCAAACACACATTGGTTATACATACTGGCAGCAACCACCGGTAGACAAAATGCCGGAGGTAACTGAAATACAATTACCTGCTGCACCTTCAATGGGTGTTGCGGTCGAAGGTTCAACGGCTTGGTGGCCTCAGGAAACCCATGAGGCTGTACTGCCTGAATTTAATAAGCACCAAAAGTCGCCATACTATATCGAAGTGTTCAATCGTGGGCAGTCATCATTCAAGTTTACAACACAAACTGCACCGTGGGTAACCGTAACACCGGCAAATGGTTTAGTAAGCAAACAACAACGTATTTTGGTAAATGTAAATTGGGCAAAAGTGCCGGCTGGTTCGCAAGTTACGCCAATTACCATTACATCATCAGATGGAAGCAAGGTAGTTGTAAACGCTAACATTTATAACGCGGTTAACAACAAAACTCCAATAAAGGGCTTCGTTGAACACAGCCGCTATGTTTCGATCGAAGCTGTTCATTACACTAAAGCGGTTAGCAGTGCAGCGGCACAATGGCTGGTTCTACCCGATTATGGCCGTACGCTTTCTGCCGTTACAATCTCGCCTTCTACTGCACCCTTGCAAAAGCCTGGTGGTAGTGGTGCGCATTTGCAGTACCAGATCAATACAATTGATACAGGTTTGGCAGACCTTCATGTATACCTTTCTCCTACTATAGATTTTACGGGCAGTAAAAGCTTGCAATATGCTGTGTCTATTGATGACGAGAAGCCACAGGTGTTTCATGTTAACGCAGAAGCCACTCAGCCTTTATGGAACAAAGTGGTTGCCGATGCCATTAACATCCAAACATCACAACACTACCTTAAAAAGCCCGGCGTACACGTGATCAAATTTTGGATGATTAGTCCGGCTGTAGTATTGCAGAAACTTGTACTGGATTTTGATAAAAGTGTTAAGCCAAGTTATTTAGGCCCCCCTGAGAGTTATTATACCACTGCTCAGTAAGAAGCAACTTAAGTACATCGCTGTTGAGTTAGCGAGGTTTTTAAGTTATGCTTATAAAATAATAAATACTTAACTGAAAGTAAGCTCGTGTTGGCGTTTGTACACTTATGCTGAGAAAAGCGCAATCTCTATAAATGTGTATTTGACAATTAAAAATACAATCGATTGCAAAAATATATTAGGTTAGCTTTAAAATTTATTGCATTTTTACCGGGCAGTACAAAATCGGCTCTTTTAAGCTTATTTTTACTAATAGTTCTTCAATTACATACATTAATATATTATGAAATTTTTCATCGACACGGCTAACCTGTCACAAATTAGCGAAGCCCATGATATGGGTATTTTAGACGGGGTAACCACTAATCCTTCCCTAATGGCCAAAGAAGGTATCACAGGCCAAGACAATGTTATTGCACACTACAAAGCCATTTGCGATATTACCGATGGCGACGTTAGCGCCGAGGTTATTTCTACTACTTACAACGAGATGGTTGAAGAAGGCTTGGCCCTTGCTAAACTGCACGAGCGTATTGTAGTAAAAGTGCCGATGATTAAAGATGGTGTAAAAGCTATTAAATACTTTACACAACAGGGTATCAAAACCAATTGTACGCTGGTATTTTCTGCTGGTCAGGCGTTATTGGCTGCAAAAGCCGGTGCCACATATGTATCACCTTTTATTGGCCGTTTGGATGATGTCTCAACCGATGGTTTACAACTTATTGAAGACATTCGTTTAATTTACGATAACTACGGTTACGAAACGCAAATTTTGGCTGCCTCAGTTCGCCATGCTATGCATATTATCAACTGTGCTAAATTAGGTGCCGATGTAATTACCGGTCCATTATCAGCTATTACAGCACTATTGAAACACCCATTAACTGATAATGGTTTGGCTCAGTTCCTTGCCGACCATGCCAAAGCAGCCGCTGCTGGCGTTCCCCCGGTTAAGTAATTACCAGTAAATTGTAGTGGTTTAAATAATTGACGATTGGACACGTCCAACCCTCACAACATAGCCTACTTACTGCTTTACTCATCAAATACCCAACAAATCAACTTTTACTATCACAGAGAATGACACAAGATATACAAGAGCTTAAAAGCATTGCCTCACAAGTGCGCCGCGATGTGGTGCGCATGGTGCACGGCTGCCAGAGCGGCCACCCGGGCGGCTCGTTGGGTTGTACCGATTTTTTGGTAGCCCTCTATTTTTCAATAATGAAACACGACCCATCCTTTAATATGGATGGTGAAGGTGAAGATCTTTTCTTTTTATCAAACGGCCATATTTCGCCTGTATTCTATTCAGTTTTATCACATTCCGGTTACTTCGATAAAGCCGAAATGGCCACTTTCCGTAAATTGGATTCACGCTTGCAGGGCCACCCTACTACACACGAAGGATTACCGGGTGTACGCATCGCCTCTGGCTCTTTAGGTCAGGGCTTATCAGTAGGTATCGGCGCGGCGCTTAGTAAAAAACTAAATGGTGATGATCGTTTGGTGTTTACCCTGCACGGTGATGGTGAATTGCAGGAAGGCCAGATTTGGGAAGCTGCCATGTTTGCACCACATAACCGGGTAGATAAAATGATCATGACCATCGATGTAAATGGCCAGCAGATTGATGGCCCTACCAAAGTGGTATTATCATTGGGCGATTTGCATGCTAAGTTCCTGGCTTTTGGCTGGGAAGTTATGGAGATGAAAGGTAATGATATGGCACAGGTTGTTGAAGGCTTACAAAAAGCCATTAGCCTAAGCGGCAAAGGCAAGCCAGTAGTTATATTAATGCAAACTGAGATGGGTGCCGGTGTAGACTTTATGATGGGTAGCCACAAATGGCACGGCGTTGCCCCTAACGATGCCCAACTGGAGCAAGCCTTAAATCAACTGGAAGAAACACTGGGAGACTATTAAGGAAAGAACAGGACTCAAAAACCAAGAGTCACTGCTTGACTTATTTGCTCATTCAACAATTCACTCAATCACTCATTATTTCAATAACTACACTGTGACCAAGTATACATATACAGAAAAAAAAGATACCCGTTCGGGCTTTGGTGCTGGTTTGCTAGAAGCTGGTAAACGTAATCCTAAAGTGGTTGCCTTGTGCGCCGACCTTGTAGGTTCGCTTAAAATGCAAGATTTTATCAATGCTTTTCCTGAACGCTTTGTACAGGTAGGTATTGCCGAAGCCAATATGATGGGCATTGCTGCCGGTTTAACCATTGGTGGCCATGTACCTTTTACCGGCACGTTTGCCAACTTTTCGACAGGCCGCGTTTATGATCAAATCCGCCAGTCTATTGCGTATTCTGATAAGAACGTAAAAATTTGTGCCTCTCACGCCGGCTTAACCCTGGGCGAAGATGGCGCTACCCACCAAATATTGGAAGACTTGGGTATGATGAAAATGCTGCCGGGTATGACCGTTATCAACCCGTGCGATTATAACCAAACCAAAGCTGCCACTATTGCCATTGCTGAGCATCATGGCCCGGTTTACCTGCGTTTTGGCCGCCCGGTAGTCCCTATCTTCACCCCTGCCGATCAGGTTTTTGAGATAGGTAAAGCATGGATGGTAAGCGAAGGTACCGATGTTACCATTATTGCAACCGGCCACCTGGTATGGGAAGCCATACAAGCCGGCGAGCAACTGGAAGCTATGGGTATTTCTGCTGAAGTAATCAACATTCATACTATTAAACCGCTGGACGAAGAAGCCATCCTTAAATCGGTAAGCAAAACACGTTGCGTGGTAACTGCCGAAGAGCATAACCGTTTAGGTGGTCTGGGCGACTCGGTAGCACAGGTACTTGTTAAAAACATCCCCGTACCACAAGAGTATGTAGCTGTTAACGATTCATTCGGCGAGTCGGGTACGCCTGAGCAACTGATGGAAAAGTATAAGCTAAATGCTCCTGCTATTGTAGCAGCTGCGCAAAAAGCTATACAGCGTAAAGGATAATCATTTACAAAATACGTAAACCCCCAAGGCCGTCACAATACTGATGGCCTTGGGGGTTTATAATTAGCCGTTTTTTTCAGGTTAACCCAGGCGTTGTCGACCGGCTGAGTGAATCACCGACTGTTAATCTGCAAATAACGTACGTTTAATACCCATCTCCAGTCCGCGCAGCTCGGCCAGCCCTTTTAAGCGGCCAATAACTGAATATCCGGGATACGTATTGTAATTGTAATCGTCGAGTAATTTGTGACCATGATCCGGGCGCATAGGCATGGCAACATCCGTACGGCCGCTGTCGAGGCGCTTCTTTTGTTCCAGTATAATGTTCTTCATTACCGCATACATATCCGTGCTACCCTCCAGATGATCGGCTTCATAAAAGCTGCCGTCTGCCTCGCGTTGCACATTGCGCAGATGCAGAAAATGAAAATGCTCACCCAAACGGGTCACAATACCAGGCAAATCATTGGCTGGATTAGCGCCTAAAGAACCGGTACAAAATGTGAGGCCATTACTTGGCGATGGACAAGCGTTAACAACGTCAACCAAATCCTGCTCAGTAGATACTACACGAGGCAAACCTAAGATAGAGAATGGTGGATCGTCTGGATGCACACACATCTTAACGCCCAGTTTTTCAGCATCAGGGATAATAGCTTTTAAAAAGTAGGCCATGTGCTGCTTTAATACTTGCGAATCTATGTGTTCATATTTTTTAAGATACACCTTAAATTCATCAATCGTAAACACATCGTCGGTACCGGGCAAACCGGCCATTATGATATTGGTAAGCTTGGTTTTTTCCTCTGCGCTTAAGCTGTCGAAATACTTTTTAGCTGCTTCTTGCTGGGCGGGTGTAAACTCCTGGTAGGCTTCGGGCCGCTGTAATATGAAAAGATCAAACGCGGCAAGTGCAGGTGCATCATAGCGTAAGGCGGATGCATTGTTTGGTAAACGATAATCAAGGTTGGTACGTGTCCAATCCAGCACGGGCATAAAATTGTAGCACACTGTACTCAGGCCGGCCTCAGCCAGGTTTTTAAGCGTTTTGATATACTTGTCAATATATTCATCTCGTTCGGCACTGGCTATGCGGATACTCTCATGTATATTCACACTTTCCACCACCGACCAGCGCAAACCCGCTGCTTCAATTTCAGCTTTACGTTTATTGATTTCTTCCAGGCTCCACTCCTCGCCTGCAGGTATATGATGCAGCGCATTTACAATGCCGGTTGCCCCGGTTTGTGTAATGGCTTGTAACGTAACCGGATCAGACGGACCAAACCAGCGGAAAGTTTGTTCAAGGTTGTTTATCATATTTCTTTAAATTATCAGACCCGTATGAAATCACTAATCTATTTTCCGAACCACAGCAAGGTAGCTTTCTAAAATGCTTGCCGAAAATATTTTTCCTTCCTATTTGTAAACATAGCAACTACCAGCAAAATGCCACTGCCGATTTTAACAAGCCTGTTAAATAATTACTTATAAGACGCATTGCTACTGACCAGTGACTGGTAAGTATCCTAACAGAACAAGGCGCAATTTACAATGCAGAACGTAATTTGTGTTTCGGTTTTTAAAACTGCAAACATTTATTTACAATTGCAATCGATTGTATTGATTATTTTGTACTTTCGCTAATAGCGTTTCAATAACGCGAAAACCAATTTAATGATTAACTAATTTTCAGACAACAAACGGCTTAATGTGGGGAGACCTTGTGAATGCTAACGGTGCTTATTGAGTATTAAATGACAATTAATAGCTATTAATACTAACTTTATGCTGTTAAACACTGATACTGACATGAGTAATCCGGAAAAAGAAGTTACTATATACGACATAGCTAAAAAATTAAATATATCGGCCGCTACAGTTAGCCGTGGTTTGATGGATCATCCATCGGTAAACATCAACACCAAACAAAGGGTACTGGAGGCCGCTCAAAGTATGGGTTACCGGTCTAATCACTTAGCAAGTAACCTGCGGAAGAAGAAGAGTAACATTGTAGGAATAATTGTGGGTAACCTTAACAGTAGCTTTATGTCGAATGTAATTTCGGGTGTTGAAAAAGTACTGAGCGATGCAGGCTATAACCTGATCATTAGCCAATCGCTGGATAATATTGCCAAAGAGGTAAATATTGCTCAAGCAATGTATAACAACCGTGTTGATGGTTTGCTGGTATCACTGGCTTATGATACTGAGAATGCAGATCACTTTGAGAGCTTTGTTAAGCGAGGTATTCCACTGGTTTATTTTGATCGTGTATGGCCCCACCCACAGTGCCCGGGTATTGAAATTGATAACGTTAAGGCGGCTTATGAAATTACGGAACACTTGATAAATCAAGGTTGCAAACGTATAGCTCACGTTACCGCCTATAAATTAAGTGCCGTGGCGGCCGATCGTTTTAAAGGCTTTAAGCAAGCGCTGGACGACCATAGTATAACTTTTGACGAAGACCTGGTTTTGCTCACGCAGCTTACACTGCAAGCTGGCCGGGAGGCAGCTCATACAATACTGGCTATGCCTGAGCGCCCTGACGGCGTTTTTGTAACGAACGATGCCTGTGCGGTTGCATGTATGCAGGAGCTTAAACGGCATGGTATCCGCATTCCGGAAGATATTGCCTTCGCCGGTTTTAATAATGATACAGAAGCCAGCATTATCGAGCCTAATTTAACTACTGTAAACTACAAGGGGTATGATATGGGCGAAGTGGCTGCAAAAATATTAGTTAACCGATTGCATAATAACAAACACCATGTAGCCGCCGACAACCGACTGATACAAAAGTCTGAGTTGATTATACGCGACTCGTCTCTTAAAAAAAAATAAAACCATGACCAGACCATCTGCCTGCGTTATCCTGTTTCTCTTTTTGTTCAACATCACCAACACTAAAGCCGAAGATGGATATCGCCTGTGGCTGCGTTATGATAAGGTTAAAAGCACCGCTTTATATAACGGCTACCGGCAGTCGGTTAAACAAATAGTGTTTACTGGTTCATCAGCAACTGCACAGGCCGCAAAAAAAGAATTGTTAGATGGCTTGCAGCAAATACTGAATTTGCAACCTGCACAGGTAAGTAACATAACCGCAAATGGAACGCTGATTATTGGCACGCCCAAAAGTTCGAAAGTTATTGCTACTTATAGCCAGGAACTTCATGAGTCGGGCGATGAAGGCTATTTCCTAAAATCAGCAACGATAGCTGGTAAAAGTTGCCTCTTAATTGGCGGCAACACAGATAAAGGTATTTTATACGGCGTATTTAACTTCTTAAGACTGCTGCAAACCGGTCAAAGCCTACAGCAAGTATCCATCAATGAAAGTCCAAAAATTAAGTACCGTTTACTAAATCATTGGGACAACCTCGACCGTACGGTAGAACGAGGGTATGCAGGCTCTTCCATTTGGAAATGGCATAAGCTGCCCGGATATATCGATCCCCGGTATCTTGATTACGCTCGTGCCAATGCTTCTATTGGAATCAATGGTGCAGTAGTTAATAATGTAAATGCAAGTGCGGTATCTTTAACTAAAGACTACCTAATTAAAGCGACAGCATTAGCCAATGTGTTTCGCACTTATGGTATGAAAATTTACCTGACCGCACGTTTCAGTGCGCCTATCGAAATTGGCGGTCTCAAAACTGCAGACCCGCTGGATGCAGGCGTACAAAAATGGTGGAAAGATAAAGCTGATGAGATTTACACGTATATACCCGATTTTGGAGGCTTTATTGTAAAAGCTAATTCCGAAGGCCAGCCCGGCCCGCAAACTTATAACCGAAACCATGTTGATGGTGCCAACATGTTAGCCGATGCCTTAAAACCACATAACGGCATAGTAATGTGGCGCGCGTTTGTCTATGACGATAAGGTGCCGGACGACCGTGCAAAACAGGCTTATAATGAGTTTAAACCGCTCGACGGGCAATTTCGCAGCAATGTTATTGTGCAGGTAAAAAATGGTGCTATTGATTTTCAGCCGCGCGAACCTTTTCATCCACTTTTTGGTGCTATGCGCAAAACGCCGCTTATGATGGAATACCAGGTTACGCAAGAATACTTGGGATTTTCTACTCACCTGGTTTACCTGGCGCCGTTGTTTAAAGAATGTCTTGAATCGGATACCTATGCAAAGGGCAAAGGTTCAACCGTGGCTAAAGTGATAGAAGGGAAAGTAGATAACCATGCACTTACGGGTATGGCCGGTGTAGCAAATATTGGCTCAGATGTGAACTGGACCGGTCATCCTTTTGCCCAGGCTAACTGGTATGCATTCGGCCGCCTGGCCTGGAACCCGGCATTGAGCTCAGATGCGATAGCTGATGAATGGCTGCGCATGACGTTCAGTAACGACAACACCTTCATAGCCCCGGTAAAACGACTCATGCTCAGCTCACGCGAAACTGCGGTTGACTACATGACCCCGTTGGGCTTACACCATATTATGGGCACCGGCGCGCACTATGGCCCAGGGCCGTGGGTTAGCGATTTAAGCCGCCCTGACTGGAACCCTGTGTATTATCACAAAGCCGATTCGGCTGGGGTAGGTTTTGACCGCACCTCAAAAGGCAGCAATGCTGTTGGCCAGTATTTCCCCGAGGTGCGCGAGCAATTTGAGAACATACAGACCACTCCTGAAAAATACATGCTCTGGTTCCATCACGTGAGTTGGAACTATCCTATGCCATCGGGCAGAACCTTGTGGCAGGATTTAGTTCATCATTATTACCGGGGTGTGGATTCTGTTCGCAGCATGCAAAAAACGTGGAGCCTGATGCAAGGCAAAATCGACAATTCGCGTTTTAACGAGGTGAAACAGCTCCTGGCCATACAGGAGCAGGAAGCCGTATTTTGGCGTGATGCCTGCGTGTTATACTTTCAGAGCTTTTCTAAACAACCTATACCTGCCGGTTACGAAAAGCCTGAACATGACCTGGCGTATTACCGCAACAAAAAATATTTCTTTCTGCCTGGCACAGGTGGTGTGCAGTAATACATGAAGGTAAAAGCTAGCAGAACAGGGGTGTTTCATCCAGCGAGAACTCTCCTTTAATAGTTTTTAAGGGACGTTCTGCAAAACCAGTCCCAGCGCGCGATAAAAATACCTTTATACAGCACGTTCCACAATTCTGAAATTCTTTACACCATCACCCCGGTATAATCTTATTTTTGCCGGCAATGACAGAGGTTAGGAACAGGTCGCCGCGGGAGTTGCGGATAGGATGTGCGGTATTTTTTTTTATTTCAGGCTTTGGCTACTCTTCCTGGGCCTCGCGTATACCATCGGTGCAGCAACACCTAAATTTGTCTGAGGCGCAATTAGGAACCTTATTATTTGCTTTGCCTATAGGCCTTATGTTAACCCTGCCGGTTACCGGGCGTTTGTTAAGCCATTATGCCAGCCGCACCATCATGATGATGGGTGCACTGCTTTTCAACATTGTGTTATTCTTTTTAGGCTTAGGAACCGAGGTATGGCAATTCTATATCATTTTATTTGCCTTTGGTGCTGCGCGCAACCTGTTAAACTTGTCGGTTAATGCACAATCGGTAGGTGTACAATCGTTATATACCAAATCTGTAATCACCACCTTTCATGGTATATGGAGCCTGGCTGGCTTTGCCGGGGCTGCTGTTGGCTACCTCATGGTTCGCTTTAATATTGGTTTGTTTTACCACTTGGGCGCAGTTAGTATTTTGCTTTGTATTACATCCTTATATTTTTATTCATATAGCTTTTACGAAAAGCCCAAGCCGGTTGAGCGCAAGCCATTTCTGATACTGCCCGACCGTTACATGCTTAAATTTGCCATCATCTCTTTTGCTTGTATGGCCTGTGAGAATACGATGTATGATTGGAGCGCTATTTATTTTGATAAGGCCATACATGCTGGTCAATCAGCTTCAACGGCAGCCTTTGTTGTTTACATGGTAGCCATGACCACCGGCCGTTTTGCTGGCGACAAATTAGTAGTACTTACTGGCATTAAAAACCTTTTAAATTACAGTGGCTGGTTTATTTTTTGCGGACTTACATTAGCTGTTGCCCTTCCCCACCCTGTTACCGCTGGTTTGGGATTTATACTGGTTGGTTTGGGTGTATCATGCGTTGTGCCGCTGGTTTTCAGTATTGCAGGCAAATCGGCTAAACTAAGCAGCGGTGCCGCTATTGCGTCTATATCTACCATCGGTTATTTTGGTTTTTTACTGGTGCCGCCTGTTATTGGTTACATGGCGCAAGCTTTTGGTATGCGGTGGTCGTTCGGATTGATTGCCTTATTGGGTGGGCTGATTGTGTTGATGGTTAGAAAAATTGAGGAAGAGTAAAATTTCAATTATGTTTTAGAAAGCAGATGCTGTCTATACGCGTCTGCGCCTAATCTTTTAACTGTATTCACATTCAGGATTAAATTATTTGCTTGAATTACTTTTTCTGCAGCTTTAAACCATGCAACTGGTATTCCGTCAATAATTTTTTGGGGAATAAATTGATATCCTACATCATCGCCCTTCTCAACGATTTTTACAGCTTTTGTAGTCTCTTTTACCAATTCAGCGAACTCCTTAAAAAACTGACTGTTATCGATGTCCAAAAGCAAAGACGGCTGATTAAGAAATCTTGGTTCGGCCATTCTTACTACGTCAATAAAATCTGTAACGGCTCCTTCATTTTCAGAACACCACCAAGCATCACCTTTAGATTGCTCCGCATACTCACCTTTTAATAGCTGCTGTCGTTCTTCCAATGTGAGGAACGAACCAACTCTTTTGTAAATCTGCCTGGGTATATCTAATCCTACAAGGCCCCACGTTGTCGTCCGTGATATATAAAATGATGCTGTAAATAAATTATCATAGTACCTAGAGATTGTGAATCCCAAGGTTAGGTAATACTGTTCTTGAATTATCTTGATAAAAAGTCCTTGTGCAGGTGTAATGGTGTCAGGCAACTCTCTATAACCTAATTCTTCCAATCCGGTTTTAGTTGATTTAAGTAGACACGCTTTGTTTAATTTCATAGAGGATGGTCTATCACATAGTAATTTAGAGGAATAGACGGATTTTCAATTTATTATCCAGGTACCACAAAAAAGGCGGCTATCTGGAGAGGTAAGCCGCCTTATATCATTTTGTCAATTAGGGCTTACCAAAGTAAGGTATAAATAGCTACTAAGATACCACAAATGATCAATGAACCGATAGCAAATGAGTTAGAGGTTTTGAACATTGAAGCATCCACATCCAAGCCGTTGGTTTTAACGCCACGAGATGTTTCGATGGTGCTAATGATCCACATACCAATAATACAGATGATAAACACAAAGCCCATACGGTCAAGGAACGGTATCTCGTATAAACCACTGTCGGCACTTTTTACAGCAAAACCAATCGGTTCTAAGAATGACAGATCCATAAACTCTGGTAAAAATTTAAATAATACCGAGAATATGAAACCGCCTATAGTTGCGAAGAGGGCTGCATTTGATGTTGCTTTTTTCCAAAAGAAGCCTAGGATAAACATGGCAAAGATACCCGGGGATACAAATCCTGTATACTCCTGAATAAAGGTAAAGCCACCTTTTTTGTCAATACCCAGGAATGGAGAGATAACCACACCTAATATCATGGCCACAACAACGGTTATTTTACCTACCGTTACCAATTTATAATCCGGCGTTTCAGGCTTCAGCTTTTTGAAAATATCAAGCGTAAATATGGTTGCAATACTGTTTGCTTTACCTGCCAAAGAAGCCACTACTGCCGCTGTTAACGCCGCAAATGATAAGCCTTTAAAGCCGGTTGGCAGTAAGTTTAACAACACCGGATAGGCGTTATCGGGATTAGCTTTTAAGCTATTCTGCGCATCGCCTGCAAACACTTGATCTTTGTATAGCACGTAAGCCGCAATACCAGGCAACACCACAATTAATGGCATCAGTAGTTTCAGGAAAGCTGCAAACAAGATACCGCCACGAGCCGTTTTTAGGTTAGCACCCAGTGCACGTTGGGTAATGTATTGGTTACATCCCCAATAATTTAAGTTCACGATCCACATACCGCCTAAAAGTACAGTTAAGCCCGGCAGGTCAATATATTTAGGATTATCACGTTTTAAGATCATGTGGAAGTGGTCGTTAGCCTTTTCGCTCATCACCTTCAACCCGTTAAATATACCTGTAGTACCATTATGCTCGGCAACCAGCGTAACCGCAATATAGGTGGTTACCAAACCGCCTAGTATGAGGAAGAACACCTGTATTACGTCAGTAAAGCCAATTACCTTCATACCGCCCAGTGTAATAATTACGGCAAAGAATGCAAGCGCAATTAAACACACGGTAAAGTTGATGCCTGAGATACCGTTAACTGCAATTGCACCCAAGTACAAAA
The DNA here is from genome assembly GCF_039634365.2 of Mucilaginibacter sp. PAMB04168. Classification (NCBI taxonomy): domain Bacteria; kingdom Pseudomonadati; phylum Bacteroidota; class Sphingobacteriia; order Sphingobacteriales; family Sphingobacteriaceae; genus Mucilaginibacter; species Mucilaginibacter sp. PAMB04168. Next base: position 3,087,252 of record NZ_CP155079.2, read on the forward strand.
TAGAGGTAAGATTCACAATTACATACAGCAACAACCAAAACACAGCCATAATCATAGCAACAGTGCTGTTGTAGCGCTGATGCAAAAACTGCGGCATGGTAAAGATTTTATTGCGCAGATAAACCGGAATGAAGAATATTGCCACGATTACCAATGTAATTGCCGCCATCAGCTCGTAAGCTGATACTGCTAACCCCATTGTAAAGCCGTTACCGCTCATGGCCACAAACTGCTCGGCGGATATGTTAGAAGCAATCAGCGATGAACCTATGGCCCACCAGGTTAACGACCCCTCCGCTAAAAAGTAATCTTTAGATGTTGCATCAGCATTACGCTTGCGGCGATATACCCACAAACCATAAACGGCTACAATCAGGAAGTAAATCAGGAATACAGCGTAGTCTCCCGTGGTTAATTCTTTCATTTTTTAAATGTATACTTTGGATTAATTGGTTTAACTGGCAACAAGTATAATTAAATATACCGGTTAATCAAATTTTCGAGATACTCCTGTTTTCCACTAATGGTGGCAGGTTCGCCGTTTTCAATGGCGTAAGCTCTCAAATCTTCTAAAGTAAGCTTGCCTTCCTCAAATTCCTTACCTTTTCCACTGTCGAAAGAGGCATAGCGGTCGGTAACAATTTTGGTATAATCTGATTTTTGCAGAATGTTATCGGCAATGATCAATGCCCTTGCAAACACGTCGGCTCCACCAATGTGCGCATAAAACAAATCGGCCGGATCAGTTGAGTTACGGCGTATCTTGGCATCAAAATTAATACCACCACCTTTTAAGCCGCCGGCACGCAGCAATACCATCATATACTCAGTTACCTCGGTTATATCATTCGGGAACTGATCGGTATCCCAGCCGTTCTGGTAATCGCCGCGATTTGCATCCAGTGAACCCAGTAAGCCAGCATCAGCAGCTACCTGCATCTCATGCTGAAAGGTGTGACCGGCCAGCGTAGCGTGGTTTACTTCCAAATTCAACTTAAAGTCGTTCATCAAATCGTATTTCTGCAAAAAGCTTAAGCAGGTTGCCGCATCATAATCATACTGATGCTTGGTTGGCTCACATGGTTTTGGCTCTAAAAAGAAATTACCGGTGAAACCGTTCTTGCGGGCGTAATCTTTAGCCGCATGTAAAAACTTGGCCAGGTGTTCCTGCTCACGTTGCATGTTGGTGTTTAGCAGGCTCATGTAGCCTTCTCTGCCACCCCAAAACACATAGTTCTCGCCGCCCAAGGCAATGGTTGCATCCAGGGCCGCCTTTACTTGCGCAGCGCCATGCGTTAACACATGAAAATCGGGATTGGTAGCTGCACCGTTCATATAACGCTTGTGCGAAAACAAATTTGCCGTTCCCCACAGTAATTTAATGCCACTGGCTGCTTGCTTCTCTTTGGCGTAATCAACCAGGGTTTGCAGCCTGCGGTCGTTTTCGTTAACATCGTTGGTATAATCAACCACATCTACGTCATGAAAGCAATAGTATGGCAGGCCCAATTTGGTAAAAAACTCAAATGCTGCATCCATCTTATCTTTAGCACGTTCTACCGCATCAGCTTTTTCATCCCAGGCGAAATCATGCGTTGCGCCGCCAAAAGGATCACTACCATTACCGTTAAAAGAATGCCAGTACGAAACGGCAAACTTGAAATGGTCTTTTAAAGATTTGCCTGCTACAATACGGTTTTCGTCATACCAGCGGTAAGCCAATGGATTATCGCTCTCCGGACCTTCGTATTTGATCTGATCAATACCTTGGAAATACTCGCGGTCGCCTGTTAAAATGCTTGCCATTATAATTGTTATTAAGTGTTTGTTTTATATTCAGTTAATTTTGATATATCGAATTGTATAAGAGCCAATTACCTGGCAAAATGATTGTAACATTACACATTAATCGAATGCATAGCTACTAAGCTTGAATTACTTGAGGCTTTCTGTCTCAATGGCTTGTTCTGCAATAAGTTGCTTTTCGAGCAGTAACTTCCATTGCTGGTATACCTCTTCAATTTTGTTACCCGCTTGCGGTTCTATTACCTGCACCTTTTCCATACCGGTAAAGGCTTCGGCCGGTGAGGTGAATATACCTGCGCCAATACCCGCACCTAACGCAGCACCTACGCTGCCGTCGTTGTTATACAATTCAACCGGTACGCCGGTTACGTTTACAAACGTTTCGGCAAATAAATCACTTAAAAAGAGGTTTGCTTTGCCGGCGCGTATTACCGTAGGGTTCATGCCATTTTCGCGCATTATATCCAATCCATAACGGAAAGCGCAGGCTATCCCCTCCTGCACCGCCCTGAATATGTGAGACTGGCCATGCAGGTTTAAATCAATATGATGAAAGTGTACACCTACCAGCTTGTTGTTGAGCATGCGTTCGGCACCGTTACCAAAAGGCAAAATGCGTAAGCCGTTACTGCCAACAGGGGCTTGCCGGGCAAGCTCATTCATTTGGCCGTATCCAATATTAGCGCCGAACAGGTTTTTAGCCCAACGGTTTAAACTACCGGTGCCATTGATGCATAACAGTATGCCTAACCGCTTTTGCTCTTCCGCATAATTAACATGCGCAAAAGTATTTACACGCGATTGCGGGTCGTACGCCAGTTGGTTGCTTACACCGTAAATAACACCCGAAGTTCCGGCTGTAGCAGCCACCTCGCCAGGGTTTAAAACATTTAGGGAAAGTGCGTTATTGGGCTGATCGCCAGCTTTGTAAGCCACCGGTATACCGGCTTTAAGTCTAAGCTGAGAAGCTACAGATGATGTTAAGGTACCATGAGCAGAGAAAACCGGGTTTACTGTTGGTATTAAGTCATCAGCAAAATCAAAGAAACGCATTACATCATCAGAAAGGCCATTTTCTAGGAAATCGTAAAATATCCCCTCAGATAAGGCAGATACCGATGTAGTGATCTCGCCGGTTAACTTCATGGCAATAAAATCACCGGGCAGCATAATTTTGTCTATGCGGGCGTAAAGCTCCGGTTCATTCTCTTTTACCCAAGCCAGCTTGGCCGCCGTAAAGTTACCGGGTGAATTGAGCAAGTGCGACAGGCTTCTTTCCTCACCTATGGCTTCAAAGGCTTTATCTCCGTATTCAACCGCACGGCTATCGCACCAAATAATACTGTTACGCAAAACCTCCTGGTTTTTATCAACCAGTACCAGGCCATGCATCTGGTAGGCTATACCTATCGCAGCTATATCCTGCGGATTGTATAAGCCGGTAGCATGGCACCGTTGAAGAGCCTGCTGAGCCTGCTCCCACCACATATCTGGCGATTGCTCGGCCCAACCCAACTGAAGGGAAATAATGGGTGATTCCGTATCCGGATATTGCGCCGATGCCAGGGCCTTTTGCGAATCAGCATCAACCACCGATACCTTTACGGATGACGTGCCGATATCAATACCTAATAGTAACATGGTTTATGTATATGTAATTTAAATTCAAAAACAGTGGTTAGTGTATCAATTGGGGCTTACAAAAACGAAGGTAATCTAAAATTTTTGCCTTTTGCAATCGATTGTCAAAGATAGTTTGATTTTGTTACCAAGCAAGAGTTAGTGTAAAAAAAACACATCAGTATTCTTCAAATTCAGGATAATTTTTGTAACTAGACGTAAGTGCCGTCCCTAGCATCGGCTCCCTTACAAGTCAGCTCTCGGTTCAATTTACCCTCTGGGCCAATTATTCTGATTGTTACCTGTTAACTATCGATGCTTTCGTCAACTCCAGTTACAACTTTGTTGTGTATTTTTTTTGTGTAAGCCCAAACATTTTTTACGGCAAAACCTTCATTGCTTTATGAAAGTAAATAGTTTTCCGGGCAAGCCATTTCCGTTGGGTGCCACACCAGATAGCAAGGGAGTAAATTTTGCCATTTATGCCAGCAATGCCACTAAAATTGAATTATGTTTATTTAAAACAGCCGATGATGAAATAGAATATACTAAAATAGAGCTCACCGAACGTTCACACTATATTTGGCATACTTATATACCCCACTTAAAACCGGGACAACTGTATGGCTACCGTGTACATGGCCCGTATGAGCCTGAAAATGGCTTACGCTTTAATGCGAACAAGTTACTTATAGATCCCTATGCAAAAGCCATATCGGGTGTTATTAACTGGCACGATGCGCTATTCAATTATGATGTTTACAGCGAAGAGAAAGACTTAAGCTTTAGTGAAACAGACAGCGCGCCTTTTATTCCAAAAAGTGTGGTAGTTGATCCTAAGTTTGACTGGGAAGGCGATTGTCCGCCAAAAACACCTTACCACAGCACCATCATCTACGAAACGCACGTTAAGGGATTCACCAAATTACATCCTGAAATTCCGGAAGAGATCAGGGGTAGCTACGCGGCTATTGGTCATCCGGTTACTATTGAGTATTTAAAAAAGCTGGGTATAACCGCTATTGAGTTGATGCCGGTACATCAGTTTGTGGCCGACAGGCATTTGGTTGAGCAGGGCCTTACTAATTACTGGGGTTACAACACTATCGGCTTTTTTGCGCCTGATGTACGTTATGCCAGCAGTGGCAACTGCGGCGAGCAGGTTACCGAGTTTAAGCAAATGGTAAAGGAACTGCACAAAGCTGGTATTGAAGTAATACTCGACGTGGTATATAACCACACTGCCGAAGGTAACCAGTTAGGTCCAACCTTGTCATTTAAAGGCATTGATAACGAAGGCTACTACCGCCTTACCGAGGATAAGCGCTACTACATGGACTATACCGGCACGGGCAACACGCTAAATGCCAACCTGCCCAACGTACTCCGTTTAATTATGGACAGCCTACGCTACTGGATTACCGAAATGCACGTGGACGGCTTCAGGTTTGACCTTGCCTCTACCCTGGCGCGCGAGTTGCACGAGGTAAACCGTTTGAGCGCTTTCTTTGACATTATCCACCAGGATCCTATTATATCACAGGTAAAGTTAATTGCCGAGCCATGGGATATTGGTGAGGGTGGCTATCAGGTTGGTAAATTCCCGCAGGGATGGGGTGAGTGGAACGGTAAGTACCGCGATTGTGTGCGTGATTACTGGCGTGGTGAGAACAGCACCCTGGCCGAATTTGCATCACGTTTTACCGGCAGCGCCGATTTATATCAGGAAGATTTAAGAAACCCTACAGCCAGTATCAACTTTGTAACCGCACATGACGGCTTCACGCTAAACGACCTGGTATGCTATAACGAAAAACATAACGAAGCTAACGGCGAGGATAATAACGATGGCGAGAGCCACAACCGCTCAAATAATTACGGTGTAGAAGGTCCGACTAATGATCAGGAGATTAATCAGATCCGCGAACAACAAAAAAGGAATTTCATTACCACGTTGTTCCTGTCGCAGGGTGTGCCCATGCTGGTAGCCGGCGATGAAATAAGCCGCACACAGGGGGGTAATAACAATGCCTATTGCCAAGACAATGAAATATCTTGGCTTGATTGGGCCAATGCCGACATGGAGCTGTTCGATTTTACTTCTAAGCTCATACATTTCCGCCGTAAGCACCCGGCTTTCGCTCGTAAGCGCTGGTTCAGAGGAACACCTATTAAAGGAGTGGAAGACATTGCCTGGTTTTTGCCTGAGGGAAGCCAGTTGAGTGACGATCACTGGAATAATGACTTCGCCAAATCGCTGGCTGTGTTTATAAACGGCAGGGCGCTACGCACACGTAACGAGGTTGGTGAAGCTTTAATTGACGATGGGTTCTATGTAATATTTAATGCTCACTGGGAATCAGTGGATTACAAATTGCCTGAAACATTATACGCCAAAAACTGGACGAAGATCATTGACACAACCGAGAATGAAGTGGCCGATGATGAAACTTACGAAGCCGAATCTGTAATTACGGTTAAGGGCCGTTCCATTGTTGTATTACACCATCCGGTAATTTATGACCAAAGCAACTAAAGTAATTGATATACGCCCTGGTATTAGCGTAAACGGTGGCGAGGCCAACGTGTGGTTATGGGCGCCTAAGGCCAAAAGTGCAAGTGTTAAAATACACGAAACAGGCGGTAATTTACCTTTAACGCCTCAAGAATATGGTTACTGGCATATAAGCACCAATCAGCTCAAAGATGGCAGTTTGTACCAAATTGTGCTCGATGGCCAGGACCCCTTGCCCGACCCTGCATCTTTGCACCAGCCGGAAGGTGTACACGGTGCATCGGCCGTGGTTGATCTGAACGCACAGCAATGGACCGACGGCAGCTGGAATAACGTAAACCTGTCAGACTATATCATATACGAACTACACACCGGTACGTTTAGCAACGAAGGCAATTTTGAAGGCATTGAACAAAAGCTGGATTACCTGGTAAGCCTGGGCATTAACGCCATTGAGATTATGCCGGTGGCGCAGTTCCCCGGCAATCGCAACTGGGGATACGATGGTGTGTTTCCGTACGCAGTTCAAAATTCGTACGGTGGCGCCAAGGGCTTACAAAAGCTGGTGAATGCTTGCCATAGTAAAGGACTGGCTGTAGTGTTAGACGTAGTTTATAATCACTTAGGCCCCGAGGGTAATTACTTTAACGAATACGGGCCCTACTTTACTGATAAATATAATACGCCTTGGGGCAACGCCGTAAATTTCGACGATGCAGGTAGTGATGCTGTAAGGCATTATTTTATCGAAAACGTACTGATGTGGTTCCGCGATTTTCACATTGATGCCTTGCGGATGGATGCCGTGCACGCCATCAAAGATTTCGGAGCGCAACATATTTTGGCCGAAATTAAAAGCCGTGTTGACGAACTGATGGCGCAAACCGGCAAACGGCACTACCTCATTATAGAATGTGATTTGAACGACACCCGCTTTATCAACCCGCTTGATAAGGCCGGGTTTGGTATGGACAGCCAGTGGATCGATGAATTTCATCATGCTCTGCGCATTACAGCTGGCGGAGAGCAAACGGGCTACTACAGCGATTTTAACGGCATTGCCGATCTGGCTAAGTCATACAATGATGCTTATGTGTACGATGGGCAGTATTCGCCGCACCGCGATAAACATTTCGGTATAAAAGCGACAGATAATCCGGGACAGCAATTCATCGTTTTCTCACAAAATCATGACCAGGTGGGCAACCGCATGCTTGGCGAACGCAGCAGCGAGTTGTTCAGCTTCGAGATGCAAAAACTGATGGCCGGTGCCGTATTGACTGCGCCCTACCTGCCTATGCTGTTTATGGGTGAAGAATGGAGCGAGCCAAACCGCTTTATGTACTTTGTAAGCCATACTGATGCTGAACTGGCAGAGGCGGTACGCAAAGGCCGTAAAGCTGAGTTTGCAGCATTTCATGCTCAGGGCGAAGCGCCCGATCCTGTGGCCGAGGAAACTTTTAATAATTCGAAGCTGCAATGGAATTTAACCGAGGGGGGGCAGCACCAAATTATGCTCAACTTTTACCGCCAACTGATAGCTTTACGCAAACAGCTGCCGGTATTACATATTTTAGACCGCAAGCGGTTAAATGCGACAGCTAATGAGGAACAAAAAACGCTGATTTTGCACCGTAAACACCACTCGCAGGAAGCTGTCATTCTCATGAACTTTTCTGTTAACATACAGACTGTATATTTACCCGATACAACATCATCCTGGAACAAACAATTTGACTCAGCAGACGCACAATGGAACGGACCAAAACCGGCAGCCAATACATTGGCCGCAGGCACAAGCGTTCAGTTACAACCCGAGTCTTTTTTAATATATATCAATGAATAACCCTGTTGCTACCTATCGAATTCAGTTTCATTCGGCATTTACGTTTGATGAATTTGAACGCATCATTCCTTACCTGCAAAAGCTTGGCGTAAGTACTATTTATGCTTCACCAGTTTTTGAAGCGGCGCCAGGCAGCACGCATGGCTACGATGGCGTAAACCCGCACCACATCAATCCAGAGGTGGGTACCGAAAAGCAACTCAAAACCATTAGCCAAAAGCTAAAGCAAAATAACATCGGCTGGCTGCAAGATATTGTGCCTAATCATATGGGGTTTCATCAAAACAACCCTTGGTTAATGGATCTGCTCGAAAAAGGCAAAATGTCCTTATATGCTAATTTTTTTGATGCCGTTTGGACCAGTGCCTTATTCAGAGATGAACCTTTAATGGTTCCTTTTTTGGGCAGCCCGCTTGAAGAAGTTATCAAAAATAATGAGATTACGGTTGATTTCCAGCCACAGCAGGGACTTGTGCTGCAATATTATGACAATTATTATCCTCTAAGTCCGGCATCCTATCCACAAATTTTACAAGCAACCGGTGCAGAAGTGCCGCAAGCACTTCAAACTCTAGTAAAGCAGGTAAGCGGTGTACAGCAAATTACCGAGGCCGGAAGCTGCGCACTAAAATGGTCGGCCTGGAAACAGCGATTGATTAAGGCTTTAAAAGATGAAGAAGTAAAGCGATACTTTGATCAATGCTTATCAGCTGTTAATAACGATAAGGAAAAGTTAAATCAGTTGGCTAACAGCCAGGCTTACCGGCTGTGTAGCTGGCAGGAAACAGATAAGAGCATTAACTTTCGCCGATTCTTTACAGTAAACAGCCTTATATGTCTTAACATTCAGGACAAGGCCGTATTTGACCACTTTCATCGCCAGATCAAAAACCTGGTAGAGAACGGAACATTCCAAGGGTTGCGTATCGACCACATTGACGGCTTGTACGACCCTACCCAATACCTGGAACGCCTGCGCGAGCTGGCGGGCGAAGATACTTACATTGTAGCCGAAAAAATACTAGAAGAAGGCGAAGAACTGCCCGAACATTGGCCTATTCAAGGTACGTCCGGCTACGACTTTTTAGCACAGGTAAACAATGTACTAACCAACCAAACGGCCGAAAAGCGCTTCACTGCATTTTACAGACACTTGGTTGGCAGCGAGCAACCCGTACCCGAACAAATTGCCGAAAAGAAAGCTTACATCTTATCGCAACATATGGGCGGTGAGTTGGAAAACTTGTATCAGCTGTTTAACAAACTTAAATTAGCCGATAAAAAGCTTTTAACCGGACTTGACGGAAAAAGCATAAAAGATGCAATCGGTCAGCTGTTGATCTACTGCCCTATCTATCGTTATTACGGTAACCAGTTACCGCTGCAAGGCAAAGAATACAGCGCTGTAAAATCGCTGTTTAAGCAAGCAAAAAAGCAGCAGCCAGAATTGAAGGCTGCGTTGAACCTGCTGGAGGTAGTTTTGCTGGAAAAACCAAAGCTGGGCAATAACGATTACAACAAACGAGCGTTACAATTTTATCAGCGGCTAACACAGTTTAGCGGTCCCTTAATGGCTAAAGGCGTTGAGGATACATTAATGTACACCTATAACCGCTTTATTGGGCATAACGAGGTTGGCGATGCGCCCGATGCTTTTGGTGTGAGTGTTAAGCACTTCCATCAGCTCATGACACAGCGGCAAAAGCTTTGGCCACTGGCAATAAACGGCACCTCCACCCATGATACTAAACGCGGCGAAGATGTACGCGCCCGTTTAAACGTATTGACCGATCTATCCAAAACCTGGTTTAAAACGGTTAAGCAATGGCAGGAACTCAATGCTGGCTTAAAGCACGACAACGCACCTGATGCCAATGACGAATATTTCATCTATCAAACAATTGCAGGCGCCTACCCCATGCCCGGCGAACCGGATGATGACTTTGCCAACCGACTACAGGAGTATTTGACGAAGGCGTTACGTGAGGCTAAAGCACACTCAGACTGGGCTAATCCTAACGAAGCTTACGAACAGGCTACGCTCAATTTTGCAGCAGCATTGCTGGATACCGACAGCGAATTTTGGGCCTCATTTGAGAAACTGCAGGAAAAGATAGCCGACCATGGCATCATCAACTCACTCTCACAGGTTTTGCTTAAGTTTACCTGCCCTGGCATACCTGATGTTTACCAGGGCTGTGAGTTGTGGGATTTTAGTTTGGTTGACCCGGATAACCGCAGACCAGTTGACTATGAAAAGCGTGGTGAATTTTTAAATGACATTATCAGTAACATTCATAACGAAGACCAGGTAGAACAGCTTTGGCAAAACCGGTACAACGGCCAAATTAAGCAATGGCTTACTTATAAATTATTTATTAAAAGGCAGCAGTCGGCCGATTTGTTTGCACAGGGTAGTTACATACCACTGCGTGTAAAAGGTGCCTACCAGGATTATGTAATGGCCTTTGCACGCCGTTACCAGCAACAATGGTACGTTACTGTTGTACCGCTCCACCTGGCCGAATTATGCCGCGAGCAAGACCGCGACCTGAAGAACCTGAAGTGGAAAAACACACGCATATTATTACCCGAAGAAGCGCCATCATCCTGGAAAAACGTCCTGTCGGGCGCTGAAGGGAAAATAGACAGTAGCAGCATCCGCATTAAAGATGTATTCGGTGAGTTGCCTATAGCTCTACTTAAACTCGAACATCAGGAAAACACAAGAGGCGCTGGTATACTGATGCATATCACTTCGCTCCCATCACCTTTCGGTATTGGAGACATGGGGCCAGAGGCTTATAACTTTGCCGACTTTTTAAGCAGGGCGGCGCAAAAGTACTGGCAATTGCTGCCGCTTAATCCCACAGGGCCCGAGCAAAACTTTTCGCCGTACAGTTCGGTAAGCAGCATGGCCGGAAATCCATTGCTTATCAGTCCAGAACTATTGCTACAAGCCGGTTTACTTACCGATGGAGATCTGAAGGATTCGCATTTGGACGTAAAAGAGCAAGTAGATTTCCGCAAAGCTTTGAAACACAAGAGCGAATTGCTTAGCCAGGCGTATCAAAATTTCAAAAGCGGAAATTTCAGCGTCTTAAACCAGCAATTTCAAAAGTTTTGTGAACGCGAGGCTTACTGGTTAAATGACTTTGCCTTGTACATAGCCATTAAACAGCATCATGATAACAAAGCATGGTATGAGTGGCCTATAGATTTGCGCCAGCGCAAAACTGCTGCGCTTAAACGCTACGCCGTACAAAATGACGCCGAAATTGAGCAGGTGAAATGGATACAGTTCATTTTTAATGAGCAATGGCTGGCTTTAAAAAATTACTGTCATATACAAAACATCAAGCTATTTGGCGATCTGCCATTTTACGTAAGTCATGATTCGGTTGATGTTTGGGCTAACCCCGAAAGCTTTAGCCTCGATGCTGAAGGTCAAATGATAGGTATAGCCGGCGTTCCGCCCGACTACTTTAATGCGGATGGCCAACTGTGGGGCATGCCTGTTTACCGTTGGGATGTTATGAAGGCGCGCAACTACGACTGGTGGATTAAGCGCCTACGCAAAAACATGGAGCAGTTTGACCTCATAAGGCTCGATCACTTCCGTGCATTTTCGGCCTACTGGGATGTGCCCGCCGGTGAGGAAACGGCCAAAAACGGCAAATGGAGAACCGGTCCTGCAAGCGACTTTTTTAGAGTTGTTAAAGAAGCATTAGGCAGTTTACCGTTCGTGGCAGAAGACCTGGGGGATATTGACGCTCCTGTTTTTGAATTGCGTGATGAGTTTGCATTTCCGGGTATGAAAGTGCTACAATTTGCCTTTGGCGATGAACTGCCAGACTCGTTGTACATTCCGCATAATTACCAGGAGAACTATTTGGTTTATACCGGTACACATGATAATAACACAACGGTAGGTTGGTATAACCAGGATGCTAATAAGAACGTACGTAAGCAAATAGAGCAGTATACGGGTCAATCGGTTAAAGCTAAAAACATTCATGCAGTACTGGCTCGCACCGCTTATGCTTCAACAGCTAAAATAGCCATACTGCCCATACAGGATGTAATAGGACTTGACGAAAGCGCCCGTATGAACAACCCGTCATCGGCGAAAGATAACTGGGGCTGGCGTTTACTACCGGCCTACCTAAAGCCCGATGAAGAAGAGCGCTTACGGGAATGGGCGAAGCTGTACAACCGCCTATAAAGGTTTATTGGATGCGTGCAGATATAAACTGCAAATCAGCAATCAGCATTAACAACAAAGGATGTGAAAATTCACATCCTTTGTTTGGTTTACTTTTCTTAGCCTATTACTTTATCCAGTACTACGTCTTTAGCCTTTTTTAGTGGATGGTAATATTCTTTTAAAAACTTCTTTTTAGAATCGTGATACTCTGTAATACCGCCCATTAAACTAAGGAGTTTGATGTAACACCACGCCAAATCTACCTGATGCGGTAAAAATCCGGAACGGGCGCTTTTAGGGTATAAATGATGGTTGTTATGCCATTCGCCGGCTACAATACCAGGCCAGATCTGGTTAATAGACATATCACTGCGGTTATAATCTGTTCCTTCGCGGCGCTTATCTTCGCCTTTACCGTGGCCTTCATAATTAAAGGTACGTACGCCTACAGCCCAAAAGCCGGCAGCACCAAATAAAGTACAGGCAAGCGGGTGTCCGCCAATCATATAAAACACGAAGTACCAAAATCCCCAGTTAAGCAGTATACCGCCAATAGTACGCATAGGATTAGCCAAAGTACCCCACTTTTGATATTGCGTATAAGTATTAGATATTTGCCCGGTGTGCTGCATTAATTTAACGCAACGATTGTACGCGTTTTCGTCCATATTACGGGCAATAGGCTGGTGATTTACGTCGGCCAAAAAACAATACAAAAACCCGCCCTGCGCATTGTAAGGATCACCTGGCTGGTCTGATTTGGCATGATGCACGTGGTGCGAGATCACATATATTTCTTCGGGAATAATTTTAAGAGTAATATTCTGCGTAATGAAACGCCAAACCGGGTTACGAAACTTAAAGGCCCTGTGGGTACAATAGCGGTGGTACCAAACTGTGCCATGCGAACCCATTACCACCATGCTGTAAACTGCGGCTACGGCTAATATTTTAAGGCTAAAAAACTTAAAGATAAAAAGAAAAAGCGGCACCGCCAGGCAAACAATCATCATCCAACTGGTAAAAGACAACCAGTTCTTCTTCGTCTTAAAGATGTTTAATCTTTTAAAAAACTCCCTGAATATATCTCCGGCTTTTGGCTTTGATAAATTTCCGTCTCCGTCTGTCCAACCATAAGAAGGCTGTTCTAACACACTATCTATAAATGCCATAAATCCTGGGTATCTGTTTTAAACTAATTAGTGGTCTGTAAGGTAGGTAAATTATTTGGACTATTTCTAAATTTGTTTACAACCTTGCGCGGTATTAAGCGTTATTTAGCATTATGGAAGACTTTGGAATAACACTGGCTGTAAACGGCCAGCAAATAGCAGCTACCGTGCATCCGCATATTGAAGGCGAAAGCACTTATTATGATATTGTAACTGATGATTTTACCATCAGCATTTACAAAGATACCATGTACACCTGGGCTGCCGATGTGAATGCAGGCTTCAGCAATGAGGAAATACAAACCATTGGCGAGCAGCTGAACGATTATTAATAAAAAATGGATTCTGTTCTCACAGAAGCCATTTTTTATATTGATTATATGCTTTTAATAAAAGCTGCCATCTCCCCTTCTACGCATTGGCCGGCCGTTACGGCTTGGCGAGCCCGACCATTTTTGAAGGTTGGTGCGCACGCTAAACATAAAATAACGACTAAGGGCATTTGATAATGTATTTGTATAGCCGTTATCATTAATAACCTGGTTGGTAAAGTTATTTTGCTTTAAAATATCGAATACTTGTATCCTGAAAGTAAGGTTACGGCGCGCTAGAAAATCTTTTTCGATATACCCGTTTATAACCAGCGGATTACTTGAAACACTTTGCTGAATATTACCTCCGATGAAGTTTTTACTTGCTTCGTAGCCAATAGTCAAAGACCTTTCTTTCATTAAAAAGAAGCGTCCGTCTATAGCGAGTGCCGTACGCTGCAACGTTGTTGTTGATGTGCTGCCCACTGTAAGAAACGTTTTGGTATAATCATAAGAAATAAACGGATTAACCTCTATTGATTCGTTGGGGTTAATGCGCGGGCCAAAGCGCTGGTTTAAACGCCATGCATTGGTTGTGGTAGGTAAGTTATCAACCATAGCCAGGCTGTGGTTAAAAGTTACACTGCCATTTAATGATAAGTTATACTTACGATCGGCCAGTTGCTTAGCTAAATTATAGTTACCCCCGGCACTATAAGAACCGCTAAGGTTAACGTAATTAGTTTGGTTAATGTATGCTCTTTTGTTAGGATCGGCAGGGTCGAGTATCCTTACGTTATTGGTTGCAATTTGATTGCGAACGGTACTTCCGTACAAATTAACTGATATGTTAAACTTTGAATTAGAGAGGTAGTTGTTATACTGTGCATTTACATTATGCCTGAAAGAGACCTTCAAGTTGGGGTTACCCACAATAGGATTTTGCCTGTTAGATGTATCTATGATGGGTTGTATTTGTGTAAATGATGGCTCAACCGGGCTGCCCGAATAGTTGATGGACGCCCTATGCTGCCTTGACCACTGGTATTGAAAACGTGCAATGGGAATTACAAAAAAATTATTTCTTGTTGTTCTGATATTGCCCCTGCTTACATTGTCGCCGGTAAGGCTGGTAGGCACCGCAGTAACACCGAACGACAAGTTATATTTTGTTTGATTAAGCCGATAGTTGAAAGCTAAACGCGATTCTGTAAAGGCATAATTATATACATTGTTTAAGCCTTCGCCCATGGGCAGTCGTAAACCGCTGGGTGCTATACTATCTGTTAAAGCATTGTTGTCATATCCGCGGTAATTAATTTGGGCATTAAATTCAAACTGTGATATTAAAGACAAGGGCTCAACGTAAGTTACGCTCGTTCTAAAATTACGCGTGAGATTGTCACGTGTAATAAGCCGGTGTGTATTTAAATTTCCAGTAACTAAACCCAGATTGTTTTTATAGCCAATAAGCGTGTTTTGCTCATTATCTTGCTGCTGATTGGTGTGGTTATAGCTTAATTGGATTGACGCATTACGCCGTGGTTTCTTAAATATATGCTGATAAAAAATTATTCCTCCAAAATTAGGTGTCGTGTTGGAGCTGATGTTGCTTCCATTATTGTTCTGAAACCGCAAGCCGCTATCAGCCCTGCTTGAGTTGCTGCTGGCACTACTACTGTTGATGTTAATAGTTGGAGTAACCCTTAAAAAGTTAGCGCTATCGGGGCTGTACTCAAACTCAAAACTGAAGTTGTGCTGTTTGTTGTTATTAAGCTGATTGCTGTTTCTAACAAAAAAAAGTGTATCTGATTGAGCCGTTCCATTGGGTAAACGGCTTTGATAATAGCTCTGACCGTAACTGTTATTTACAGAATTTACGTTAGTATAGTTATAACGATAATTCATGTTCACCTCAATTTTAGGGGTCCACTGATCGCGGTAGGTAATGCTCGGGCTTCCTGATGTCGTCGTTCCGCCAGATCCTGTAGCGCCGGGAGCACCGTTATTGCCACCACCACCTGCTCCACCGGCTATGCCACTTGAGGCCACGCCATTTACGGTGTTTCTGAAGTTGCCATTTATATTCAACACCTTATTACCATCCCGTCTTTCGAGTGCAACACGGCTTTCGTACCTGCTGTTGTTGCCTCCGCCGGCATTTATCCGCGCCGTATTACCTACAGACCGGTCAGCGCGGGTTGTTATGTTTAATACTTTTTGTGGATCTCCATCCTTAATACCGGTACGAGCGGCTTGGTCGCCATAATCATCCACAACCTGTATTTTTTCCACCACGTCTGCTCCTAACGATTGGATAGCCCTGGCTAAATCGCCGCCGGCATAATCCTTTCCATTTAGTTTAGCTTTAGTAATTTGCTGACCTTGATGCGTTACCGAGCCATCGCTGCCCACTTCCATACCTTCCATCTTCTTTAATAACTCGTCGACTGTAGCATTAGGCCTTACTTTGTAATCGCTTGCACGGTACTCAACGGTATCGGTTTTGTAAGTGATGCTGGGTGCGTTAACTACTACTGCCGCTAACTGATTGGATTGAGCTCCCAGAATTATAGGATCGAGTACCAGGCGGGCCACGGCATCGTTATTAAGCATGCGCCTCACCAGTGGCTTAAAGCCAATACTTGTGATGCTCAGCACAAACGTAGCCGACTTTATATTTTTAAATACAAAAATGCCATCGGCATTTGTGGTCGTTACGGTGCTATCGGTAGCTGTTTTTAATTTTACGGTAGCACCTATTATGGCTTCGTCAGTACTGTCTTTGACAATACCGCTGACCTCGCGAACAGGCAAGGGCGGCCGGGCATTGCCACCACGGGCTGGCACCTGCGCAAACAGTTTGGCCGCGAATAAAATAAAGGTAATTATCAGTAAGGTTTGTTTCATGTGTAAGGTTTAAAGTTGTAGTAAGGTATTAAGGCTTAGCCAGTTTGTATTTGCCCCAAAAATCGGTAGCTGTCATCATATCCATCATCTGGCCTCCAAAACCGCCACCGCCGAAGCCGCCACCATTTCCGCCGCCGTTCCCACCACCGCCGTCTCCGCCACCCTGGCGGTTAGCGATGCGCATACCGCCGCCGTTGCCCATTTGTATGCCATTCAGCTTAACATTGTAAGCCAGCTCCGTTTGCTTTGATGCATCAAGTTCAAGCAACTTTAGCGGAATGGCCAGTTCGTAAAACAAATTGCCCTTTGTATCGAAGTTTATGGCCGTTTTAAAACCGTAAGTATTATAAATAGAAACTAATGTGTCAGTAATTTCTTTAACCCCGGTTACGCTGAGTTCTTTCATTCCGGCAACTGCTTGCTTACGCGATGCTACTAAGGCAACGGTATCAACGTCGCCTCCACCCTGGCGGCCTCTACCGCCCCCGCCCATGCGAAAACCGCGGCCACGGGTTACAAACGGATAAACAAAGGTAGCGGCATCTTTCTCCTTCTTCTTTCCGTCTTTGTTAATAGTAAAGGTTAACCCACCGCCCAATAGCTTATTTATATTAAGTTGATCGGTAGAAGTAATGGCCAGATAAAGATTGTTAGCGTCATTAGCAAGTGTGTATCTTAACGATGTACTTTTGTTATACTCGGGTAAAGTTCCCCACTCGTTATGTTTGCCATCTATCTTAACAGCTGCAGGCGCTTTAACGCCCTCGGCCATATCCGGTTTCTTTTGGGCCGAAACGCTGCCTCCAAGCAACAGGCAAAGGCCTATGATTTTCCACGACTTATTATAAGTGTTGTTTAGCGACATAAGTATTTATGTATGTACAGATGAGCCGGTTTTGTATATACGCCGAACTGACCTTAGGTTTATAATATGATGCGCTATTTTAAAAACATTGCATATTTTAATTATTGCGCTTACCAAATTTAACGGTAAATACACTAAGTATTAAAAATTACTAAGTAATAAATTGAATACAAAAGCATAAATTATAAACTTGTTACACTAAAATTCACGTAGGAAAAATATTTTTTAAACCGGTTAAACCAACATCCGTCAATACACTCTATCATCAGTTATGACAATTAACTTCTTGGCGTTTACAACCAAACATCACACCCATTGTTTATTATTGCGTAATAAGCGAGCCATGGTAAAACATATCAATTTATGCCTTATTTTCTTATTTGCTACCAGCTGTTGCATGGCCCAGGAGACTGTTGCGCGTGAGCGTAAACTAACCCCGGAGGTTGTTGAGGAGTACACGGTTTTAAAAAGCAATTATGATGTAATGCAAGGCACCTATGCTGCTTATTTAAAAAAGACGCTCATTGCGGCGGGCCGTTACAACAACAATAAGAAAGTTGGTACATGGTCTTTTTTTGATAGTAAAGGCGTAGTAAAGCAACGCTTTAATTACGACGACATGTCCTTAACCTATGAAGCCCCGCAAGAGCAAGGCAGCCAGATCACATATGTTGTAGATGATTCCTTAAAAAACGATTACAAGTTTTTGCGTCCGATCAGAATTGGGGGTAACTATTACGGCTATTTACCTTATATTAATCTGGTGCGACTGCCCGCCGAGCTAAAAAACCTCCAAAATGAAACGGAGAAGGTAAGAATGGAGCTCTTAGTAAGTCCGGGTGGCAGGCTTGCCGAATTTAAATTACGCATACGCTCTGTTAATGCAGTGGATGATGGAGATGATGTACTTTTGAATGTAAATGTTAACCTGCTGGCCGATGAAGACAAAATATATATGGCCGGCAAGCTGAACGACAATCCAGTACCAGTACGCATACTAATTCCTTGTCAATTTTACAGAACCGACAGAATAAGATTACCATAAAAAAGCCGCCGGAGAAGTTCCGGCGGCTTTTTTATGGTATGTCTCGTTTTCTTAGTGCTGATGATGGCCATCGGGACCATGAGCATGCCCGTGCGACAATTCCTCAGCATTGGCCGGGCGCACGTTAATGATCTCACCTTTAAAGTGCAATTCCTGACCCGCCATTGGATGGTTGAGGTCTACAATAACTGAGTCTTCAACTACTGATACCACCTGACCTTGAAAACGGTTGCCTTGGTTATCTTGCAAAGGCAAAACTGCACCCACTTCTGGCATATCTGTACCGTCAAACATTTCTTTAGGCAAATTAGCTACAGCTTCATCGTTATATTCACCGTAAGCATCTTCGGCGCTCAATTTAAAATCAAAGCTATCGCCGGTTGAAAGTGTGCTCAGGTTTTCTTCGAACCTTGGCAGCATCTGACCTGCGCCATACAAAAAAGTTAATGGCTGCTCCTGGGTTGCACTTTCAACCAAAGCTTCTGAGCCGTCTTCCTGGTTAACATACAAATCGTAGGTTAACGATACGACGTGTTGTGATTCAATTTTCATTAGATAAATTTTTAATTAATAAGCTACGAAAGCAAAATTTGTTTTAAAGCCTCCGTTACCGAGTAAGCCGGTATTCCGCAAGTTTTGTCTTTACAGATAAATATACGGCTTTGGGCAGCTACCCTGTTTTGCAGTAAAGGTAAGTTTTCTTGCGTACCGCCCAAGATTATTTTGTTAGGTATATAGTGCTTTTCCCACTCCTGGCGTACGGCATGTGCATCATTACCAGTTATAGCAACCTCATATAAGCCAGCTATTTCCTCCAATAACAACAAGGTCCAGTTGGCGTAAGATGAACCATAATTGGCCATATAAGGCATTACATTGCGCAACAACTGCGCTGATATTTCCTGATAACGCTGGTGGTCAAGAAACAGAGATATTTTTTTTAAATTACGCGCCATTACTGAATTGGATGATGAAATAACACCATCCATAATTTCCGTTTTCCGGGCTATAAGCTGCTCATCATCCGCAGCGGTATAAAAAAACATCCCTTCGCCTTCATCATAGTAATATGCAATAGCATTATCGGCGAGTTTTTGCGCAACATCAAGCCACTGTTTGTTGAAGGTAACCTCATATAAGGCAATGAAGGCCTCTATAACGTTGGCGTAATCATCTAAAAAGGCTATAACCTTTTCTTCTCTATTAACACCAGGCCTAAAGATACGGGCCAGCCTGTATTTTTCGGTAATGAGATTTTGATGAATAAATGTGCCGTTTTGAATAGCTAATGCCAAGTAGCTTTCGCTGTTAAATGTACGGTAAGCTTCACAAATCCCATTCAACATTAAGCCATTCCATGATGCTAAAATTTTATTATCCAATCCTGGCCGTATACGGCGGCTCCTGGCTTCAAAAACCCTGGCTTTTGCACCTGCAATGGCGCTTTGCAAAGCACCGGTTTCCATGCCCAGTTTATGGGCTAATAATTCGTCCCGCTCGTTTCGGTGTAGCACGTTGGTTTGTTCTTCTTCCCAGTTACCATCATCGGTAATGTGATAGTAGGTACAGAACAAATCTGCTTCATCGCCCAAGATATTTTCAATTTCCGCCTTCGTGAAGGTGTAAAACTTGCCTTCTATCCCCTCACTATCTGCATCAAGTGCTGAGTAAAAGCCAAAGCCTGGCGAGGTTAATTCACGCTTTACAAATTCAATCGTTTCCTCAACCACCTTTTTGTATAACTCATCCTTATTCCAAACATAGGCCTCGGCATATAAGCCCACCAGTTGGGCATTGTCATAAAGCATTTTTTCAAAGTGCGGCACATGCCAGCGCCCATCAACCGAATAGCGGGCAAAACCGCCTCCTATATGATCATAAATGCCCCCACATGCCATTTTATTCAGCGTAAGTTTAACCTGGCGGGCTACGCTTTCATCCTGCATGAGGTGAGCAAAGCGCATGAGCGTTAACCAGTTGTTAGGCATCGGAAATTTAGGCGACCTGCCTGTACCTCCTTCGGTGGCATCGAAATGTTTCTTCCAGTTTGTGATAATGGTCTTCAAATCGGCAGCTGTATACTGAGGTTGTTCGGTAATCAGATCTACCGACTCAAACTGCTGGATGCCCTCGGTTAAGCGCTCAGCATATTCCACAGCTTCCTTGGGTCGGGTTCCGTAAAAATCTGCCAGGCTGGTGAGGATATTTATCCAGTCTTGCTTGGGGTAATAGGTACCACCGTAAATTGGACGCTGATCAGGCAAACAAATACAGTTAAGGGGCCAGCCGCCGCGGTTGGTCATGAGCTGTACGGCGCTCATATAAATTTGGTCAACATCGGGCCGTTCTTCTCTGTCTACCTTAATACAAACAAAATGTTCGTTCATCAGCGTAGCTACCTGCTCGTCCTCAAAGCTTTCATGTTCCATAACATGGCACCAGTGGCAAGCCGAGTAACCAATGCTTACAATGATCAGCTTGCTTTCATCCCTCGCTTTTTGAAGGGCCTCGGTTCCCCATGGGTACCAATCCACCGGGTTGTTGGCATGTTGCAGTAAGTATGGTGATGCAGCATTGGCAAGACGATTCATAACGATTTAAATTTTTCCTGTATTCTTAGAATGAACCAGCAGATGAAACTTATGGTTTTATATATAAGCAATAATGCCGTACAGCTACTCCTATACGGCATTATTAAATATGGGGTAGAAAAGCTTATTCCTTGTGGTCGTGCCCTTCATGCGAAGGGAAATCGCCTTCGGTGCTGCCAATCTGGTTGTTGATGGTTACCCGCTCTTCGGCTGATGCCGCATGCTCAGTATGCTGTTTACCGCTGGTACTTGGTGCGGTAATACTTGCTGTAACCGCTGCTGCGGCATTATCGGTAAGTAAGTTATTAAACAGCATATTCGCTTTATTCATTATACCTGGTACTACTTTATCACTCCCTGCCTTTAGGCCTTCAAAAGCAGCAGCCGCTACTTCCTCAGGTTTGTAAAAGGTCATTTTTTTGTAGGCCACCGTATTGGTTGCTTTTGCTTTGTGAAAGAAATCAGTATCGGTAGCATTTGGCAACAGTGCAGTTAAAGTCACATTGGTATCTTTTACTTCCTGTATCAGCGCTTCGGTAAATGACAGTACAAATGATTTAGCAGCAGCATAAACCGCCATTAATGGCGTAGCTGACTTTGCCAATGATGATGACACATTCAATATTTTGCCATCATTACGGGCTACCATGTCTTTAAGGTAATATTTGGTTAAACTAACCAATGCGATTACGTCCAGATGAATGATGTCAATATCACGGTTAAGGTCGGTATCTATAAAAGCGCCATACTCCGCTTGCCCGGCGTTATTTACCAAGGCATCAACAGTTATACCCCATTGCTGCGTTTGTTCGTAAATGGCTTTAGCCGCACCGGGTTTGAACAAATCCTGCGCTATGGTTTTAACTTCTATATCGCACTGTTGCTCCAGTTCGCGTGCTACTTCTTCAAGGCGTTCATCGCTCCGGCTTACTATAATAAGGTTGTAGCCGTCCATGGCAAATAATTTTGATAACTCGTATCCAATTCCACTGGTACCGCCGGTAATCAGCGCATATTTGTTGTTGCTTTTCATAGGTAAAGTTGTTTGATTACTATAGTTAACAATGGCACGAGCAAATTGTATAGCATTTTAATATATTTTTAATTACCAGCTTGTTGATAGCTTTCAAGAGGTTTTATACTGATGGCAAGTAGCCAGCAGTAGATCGGTGGCCGCTTATCTGATATTATCTTTCGGGCTTTCGCACCAAAACTTTAATTTCGCAGTTTAAGAAAACGAGGAGAAGATTTTGGATTACTTACAGGGATTAAATCCGCAGCAAAGGGCTGCCGCAGAGCAAATACAAGGCCCTGTGATGATTATTGCCGGTGCCGGCTCGGGTAAAACCCGGGTAATTACCTACCGTGTTGCCCATCTTATACATAAAGGTGTTGACCCTTTTAACATATTGGTGCTTACTTTTACCAACAAGGCCGCCAAAGAAATGCGGGAGCGTATTAGTAAGGTTGTTGGTGCTGAAGCTAAAAACATTTGGATGGGTACCTTTCACTCGGTATTTGCCAAAATTTTAAGGGTTGAGGCTACAAAGATTGGCTACCCAAGCAATTTCACCATTTACGATACAGACGATAGTAAGAGCGTGTTAAGGGCCGTTTTGAAAGAAATGAACCTTGATGATAAATTGTACAGCCCCAACTATGTGTACAACCGCATATCGGCTGCTAAAAACAATTTGGTATCGTGGCAGGAGTACCAGCAAAATGAGCAAATACAAGCTGACGATTTTTCGAACGGCCGTGGCCATTTAGGTAAGGTTTATGAAATGTACGCCACCCGCTGCTTTAAATCTGGCGCTATGGATTTTGACGACCTACTGTTTCAAACCAACCGCCTGCTTAAAGAGCATACAGATGTACTTTACAAATACCAGAACAAGTTTAAGTACTTGATGGTAGATGAGTATCAGGATACCAACTTTTCGCAATATTTGATTGTAAAGAAGCTTGCTGCCATTAATGAAAACTTGTGTGTAGTGGGTGATGATGCGCAAAGTATTTATGCCTTTCGTGGTGCCAACATTCAAAACATATTAAACTTTGAGAAGGATTACCCGGATCTGAAGGTGTTTAAACTGGAGCAGAATTACCGCTCTACGCAAAATATTGTAAATGTTGCCAACAGCATCATTTCTAATAACAAGGAACAGCTTAAGAAAAACGTTTTCTCCGAAAAAGATCATGGAGATAAGATAAAAGTAATTCGGGCTTTTAGCGATAATGAGGAAGGCAAGACCATTGCCGAAACCATTATGCAGGAGCGCACCACGAAGGGCCTAAAATGGCACGACTTCGCTATCTTATACCGTACCAACGCCCAGTCTCGTTCAATGGAAGAAGGTTTGCGAAAGCTGAATATTCCTTACAAGATATACGGTGGCCTTTCTTTTTATCAGCGTAAAGAGATTAAAGACTTAATTGCCTATTTCAGGCTTACTTTTAACCCTAATGACGAGGAGGCACTTAAACGTGTAATTAATTATCCCCGCCGTGGCATTGGCGATACTACAATTGATCGCATCATCCTAAGCGCCGGGCAAAACGACACCACGCTTTGGGAGGTTGTAAAGGAACCTTCTAAATACCTGGATGGCCGCAGTGCGGGTGCTGTTGGTGTGTTTTCTACGCTTATACAAAGCTTCCAGGTTATAACGCAAACTTTATCGGCTTATGATGCCGCCCTGCACATTGCACAGCATTCGGGCGTGTTGAAAGACCTTTATGAAGATAAATCAGTAGAGGGCTTGAACCGGTATGAAAATATACAGGAGTTATTGAATGGTATCAAAGAGTTTTCGGAACGTGAAGATATTGAAGACCGCAGCCTGGATATTTTCATGCAGGATGTGGCCTTGCTTACTAACGATGATAACGACAAGAACCCGGACGCTGACACCGTATCTTTAATGACCATCCACTCCTCCAAAGGGTTGGAGTTTCCGCATGTATTTGTAGTAGGCTTGGAGGAGAACCTGTTCCCTTCGCAAATGTCGCTTAATTCGCGCAGCGACCTTGAAGAAGAGCGCCGCCTGTTTTATGTGGCTGTAACCCGTGCTGAAAATAAGCTTACAATAAGCTACGCAACTTCGCGCTTTAAATTTGGCACATTAATAAACTGCGAGCCAAGCCGCTTTTTAGATGAAATAGATGCTCAATATTTGGAGCTCGACTTTAAGGCCAAACCGCAAACCGGCAACCCCTTCTTTGATGACGATCGCAAAGCATGGAGCCGTAATGCCGATACATTCTCAAAGCCTAAACCACCAGCCACTGTTAAAACTACCTCGCTTTTGGCAAAGGCACACGTGCCCTCTGCAGGTTTCGCCCCTTCTGACACTTCTAAACTACAAGTTGGAATGGAAGTTGAACACGAGCGTTTTGGTTACGGCAAAGTGATCAATTTGGAGGGTAATAAGCCAGATGTAAAAGCAACCATCTTTTTTAAAGAAATAGGCAACAAACAGCTATTGCTAAAATTTGCAAAACTGCGCATTGTAGAGTAGCATCATCATTAGATTATTTTAAAGGCAGTCCGTTTGGACTGCCTTTTGTGTTTAGTTAATTTTTTTAAATGATGATGTACAAGAAACATTAATGTGCCTAATTGACTAAAATCATTAATAATTAAGTAATTGATATAACTTAAAAGGTAAATATTGCCTCAAAGTGAGTAAATAATTAAATCAATTACCCATTTTGTGGGGAATTTAATCAACACTTTTAACTAATAAGAATTAAAAACCCTCTTTAACGCACTGTTATGGGCTTTTCCAATTGATGGCATCTGGTTTGAATTAATGTTTAAACACCCCTTTTCCCTAATAGGTGTTTAAACAAAAATTATGAGTCCGTTAATCAACAACAAAGCAGTAAATTCTGTTGGCAACAACATTCGCACACTGCGCCATCAACGCGGCTGGAGCCAAGAAGATGTAGCAAACCGTTTAGGTATTTCAATACCCGCCTTTTCAAAAATTGAAACCGGTATAACCGATGTCAACCTCTCGCGCCTGGAGCAAATAGCCAGCATTTACGAAATCAGCGTGGTACAATTATTAGGTTTAGGCTTAACCGATACCGAAAAGCAGTACACAAGCATGAGCGTAGCACAAAAAAAGCTAACCGACCGTGAAGCGGAGATTGCAGACTTGCAACGCAAAGTAATTGAGCTGTACGAAGAGTTACACAATAAAAAATCAATCGCCGTATAAATACGTGCTTTGTTTGCTTTATGTGACACTTCTGTTGCGTAAATAAGATAGTAACCTAGTAAGGTAAGTTGTGCCGCAAAATTGATTAAACGTTAGGTTAAATACGTTTACTTAAAATCAATTATTGCGGCATTTTCTTCTAAAAAAGTTTTTTAATAGTATTTGGAGTAATAATTGTAAGTACAGCTTAGAACAATACTAAGTTGTAATGAGAAATTATCTATTATCCACGTCCACTGATGCAGCTTTAAAATTAGGTACCATCCACGACCCGGATACTAAACTTAAAGTAACCGTAATAGATTTACTTAGTTCTACATATAAGCCTCGTAAAGGAGAGGTAAGCTTTTATGTAACTGCAGGGAATAAGAAATTGGCTTTTGAGACACAAGGCTATCGCCGTCATCGCAAACTGCTTATACTGCAAATGGTGGCCTGGTATTGTGTATATTTAGGATTATTGGAAGCACAAATTCATTCAAGTTTGCCGCTATTAAGAATAGCTTAATCTACTAGCCCCAACATAAGCCAACCTACATGCCGGCACGCTGAGGATTGTGCAACATATCGCTCATGTCGATGATCTTGTCGTCGATCTCAGATACACATTTAATCATCATTTGAATACATTCTTCCTGACTTACCAAACCCTCGCGTTCAAGGTTCATTAAACCTTTAAGTGTAGCTATAGGGCCACGTATCTGGTGAGACAAGTGTGAAGAATAATCAGACAACTTCCTGTTCTTTAATTGAAGGTCTTTGGTGCGCTCGTCTATAATCTCTTCAAGGTGATGATTGATCCTGTCCAGATTATCTTTTTGATTAGAAATTTCAGTATTTAATTCGGTAAGCTTTTTATTAGTTTCGGCCTTACGCTTAACGTTGCTAACAAGTAAAACGATTACAAGGGTTAAAAAGGCAGCCAGTATAACCGTACCAATCATGGTATTTCTGGCATATTCCTGCTTAAGCATAATTTGCTCATTCTTGAGCATCATCTGTTCATTTTTACGTTTAAGTTCTTCTTGCCGGTAATTAGCCTGGTACAAGCTTAACGCTGCTGAGTTGCGCGACTTGTAATCAATGCTATCCTGCCTGTAAATGCTTTGCAGATAGTTTAGCGCCTTCTCGAAATTTTTACGTTTTAATTCGAGTAAGTAAGAAGTAATCTGATAGCTATGATCTATCTTTTCATTTTTACTTAGCGCAGAGTAAGCTTTGCCCTCAGTTAAGCACTCCTCTGCTTTCTTAAAATCTCCCTCTGCTATATATATTTCAGCTAAAGTCAAGTTAATCTGTGCTACAGGCTGGTTCAAATCAAGAATCTTGGCTTGCTCAATAGCTTTGAATAAATACTCTTTGGCTTTACTATAATTAGCCGTAGCTGAATAAATAACACCCAGATTTTGCATAACTGTAATACTTAAAGCCGGATTATTTATCTGCCGAATAATATCGTAGCTTTTTGTATAGCTAACCAAAGCTTTACTGTAATTAGTTTGCAATTGGTAAACGTTACCAAAATTCAGATAAATTGACGCTAAAATATTTTTGTTATCAATATGTTTTGTATGGTATAAATTTACAGCGGCATTTAAATACTCCAGGCATTTATCATAGTCTACGTCAAGATATAAAGAGCTAATATTCAAGTAAATACGAGCTTCACCTAGTGCATCGTTTGATTTTTGAAACGCAGCCAGTGACGAGAGGTAGTTTTCGATAGCTTTTTCACTATGTCCTATATAATACTCCCCAATACCTCTTACACGGTATGCATTAGCTACACCTTTAGAGTAGTTTAACTTCTTAGCAATGCTTAACGCACGATCTGCATACTTGATGGTTTGCCTTGCATCAGTCATGCGCATTTCGTAGCCGCGTATGTAAAGATTTACCACTTCTGTAGTATCCTGCGCCCTGTTAATTAGCGTCGCTGAGGCTAATGATGAAACAAGAATCAAGACTAGAAAAGTAAAAATCTTCTTCATTAAAGGTTGTATTTCACTAACACGCATCAAATGTCATAAATATACTAGAATGCGCGGCACAAAGTGCGAAAAAAATATTTTTTTAATTTTTTTTTGAATGTGTAAAAACTTCTTTACATTTGCAGTGTTACTTTATATAACAGACATAATTAACTACTAAACAAACTGATATGAAAAAGATTTTCGTTATTGCTGCATTACTTGTTTCTACAGGAGTTATCTCTTCATGTACTAAAGAGAGCGACGTTGCACCAGCCAGTCTAAATAAAAAAGTTGCTACAGAAGAAACCTTAGACAGCGAAACAAACGTTGATGGTAAACTTGGCGTTGGAGATGGCGGCGTTGATTACCCACCAACCAAAAAACCTAGATAATAAGCATCTCAGCTCAACTTACTATTTACATTTACCATGAAAAAAATATTAATCTTATCAGCAATGTTTATTGCATCGGGTAGCGTATATACTTGGGGTCACGGCAATCAGGTTAAGCCAACTAACGTATTGACAAATAGTACTGTAACTGCAATCAAATTAGCTGAAGCAAAAGCGGCTTTAAGCAAGGCTAATACTAAAAACATTAAAAGCAATTTAGGTACTGCCGACGGTGGTATTTAAAATAACAATACTTGATATATTATAATACTTCCTAAAAGTAGTATTATATGATAAGTGAAGGCAGTAAGCTCTTTGCATAATATAATAATAGCTTTAAAACTATATATTATTTAATTATTGCGCAACGGCTGTACAACTTTTGTGAGTAGAATGTGAATTCAATTCACACTTACAGCATAGATTTTGTAACATGTTCTCGCTATTGTTTACTGCCCGGTTTTATTAACGTTGAGATAATCACTGGTTTAATTTATATACTGTTAGCATGTATATAATTATATATTTGCTTTTTTAGTAAAGTAAGTATGCAAATTATTAAACAGTACATAGAGGACAACAAACAGCGCTTGCTCGACGAGTTGTTTGACCTGCTGCGTTTCCCGTCGGTTAGTGCCGACCCGAAGTATAAAGACGATGTTTTAAAAACAGCCGATTATACTGCGGCCAAATTACAAGAGGCCGGCGCTGATAATGTTGAGGTTTGCCAAACGGCCGGCTACCCCATTGTTTATGGGGAAAAAATTATTGACGCTTCTAAACCAACAGTTTTGGTTTACGGCCATTATGACGTACAGCCGCCGGATCCGCTGGAGTTATGGAAAACGCCACCGTTTGAACCAACCGTTCGCGATGGTAAAATATATGCCCGCGGTGCATGTGATGACAAAGGCCAATTTTACATGCACGTAAAAGCCTTTGAGTTGATGATGCAAACCAACACCCTGCCTTGTAACATCAAATTTATGATTGAGGGCGAGGAAGAAGTTGGTTCAAATAACCTTGGCCTATTTGTAAAAGCAAATAAAGAAAGACTCAAAGCAGATGTGGTGCTTATTTCTGACACTTCAATGCTGAGCATGGAAACACCGTCATTAGAAACCGGTTTGCGCGGACTTTCCTACCTTGAGGTGGAAGTGGTTGGCCCTAACCGCGATTTGCACTCAGGCGTGTACGGCGGTGCAGTGGCTAATCCGGCAACCATACTGGCTAAAATGATTGCTTCTCTCCACGACGAAAACAATCACATTGCTATACCTGGTTTCTACGATGATGTTGTTGAGCTAACTGGTGACGAGCGCAACGCTTTGAACGCAGCGCCTTATAATGAGGAAGAATACAAGAAAGATCTGGATATCGCCGAAGTTTGGGGCGAAAAAGGCTATTCAACCCTTGAACGTACAGGAACACGTCCTACTCTTGAGGTAAACGGCATTTGGGGTGGATATATTGGTGAGGGTGCTAAAACAGTATTACCATCAAAAGCTAACGCAAAAATATCAATGCGCTTGGTGCCTAACCAAAGTTCCGATAAGATAACGCAACTCTTTACCGATCACTTTAATCGTATAGCACCGCCTTACGTTAAAGTAAAAGTAACGCCACACCATGGCGGCGAACCTGTGGTTACTCCTACCAATAGTGTAGCCTACCAGGCTGCCCAAAAAGCTATAACCGAAGCATTCGGTGTAGAACCTATACCAACCCGCGGGGGTGGCAGCATTCCAATTGTGGCATTGTTTGAAGCAGAACTGGGCATTAAAACCGTACTAATGGGTTTTGGTTTAGACAGTGATGCACTGCACTCTCCAAACGAAAAATACGATATATATAATTACTACAAGGGCATTGAAACTATTCCGCTTTTTTATAAACACTACGCAGAACTGAGTAATAGTTAATTGCTTTAACAGTAATTAAAAACAATACCATATAAGCCGGCTAATAGCCGGCTTTTTTTGTGGATAGAGCAAAACTTTCACACGTACAAATTTCATTGTAACTTGCCCGCTATATGATGCAATGGGAAAAGCTTATTTCGGCCAAGCGCTGGGGAGTTGAAAATAACGAAGCGCAGGATCATGACAAAGCCAGGTCGCAGTTTCAAAAAGATTATGACCGCCTTATATTTTCATCACCTTTTAGGCGCTTACAAAATAAAACGCAAGTATTCCCTTTGCCCGGAAGTGTGTTTGTGCACAACCGGCTTACGCATAGCCTGGAGGTGGCCAGTGTTGGTCGGTCTCTGGGTACAATATTTTATCAAAATCTTAAAAAGCAAGAATCTGATTTGGACCAGCGCCTGCCCCTCATCAGCGAGGTAGGCAATATGGTAGCTGCAGCCTGTTTGGCTCACGACATGGGTAATCCTGCATTCGGCCACTCTGGCGAATCAGCATTGTCCCGGTACTTCACCGATGGTGATGGTTTAGCTTTTAAGCCCAAATTAACCGACGAACAATGGCAGGATTTTACGCACTTTGAAGGAAATGCGAATGCTTTTAGACTGCTCACCCATCCTTTTACCGGTAAAGGTAACGGCGCTTTTGCCCTAACCTACACAACGCTTGCATCAATTGTAAAATACCCTTGTGCTGCCATTGCCGGCCACGTGAAGGGCAATATCCATCAAAAGAAGTATGGCTTCTTTCAATCCGAACAAACGTCATTCCAGGCAATTGCCGAAGATTTGGGGCTTGTTAAGGTACAGGGCAGCCCACTGATTTACAAACGCCATCCGCTGGTTTATTTGGTTGAAGCGGCTGATGACATCTGCTACAGCATCATTGATTTGGAAGATGCACACCGGCTTAAGATACTATCTTACGCTCAGATTAAGGAACTGCTAATGCCCATTTGTAACAGTACACGCATGGCAAACTGGCTCGAAACTGAATTTGAGGACGAAGACGCCAAAGTAAGCATCATGCGTGCCAAGGCGATCAACAACCTTATTACCGCCTGCTCTAAAATTTTCATGGACAATCAAGACAGTATCTTAAGTGGCAATTTTAACCAGGGCCTTACCGACGCGTTAGAGGAACCGTTTTTGACGCCATGGAACGCTATCAGTAAGATTTCAGTTCAAAAGATATACAACTATCAATCGGTGGTGCAAATTGAGGTAGCCGGATACAAGGTTATGGGCGGTTTACTTGAAGAGTTTATACCAGCCGTACTTCACAATAGTACTAGCTACCATAATAAGCTGGTTAAGTTAATACCCAAGCAGTTCATCACTCCTAATGCCGATCTGTACTCAAAAATTCAAAGCGTGTTAGATTTCGTTTCGGGGATGACGGATTTGTATGCTGTAGAGCTTTATCGCAATATAAAAGGTATATCGTTTCCGGCAATTCATTAAAAAGGTGTAATTATTACAATCAGGTCAAATTTATATAGGTATAACTAACACAATTTAGTTTATATTTGCGTTACTCTGTTAAAATTACATTAACTTATCAAAACACTGTTGCTCCCATCCTCTCCGAATACTTATTGAGGCACAGGCACGGAACTAATTTTTTTATTTAAACAATTACATGGCTGCAAAACTTACGCCTGGAGAATTTGATTATAACTCAACCCGCAGTAAACTCCTTTTAACCGAATATGGCCGCAATGTGCAAAACATGGTCAAATATATAGTTGCACTGCCCACTAAAGAAGAGCGCAACAAATATGCTAACGTTGTTATTGAACTGATGGGCTTTTTAAACCCGCACTTGCGCGACGTAGCCGATTTTAAACACAAGCTTTGGGATCACCTGCACATTATATCCGACTACAAAATAGACGTTGATTCACCTTACCCATTGCCGTCGCCGGAAGCCATTCACTTAAGGCCAGAGCCGCTTGGGTACCCCAATCAACGTATCAAATACAAGCACTATGGAAAAACCATTGAGCTGATGATAGCTAAAGCCAAAAGTATTGATGAACCGGCGCGCAAGCAACACATGGTACAGGCAATAGCCAATTTTATGAAAATGGCTTACGTTCAATGGAACAAAGATTCAGTAACTGACGAAAGCATCCTGGCCGATTTACGCGAACTGTCAAACGGCGAGTTGCGGTTAGAAGAAAATGTTAATTTGAACAAGGTTGACTACCGCGCACCGGTTCAAAACACACGCGGCAATAACCAGAGCCGCAGCAACAACCAAAACCGCAGCAATGGCGGCGGCGGGCAGCAAAATCGCAATAATAATCAAAACCGCAACAACAACCAGCGCAGTAACAACCAAAATCGTGGCGGCGGTGGCCAGCGCAAATATTAATTGATCGAGCTTCTGATCTTTTTGTTTTGAGCTCAAGCAGAAAGCCGCTTTTAGAGAAGCTTTTGTTATTTACCTAAGCAGGCCATTATTGCTCAAAAATGGCAGTGAGCTATATTGAATACAATTTGGCCTGCGCAAACCAATTATCGTTTTTTGCATTTATTATTTCATCTTTGCAGAAATTAAACCGGCCATAGTGTCTGTTAAACACTATAGTATTATTATGAAGAATGCTTTTGTAATTCAGGGTGGTAAACCTTTGAAAGGCGAAATTATACCTCAGGGCGCTAAAAATGAAGCCCTACAGATATTATCGGCTGTACTTTTAACTAGCGAAAAGATAACAATCAGCAATATTCCGGACATAAAGGATGTTAACAAGCTAATTGAGCTATTAGGTGATATGGGTGTTATTGTTGAACACCTCTCTGCCGATACCTATAGCTTTGAAGCTAAAGACATCGACCTCGACTTTTTCCAGTCAGAAGCTTTTAAGGCCAAAGGCGGAAGCCTGCGTGGTTCAATCATGATTGTTGGTCCACTGCTGGCTCGTTTCGGTAAAGCATCAATTCCAAAACCGGGTGGCGATAAAATTGGCCGCCGCCGTTTAGATACCCACTTCCTGGGATTTGAAAAATTGGGCGCACAGTTCAATTATAATCCGGAGGACGGTTTCTTTAAGGTAGATGCATCTGACCTTAAGGGTACTTATATCTTACTAGACGAAGCATCAGTTACTGGTACTGCCAATATAGTTATGGCTGCCGTGCTGGCAAAAGGCATCACCACTATTTATAACGCGGCATGCGAGCCCTACCTACAACAACTTTGCAAAATGCTGAACCGCATGGGCGCAAAAATTACCGGTATAGGCTCTAACCTGCTAACCATTGAGGGTGTAACCGAACTACATGGCACCGAGCACCGCATGCTGCCCGATATGATCGAGATAGGCTCGTTTATTGGTTTGGCTGCCATGACAGGTTCAGAAATAACTATTAAGGATGTTCAGTACAAAGAGCTGGGTATCATTCCCGACACTTTCAGACGCCTGGGTATTAAGTTGGAGCTTCGCGGTGATGATATTTTCATTCCCGCTCAGGACCATTATGAAATAGAAACCTTCATCGACGGTTCCATCATGACTATTGCAGATGCCCCTTGGCCTGGCTTTACCCCCGATTTGTTAAGTATTGTGCTGGTTGTGGCCACACAGGCTAAAGGTTCTGTCTTAATCCATCAAAAGATGTTTGAAAGCCGCTTGTTCTTTGTAGACAAGTTACTGGATATGGGTGCGCAAATTATTTTGTGCGATCCGCACCGTGCAACGGTAATTGGCTTGGATAAGCAAGTACAACTGCGCGGTATTTCAATGACATCGCCTGATATTCGTGCCGGAGTATCGTTGCTAATTGCAGCGCTTTCAGCTCAGGGCCAATCAACAATTTACAACATTGAGCAAATTGAGCGCGGCTACCAACATATTGACGAACGACTAAAAGCTTTAGGTGCAGACATAACACGGATCTGATTTACTAGATAACCGATACTGTTACAAAACCCACTGCTTTTACGTTAAAGGCAGTGGGTTTTTTGCTATAAGCCAGTCTGACACTAAATTCAAAACAAAGATTCAACCTCTACTTACACTATGTTAGCTTACACCGCTCAATTGTACAGAAACGCTTATAGCGGCTTATCGCGCAATAGCTGGTTTCTGGCTTTAGTTTTACTGGTAAACCGCAGTGGTACTATGGTGCTGCCCTTCATGACAATCTATTGCACGCAGCAACTGCACTTTACCATAGCACAAGCCGGCGTAGTAATGTCTATGTTTGGTGTAGGCTCTTTGGTTGGAGCTTTCCTGGGCGGCAAAATAACCGACAAGTATGGCTTTTACGACGTGCAGTTTAGCGCACTCATTAGCGGCGGCTTACTTTTTCTTCTATTGGGATTCCAAACCGGTTTTTGGTCGGTCTGTATAATTACCTTTATATTAAGCGTTTGTAATGATGCGTTCAGACCGGCCAACTCAACCGCTGTAGCACATTACAGCACGCCCCAAACACGCACCCGCTCCTATTCATTAAACCGGCTTGCCGTTAATTTGGGCTGGGCGTTCGGCGGCGCCTTAGGCGGGTTTTTAGCGTCAGTAAACTATCACCTGCTTTTTTGGGTAGATGGCTGCACTAATATATTATCAGGGTTACTTTTGCTAAAGCTAATGCCAAGAACGGCTGTAGTTAAATCTATAACGGCCAAAGTTAAAGGCTACACCAAAGGTACTTCTGCTTACAAGGATGGCATATATTTACTTTTCCTTTTATTAACGGTGCTATTTTCTATCTCCTTCTTTCAATTGTTTACTATGCAACCGGTTTTTTATAAAACACAGTGGCATTTTAACGAAACCATTATAGGCATGCTCATGTCGGTTAATGGATTGCTTATTATCGCTGTTGAAATGGTGCTGGTACATAAACTGGATGGAAAAAAGCACGCACTTACTTACATTGCCCTGGGCGTAATGCTAACGGGTATTGGCTTTGCAATAACAAACTTATTGCCTGGCTTTTTATGGTCGGCGCTGATAGTTGTGCTGTTTATAACAATGGGTGAGATTATGAGTATGCCTTTCACTAACGCTTTTTGGATATCCCGCGCAACGAGCGAAAATACAGGCCAATACGCTGCGCTGTATAGCATGTCGTGGTCAACAGCACAAATTATAGCTCCCGCTTTAGGCAGCGTGTTAATTAACTATAATGGCTATGCATTTTTATGGTGGGTAACTAGCGGCCTGTGCATGATATCTGCTGCCGGATACCTGCTATTGTATCGGTATAAATTTAAAACACCATCGCAAACCGCTCTTGGCAGTGCGTAATGTTGTTATCAGAGCGTGTTTTATGAAAGTATCTTAAACTCTTACTTAATGCGTTTGTTGAAGTTCTAAATATTTAACGATGATCAAAGCATTTATTCTGGATTTGGATAACACCATATACCCGGCTCCCTCTATTGCACATATTGTATTTAAGCCAATATACCAATTACTCGAGGAGCACCAGCAGGAAATTGGCAAGAACAAGCTGCCGGAAATTAAAATGCAGATGAATAAGAAAGCCTGGCAAAAAATTGCCGAAGAACATGGCTTTAATGATGAGCTGACCAAAAAGGGCGCAGACATACTTCGCGAAACTGAAGTGGACATACCTATGCAAGCGTTTAGCGACTACGAGCTGGTAAAGCCGTTTGAGGTAGACAAATTTTTGGTCACAATGGGCTTTACAAAAATGCAGGAAGGCAAAATCAAAATGCTGAACCTTGATCAGGACTTCAAAGAAACATCTGTTAACGACCCTGAAAAATCTGAAGATACCAAAAAAGAGGTTTTTGAAAGTATTTTAAAAAGACATGGGTATAAGCCAGAGGAAGTACTAGTGATTGGCGACGACCCTGACTCGGAAATAAAAGCCGGAAAGGACCTGGGCACGCCTACTGTGCTGTATGACCGTCAAAACGAGTTTAAAGATGAGCAGGCCAGCCACCGCATTCAAAATTTTGCGGAGCTTGAGGCGATAGTAGCACAATACAATCATCAGTAACCAGCCAGTAAAACCTTTACCGTTACCAGTAATTGCCCTACATGCCTCATGGTATGCTCGGCCGAGTGAATATATAACCCTATAACGGTAGAAGGTACCTGCGCACGGCCAACGCCCCTAACGTCGGTCAGTTCAAGCTCACTGGCGCTTTTAAGCTGCGCTATGGCAATGTCTACCTGCTGGTTAAATCGCTCAACCAGTTCCCAGGTGTTATAAGTTTCCGCCGAAGGCTTACCTTCGGCGGCTAAAGCGCTAAGTTGTGCATGGTTTAAACTTTCTGCACGTGCATAGGTAAATAACCTGTCTAACACTCCGGCCAGGTGTTGCAAATGGAACCCAGGTGAAGCCATACCGGCAGGTTTTAACCACAGCAGCTCCGCAGGAAAATCATTCATTAACTCTTCCACTTCTTCACGTGCCTGTAACAAGGCGTGAGCAACAGGCTGCAGCAACGCAGGCATATCAGGAAGCGGTCCACGCAGCCAAACCTCAGGTAGTTTATTAACCATATCAGCAAACTTAAAAAAATACCCGCTTATTACATGGTGGTATTCAGAACAACTACGCGCTTTTAATTGTCTAAAAATTAACCATGAAGAAATTATTTACCCTAATACTTACAATTAGTTGTATGGCTAATGCAAATGCTCAAGTGATTGAAGGCCCCATGCATGAAAAATTTGCGGTACGCATTGTGGCCGATAAGTTAAGCGATCCATGGGAGATAACTTATGGTCCCGACGGCCAGCTATGGGTAACCGAGGCCCGCGGCTACAGGGTAAGCCGAATCGACCCGGCAAACGGCACCAAAACTGTATTGCTGGATCTGAGCCGGGAAAAGAATTTCCCACGATATGATAAAATGAAAAAAGAGGTTAGTGGTGGCAAGCCATGGCCCCAAGGCGGGCTTATGGGTATGGCTCTGCATCCCGGCATACTTAAAGGTAAGCCCTATGTTTACCTGGCCTATATATACGACTTTGCAGGTGCCGATAGTACTGGCAATGGATGTAAGATTGGTGAACGAGGATGTTATTTCACAACCCGCATTGTTAGATACGAGTACCAGGCAGCCGAACAAAAGCTTACTAATCCCATAATACTTTGTGACAGCATACCCGGTAGTAATGATCATAATGGTGGCAGGTTGATGATAGCACCTATTAACGGTAAAGATTATCTTTTTTATACCGTTGGCGATTTAGGCGCCGGGCAATTTAATAATGGCGGTCGCCCTAATCATGCACAGGATACGCACTACTACGAAGGCAAAATACTGCGCTTTAATGTTGAGCCCGATACAGACGCAGGTAAGTTTGATTGTTGGATACCTAACGACAATCCGTTTAACAATAGCCGGCAAAACGCAGTATGGAGCTACGGGCACCGTAATGCCCAAGGTTTAAGCTACGCCGTTATTGGCGGTAAAGGTCGAATCTATTCGTCTGAACATGGGCCCTATTCTGATGATGAGATTAATATTGTGGAGAAGGGAAAAAATTACGGGCATCCCCTTATTATTGGCTATGCGGATGGCAACTACAACGGATTAGCGGCCAGTGTTTCAGATAAAGAAATACTTCCCGGTACATGGCACACAACGTATCCGTTAATTACTGATGAAAAGAAAAATGCAGCAGAAATTGGCTTAGCATTATATCGCAATCCAATCAAAACACTTTACCCCAATAGCCATAACTTTTTACAAAATCTTTTTGAAGGTGTAAAAAACAAGACCGGGAAGGACACCGAGTGGCCATCTGAAGCACCAAGCAGTATAGAAGTTTATACATCGGCGGCTATACCAGGCTGGCAAAATTCGCTGCTACTGCCTGCTTTAAAGGGCAGTAAACTGTTACGTTTAAAATTGGACGCTGAAGGCAACCAAATTATTAGCGATACCTTAAATTATTTTAAAGGCAACGTACGTTACAGGGATATAGCTGTATCCCCAGGCGGAAAAAGCATTTACCTGGCGGTTGATAGCAACGCCATATCGTCGGGCCCTTCTGCGCAAGACCCGCATAGTGTAAGCTACAGAGGCTGTATACTAGAGTTTACTTATGTAGGACAAGCCGATTCCAAATCAGTTCCAGCCAAGCCATCAAAACTGCCCGAAGGCACTATTAAGCGCAAAAGAAGTGCTGCGAATAACCCAAAGTACAGGTAATTCGATACAATAGCACTTGTGGTATAGTGATTGCTTACAGATGAACACATACATCGAACTTACCTATGATATCAATTATCCAAAAAAACAAAATAGCAAGGTGGCCTTTGCTTATTACAGCGGTTTGTGCCACGCTACTGGTTGTACTCGAGAGCTGCCATAAAACTAAGCGCTCTGATATGGCCCAAACTATTTACAAAGTAAATAAGAACAAGGCTTTCAACAAAGTTACACCCGAGGGCTTCGAGCCGGTATTTAAACAGGTACTGGCCGCAAAAAAAAGCAAACTTAAAAACCCAGTACTTATAACCACCTTCTATGAGCAGAATGGTTATGACCCTGCCTTAGTGCTTGACCATATGGCTGGTGAAGATTTAAAAACTTTAGGTACTTACCTAAAACGCTCCGGCGAGCACGGCCTGGATCCAAAAATGTTTCAGGCAGATGAGGTGAATAACCTGGTTAATAAATTTTATAGCAAAGACGCTATTAAAACTACCGAAGAAGCCTACCAAAACATGGCGGAGCTTGAGGTGCTATTAGCCAATTCACTTATTAATTACACCAATGCCTTGCAATACGGCGTAATTAGTCCGCGTAAAATTTACGCCCGTTACTTTACCAAAACATTACGTCCTGATAGTGTATCGATGAGTAAAGTATTCGGTATTGCAGATATGAAGCATTTTCTGGATAGTATTCAGCCTAAAAACCCGCAGTATATAGCACTACAGAAAGCTTTAATGAGTAATGTACAAGTGCCTGGCAAGACTCCTGAAGAGACTGACCGCATATTGAAAGTAAACCTGGAGCGCTTGCGCTGGAAAAACAAACCGACAGAAAAGAAATTTGTACTGGTGAACATCCCTGACTATCGCCTGGACGTAGTGGAGAATGGCAAGTCGGTTATGAATATGAAAGTTTGTGTGGGCGAAGGCCGTAACATTGATCGTGCCGACAACTTGGTTGAGTATGATGAAAGCGATAAGGTAGACCGTCCGTTTTCGCGGGAAACACCACAGTTAAATAGCATGATCTATTCGGTGCAGGTTAACCCGGTTTGGAACATACCTAAAAGTATCGCTAGTAAAGAAATTATGGTTCGGGCTGCACAAGACCCTTATTACCTGGCCAATAACAATATTGATGCTTACAAAGGCGGACAGGTTGTTGAAGATCCGGAAACCATTGACTGGGCATCAGCCAATAAAGATGAGTATGATTTTAAACAACGTCCTGGTGATGACAATGCATTAGGTAAAATTAAGTTCCTGTTTAAAAACAACAGTAGCGTTTACTTGCACGATACCCCTGCCAAACTAGCTTTTGACAAGCCAATGCGTGCGGTGAGCCACGGCTGCGTACGTGTTGAACGTCCGTTGGATTTGGCACATGCGCTGTTTGGCGACAGCAATAAATTCCAAACCATTAAAACTGACATGGGTATGGATAATCCAAATCCGGAAGATATTCAATTGCCGAACAAAGTAGGTGTCTACTTAACGTACATGACTTGCTGGCTTGATGAAACTGGTACATTACAGTTTAGGCCAGACGTTTACGGCTTAGATATCGTATTATTTGCTCATATGAACAAATATTTAACGGCATAATCCTTTTAAGGAATAAAAAGCGGGATAAGCCACAATGCTTATCCCGCTTTTTTTTGTGCATTTTTCCGCAACCATATTGGGTATTTACAGAAGTGTTTTTGAGGTATTTATACAAGAGCGTGAAAATCCGAATGTTCATTTTTGCGCAGTATTATTTAAGCAAAATACCCATGGTAGGAATTAACAAGGTCATTCTGGTTGGCCACTTAGGTCAAGACCCATTCATCAGACAATTAGATGGGGGCATTTCTGTAGCCAGCTTCCCGTTGGCCACATCAGAAAATCATCAAAAAGGCGTAGAAACTGAGTGGCATAATATCATAATGTGGCGTGGCCTTGCTGATGTGGCGGCCCGGCTTTTGCAACAAGGCAAACTGGTATACATTGAAGGTAAATTACGCAAACGCGACTTCATAGACAGCTACGGAAACAAAAAACAAACCACTGAAGTATTGGCCGAAAGCTTTACCATACTTGGGCGCACAACCGATTTTGAGGCGGCTTAGGTGGTAATACGCTAAGGTATCGTTTTCCCCAGACCTAAATGCAAGGCCATCGTAGGTTATTTATCGTGGTAATCAGCTAATTCCAAATTAATTTAAGGCCCGAATTGTATGCTTTGTTAGTAGTTGATACTAGCACTCCTTTACATTAACTGTTTTTTCTGTAACAAGCCATTATGAAGTGCACACACGTTTATAATGGCTTTTTTTTAGAGGCTACATTTAATAATTGGAAGTTCGGATCTATCACGTCTTCAGTGTTTTTAATTTAACATTGCGCTAATCTTTCCAATCAACTAACACGCTTTAACAAAGTTGAGAATAGATATCTAACTTAAATATATTATTTACTGACCATGCCTATCACAGTTGTTTCCAAAAAACTGCACACCTACTAAAGTACTTTTAACTACTGCTTAAAGCACATCTTTCCCTAACTATCCTACATCTATAAAGCAGTTTTTATTGGCAATATGCATTATGATACTTCAAATAATAAGGCTAAATGAATGACTTGTTACGAGCCGGTATACCAATCTAATCGCTAAAAGTTTTAAATATTTGAGCTTTTGTTTATAAAAGTCGCAATTAAAATCATCGCTAATTAACATTAAAATAAATACCTGTTTAAAAACAGGTATTAAAACATATACTACTCAGGTAAATATACTCCGTGGGCAAAAATATGTCCAACTACCTTTGTTACGTAAACTATTGGTTAAACATCTCTCCCCTAACATGTGATCAATTTGTAAACGAAAGGCAAATAGTATACGAATATTAACCCATTCGAAAAAATACTTAAAAGGTCATAACAATTAAATATTAATAATGATGAGACTTTACCCAAGTATAACCAAGAAAACGAAGCTAAAAGAGCAGATTTTGATTGTGGACAGTGAATGGAACATGCTTAAACTACTATATGCTGTTTTGTCCGATCAATTTGATCTTGTAACAAAAAATAGTTCGGTTGATGCCCTGCAGTGGTTAGAAAGTGGCAACAAGCCAGCTCTGATCATTACCGAATTCCAACTCCCTTATCTGGATGGTGCTTCCTTCATCAGGCACCTTAAGTACAGCGGCATTTTTAACAGCACGCCAGTTATAGTCCTTTCTCATGCTAATGATATAGAGGCTAAAATCAAGAACGTTGCTTTCCAAGTGGGCGCCATTATCTCTAAGCCCTTCAATCCATCTTACCTCATTTTTAAAATTAATACGCTGCTACATGAATACAAATCTGCAATGGCTTGAAATGCCCCAAAACCAGATATCTGCCTGGCAGATAAATATTGGCTACGCAGGAAAAGATTTCAAAGAGATGGTGCAGGCCGAAATGCCCGACGCTTATCTGATAAATTGCTTTGAAACTATTGATGAGCTGAGCAACTCTATTCGCCACTTATCGGTATTGGAAATGCCTGATGTTTTGATGATGGAGGTGGATGATGCCGAACAATGCTTTAGCTTTATTGAAGCGTTACGTAAGGACGAGCATTTGCAGGATATTTTGATCGTATTACTTTCAAAATTTGATAATGAAGAATGGAAAAAAAGGGCTGCAGCTTTAAAAGTTCATGACTTTTATGTATATCCTTTTAGCATTGTGCACTTGCATGAGCGCGTTAAACTACTGCTTAAGTTAAGGATACTCAAACCTTACAATAACAATCATCAAATTCTTGATTATCAAAAGGAGTTTATTTACCGCATGCCGCCAAGCAAGCGCCTTTTTGATATTGTGTGCTCGGCGTTAACGCTTTTGTTTTTGGCGCCACTGTTGTGTGTTGTTGCATTGCTGGTTAAACTGGAGTCTCCGGGGCCGATTATCTATCGTAGCAAACGCGTAGGCACTGGTTATAAAGTGTTCGACTTTTACAAATTCCGCAGCATGCAAACTGATGCAGATAGTAAAGTGACAGAATTTCAAAAAGTAAATATGTACAGCCAAAACAGTAACTCAACTGATAAGGCTGTTTTTTTTAAGGTAGCTAATGACCCACGTATAACCAAAGTTGGCCAGTTTATACGCAACACCAGTATTGATGAATTACCGCAGCTTTTTAACATCCTGCTGGGTGATATGTCTTTTGTAGGTAATCGTCCACTGCCGCTTTATGAGGCTGAGCTGCTGACTTCAAATGAGTGGTCCATGCGTTTTTTGGGTCCGGCCGGCTTAACCGGACTGTGGCAAATAACCAAACGCGGTAAACGTGATGTCTCAGAGCAGGAACGCAAAGAACTGGACAACTACTATGCGCAAAGGTGCTCTTTCTGGCTCGATCTAAAGATAATTCTCAAAACGTTCCCGGCGCTCATACAAAAGGAACAAGTATAGCTTAAACGTCAAACATACCATGAACATTCAAAAATTTAAATTGCCTCTACTACTCCTGCTCTTTTCCACTAAAACACTCATCGTGAAATCGCAGGAAAGCATAGTCCCGCGGGTATCCGGCGAATACGTCGATAAACTGGTGCGTGTTGCACAAAAAAATTACCCTGAGGTAACAGCACGAAGCCAGCAAACAGCTATCGCTAAAAACAAGATTACTCAAACCCAGGTAAGTTGGCTCGACGCCTTTAACGTATCTTACTTTTACAGGCCAAACCGTACAGTTGATATTGTTGACCCCAACTTATTTAACGGATACCAATTAGGTGTTAGCCTCAATCTGGGCAGTTTGTTTCAAAAACCCTTTGCCACCAAAGAAGCCAAACTAGAATATAAAGTTGCCCAATTACAAGAAAGGCAATATAACCTAACTATCACCGCCCTGGTAAAGGAAAGATACTTTGCCTACTTAGAGCAAATGGGGCAGCTAAGGCTGCGTACCAAATCTTACACCGATGCCGAGGCCCTGGTTAAACAGCTAAGGTATAAGTTTGAGAAAGGCGAAGCTCAGTTTGATGATTATCAACGAGCTTTAATCCTGTCTGCAGAGCAAAATCAGCAACTTATACATGCCGAAGCTGGTGTATTTACCACCAAATCGGCTCTGGAAGAATTACTGGGCGATAAATTAGAAAATGTGAAGTAATGGAAATCAGAAATTATTTTTTACTGCTAAAAAGGCACAAATTGATGCTCATCATCATACCAGTAATTGCCATGATTGCTGCATATGCTTTTGTACGTTACCTGCCTGATACCTACGTGGCCAAAACGCAAATCGTAACAGGTCTCATCGATCAATCACAACAAGTGCTGGATAACAATAACCGTAACGATAACAGGCGCAATGATGAATTTACAAACCTGATCGAAACCATGCAACTCGATAAGGTAATGAGTCAGGTTTCTTACCAATTAGTTATTCATGATCTTACCAGCGGCAAACCGTTTCGTAAAATGAATAAGGCAGAAGACTTTAGCCCTGCTATGGGCAAAAAGATCGTGTCGGCCTTGAAAGAAAAGCAGCAATCGTTTGGCTTGCTCAATCCCTCTAACCCGTTAGAAAAGAATATAGACTCGCTCACGGCTTCGATGGGTTATGATGCTGGCCAATTGTTAAAAAAGAACCTCAAAATTTACCATTTTGATGGCAGTGATTTCATCATCCTGGAATGTGAAA
Source organism: Mucilaginibacter sp. PAMB04168 (assembly GCF_039634365.2). Lineage (NCBI taxonomy): Bacteria > Pseudomonadati > Bacteroidota > Sphingobacteriia > Sphingobacteriales > Sphingobacteriaceae > Mucilaginibacter > Mucilaginibacter sp. PAMB04168. Next base: position 3,130,507 of record NZ_CP155079.2, read on the forward strand.
CCGAAAACGCTGCTCTATCGGCCTTTATTATCAACCAGTTATCAAACAAGTTTATTACCTACTATACCAACTATGTTGGTCAGGGCAGGTATAAATCTACCGAATTTTTGGCAAGCCTGCTCAACGAGAAGAAAACGGCAATGCGCGCAAAAATTGACGAACTGCAGAATTATAAGATCAAACACAACATCCTCGACATGACAAACGAGGCGAAGGATGTTTACGGACAGATTAGCAGTCTTGAAAGTTACCGTCAGCAGGCAGATAAGGATGTTATTGCTTACAGAGGTGCATTGAAAAGCATAGACGGTCGCTTTAACCCGAGAGATCGCCGGTACCTGGAATCAACAACTGCTAAGGTAAACAGCAGCATTCTTTCCACCCGCGAGCGATTACGGGTTATGAATAATAAATACTTAGAGAACAACTTTGATCAGCGCTATAAAAAGAGTGTTGACTCCCTTCAAGATGTGCTTTCTGAGCAAATTAACGAATCAACTGATAAATATATATCTAACCCTTTAGCCGCTAAAGACAACCTGGTGCAGGAGAAACTAAAAATGGAGAATAGCCTTGAGCTGGCCCGTTACAGTTCAGGCTCTCTAAACCGCCAACTTAGTCAGCTAAAAGGACGCCTAAATTCGCTGGTGCCTGCCGAAGCCGTAGTAAACTCGTTAGAGCGGGATATAGACGTGGCTACCAAAGAGTACCTGGATGTGCAGGACAAGTACAACCAAGCCAATGTTGCCAACATAATGCCCGTTCAACTGCGTCAATTACATTCAGCATTGCCGGGTGCCAAGCAACCGTCTAAAAAAATATTTTTAGTTGCAGTAAGCGGCGTAGTGAGCTTTGCCTTGTGCATGGTGATCGTGCTCTTGCTTTTCTACATAGACGATTGTGTACGCAACCGTGAAGATCTGGAACGCATTACGAAAATGCCGGTAATAGGCGAACTGAACCTGGTACCCGAAATGGCAGGAAAGAAGATACAGCCCAAACAAGAAAAATACGTTAGTGGCAGCATCACACTGTTCCGGAACTTATTGCGCAACATCAGGTTTGAGATTGACCGCGTAGCCTCGAAAGATAAAATATTTGCCATAACCAGTTTAAACGGCACTCAAGGCAAAACACTCTTTTCCTTCAGTTTAGCTTATGCATACGCTATAAGCAACAAAAAAGTACTGTTGGTTGACGGTAATTTCAGTAACCCGCTTATTAGCGAGACAGCTAAGCCTAAGCTTTACCTGGAAGATTACTTGCGCGGCGCAGAGTTTGAAAACAGCACTATTTACACACAAATTGCCGACGCCGCAGAGAGCGACAAACTCATCAGGCTGCAGGATATAGACGCCAATAATAGCATTACCACCACCATTCAACGCCTGAGCACACAAACACCTCAGGTACAAGGCGGCATGGACCGTATCAGCATTATAGGCAACCGTGGCGGCGATACTTCACTATTCGAGATCAGCAATCAATCCAGCATCCGCAAACGCCTTGATGATCTGAAGTCAAAATTCGATGTCATCATTATCGAGACTGGCTCACTAGATACTTTATCTAAATCGAAAGAATGGATGCAGTTTTCGGACAAAACCATAGCCATTTTTGAAAACAATCAAAGTATCAAGAACGGTGCTAAGGCAGGAGTTAAATACCTGCACAGCCTTAACGGCAAAATGCTGGGTTGGGTACTAAACAAAGTACCTGTTACCTATAAAGAAGCCGTTAACTCTTAAGGCAACGCAAATGGACAAGCATTATAAAAGTTTGGAGGACGATTCGCAGGCGCAACTAAACCCAAGGCAAAAAGCATTAAAGTTAATTGCAACTGCAATAGCATTTTTAATCATGTCTGGGTTCCTGCTTAAAATCGTTTTGTTTTAAAGATACGGAATGATGTTAACTAAGAAAATAAAGACATATAGCTGGACCGACCTGTTTTACCAACCGGCGGGATACCTGATTATGTCGCTTGTAGCGCTGATTCTGAGCGCTGCAATTATACATTGGGGCGTTCCAGCAGCACTTACCATACTCGGCTTGGTTATAGGCTTACCAATGGTGTATGCCATAGTTGCCTATCCGAAGTTTGGTATTATGACGCTGTTGATTAGCTCATACCTCATCATGTGGATTAACCGTATGGTACTCAACTATCCTATGGGTACCGTTATGGATGGCTTGCTCATTCTTTTGGTTGTGGGCTTTATTATCAAGCATAAGTACGATAAGAAATGGCGCTTCCTTGATGATTCGGTAAGCATAATGATGATGGTGTGGATTTTATACAACACCCTGGAACTGTTTAACCCTTACGCACAATCACGTGTGGCCTGGTTATTTACCATACGTACTATAGGCATTGTGGCACTTACATACTACCTGTTTGCATTTCATATAAAGTCAGCAGGTTTTATAAGGCTTATATTCAAAACCTGGATTGGCTTATCGGCATTTGCCGCGGTTTATGCCATCTTTCAAGAGTTTCATGGCTTTTTGCCGTTTGAGCAGAAATGGCTCGACGCTGATCCAAGTGCATCCAGTTTGTACTTCCAGGCAGGACGCTGGCGCAGATTTGGCATTTTTTCAGATCCGGTTGCCGCTGCTTATAACATGGCAATCAGCAGCTTACTCTGTTTTGTGCTCATTTTTGTTACCAAATCAGTATTAAAAAAGATAACGTTAGTGCTGCTCATGATGCTCTTTGCTATGGCAACGCTGTACGCTGGCATCAGGGGTGCATTTATTCTCCTTCCGGCTGGGCTGTTCTTGTTCTTCCTGCTCAAGCTTAACGCCAAAACACTGATACTGGGAATCATCTTTGCTATGGGATTTGCCGTGCTTATACGTGTACCTACAACTAACACGGCACTATGGCGGTTCCAAACAGCTTTCCGGCCATCAGATGATGCTTCGTTCAACGTAAGAAAGAACAACCAAAAACGTATACAACCCTACATACAAACGCATCCAATTGGCGGGGGCCTTGGCTCCACCGGTACTTGGGGGCAACGTTTTTCGCCCGGCACTTACCTGGCATCTTTTCCACCAGATAGCGGCTATGTACGTGTAGCTGTAGAAAGCGGCTGGATTGGCCTGGCGCTGTTATGTGCATTGTTCTTTGTGATTTTGCAAAAAGGCATCACTAATTACTTTGCTATCCAGAACAATGAGTTAAAACATTACTGCCTGGCTATGGTGCTGGTTGTATTTGCGCTGAGCATAGGCAATTACCCACAGGAGGCACTGGTACAGTTTCCCATAAATATCTATTTCTACTTGGCTATAGCCTTAATTGGCACTACGCTTAAGCTCGACAAACAGCTGCAGCAAAATCAACAAAACCATCACCACCTTAAAAACATAACCCTATGATTAAAAACAGAGATATTTTGGTAGTTGGCCAGCAAGCCTGGGATATTGAGATAGGTAGCAATTGTAAGAACATTGCACTCGAGTTTAGTAAATATAACCGGGTGCTTTACGTAAACCCACCGCTGGACCGTATTACCATGTTAAGGCAACGCCACGATGAGAAGGTTCAGAAACGTATGGCTGTTATAAGGCATGAGCAAGAAGACCTGGTACAGCTTGGCCCTAACTTATGGAATCTTTATCCAGATAAATTAATTGAGTCGATCAACTGGATTAAAGCTCACTGGCTTTTCGATCTGTTAAATAAACGTAACAACAAACTTTTTGCAAGCGCCATAAAAAAGGCTTTACATGTTTTAGGGTTTGAAAACATCATCATTTTTAACGACAGTGATATGTTCAGAAGCTTCTATTTGAAAGAATTACTCCAGCCAGACTTAAGCATCTATTACTCGCGCGACTACTTGCTGGCTACCGATTATTACCGCCATCATGGTAAAAAGCTGGAACCTATGTTAATTAGCAAGAGCGACTTATGCGTAGCTAACTCGGAATATTTGACGGATTACTGCAAAAAATATAACCCTCACTCCTATTACGTTGGCCAGGGTTGCGACTTAACTACTTTTACTGACGTGGATACTAACTTAGTTCCGGCTGATATAGCGCGTATTGGCAATCCTGTTATTGGTTACGTAGGTGTGTTGTTTTCTGCAAGACTTGATATCAACATACTGGTACACATAGCGCTAAACAACCCCGACTGGAACTTAGTACTTATTGGGCCGGAGGACGAAAGCTTCATTAACAGTAAACTACACCAGTTAGATAATGTACACTTCTTAGGCGCTAAAGCTCCGGCAGAATTACCTGCTTATATTAACGCTTTTGATGTATGTATAAATCCGCAGGTACTGAATGAACTTACCATTGGCAATTACCCACGTAAGATAGATGAATACCTGGCCATGGGTAAACCGGTAGTAGCAACAAAAACACAAGCCATGAAAGTGTTCGAAAAACACACTTATACGGCATCTACTAAAGAGGAATACCCTGCATTAATTAGAAAAGCACTGGTTGAAGACAGCCCACAAGCACGTATTAACCGCAAAGGGTTTGCTGCAGGCCACACCTGGACCAACAACGTAAATGAGATATACGAAGCCATTATAAAAGCCATTGATATTAACGCTTATAACACGCAGAAGAAAACAACTTCTCACCAACCTATACCCTAACTTATAGTCATCATCTAACCACTATAGTTAAACATCTTATCTAAAAACATGCCTTCTAAATTAGCACACTTAATTCTGGCCCATGCCTATCCAAAACAACTCGAACGCCTGATTAATCGCCTGCAGCATGCTGATGCCGATATTTATATACACCTGGATGCTAAATCCAAAATAAAAGATTTTATACACCTGCAGTGTAGTAATGTTTTTTTTGTAAAAAAGCGTACCTCGGTGGTTTGGGGAACTTATAGTTTGGTGCAAGCTACATTAGACGGCATGTATGAAATCTTACATGCTCAAAGATCTTACAGCCATATTAACTTGTTAAGTGCGCAGGATTATCCGTTAAAATCAGCAGATGAGATACAGCGCTTTTTTCAGGATAACGCTGACAAATCATTTTTAGATTCGCCGGTAATTGGCGAAGGATGGATGGATGGTGTTCACCGTGTTGAAAATTTTAATTTTGGAGATTATAAATTCCCGGGTCATTACCTTCTGCAATATGCTGTTAACTTTTTAAGGATAAAAAAAAGGGTTCCTGCTGGCCTGAAACCTTATGGCCGTTCGCAGTGGTTTACTATCACGCCGCAATGTGCCGAGTATATGATTAACTACCTCGAGTCACATCCGGATGTTAAACGCTACTTCAGAATGAGTTTTGCGCCAGATGAATTTATCTTTCAAACTATTTTGGGTAACTCACCTCTTAAGGATACTTTAGTAAACGACAATTTACGCTACATTAATTTTCCGGCTGGCCATTTGCACCCCACAACTATAACCACGGCAGATGCGGTGGCATTAACCACTTGTGGAAAGTTATATGCCCGAAAATTCGACCCGAGAACTGACGGCGTTATATTGAATTATCTGGACTGGGTAGCCCAATTTGGGATAGATCTCGACTCGCAGGAATTTAAGTGTTTAAAATATATCTTCAACTCATAAGAATAAAAGGCTAGCGCAACTATAACCTAAATTAAAGCCATAACGTATGCTGATGCAGTTTTACATATTTGATATTGTATTGGTGATGATGGCTGTTACCCGTAAAGTTGCTTTTCTTTTTTTATTAACTATCCCTTCTTTAATAGACTGTCGCAAATTTAACCACACCGAGGAAGCAATTAGTGTGGTTAGTACGCCGCTTGCACAAGGCGACACTACAGCTTTTAAGAATTTGCTGGGCGTTAATGCCTTTGAATGGAATTTTTTGCAAAACCCGGCCGATGTAAATAATGGCATGCAGATTTATGAGCCTAAAATGCAGGTGATTAAAACTTTTGCCGGTGTAAGGCACTACCTGGATTGGGGACGTATAGAAAGCAAACAAGGGCAGTTCACCTTTAGCCCAACCCATAGCGGTGGTTGGAACCTGGATGCCATGTACCAGCGATGCAAAACCGAAAATATAGACGTGCTGGTATGCTTGAAAACCTGTCCTGACTGGCTGTTACAAACTTACCCCGGTAACGAGCGCGATGCCGAAAACGTGCCGATGCCTTATGGCTCTGACAAGTTACAACCTAAAAGCTATGTATTGCAGGCTAAGGCGGGCTTTCAGTTTGCGGCCAGGTATGGCAGCAACTTAAATGTTGAAAAAGCGCTCCTAACCGTAAATACTACTCCGCGGTGGACCGGCGACCAAGCTAATGAGGTTAAAACAGGCTTAGGCTTAATTAAGTACATTGAATGTGATAACGAGCGCGACAAATGGTGGAAAGGCGATAAAGCACACCAAAGCGCTGAAGAGTACGCCGCTAATTTATCAGCTTTTTACGATGGACATAAAGGCACGTTAGGTAAAGGAGTGGGCGTAAAAAACGCAGATCCTAAAATGCAAGTTGTAATGGCCGGTTTGGCCGCAACCGATGCGCAATATGTAGCTAAAATGATAGACTGGTGCAAGCAGAACAGGGGTTATAAAACCGATGGTTCTGTCAATCTATGTTTTGATGTGATCAATTTCCACCTGTATTCCAATGACCACCAATCTAACAACGGCAAAGCCACTCAGGGAATAGCGCCTGAACTGTCTGAAGCGGGTAAGGTAGCGGCCGATTTTGTAACCTTAGCTCAAACTTACAAGTTACCGGTTTGGGTTACAGAAGCTGGATATGATATAAACCAGCAAAGCCCCCAACGCGCTGTAAAGGTTGGCAACAAAGATGAACTGAAAACCCAGGCCGACTGGACCATTCGTACATCGCTGCTGTACGCTCGCTTTGGCATTAAAAAAGTGTTCTTTTATGAACTCTTTGACGACAACCTGGCCAATCCTACACAGTACGCTTCATCCGGACTGGTTACAAACGACCTGAAGAGAAGGCCGGCCGCCGATTACATACTGCAAACCAAAAATTTGTTAGGCAATTACAGTTACCGTGAAACCATATCGAAAACACCATTAGTTGATGTATATCGAAACGGCAACAAGGTTATCTATGTGTTAACTATCCCCGACCAAACTGGGAAAAACGTCGCTTATAATCTTTCTTTACCCGGCGTAAAACAAGTGACTGTACATCAACTGCATGCCGGTACCGATGCTATGGAGAGCCACCAACAAAGCGTTGGCAACAATACCGTAGCGCTCACCGTAACAGAAACGCCTTTGTTTGTAGAGGTTAATAAATAGATTATTAATGGGCCGGCTTTGGCAATAAAGCTTGTTTAATTAAATAAAGCCGTTGCCGTAACGAATAATATGTTTTGGTAACTTCGTTTAATCCCATTGCCTCCCCAAAAGCACGATATATATTTGGAAGATTATCTCGGTTTACAGAATGCTTTACACTCAAAAATATAGTGTATTGTCTTTTAACTAATGTTGTAAGCTGCGATTTATCAATGATGTTACGTTGATGTAACACCTTATACAAGCGCACGTTTTCAATAAAGTTGTTACCTGTACTGTAAAAGCGGCTGCTTACATCTTTATTATGGTTGCGGAAGTAATTTAGTATCTTACCTGATACAAATACATCTGATATCTGTAACAGTGATACCCAAAAAAGCCAGTCGCCGCTAAACTTAAACTGGGTGTACTCCGTATTTACACGGTTAAACAGCTCTTTACGCCATACGGCCATACTGGCGTTTACTACGTTGTTGCCATTAAGCATGTATTTTTGGATAAACTCACGGCCATTCTCGGTATTGGCATAGAAAGGATAATAAGTGGTTTCCTTTACTATATTAGGCTCATAATAATAGCATGACTGGCAAAATGCAAGCCCAACATTTGGATTGGCCAACAGTCCTTCCATCAAGGTTTCCAGCAAAGTTGGCTCGCACCAATCATCACTTTCTGCCAACCAAATAAAATCACCTTTGGCTAGCATAACACCTTTTTGCCACTGCTTAAACGTACTACCGCTGTTTACTTCGTTAAAAACTATATTACTAACCTTAGGATTGGCGCGATACGTTTCTATTACTTCCCGGCTATTGTCAGGTGAACAGTCGTCAAGTATAATAATTTCAAAGTCCTGGTATGTTTGCTTCAGGATAGAATCTATACGCTGCTTCAAATAACAAGCGTGATTATAATTGGGTATTATTACTGAAACCTTAACCATAAATTTGAGGATTTTTAGCAGATAAACTGCGTTTAACAGATAAGAACTTGTTGGTGACAAAAGGCTGTATAACCTCATTGATCAACTGTTCTTTAAATAACAGCTTTTGAAATAAGATGTAGAATAGCGCACATGCGGGTACCGCAGTAAGTATCAGGTAATATACATTGTGATACTGCGCACGACAAAATAAAATGATGGGGATAAATACCAATGAACTTGCCGCAGCTGTTATAAGCGGACGAAGCGAAAAAGTAAATGTATATAGCTTTTTAACAAAATAAATAAAGAACCCGGTTACTACCATTTCCGAAACCACATTAGCAATGGCTGCGCCTACATGCTCTAATCTTGGCACGAGCGTAAAATTGAGCACCAAACCGGTAACTACGCCCCCTAATACAGAAAACAGCATTTGCTTGTCCTTGCCATCCGGAACCAAAATCTGGAACCCGAACAAATAACCAAAACCTATAGTGAGCGGCAGTATAGCAAGTATTTGCATGGCTTGTGTAGCATCCAGGAATTTTGCACTTGAGAAAGCAACTATAAATTCAGGAGCCAATAACGCCAACCCAAATCCTATTGGAATAGAAAAGAACGCCGTAAACGCAAATGAGCGGTTTAAAGTAACTTGCACATCGCTATAATTTCGCAATGACAGGTTTTTGGCCAAACCAGGTATGAGCACCATTCCTAAGGAGGTTACTATAGGTAGGGCAATTTTAGAAAGTTTTACAGCAGCCGTATATAAGCCAACTGCATGCGTATTAGCTAAAAAGCCAAGCAAAACTGTATCCAGCATAGTATACATGCTGGTAGCTATTGTAGTACTAAATATAAGAAATAATGGTTTAAGGTGCCGCTTTAAATCAAGTCCTTTTAGTTTAACCGATACACTTTTATGTAGCCTTACCATATTTACCGCATTATTAGACAGCGTTGTGAATATGATGATGAGCAGGTACCAGTGATAATCCTTGCCCGAATGAATCAAAACAAACATGGCTATCAACGAAAATACCCTTATAATAATAGAACGGATGGCTACTGTTCGAAACTGTTCTAATCCTTCGTAAAACCAGTCGATTGAGGTGAAACTTAATAACACCAATAAAACAGACCATAAATACAGATCGGGGTTGGATTTGAAATCTGCTATGAAAAATAAGCTGGCTAAATAAACTACCGCCAACATTAAGCTTGTTCCAAAATAAATAACCGACAGTTCGGAAAATACATTGTTAAGCTTACTACGGTCATGTTTTGCTTTAGCGATCTCGCGTATGCCATACACGGGTATGCCCAGAGCAGCGATTAATCCAAAGTATTGTGCATATGAGGTAATAAATTGTACTTTGCCTACTCCGGAAGGCCCAACAACTTTTGATACATAAGGGAAACTGATAATAGGAAATAAGATATTGGAAAGGGACAGCAGCAAATTAAAAAAATAATTCTTTTTCATGTAAAACAGCTAAATAAATTTTGCAGGACCAATATCCAGCTTACCCAACGCTATTTGCGTTAAGCGTAAGCAAATTTAACTTCAATAAAAAATACACCGTTCAGTATTAATACTGAACGCCCAATGTATAAGTATCAAAAAGCAACAATACTTCAGTATTAGTTAATATTTGGCTTAAACCTCCTCATTATTTCACTCTGAAGTAACTATTAACAAATATTAATATTCCAAGCAGTTTTATTTCCTGATTTTGAGCTGCTTATATAAAAATAAGCCGGTATACCTTTGTAACTAACAGGTAGTTAATGCGTAAAGCCCCGGTTGTGGTTTTTAAAAACAAGTATTTCACCAATCATTTCGAGTAATAACCACATGGTGATTTGAGGGTTTATATTAACTAAACAGGTGTTTACCATTAAAGAAATAATTTTCCCTTTGGTTATAATTGTAATAATATCTAACCACGTTTTTTACCACGTTTTATACTAAGAAAAACTTTATGATAAATGTCATACTAGCGGAAGACCATGTTCTGGTCAGAAAAGCAATCAAAACACTGTTAGAAGCTGAGGCTGACATAACTGTTACGGGTGAAGCCGATAATGGCGAACAGGTAGTTGAACTCATCAAAAATAAGGTTCAGGCTGATATTATTTTAGCAGAAATTAATATGCCTGGAATGGATGCTATGGAAATGCTTGGAGTATTAAAGGAAATGGCACCAAACAGTAAGATAGCGTTCCTTTCTATGATGGATAATGAGAAAAGTATTTTACAAGCCATACAAGCCGGAGCAAAAGGTTACCTTAACAAAACTATTGATGTATTTGAACTACTGTTTGCAGTAAGACATATTTACAATAATGGTCAGTACATCTGTACTTCATCATCTATGGCGTTGCTTAACAAGATGCAGCAAATGCCGCAGATAACACCTGTAGAAATTAGTCCGGACACAGAATTTTCAGTGCGTGAAATTGAAATACTTACGCTTATGGCAGAAGGCTATACTAATTATGAAATTGCAGAAAAGCTATTTACAAGCAAACGTACAGTTGAAAATTACCGACAGAACATGCTGAACAAGACCGGTTCACGTAACACTGCAGCATTAATAAAATTTGCTATCAATCATGGTATTGTTAAATAACAAGTACCAGACTGATAGCAAAACTGATAATAGGATTAAAAGTTATGATTTTTGAGGTAGCGTATCTGCATCACCCTCTTGGCTTGATTTAAGTAAACCTTCGGGCACTTTTAGATCACCTGTTTCAAAATCTATAATTCCGTTTACTTCATCTTCAATATTGGTGGCCTGTGTATACACGTCGCCTGCTATAGGCCGTTTACGTAATTCTTTTTTAAAGAAAGCTATCTGCTCGGTACGTTCCTGGTCGTTAGCAGGGCCACCGTAGTCAACAAAACCAAAGCCGCCCCATTCGCTAACAATTAGCGGAACTTGCTTACGGAAAAAGAACGGATCGCCCACAACGAGTGGAAACGCAGCTACACCCACCTGCTTACCGGCAACCAATTCATCTAATACCTGGCACCATTTCTCACGCTCGGGCGTGTATAAGTGTGCGGTAAGCAAATCGCTTTTTAGTTTGCCCTGGTAAGATATATGTTGCCATCCATCATTGTCAACCACCAAAAACTGAGGTTGACTAATTTGCATGTAATGATACATGTCTATAATATACTGGCGAGTTTCGGGGTTTGTTGCAATATCTTGCGCACCCCAGTCCTCGTTGTACAAGCTCCAGATTATAACTGATGGGTGTGTTGATATCAGCGCTAGCATACGCATCAACTCATCATGGTGGTTTGCACGGCTTTTGGGCGTAGACCTATGTGGACTGGGTACTTCCACCCACAATAACATGCCCAACTTGTCGGCCAGGTTATAAATACGTGGGTCTACCCCTGCAATATGTATGCGCACCAGGTTACAACCCAGCTTTTTCATGGCATACATATGTTTTTTTATCTGCTCGTAAGTAGCCACCCCGGGTTGATAAAGTATGCCATCCAGGTAGATCGATTTATTGTTCAGGTAAATTCGGCTCCCTCTCGATTCAATTTTACGTAAACCAAAATTTGTCTCTATTTCGGCAATATAACCATCAGAGTCAATCAGTTGCGCTACAAGACGGTATAAATGCGGATCCTCAGGCGACCACAACCTGGCGTCAGGTATCTCAATAACCAGCCTCTGCTGCTTCTCACCGGCCTCAAGTGCTAACTGGTACTCATCTGTGGTTATAGGGTCTGGCGATTCCTGCTTTCGGTTAAAAACCTTTAGCCTGATGGTATACAAACCTGGGTCGTGTATGCGTGTAGTAAAGTTAAACCGTACCAGGTTATCTTCCACAAAACTAACAACCCCAACTCTGGAGCGTAAACGGTTGCGCTCTACGGTTTCAAGCCAAATGCTGCGAACTGCGCCTGTGTACGTCTGGTACCAAATGCCGCCGCGCTTATAAACTGATGACTCCTGCTTGCCACGGGGCGTATCTGCATCCATAGTACTGGCAATGCGCACGGTTAAGCGGTTATTTTTGTGAAGAATGGCTGCATCCAACTCAAACGAAAATGATGTGGTTTCACCAATATGCAGCTCCTCACCTTCGATTGTTTTGAGTGGTAAACCATTAAGCCAAACGCGCGTCTCGTACCCGCATGCGCCAAATGTTAACTGCAGCAATGATTGCGGTGAGTGGGCATCAACCTCCAGCTCAGGCATCGGAAATTCCTTTTCATACCACACCACGATATTATCATGCCATTGCTGCGATTGAAGTGGATGTGACTTAGCCATGTGCATTTCCACACTGCCCGGCCACTGTGCAGTGTCGTTATATTGGTGTGCAACATACCAACCTTCGGTCAAGCCTTTATTTTCAGGGTCGACGGCAAATTTCCAATCGCCATCCAGTAATAAAAAGGAGTTGGGACGGATAACTGCACGAGGTAGTGGATTAATATATCCTTCGTCGGCAATTATTTCTTCTTTGCTTTTGGTTAAGCTATAATTAGGGTGTGCTATCTCTTCAATCATAGTATCTAAAAAAACGCTACTCTATCGGCTAAAGTATCCCTACTGATTAGTTTATGGGCTTATTAACCTCTTTCTGCAGCTCAATAACTTTCTTAAACACTTTAACGAAAATATTTTCAATAGGTTTTTCCTTTTTTGCTGATTTAAACCCGTCATTGCCGATGACATTTCGCCGAGCGTACATTTCCAAAGCAATTCAAAAAAGTAAATCGCGTGGCACTCGAGTAGAATTATTACAGCGTTCTCTGATCTTGCATTTTTCCGGGCTTATTATTAGGCGTAAAAGTGTTTGCAACTAATGGATGCAAAACCACGTTTTTTGTATCGGCTGTATCGTTACGTTTCAAAAAGTGCACTTTCATAATGGTATAGCACAAATAAGCTAACACAACATGAATGTGACGTTAATGGTCTAAACATTTTTTCGTCTTGCCGATTTTACTTGCCATCAGCCGAAGGTTTGACTAACACCTTCATGAATATGGCATACATTGGTCCATACGCGATGTTAAGCGGAAGATTATACGTTTCTGATTGGGCAGTTCATATCAATGCTCCCGTTTAAGCGTCATACAAAAAACACAGGCGTAAATAGTGCGGCAACGCTAACAGGCTCAAAGCAAAATATAACGCCTAAGCCGTCATCAGATCACCAACAGATAGTCCAGAAATCCGTGAAAGTTAATCGAAATAACCTTCATTTTAATATGATTAAAATGGTATTAACAAAAACCAGCCTGCAGCAATAGTTGCTCCAGGCTGGCAATCATCTACTATTTAAGGCAAAATGGTATCTTTTATGTTTTCGAGGATACCTTTGTCTGCACCACCAGTCATTTGCTGGGCCTGGGCAAACCCTTGTGGATCGGGTGGTGCCAGTTTAGGTTCTTGGCCCAAAGGCTGGGCATATACATATTTGAACTCGCCTTTACCATCAATTGAAGGGCCGCTGGCCCAACGTGCATTTGGTGGCTCAGGTTTCTCAATATTGGTTGAAACGAAAGCATAAGCAAACTCATTTACCTGCTCGCTCTCGGGAAAAGAGTTAGGAATTGGTAGATTAACGTTCAAACCGCCTAAGTCTTCAAGCACGGCCAACCATTGGTTCTGGTGCATAGAATCGCGCGCTATTAAAAAGGCGAGCATGTCTTTCATGCCCGGGTCATCAGTTAATTGCCATAAACGTGTGGCTAAAACGCGACCTGTTGATTCGGCCATAACATTGGCGTACATATCAGCCGCAATATTGCCGCTACCTACCACCCACGAACCGTTGAAAGGAACACCATTTGCGTCAACTGCCATGGCTGCAAGGCCTGATGATAATACGTGACGGGGATCCATACCTCCTAAAATGCTACCAACAATAGCATTTTCGCCAACAATCTTATCTTTAAGCTCAGTAGTTGCCCCTTCAAGATTAAGAGCAACAGCGGTGCTAAGCATTTCAATGTGGGAAATCTCTTCGGTACCGGTGTCTAGAAGCATATCCCGGTATTTATTTGGGCCACGGCTACCCCAGGCCTGAAATAAGTACTGTAAACACACTCTAATCTCACCTTCAATTCCACCTATGGCCTGTTGGAGTAGTTTAGCGAATGCGGGGTTTGGTTTTTCTACACGTACCTCGTACTGTAGCTTCTTGTCATGATAAAACATACTTTGCTTAGTTTAATTTAAGTTAATTCACATTATTTAAACCGGCGAGTATCGAACCTATCAGCTGTTATCTTATCTATTTAAATTACAACAACATTAAGAGTCCACGCATCTTAAAGTACAAATGTTTTAACAACAATCAGCTAAGCATGTTTTCTTTATAATTAATTATTTTACTTCTTTATCAATTTAATCAACTCGGTGCAGTAGTTTTCTGCTGTTGTTGAACCGCCTGTTCAATATTGGTAATGATCAGCTCTTTAAGACTTTTTCCTAATTTAAAATCACCAAATACCTTCCACTGACCATCATATTTTAAAAACCAATATTTGCCTGCTTTAAGGCTAACTTTGTACAGAACGTATCCATTAGGATAATACTGTTGCAATACAGTACTGGTAAACAACTGATGTAGGTAAGTGAATTTAAGTTTAAGAGCTTTATTAGCTGCCATATTAGTTAATATGTTTTAATTTAGAAACAATACAGTTTATCAGTACAGGCTACCAAACCAATACAAGTTGTAAAGGCGGATGCGCAAAACATCTCATATTTACAGCAAACTTACCAGATTCATTTTTTCACCACGGCGTATAAATACCTGCGTTTTTACCTATAAAACACTTAACTTTTAGGAAATAAATACAATTTTCAATTAGGTACTAAACCAAAAAGGCAGTTTAATTGTAGTATTAACAGATTGATTTTAATGCCTTTTACTCCTATGAAAAAAATGATTAAGACTGCCCCTCGTAACCTGCTATGCTTTTCACATTTGCGCTGGGACTTTGTGTACCAGCGTCCACAACATTTGCTGAGCCGTTTTGCTGCCTACTTTAAAGTTTACTTTTTAGAAGAGCCGCTTTTTGAGGACTGCTCCGAGGCCAGCCTTTCTTTTTCACCACGCGAGGGCAACATTTTTGTAGGCGTACCTCACCTGCCGCACGGCCTTTCTGAACAGGAAGTGACCAGCACGGTGGGCAGCCTGCTTAATCAGTTTTTACAAGACAAAGACTTAGAAGACTTTGCCTTCTGGTACTACTCACCCATGGCCATGTCTTTCTCCGAAAAACATACGCCTAAGGTGACCATATATGATTGCATGGACGAACTCTCTGCCTTTAAGAACGCCCCTAAAGCGCTTAAAGACATGGAAAAGAAGCTCATGAAGTATGCTGATGTGGTCTTTACCGGTGGGCACTCACTGTACGAGGCTAAAAAGAATCAGCATGCCAACATCTACCCCTTCCCTTCCAGCATTGAAAAGGAACACTTTGCCAAGGCCCGCAAAGCCAAAGCAGAGCCGCAAGACCAGGCAGGGATTAAAGGTCCTAAGCTGGGCTTTTACGGGGTGATTGATGAGCGCTTTGACATCGAACTCATTCGCGGTATTGCTGATGCCAGACCCGATTGGCAGATCATGCTCATAGGCCCGGTTGTAAAAATCGACCCGGCCACTTTGCCCAAGAATGCCAACATCCATTATCTGGGACAAAAGACCTACAAGGAACTGCCGGCTTACCTGTCGGGCTGGGATGTAGCCCTGATTCCTTTTGCGCTAAATGAGTCCACCCGCTTTATCAGTCCAACTAAAACGCCTGAGTACCTGGCAGCAGGCATACCAGTGGTATCCACTCCTATCAAAGATGTGGTGAACCCTTATGGCACCAAAAACCTGGTGCACATCGGCGCAACGGCCCAGGAGTTTGTGCAGGCTATTGATCAGGAACTGGCCGTTGCTGACAGAAAACAATGGCTCAAAAAAGTCGATACTTTCCTTGCCCTTAACTCTTGGGATATGACTGCAAACGAAATGATGCGTCATATCAATAATTGCATTAATAACGATCTGTCAATAGCGAGTTAACGATAAACTTACGTTATATATGAAAGCCGTTGCCTAATTGCAACGGCTTTTTTGTTAGTACTCTAGATAGTAATGCTATTGTATCTAGACCAAGCTTACTTAAGGTGTATTTAATCTTTAACTTTCAAGATATTCCGCCTACAATCTGACAACATTATTAAACAACTACGGAATGTTAGTTATCTGGCGCGAATTTTGTACATTTGTGGTTACTTTATTCACCCTGCATAACGCAGACCAAAAATGGGGTCGACCGGAATTGACAGGATGGAGATAAGTAAGTAAGCATGCAGCGCGTTGTGTGAATTAGCGCTATAATCTGAACGCTCAAACTTACAAATGGCGAAAATAACTACGCCTTAGCTGCCTAATTTAGAATTAGCATAGCTTTTGTCCCGCCGGTTTTCCGTTTCATCGGATTGGCATACGGGGCATCGACAGATGAAACTGGCTTGCTTAAGGTGTGATAAGCGAGCGAGATAAAGCACCTACGGAAGACGGTATAGGTGAGCAACTGACCTTCCCCTTCCCGACAAATTAACAGAGCTAAGCATGTAGAAAGCTTACCTTATACCATGTTTGGACGAGGGTTCGAATCCCTCCGGCTCCACGAATTAAGGTCTAAATGTAAAAAAAAGGCTATAAATCGATGATTTATAGCCTTTTCTTTATGGATTCCAGTCTAATAGAGGGTAATTCTTGCTGAGGCTCTTTGCTTCTAATACCAATTCCATAATTAATATTTATGTGCACACTTGATCTGGTAGTTAAAATTGCTGAATCATACTTAATGCTTTGCGCCTGAATTTTCTAAAGCTGGCGGGTGCCGATCTGATCAGCACCCGCCACTTTCTTTTTTATTCGTGCCCGGCACTGCTCTCAAAACCGAAGAGGGTGAGCCGCACCGGTTTTGAACTTACTTTGTGTTTGATTACTTTGTTGAAATCGGCCAGGTCAACCTGATATACTTCACCTGATGCAGGAACGGCGATGTAAGCGAATTTGGTTGTTGCTTCCAGTACGGGTTTATAGGTATCAGCAGATGCTACTGATGAGATCACATTGCCTTCTTTTTTCAATGCCCCGGTTGACAGGTCATAGATCCGCAGTTTGCCATCGAGGGTCAACACCATCAGGTTCTTACCCGCATAGTCCACCTTGCATTGGAATGCATCGCTGCCGGCATAAATGGGCGTGATCTTATTACCGGTAACATCGATGAGGTAAGCACCTTTAGTGGCTACATAACCAATAAATTTTTTAGCCGACTCAGCATAATAAACGTTGGCTAACCTAAACGCCCCGAAGTTCTCCGGGTTGGGAATCAATTTCTGTTCGCCAGAAGCGCTGACCACCAGTACACCGCCTGCAGTTGCTGAAGCATTGGTAAATCCGCCAAAAACGGCAATATTTCCATCACTGGCATTGCCGTGTATAGCGCCGATCTCCAGGTTTGATGTCTGTACTAGGTTTCCACTTTTATTGATGATCTGTACACGGTTTGGAGATGCGCCACTGGTTGGCGCAACAGTTACGGCATAATTGCCGTTAGCGAACTGTGCCATCGCGCCATGGTGCGGTAACAGGCCGGCATTAACGGTTTTGAACTTTGCACCTGGGGTGTTGAAATCAGCATCATAACCCAAGCTCAATGTTCCATCGTTATCATTAAAGATCAGTGACTCTGTTCCTATACTTTTGAAATGGGTAGGCTTCAATCCAGTGGCTGTAATGGCAGCCCATTTAGCGTTACCTACCTCGTCCACATGATCCACATGCGAGGCAAGTCCACTGTCAAATACCTCCACCAGGTTTTGGTTTTGATACAAAACAGCGGCGTAGCGGCCGGAGGCTGTGCCGTAAAGATTAGCGAGCGGGTACTTGGCAGTGATCGCAGTTACCTTAGTATTGAATGGATCGATAAAGCTTAACTGCGTGCTCAGTTCGTCACTCACCAGCACCCTGACGTATTTCTGTTCCTTGTTAACTTGACCGGGTTGTTCCGGCTCCGGCTCATTGTTGTCTTTTTTACAGGCGGCAAATGCAAGCGTAACAGTTAACAGAAGGCCTAGGTTTCTTAAGTGTTTTTTGTTCATGTTGTAGATTTTTTATTAATAATGAATTGATTTGATGTTTTGCTAAATCGATGGTGCAAATACATTTTTGCCCATCTGATGTTATGATAATTTGATATAAAAAATGTATGGCAGTGGTTCAGCTTTTTACAATAGATCGGTAATCACAGGTACCAACTTTTGGCTGAGCTCTTTCCGAACCGCTTCTTCATTAATTTTACCACCCAGCGTATAATACCTGATCTTTCCCTGTTTGTCGATAACGATCGTCGTCGGGTAGCCGAACAAGTGGTACACATCTCTGCTGATGCCGGCGGCAGGGTCTGCAATCACCTGGATGGAAAATGGCACCGCGGAGATGCTTTACCAGGTCTGGTTCAGGATCACGGGCGATCGACATGAACAAGACGTCTTTGCCGGCGAACTGCTTAACAACTTCATTTAGGGGTGTAACCTCCATCCGGCAAGGTGCACAGGCGATAAACCAGAAGTTGAGTACCACCACCTTTCCTTTCAGGTCTGCCAGGTGGAAGTTGGTGCCGTCCAAAGTTTGGCCCGAGAAGTTGGGAGCGGTGATACCATCCAGCGCACCCGGGCGTTCGATATCATATTTGTGCTCACCGGTGAACTTGGCGATGGCTTTGTCATAGTCATTGCTCTGCGCTTTTACCGGATGATGGGCAGTAAGCCCAAACAAGGTGCCCCATAGTGCCAGCATTTTTGCCAGGTTAATTTGCCGGCGCTTTCCGACACGTATAGCTGACTTTAATTCTTTTGTCATAGCCGTTATATTTTACAGGTGATACTATTTGTCCAAATGATAGGCATACAGCGCTTGCTTACCAGCTTTATCGAATACAGTGATGTTGACGTGATAGTGTCCGGCAGGCGCACCGCTCAGATCGATGTCTTTGCTTAAACGATAAGAGGTCTGGTCTACCATTTCCTGATCCGTATTAGTAAAAGTTTTGGTCCATGCACTGGACTGAACCTCCACGACCAGTTTGGCGATCTTATTAGCCGCCTGGATCATTCCGGAAAAATTCAGCGTTGAAGCAGATACCGTTTTTAAGGATGCCTCTGTGATGCGGGGCAGTGACAGATCCTTGATCACCTCGAAATCGACCTTCGCTTGCGTTTTATTACCCGCCTCATCGGTGACAACGATCAGTAGGGTATATTTTCCAGCTTTCGCCGTTTCAGGAATATCAATATGCTCATGAAAGTCGGCGCTTTTGCTCCCTGCATAAGGTGTTGTATAAGTTTTGACGAAATCCCATCCATAGTTTGTCTCCGCAAGCGTGATCTGCACTTTGATACTGGCGATCTTAGCCGGACCTGTCACCGCTGCATCCACATGCAGGTCATTGCCGGTGTAGGCCACCTTGGAATTATTGAGTCCTACCTCATCAATCGCTATAGACGGTTTATCTAAAACCACTGCTGCATCTTTTTGGCAGGCATGCAGGATGATGATCAACAAGGTCATCATCCATAGCTGTAAGTATTTGACTTTCATCAGCAGAAAGGTTATTGTTGATCGTATTTTCCGTAATAAGACAAACCGCTGGAGCGGAACACGGTCAATCGCTTGCCGGATACAAAGCCAAGCTCGGTAGTGCTGCCACTTTGATATTTAAAGCCAGACCCACCGATCAGCGTATAAGTGTTAGCGGTGTTCACGATCGTGCCGACATCAGTTCCAGAACCGTAAGACGTACTGGTGTTGGCAAAGTTGTATACTAACGCCGACCTGAAAAGTAAATCGCCCATTTTGTACTCATCACCTTTAAATACTTTGCCGGCGAGTTCATTCGTTGTTTTAACAGGTAACAGTTCACCTGTTGCATCATACTCCATGGTCAAGGCTTTGTAGTAAGCCGAAGTGACCTTCTTGTCCTTATCCAGCGCGAACCTGGCTATGCGTGCATTGCCGCCGGTCACCTCGAATGTCAGCTCCGTATCGGTAAGCGTGTAAGTACCGGTCAGGTTAGTTGAAGAGGAATTGATAAAGAGCGCTTTATTGTCTTCCAGTAATTGGATGAAAAAGACGCTGGTAGACTTAGTTCCGCTTCTTGAAGTTAGTGTTCCGGCTATAAAGTTATCGGTGATCGCAAACGGCTTAGCTGGCGCTGGCGCTTCATCGTTATTTTTTTTACAGCTGCTAAAAATGAGCAGGCAAGCGGTAAGCGCGAGAACGGTTCTTTGGAGGAATTTCATTTTATGGTTTGTTATATTAATGTTCATTGTTCTAGTTTGTGATCTTGATGCTTAAGCCTTTAATGGTCTGCCAGCCTTCCTTATCGGTAAGGCGGATCATGAAATGGTAATCACCCGGATCTATGTTGGCAGGTACGGTGATCTCCTGCTGCACCTCGTAGGTTTTCTGACCGGTGGGTATAGGATAAGCTTGGATAAGCAGGAAAGGCTTTACGGGCGTTTTGATCGCATCCATGTTGCAGCTTTCTACTTCTGTACTATGCGTATGGTGATCGAAGTTGTGATGAATGTCTACACTTACTGATCCGAGCTGAATATTATCACTGAGCAGCGCCCTGAACGTAAATTTCTCACCGCGCTTTACGGTGCTGCATTGTTTGGGAAATGCACTGGTGCCGGTCACATTAATTATCGGATATTCGGTGTCAATCGCTTCCTGTGTTCCGTCTTTTTTACAGGCACTAATGCTCAAAATGAGGAGCATAAGGCCTCCGAGTAGTTCTTTTCTCATTCTTTATTAATAGTTAATTTATCTCCACCGGCACCTCGATATACTGGAAGTAGCCAATGTTGTAGGTGGTGTTCTTATAGATTACGCCGAAGTAATACGTGCCGCTTTCCCAGGCTTTAGCTCCACTGATGGGGTTGGCTGTAGGTGTGTTGTTGTCCACGGTTGCTCCGATGGTAAACGCCGGAAATATGCGGATGGGCAGGAAGGTTACCGGATCAACTGTGGAGTTGGAAAACGAGTCAGATTTGTCCCAGCCTTTATGCTCTAAGACATCGTAAACAATCGCTTTGCTGAAGTCGATCTTATCTATCGCCTCGGGGCGATGATTATGTTTTTTGTTGATCATCAGGATGTACATTTTGCCATCGCCTTTTACATCAGTGATGGTTACCTGAGATTTGATCACATCGCCTTTCTTAAGCTTTGTTCCAGCGACAGTAAATTGCCCATTTCTGAAATAACGGGCGTCGTTAGAAAAAATATTGAATATACCGGCGTTTGGATTTACCGGCACATTAGCCGCCAAGTAGATTGTAATGGCTTTCTTGACCTCTAATTTGGTCCCGTTTTGATCGTTAACGACAATGAGGAAATCGTACTTGCCTTCGGCCGCGTCCGCCGGTATATTGAAGTGTTTATGCACTGTGGCGTTCTTTGCATCTTTATACTGGTCCCATGTGATCTCATGCTTCCAAGCTTTGCTATAAGTTTCTCCGGCCCTTGGCATGATCTTGATCTGTACATTTTCGATCTTAGTGGCAGCCAGCACCTCAGCATTGAAATGGAAGTCTTTGTCAATGACGCCCAGTTCGTTGTTGTTTAGACCAACCTCAATATGGTCTATGGTTGGCTTAGCCAGCTCGGGCTCTTCGTTTTTGTCTTTCTTACAGGCCGAAAAAGTCGCCATCAATAGCAGCACTGCGGCCATGATCTTCGTGGATCTCATCATTGGTAGTTTTTGTTGTATCATTTGATTTTTAAATTGCTTGCTTGGGCTGTGACGATTTAATCAAGAAAGGCACTTTAAGTGAAAGGATGATATTTCTGCCGGCTTCAGGAAGCTCAATGAGCCGGTAAAAACTGGTATGGTTCAGGTACCGGGTATTCAGCAGGTTTTGCGCTTGCAGACTGATCACCACAGGCTGTTTGTATAAGTGTAGTTTCGTTCCGGCCTGCAGGTTGATCACTCGGTAGTCAGCTGTCTTTTTTTCAGGCGGTACAATGTTATTCTGTGCAGCGGTGATGCGATAGTCTAACGACAGGTAAGTGCCTTGTAAACGGGTGTTTAATTTTGGCGACCAAGTGACATTAAAGAGCGCAGACGGCGGTGGCGAAAATGGCAGCGTAAAGCCCTTCTTGGCACCTGAAAGCTGTTTCGCGTATAGGTATTCAGCCAGTATTTCGGTGCTCAAATGTTTCAGGAATTGATATTTCACCTGAAGTTCCCCGCCGTACCGCACTACACGGCTTTGGGCATATTGAAATATCTGATTTCCACCACCTGCACCCGGACTGTGATCGGGCGTTGGGTTCAGGTAAATGTAGTTCGGAAAATAGTTATAGAAAGGACTGATCTGTACAGACCATTTCGCTTTGTTCCAACCTACAGACAGATCAGCCTGATAGGATCGTTCCGGGTTCAATGTTGGTTCACCACGTTCATAACTGAAATAATGATAGTTCACGCCGTTCGCGCCAAACTCCTTGGTGATCGGCATCCGAAAGCTCTTGCCGATATTAAATTTAAGTGAAAATTGGTCTGCGTTGTAATTTAACCCCAAGGACCAAACAAAGCTGTTGAAGTTCCTGGTCAGGTCGTTTGCCCTGACTAATTTTTTCAAGGTTGTTACCCCATTCTCCGTTACCGGAGATTCAAACCAGTCGGTATACTTAAACATCCGAACGCTTCCATGATCATAACGAATTGCCCCATGTAGAAGAAGCTGCTCACTTAGTTTCATTTTGTTGTACACGAAGCCTCCCGCTGTTGTCTGCTTATAACCCGGCACCAAAAACGTCCATCCATTAATGGCGTTATCCTGGTGTTCACCGTTCAATCCAATGGTTAGCTCATGTTTGCCGAAGCTGATGCGGTCACGAAGATTGGCTGAATAGACGTGCTTATCATACTCTCTTTCCAGATTGGCGGGTATTCGCATGGTATCCGGATATACCGGCGGCATGTAGCCGTGATTGACGTACTGGCTAAACTCCTGACGAAAATTGTGCTGGTAACCTAGTTCCGTTTCCAGCATATGATCGCCGGTTTGGTAGTAAGTGCGGTTGATGATCTTAAAATGGTTTACTTGCTGACTGGGCATTTGAATATCCCGCGAGGAAGCATCATGTAATGCGGTATTCACCATCCTCGGCTCCAGACCGTGAGCATTGGCAAAAAAGCCGCTGTTGCTGAAGGTGTTACTGAGGTAAAAAATGGAGCGAAGACGATCTCCTAAGTAACCGGTGTTGAAATGCAATCCGGTTTCCCTACCCGCCGTATTGCGCAGTTGGTTCTTATACAGGTCAACGGCATAGTCGTAAACATAGATCCTGTCGATAGGTACGCGGTAATCGCCGTAATTCTGGTAAGTGAACCGGGAGTCGAAGAACCATCGTTTGCTGCGGCCGAAGATATTGACCGTGTTTCCCCAAAGCTGATTGTTGGTCTTACCGATCAGGTCCACAGAGCCGCCCACCGTGTAAGGTGGCGGCGGTGGTACTGGTTTCAGATCGACAACGCCGGCAATAGCGTCCGATCCGTATATGAAGGAGGCGGCACCTTTGATCAGTTCTATTTCGCCAACTGCAAACTGGTCGATCTCCAGGCCATGGTCGGCTCCCCATTGTTGCCCTTCGTGTTTGATGCCCTTATCCACGACAACTACACGGTTGAAGCCAAGGCCGCGAATAAGCGGTTTTGACTGTCCCGACCCGATACCGATTGTTTTAACGCCGGGCAAGCGTGATAACGTTGACATCAAACTGCCACCGAGGTTACGTTGGATGAAGCGCTGATCGACTATTTCAACGTTCAGCGATTCCGTCTGCTTACGCGCTTCAACATGCTTATCTACAACTGTCACCTCATCCAAGGCCTGATTAAGCGGGTAGATTTTGATGTCTAAGGGCGCGTTCAGGTCAGATACCGAGAGCTGGCGAACGACCTCTCGATAGCCCACATGAGAGACTTTGATTGTATAGTCGTCCGCGCGCACCATCTGGAAGCTGAATTGCCCTGATGGATCGGTTACGGTGCTTAATTGTACATTGACCAGCGTTACATGCGCACCGGGCAAGGCATGGCCATGATGATCCAGCACTTTGCCGGTAAGACGGGACTGTTGTGCAATAGATGATTGCCCTATCAGTACGAAACCTAAGGTAATGCACACGAAAAGGCCGGATTGATTACGGCGCAACCAGCCACCAAGACAGGAGACGATCAAATTCAAAACGTAGAAAAATGGGCATAACCGCTGGGGGCATGCGATGAAAAATCAATGTGAAATTGGAAGCCTGATGCCAGTCAGGCGTAAGGGGGAATGCGAAGACAGATAGTAAAACAACCGTACCTCAAGGTACAATAACGCACTGTCAGCTCAAGGCTAAATACGTTAAATAATACTTAGGTTTGGGGCATACCTGTACTTAGCAGGTAGCAGCAGGCGGACCTTTGTTTGTAAAGCCCTGAAGTGTGAATTTGTAATTCCCGATAAAGTAATGACTGGTATAGGTTACCGGTTCAGGAATGGGTACTGTAAATACGGGTGGATAAGAAAGATTGATTACTTTGCTGTGTTTATGCGCGTAAAACTCGCACACTTTACACTTTTCCGTAAGATAACTGGCATCTTCATCCGCAGACTGCTCTGTCTTAATACCTGATTTGTGACTGTGGAAAAGTTGCCCAACTGAAATACCAAGAAAAACAATGACCAGCAAGCAGGACATCATCCGGCAGCATTGGGTCATTATGGTTGTCTTTTCTTGTTTCACAATTACACAAAGTTGGCATTTATTTAATTGAAAACAAGAAATCAAATTAATTTTGATTCAGAAATTTTAAAAATTTCGTAAAAATATGTTCTTGTAAAGCATAATTTAATTGAAAAATTTTAGAGTTAATATGTTGAAGGTCAATCCAAAAACGACTAAAATTGTCGTGTTAAATCGTTAGACAACTTTTGCCATAACTCCTTAATTTAAATAACAAAAAGTATTACATATTTAACCATAGATTGTATGCGAGTAACTTTATGTTTGACTTTATCCGTTGGTAGTTCATAATCGTTTCTTTAAGATTAACTGCTCGGATTGCTGGTGTTTCCTGATATGCGCCTTCTTTGGAACTTAAAGCTTATGATCATTCTAAAATTGGCAATGGAAGGTTTTTAGTTTTATTTTATTTGCGGGATCAACAAATAGCCGAACGCAGTAGCGCCAATATAAAGCCATGCCTATAATAGAACAACTGGTTTGAACAACTCTGCCCACACCGATCCAATTAGACTATTGCCTGATCAACCATGGTGTAACACCTTTCGGACCATACCATGGAAATGTACTTAATGCAGTTGATACCCGGGCCGCAGAAAACTCGTAGGCATCAACGTATAGTATCTTTCCATCGCTGGAAAGTACACCATAATACGGAATAGATGTAATTAACGGCCTGGCAACATCCGGATTAACGCCAGTGAACGTAATACGCGAGC
The DNA here is from genome assembly GCF_039634365.2 of Mucilaginibacter sp. PAMB04168. NCBI lineage: Bacteria > Pseudomonadati > Bacteroidota > Sphingobacteriia > Sphingobacteriales > Sphingobacteriaceae > Mucilaginibacter > Mucilaginibacter sp. PAMB04168. The sequence continues at coordinate 3,156,298 of NZ_CP155079.2, forward strand.
CGTCCTGCTTATATTTCTCTTCCCACCGGATCCCCTCGTCATATACGTAGTACAGAGCTTTGCCACCCTGCGTATAAATGGTTTTCCCATTTTGAAGGAATGCAATGGCGTTTACGTCAGGAAACCATTCAGGATGATCAGGCTGTGCCCAAGTACCAACAATGCTGGGTGCATCTTTGGGAAAGAGTTTCATATCGACCATGGAAATGATCGGTGAAGAGCCACCGGTGATGCTTTTCTTGTCGGCAGAAATTGTATACACCTGAGGCGAATTGAATTGTTCATCGCCGGGCAGGTCGAATAAGATCGTCACCGAGGTCTGCCCCTGAGCACCCTCTTCGACCTTTGTTATCTTTCCGTGAACATCGCCACGGCGCCATACGGTAAGTGTCAAATGCGACCAGGCCGTTACATCGTTACCCTCTCCAAATCTTAAAGAAAGCGGTCTGGGGAAATAATGATTGCCAACGTTCGCCAAGCCGGTATATTCTGTGTTTGAAAAGCCGTACAAGCCTGTTGTGTTTTTATCCGGATCTTTCTGTGTTTTATCTTTTTTGCAACCTATACTTAACAAAAGTAGGTGCAATACTAATAGAGCTATCAGCAGGTGAATTGTTTTTTTCATAGTGGAGAAAATTATGGTCAAACCTTTGCTACTTTACATCAATGATGGTCGCCTGTCGGGCAATGATTCGCCAGCCTTCCTTTTCTTTTAGCCAGACATTCGTGTACCGGCGAGTTACTTTTCTCCCAGCGTTATCCGTTGCTTTCTCGGGCTCATTTTCTTCATAGCCCATTGTTACCGCCACCGGGCCGGTGATCGTTATCTTTTCTATGACACGGCTGAAAGTTGTATAGGCGATCTTACCTTCCTTCATCAGCTGCCGTATTTGCGTAACGTTTACAATTGCATTCGCAGGGTTATTCACCACAAAACCGGGTGACCACAGCTTTTTGAGGGTAAGGGTATCGCCACTAATGGTTGCTTGTGCTTCCAGTTGATCCAGCTTGCGGATCTCGTTCTCGGTACTTTGAGCTAACGTGAATTTTATGGCGAGTAATAGCGAAAAAGTCAAGATGCTTACTTTCATGATCCTGGTCGTATTTAGTTTATTTACTGTTTACCGGAAATAAGTTCTCGTCTACCTGCGTACCCTGGCCGGCCACACGGCACCAATTACCAGCGGTCTTGTGATATACTTCTAAACGGCGGACCTTGATATTCAGATCACGGCCATCAACAACGATATTTACGTTGATCAGCAGGTTGACCACGGCGGTGGTGCCTTCATAAATGCGGATGAATTCGTTACCAGGTACTGGTCTAACGGACTTAAACACCAGCTTTTCTTTTTTCTGCGCTTCAATCCACTGTTGACGAGTAAAAGAAATGTCGCCTTTGGGCCCAACGGCGATCATGTCTGCGCAATCTAAGTTTGTTCCGGGTCCCTGGGTACCCAGAAGTTGCCGGATCTCCTGGCGCTCCTTTGGATAGCTGGTTGTATCGGTCTGTGCGAACACACCAAGCGATAAGGAGGTCAAAAAAATTAAGGTGAATAATGCTTTCATAGTGATCGTTTTTATTCAAATCTACCGGCGTTAGTAATACGCAATTGAGAAAGTAGCCCGACGTAGCCATTACGAAAACATACACTTGATCTTTGTCGATCAAATCATTTCGTCGTCGACGAAATGATTTGGTGGGCTGCTTAATTACGTTTGTCGAATAAGTGAGCTATGATAGCAGGCTTTGATAGCCAATATGTATCTTAGTGTGATAATGAAGTTCGATGCAGCAGATACCATTCATTTATTCCAATAGCGCTAAATGGCGCCTTTCACGGCATTGGTGCTTTTGGCTGCTCTGGTTCCTGTTTCAGCTAATGCTGTATTCGTTCTCGCCATCACCAGCGTTGCAGCGACAGCCCTTTCTGCACCGGCTCATTATTACATCACCAGAAACCTTGATGTATTTGATCCCAAGTATATTTTTAGCTTACACGCTGATGTATCTAGTAATTCCTAAGCTGGTGTTGCCTGGAAAGTATGCCTGGGCTACTTTAAGCGCGATTGTGTTGGTGTTTCTAACCGCGGCTCTGTCAGCGGCCTTGTCTATGACAGTGATCGACTACATACGTCATCTCAATGCGGATAAGATTTCACTAATTATTGCACGTGAGCCTCATCCGGCATTTTATGTGCAATTCGGCGTAGCTCTGCTCGCCGGTCTACGGGGTAGTATCACAGTAGGCGGTGTAGCCGCTGCGATCAAGCTAATGAAGTGCTTTTATGAAAGGCAACAAGCCGCACTCATGCTGGAGAAGGAGAAAGCAAATGCCGAGCTGCAAATGTTAAAGGCGCAGTTGCATCCGCATTTTCTATTCAATACACTCAATAATATATACTCGTTCACACAAGAAGTTTCTGAAAAGGCATCGGGAATGATCATGGGACTATCTCAATTACTTCGCTATATCCTTTATGATTGCAGCCAACCATTAGTGCCGCTTGATAAAGAGCTGAAAATGATCAAAGATTATTTCGCGCTGGAATCAGCACGGTATGACCAGGGTTTAGATATATCCGTTCAGATGCCGAAAGCAACTGACCATTTTATTGCTCCCTTAATGCTTTTGCCCTTCATCGAAAATGCCTTCAAACACGGTGCAAGCCAGGTAACGGAGAGCCCCTGGATCAGTCTTACAATCTCACTTGACAACGACGAACTTTCCATGAAACTGATCAATGGAAAACCGGTCACCGGCAAAAACCTGAACCCGGGAATCGGAATCGCCAATGTTCGTAAACGTCTGGAGCTATTGTATCCCGGTCAACATGAACTGGTGATCAATGATGAAGAAGAGATGTACATTGTTAACTTGAGGATCACGTTGGCAACCGGCTTTGCTGAGGGGGTCGAAACTGTTTATCATGGAACCGATCAAAAAATACAACTGCCTCATCATTGATGACGAGCCGCCTGCGAGAGAAGTATTGCGACGTTATATTACGCAGATACCGATGCTTGACCTCATCGGGGAATGCGGTAATGCAGTGCAGGCCATCAGCAAGCTCAAACAACACCATATCGATCTGTTGTTCTTGGATATCCAGATGCCACAGATCACAGGGCTGGATTTGGTCGGCACATTGGTTAATCCGCCAAAGATCATCCTGACGACCGCTTTTGAACAATACGCGGTCAAGGCCTTTGAATTAGATGTTACAGATTACCTGGTCAAGCCTATACGTTTTGAACGTCTCCTAAAAGCGGTATTCAAAGCGCTGCCCGAGCAGGAGGCCCGCTATGGAATCCAAACATCAGGTAAAAATCAGGATACTGCGGATCAAGCTTTCCTGTACTTTCGAGCTGACCGTAAAATGACGAAGGTCATGCTGAAGGATATTCAATACATTGAGAGCTTAAAGGATTATGTAAGAATAAACACAACTAAAGAACCGGTCATTACCAAATACGCGATAACTTCGCTTGAGGCTATGCTTCCATCGTCCTCATTTATAAGAGTCCATCGTTCTTATTTGGTAGCACTCGATAAGATAGATTCTTATACCCAAGATGAAATAACCATTTCAAACAACGTGATTCCTATTGGTAAGATTTACCGGTTGCAGGTATTGAATATTTTGGCAGAAGCTAACGGCTGACACATTCGGGATTTCAAGAAAATTATAAAAGCTTAATCATTACGCACATTTCATAGATCTGATATTATACTTCTTGGTTTTAGGAAAAAACTGCCTTTCACTTAGAACAACTTAAAAAATGACCTTTCGTAGCCGATCCAGGTGTCCATCGCTCGAAGGCCTACAGACCGGTCAGCGGTGTGAGTGCATAGCCAAACTCAGTAAGATGATCTCTGCCTCGTCATATTCTTGATCCTAAACACCTTATCTGGTTCAGTCGTGTTTTGCTATTTTCAGCCAAACATCGGTATTATTGTAATGTGAACCTCAACATCGCGAGCTTTATGGACTAAAGGATGGTTTCATTGATTCTTTAAAAGTGACCGGGTAATTACCGGTCTATTGCAATAGTAATTTCTGTCGGCAGGAAACCGCCAGTTACAATATGGCGGTTTCCTAAATAAACAGAATTGTCAATGCGAATGAAGTTGGTATTGAAATTTCAGATCAAAATCGTAGTCATCTTTACATTGTTTGCCCACTTGTAGTGGCCCTAATTTGAAATTCAAAATTTTCCCACTATCCTTTTTGATTTCTGGTATCTGCTTTTAGTTTACTAACCAATGCTTGTTAAGTAATCTAACATTCGCTATAGTTTGTTAAGGATGATCGTATATCTCGGTATGCTTAATTGAAAGAACGTCGAAAGTCCAAAGGCGACATATTGGTTTTGAGCTTGAAGAGTTTACTAAAGGACTGGGGATGTTCGAATCCTAGTTGATAGGCTATCTCGCTTATCGAAGCCTGGCTCGTCGATAACTGCTCCTTTGCCTTCTCGATCAAGTAGTTATGAATGTGTTGTTGTGTATTTTGCCCGGTAAGTGATCGTAGCATATCACTTAAATAACTGGCACTGACGTTTAATTGCGCTGAAAGAAATTGAACAGTCGGAAGTCCGTGCTTGGCGGTGTGTGGTGACTGGAAGTAGGTTTGCAAAATCTCTTCTGCCCTTTGAAGCAAATCACTGCTTACCGCCTTACGGGTAATGAATTGCCGGCTGTAGAACCGGTTGGAGTGATTCAGCAGCAATTCGATCTGAGAGATTACAACATCCTGGCTGAAATTATCAATTCTGCCTTTTAATTCTTCTTCAATACTTTGAAAAACAGAAATGACAATGGATTTTTCCTTTTCGGACAGATGTAAAGCTTCATGGGTAGAATAGGAAAAAAATCCATACGCTTTAATCTTCCTGCCAAGTTCGTAACCCAATAAAAAATCCGGGTGAAAAAGTAAAGTATAACCTGATTGATCACTGAGTGGTTCATGGCCTCCTGTGATCTGGTTCGGCGATACGAAAAACATTCCCCCCTCATCGAAATCGTAGTAATGCTGCCCATATTTGAACTTTCCCTGGAGATTCATCTTATAAGAGATCTTGTAAAAATTTAATATGTGCGGGTCCGGAAGCCTTTCCAACGGAACGTTACCTGTGGCGTTATTGATCAAACTTACCAGGGGGTGCATAGGCACCGGCATGTCCAGCGCCTTATGCAACCTTGATAAAGAATCGAATCTATGATTAGACATTTCATCCTTCATATTGTCTATTTATAATTTACTTTCAATGCTGCCAAATGCTCCCTGTACACCGTTAAGGCTTTTCTTGGCGTCCTCCCAACTTGCGTCGTTCGTATCAAATGCACTCCGAATATATGCCAAAATGCTTTCACATACAAAGGCAACACGCTCGGGATTTTCATCACTTGCCTCAAGGGCATCATACCCTGATATGCCACCAAAGATGTGCTCGGCGCCAAACACAGTCAGCAGATCCTTCGGGCCCGGGCTTTGGTAATAAGCGTCGGCACGCCAGTTGTCCAGATCAGAGAACATCGGGTTTTTGTCTTTGTCGCCGTTTACAATAAGCGCCGGTAAAGTCATCGAGCCAAAATTAGAAGCTGCCAATACCGGATAATGATGCCTCACTGCGCCGGTCAATCCTTCCGGACCGCCAGGCAGGCCAATCATTACGGGCGCTTTTATCCGCGGTTCGGTTAAATTCACAATGTTGCCGGTTAAAGGGTCAGTAACTTCCATACCGGCCAGCATAGCAACCGTATGGCCGCCTAATGAATGGCCAATAGCCGCAATGTTTTCCTGATCAACCCTACCGGCTAAACCGGGTACAGTGGCTATGATTTGGTCCAGATGATCCAGGATAAATTTTAGGTCGGCCGGCCGCGAACTCCAAAACAAGGGTGCTTCGGGAAGGGATGCGGGAAGCCCAAGTGCTTTAGAATTTTGATGCGTAGGTTGGATGACCACAAACCCTTGTGCGGCAAAAAAATCAGCAACAGGGCCATAACCTCGGTAAGATGAAAGAAAGTTAGACGCACCATGCCCATGCGAAAGAAGAATAACCGGCAGGTTGTTTCCGCTGGCCGGAGCCGAAACTTTCATTTCCAGGTCCACGTGACGGCCGGAGACAAGTAACACAACGGGACTAAAACTGATGATTGGAGTTTGTGACTGTTTCATTTTTTATTAATTTTTTGATATAGTCAAAGGTCATCAGCTTTCAGCTCCCGGGCGTAGTGAAATCGGGGCATTACTTAGCCAAACTCCGGAAAAGGTAGCGATGGCCAGGTGAAGAATGTTAAAGCGACAGTGACGGCATTACCAACGATACAAGGTCTGAACACACTTGCCGTGTTTTGCTTCTATTACTTACAGAGACACGATTAAAACTATTCACCGCGAAGATGACCGATCTTACTAATCAAATCTCCTTGAGACATTCGCAAAGCAGGCTGACAATCCCATGATTATGACTCAAATCTGAAACACTTGTTTCAGATTTGAGTACCTTTGTAACCTCATGGCCAGGAATGTAGAATTTAACGAAGCTGTAGCGATCCAGAAAGCAATGGAAGTTTTCTGGAAGAAAGGCTATAATGCTACCTCGCTACGCGACCTTACCGATGCCATGCAGATCAACAGCAGCAGCCTTTATAACACCATTGGCGACAAGCAGGAACTATTTGTGCGTTGTGTGCAGCACTACACCAATATCAGGAAACAGGATTGGGACAAGCGCTTAATGAGTAAAAGGTCGCCATTGTCAGTGTTAGTAGATTACATTCATGAAGCAGTAAATATCATTATAAACGGTGAAGATGGCTGCATGGCGGTGAAAAGTGCGTTTGAGGTAGCTACGAATGACGAGCGCGTTAAGCAGATATTGGTAGCTGATGATCAGCGTTCTTACCAGTTTTTACATGACCTCATCCAAAAAGCGATGGATAAAGGCGAGATCCGCAATGATGAAGATCCGGCTTTGCTGGCCGATTATTTCAACAGCACTTGGACGGGCTGGTACGAATCTTACATCCTGCACAAAGACCCGGTCAAGATCAAGCGCATGGCGGAATACTTTATTAAACAATTAACCAAATAATTTTTTTAACCCATTCTGAAACAAATGTTTCAGAATTTACACAACAGCAACATGGAATTAAAAGATTTGAAAGGAAAAAGAGCACTTGTAACCGGTGGTACAAAAGGTATCGGTAAAGCAATTGCCGACCAATTAGCACAAGTAGGTGCAACAGTTATTATTAGTGCCCGAGCGAAGCCCGAGGATACAACTCATCACTTTATCGCGGCGGACCTAACAAATGCAGATCAGGTAACGGCGCTTGCTAACGAAATAAAAAATACTTTTGGCGGCATTGATATATTGATCAATAACGTAGGCGGGCTAACCACACCAGGTGGCGGGCATAGCACACTTACCGATGCACACTGGCAACAGGAGTTGGATCTGAATCTGATCTCTGCCATCAGGCTCGACAGAATATTGCTACCACAAATGATAGAACAAAAAAGCGGCGTGATCATACATATATCATCTGTTGCCGGTAAACAAGCATTATGGAACCTGAACTTGGCTTATGCTGTTTCGAAAGCCGCGCTGAACAGTTACAGTAAAGCTTTGGCCACCGAACTGGCCGACAAAGGCATACGGGTGCTTACGGTCTCACCTGGCGCTACCAGAACAGAACCGATGGTCAAATTCTTGAACGACTACGCAACTTCAGCTGGAATTACACCGGAAGAGGGAATGAAACAACTGATGGCACAAACCGGCGGAATACCGATGGGCCGTATGGCCGAGCCGGTAGAAGTGGCTCAACTAGTGCACTTTTTGGTGTCACCATCTGCTGCTTACCTGACAGGAACTATATACGCTATTGATGGCGGTTCGTTACCTGTGGTAGGATAGCCAACCTTAAACCAAATTCGAAGTCTTCACAAATTTTCGAAGTATATAATAAGGTCCGGTCGTAATGACCGGACCTTATTAATCACTACTGTCGATTAGTCCAAGCCTCAAAAGATGCCTGTAGCTCCTCCAGCGTTTCGGGCAACTGTACCCGTAGCGAACTGTCCACACGCGCATGAACACTTTCTACAAACGGCCTGAAGACTTCGTTATACTTTTTAAACGCAATTTGGTGATCTTCGTTGGCGTGCAGCTCTTTGGCCAATAACGTTGCGCCCTGCATAGCCAAACTGGTACCCATGCCGGTGAAAAAGCTTGGCGCATAAGCGGCATCGCCAATCAATGCCACCCTACCTTTTGTCCAGGTTGGCATTTGGATCTGGCAGGCCTCATCAAAATAAAGATCATTGGCTTTAAGCATGGCTTCTAATATTTCCGGCATCTTCCAATTGGTGTTTCCTGCAAAGTATTCCCTTAAAATTTGCTTTGGCCGCTCGCGATCACGGTAATGCCAATCGAGTTTGGGTGCACGGAATACAAGGATGGCATTCGCCGCATCTTTAAACTGAAAGATCACTGCCTGCTTACCCAGTTCGCGATACACAATACCCGTAGATTTTGGCCGACCGGTTTGGATATGATCCGCAGCAGCAAATGCAAAGTAAACTCCCAAAAATTTCTTAAAGTCATTTTCGGGACCGAATACAAGCCTCCTCACAGTAGAATGGGTACCATCGGCGCCGAATACATAGTCGTAAGCATTGCTTTCGCCGTTTTCGAAGGATACTTCCACACGATCATCATGCTGGGTTAATTTGGATATACTATTGCCAAAAACTATCTGCACCTCATTTTTTGCGATGGACTCATAAATAATTTTCACGAGGTCGCCACGGTGTATTTCAATATCACCCAAATACTCCGGCAAACTATTAATGGCAAACCTGGCAAGTGTTTGATCCTCTGCATCCACAATCTCATCGGTGTGTATAAACTCATTGGCTTTTATTTGGTCATAGATGCCCATTTCTATCGCTACGTTTAGGGCGTCGCCACGTACATCAATCGGTGACCCGGCTGTTCTCAGGTCTTTGCCTAATTCTACTACAGTTACGCCGTAACCAAATTTATTTAACCAATAGGCCAGCGTTAACCCCGCAAAGCTGGCTCCGGATATTAAGACTTGTTTTTTCATTGCTTCAATTATTTTGTAATAACACATCGTTGATAAGGCAAAACTAATTGTAGCTTTACAAGTAAAATATTCCATAAACTAATATTTTTAATCGAAAAGATGAATTTGAACATCACTGCTGATAATCCCAAGAGCATACTCGAGTTCACAAATAAATTAGGGGTGGTTTTGGAAGATGTGTTGCAACACGTTCAGGTTACGTTGTTTAAAGGGCTTACTTTTTTACCCGAGATGGCCATGCACTTTGGCTCGTTTTACGTATTAGACGACTTTACCCGTGTAACGGGACAATCGGATATATTAGATGGTATAGGCATTGTCTTCCACAACATTTTTGAGAGCAACGCAGATAACGGATCAAATAAGCAGAGAAACACGGTGCCAATGGAACCGCCTTATGTACGCATCTTCCCATATACCCTCCGTCAATCTTTAGATTTTAAGAAGAACACCCATGTTTCTCATGTCTCTATCAGCATCAGCGCCGGGTATCTGATAAACTTTTTAAAGGAAGAAGCAGAGCATTTTAATTACCTTTTTGACAGCGCCAATAATTTCTGGATAGAAGAATTGATGACAGATGATATTCTACGCACAGTAAACGATATTGTAAAAAAGGAAGAGCCGGGTGCCATGAAGAGTTTTTATTACAAAACAAAGGCGATGGAATTGCTTTACCATTTGTTCACCAGTTTAAAAAAGCGCGATGGTGCAAAGGGTGTAAAACTGAGCGCGAAGGACGTCGAAGCTATTTATCTCGTTCGCGACAAGATTGTTTCTTCCCTAAGTGAGCCCAAAAGCATCGATATCTTAAAGCAAATTGCAGGCATGAACGAATTGAAGCTACGCAAAATTTTTACACAGGTATTTGGCATGGGTATTTATGACTATTACCAGCATTTACGCATGAAAGAAGCCGCGCGGCTGATGCGCGAAGAAAGATTTTCGGTATCAGAAGCGGGCTACGAAATGGGATTTGAAAACCTTGGGCATTTTACCAAAGTGTTTGAAAAGCATATGGGTAAAAAGCCTAAAAAATACATTCAAAGCACAATGAACGCCTTAAAGTAAGTGTTTGGCAAGATAGGGCGCTGTCCGGCTCTGCTGATTCTTAACGATGTCTGCTGGCCTGCCCTCCCCTACAATACGACCACCGGCATCACCAGCACCTGGTCCAATATCGATCACCCAATCACTGGCTGCAATAACGTCCATATCATGCTCTACCAGGATTACCGTATTTCCGGCATCAACCAACCGGTTTAACTGAGTAAGCAAACGTTCCACATCAGATGGATGCAGGCCAGTGGTAGGTTCATCTAAGATGTAAAGGGTTTGGCCATGCTGGGCTCGCTGTAGTTCCGTTGCCAGTTTAATGCGCTGCGCCTCACCACCACTCAGCTCGGTAGCTGGCTGACCCAGCCGCAGATACCCCAAGCCAACTTCAACAACTACATCAAGTGCCCTGCTGATAGCCGGCTCCTCATCAAAAAAGGTTGCGGCCTCGCTAACGGTCAGTCCCAAAACCTCGGCAATATTCTTGTCTTTATATTTTACTTCCAGCGTTTTGGGGTTGTAGCGGGTACCGCCGCAAGTTGGACAAGGTGTATAAACACTCGGCAGGAACAACAGTTCAACCATCACCATCCCCTCCCCTTCGCAATGCGGACAACGGCCCTTGGCCACGTTAAAGGAAAATTGCCCTGCATCGAACTTACGGGATTTGGCCGCCTTTGTAGCTGCAAATAATTTGCGTACATGGTCGAACAAGCCAGTATAGGTGGCCAGGTTAGATCGCGGGGTACGGCCAATAGGCTTTTGGTCCACCACCACTAACCTTTTAATGCCTTTCATTCCACTAATGATCCGGCCGCCCAGCGTCTGTACTTCTGTTTGTTCAAGCGGGTCTCCCTCTGTATCATCGGTCAATTCAATTTTTAAGCCTAACTGTTCTGCTACCAGTTCTACCAGTACCTGGCTTACCAGGCTGCTTTTACCTGAACCGGATACACCGGTCACACTCGTTAATACGCCTAATGGAAAGGCTGCGTTCAAGTCGGAGAGGTTGTTTCGGGTGATGCCTTCCAGCTTCAGCCAGTCTTTCGGTGTTCTTGGCCCAATACTTTTCTTATTAACGTTATTATATATATAATGCCTGGTTAGAGATTCTTTCACCTCCCGTAAACCTTCGGGCACTCCGCTATATAAGATATGTCCGCCTTGCTCGCCCGCGGCCGGGCCAACATCAACTATCCAGTCTGCATGGCGGATCACATCGATCTCATGTTCAACTACGAACAAAGAATTACCTGCAGCTTTCAGTTTATCCAATGCCCGTAAAAGAGCCTCGGTATCCGCAGGGTGAAGCCCGGCTGAAGGTTCGTCCAAAACATAAACTACCCCGAACAGATTGGAGCGTACCTGTGTTGCCAGTCGCAGTCGTTGTAACTCACCTGGAGACAAGGTTGGGGTGCTTCTTTCAATGGTTAGGTAACCCAAGCCCAGGTCCAGCATTACTTGCAGCCGTGCAACCAAGTCTTCGGCTATGCGTTTAGCTACCTCAACTTTTTCGGGAGAAACTGACTGGATCTTTTTTAATGCTGCGGCTTCGCCGGTTCCATAAGGTGCGAATATTGTTGCCAGCTTATCCAGTGCAAGCCGTGACAGTTCGGCAATATCATAACCCGCAAACTTTACCGATAAGGATTCCTGGCGCAGACGCTTACCCTTACAAAGCGGGCATTCGCTGCTGATCATATACTGGCTTACACGCTTCTTCATCAGTGCGCTCTGGGAGTTGGCAAACGTGTGTCGCACATACCGGCGGGCACCGGTAAAAGTGCCCATGTAATCCGGCTGACGTTTGTTCCTTATAAAGCGTTTGATCTCCTCGTGCGAATAGCCGGAATAAACCGGTACTACGGGCTGTTCTTCTGTAAACAGGATCCATTCCCGGTCCTTTTTGGGGATGTCCTTCCATGGCACATCAATATCATAACCCATAGTGGTCAGGATATCCCGCTGGTTTTGCCCCTGCCAAGCCGAGGGCCAGGCAGCGATGGCTTTTTCACGGATGGTAAGCGTATCATCGGGAACCATCGTCTTTTCGGTGATCTCATAAACACGGCCTAAGCCATGGCATTCGGTACAGGCACCTTCTGGTGTATTAGGCGAAAAAGACTCTGCATAAATGATGCCCTGCCCATCAGGATAATCTCCGGCACGTGAATACAGCATGCGCAGTAAGTTAGATAAGGTGGTGACGCTACCCACCGACGAGCGGGTGCTAACGGCCCCGCGCTGTTGCTGCAAGGCAACAGCAGGCGGCAGTCCCTCAATTTCGTCCACCTCGGGGATAGCCATTTGATTGAACAGACGCCGGGCGTAGGGTGAAACCGATTCGAGGTAGCGCCGCTGCGCCTCGGCATATAGCGTTCCGAAAGCCAGGGAAGATTTGCCCGAACCGGAAATGCCGGTAAATACCACTAAGGCATTACGTGGAATGTCAAGATCGACATTCTTAAGATTATGCTCACGTGCGCCACGCACCTTAACGAAGCCAGGAAAGTCTTTATTGGGTTTAGCCATTGCTTTTAAACGGTAAATGGGTTGCTAAGTTTGCAGCCTAGTCCCAGCGCTTAAAAATACGGCATTCCGCCTTCCGCTCTCCAAACGAATATTACTTTGCTACCCGTAGCAAATTACTTTGAGCTGAATATATTGGACAAAATTATATTGTGCAAAACATTTATTTAGAAGCGACGTTTAAGAAGCATGGAAGATTTACTTAAACTCGAAAATCAGATCTGTTTTCCGGCATATGCGTTTTCAAGAAATCTGACCAATTTATACAGGCCCTTGCTGGCTGAGCTAGATATTACCTACCCACAATATCTGGTATTAATGGTACTATGGGAACATAAGCAGCAAACCGTAAATCAACTGGGCGAAAAGCTATACTTGGACACCGGAACGCTTACGCCGCTTTTAAAAAGGATGGAACAAAAGGGAATAGTAAGCAGGATTAGAAGTAAACAAGACGAGCGTATCGTTATGATCTCTTTGACCACCTCAGGTATTCAACTGAAAGAAAGAGCGAAGCACATCCCATTGGAGTTGCTTAAATGTACCAATATGTCTATCGATGAACTTCTGCAACTAAAAGCACTTTTAAATAAAGTTTTAAGTAAATAAATGCATACCTCCAAAACTCAAAATGTTGCCCGGATCTTACTGGGTGCTTTTCTAACCTTCGCCGGTGTAAGCCATCTTACTTTCAACCGCTCTGAATTTTTAGCACAGGTGCCCAAATGGCTTCCTGTTAATCCAGATCTGACCGTTATCCTATCAGGAATAGTAGAAATTAGTTTGGGCCTGGCGCTCATTTTTATGGTTAAAAACAAAAAATGGGTGGGCATAATTGCCGCCGTGTTCTTTGTGCTGATCTTCCCGGGCAACATTTCACAGTACATTAATAAAGTTGATGCATTTGGCCTTGATACCGATAAGGCAAGGTTAATACGATTGTTTTTTCAGCCTGTCCTTATCCTGTGGGCGCTTTGGAGTACCAATGCGCTCAAAAAGAAAAATTAATAGTTATATCATTAAAAAACTAAACAATGAAAATTTTATTTGTAGTTACCTCACACGATGAATTGGGCAATACAGGCCACAAAACAGGTTTTTGGGTTGAAGAATTTGCCGCGCCATATTATAAGTTTACTGATGCAGGTTACGAGGTAGTAGTTGCCACACCTAAAGGCGGGCAGGCACCTATTGACCCTAACAGCGAAGCACCCTCAGCACAAACCGATGCTACTAAACGCTATTATGATGATGCCAAAGTGCAGGATGTTATTGCCCACACCCACAAGCTTACTGATGTGAACGCGTCTGATTTTGATGCCGTTTTTTATCCAGGCGGCCACGGTCCGCTTTGGGATCTGGCTAACGACCCAAGATCAGCACAACTGATTTTGGATTTTTACAATAGCGGCAAATTAGTAGGCGCGGTTTGCCATGCGCCGGGCGCGTTCAAGAACGTAAAGTTTGACAATGGCGAATCGTTTGTAAAAGGCAAAAAAGTAACCGGATTTTCAAACACAGAAGAAGCTGCGGTTAAATTAACCGATGTGGTGCCCTTTTTAGTTGAAACTGAACTGCAAAATTTAGGCGCTAACTATAGCAAGGTTGATGACTGGGGCATATATGTGGTTGAAGACGGTTTATTGATTACCGGGCAAAATCCGGCCTCGTCTGAAAGTGTTGCCGAAAAAATGATCACCCGTTTAAAATAATTATCAACTGTAAAAATTACAAAAAATGAAAACGTTATATACCGCGGATGCAACCGCTACCGGAGGCCGTAATGGCCATGTAAAAAGCAGTAACGGCGTATTAGACCTGGAGGTTAGAATGCCTAAAGCACTTGGCGGCGCCAATGATGACTATACTAATCCCGAACAATTGTTCGCTGCAGGTTATGCCGCCTGTTTTGATAGTGCATTGAATTTGGTGATCAAACAGGAGAAGGTTTCCACAGGTGGCACCACCGTAACCGCTAAAGTAAGTATAGGGCAAAATGATGCCGGAGGTTTCGGTTTAGCTGTTGAACTAGATGTAAACATTAAGGATATCGATCTGGACAAGGCGAATGAATTGGTAACCAAAGCACATCAGGTGTGCCCATACTCAAATGCCACCCGTGGTAATATCGAGGTAAAATTAGCGGTTACCAATATTTAAAAATCCAACAGCGGGCTTAAAATTACTTAGGCCCGTTGTTTATAAAATTGTTATCTAATGTCATTAATAGAAGATTTAAAGTGGCGATATGCCACTAAGAAATACGATCCTAGTAAAAAAGTAAGCCAGGAAGATATAGACAAAATTGTAGAAGCCGCACGGTTGGCACCTACTTCTTCGGGCTTGCAGCAGTTTCGGGTGCTGGTAGTTTCAAGCCAGGAGATCAAGGAAAAACTTGCGCCAAGTTCGCTTAACCAAGAGGCAATGGTAGATTGTTCGCATGTGCTGGTTTTTGCTGCCTGGGATAGGTATACCGCTGAGCGTATAGATACTATTTACGATCGCATTACCGACGAAAGAGGGCTGCCGCGTGGAAGATTTAACAGCTATACAGATAAGATCAAAAATATTTATCTGAACGAAACTCCGGAGGAGAACTTTGTGCACACTGCCCGGCAGTCATACATCGGGTTTTCAATGGCCATTGCGCAAGCTGCCGAACTAAAGATTGACAGCACTCCTGCAGAAGGTTTTGACAATGCCCTGGTTGATGAATTGCTTGACCTTAAATCGTTAGGGTTAAAAAGTGTAACCTTATTATATTTAGGATACCGTGATGAAACGGATTGGTTAGCACCGATGAAAAAAGTACGCAATCCGGTTGAAGAATTTGTCATCGAGTACAAGTGATTTTTGCCTGTTATAAAGGATTGATTCTTTGATAGAAATCAAGAATCAATCCTTAATTGAAAGCCGGTTTATCTTTATAAACGATGATGATCTATCTTTAATAGCGTATTAAGACACAGGAGTTGAACGCCTTGCCCCTCTGCCCTTTGAATGAAGGCCAAGTTGCAGGAACCATTGGGCACGTGCTGGAAAATAATCTGCCTTGTGTTCTACATAAAGCGGTCCCGGTAAGCAGTTTTTGTATATTTCAGGTAACGTCCAACGTATTTATCTCTTAAGGCTTCAAATAGATTATTTGCTTTCACTATGCATTGTTGATATAGATCAACTGAATTTAATTGCGTAAATACGCAGCTTTGAACTCTTCAGCAAACTTTTCCAGTTTGATCTGCCCGGTCACATTAGCACCGCTGGCAAAAAAGTCTCTGGTGATTATACCTGCCCTTACACCTTGTCCCATTTCAACAATTAGCCCCACTAGTTCCTCGGGTAATCCTCCGGCAAGCATGCCCTGTTTTAGTTGTTCATCAGGAATATTTGTCCAAACCATTTCAGGTTTTCCGATAGCCTGACCAAATACTCGTGCTATCTCTGCTCCCGTCGAAACATCACTTACCACGTACTTCACTTCAAAGCCGTTTCCTTTAGCTTGTAACTCATCCGCAAGGGCTGTCGAAAGATCCTCTGGATGTGTAAGGGCTAGCTGGTCGTCACCGTCATAATTGTTACCGAAGATGCCCTGGCTTTTGATCAAAGGTATATCTCTCAAAAAGTTAATGAAGAAAAATCCTGACCTCAAAATAGTTACATTTACGCCGTCTAAACCCTGTAATATCCTCTCTACACGGTGTACACCTTGTACCGGGCCGGTACCCTGAGCAGCGTCTGCGCCAACGCTGCTCAGCATAACCACGCGCGTTACGCCTGCCGCTTTAATAGCATTTGCATAAGCCTGCCCCGCTTTAGCTATGTTCTCTATCATGTTACCCGGCCCCATTGATGGCGGCATCATGGTATATACGGCGTCTGCACCTTTAAAGGCCTCAGTCAAAAATAGTTCATCGCTTATAGAGCCGACCGCAGCCTTTGCCCCCAAAGCCTCAATTTCGCTTGTACGATCATCTTTGGTGCTGATCACGGTTACTTCGTGTCCGGCTGCGATCAGCTTTCTTACTAATGGTTGAGCTACATTTCCTAATGACCCTGTGGTTGTAATTTTCATTTTTTATGTTTTATTAGTAGTTGATAATTAATTTAATTCGGGATAATCCGTGTAGCCTTCTTCGCCGGGAGTATAAAGTGTATTATAATCCGGCTCATTTAGGGGGGCGTTTTTCTCGATCCTCCTCATAAAATCAGGATTGGCCAAAAAGCTTCTGCCAAAAGCGACCAGATCTGCTGATTCTTCCTGTAATTTGGCTTCAGCAGTTTCTGCCGTAAATCCATTGCAATAGATAATAGTATTGGCGAAGGACTTACGGATATCCTGATGTGTTTTTTCCGGAATGCCTGGATTATTTGAAATGTGCAGGTATGCGATGCCCAACTGGTTTACTTTCCGGGCTAGGTGAACGTAAGTTTCATGTACTTCGGCTTCTTCATAGGCAGGCATATCGTTGGATGTTAAAAACGGTGATATGCGCAGCCCGACCTTATCTGCTCCAATAGAAGCTACTATTTTTTGTACAATCTCCAATGTAAGGCGGCTGCGGTTCTCTGTGGATCCGCTATAATTATCCGTCCGGTTATTGATGTGCGGATTTAAAGATTGCTCCAATAGATAGCCATGCGCGCCGTGTAATTCCACACCATCAAAACCTGCCGCTATGGCATTTTCAGCTGCTTTCACATGGTCGTTTATTATACGGCCAATACCTTCTTTATCCAGGGCTGTTGGGGCGGAGTACTCCAACATACCGGTATCGGTATAAATTTCGCCTGTTGCTTTAACCGTTGACAAACCCACCACATGATGTCCCTCTGGCAAATTAGAGCTATGAGCTATTCTGCCGGTATGCATCAGTTGCAAAAATATTTTAGAACCGCCTTCGTGCACGGCTTCGGTCACCAGTTTCCAACCTTCCACCTGGGCATCGTTAAAAATTCCCGGAATGCGGGGATAGCCTAAACCCTCGGGGCTGGGTGATGTACCTTCAGTAACTATAAGTCCGGCACCAGACCGCTGCTTATAGTAAGTAGCCATTAATTGATTGGGAATGTTATTGATGGCACGGCTACGGGTCATGGGTGCCATCACCACATGGTTCTTTAATTGTAAGGCGCCTTTGTTATAAGGCTTGAATAACTTTTTCATTTTGCAGTGTGTTTGTTTACACTACAAAGTTGCCGCTAACTGCCGCCTCATAATAGCAGCAGAAGACATAAAAACAGTCCTATCCGGTAGAACCGTATCTTTTCGGCTTTAGGCCGTAATACCTTTCAAACAAGCGGCTGAAATGACTGAGATTGGTAAAACCTAACTCGTAACCAACTTCGGCAACCGAGCGCTTGCCCTGTTTAAGCAAGAAAGCCGCTTCCTCCATGCGCGCCTGTTGAAAATAATTATAGATGGTATCGCCAAAGGCCTGTTTAAAGAGCTGTTTTAGCTTAGTTTCACTCATGGCGGCGATCCCGGCTAGTTCAGACAGTACAGGTGGCGTGCTTAGGTCACTTAACACCTCATTTCGGATATGCAGCAACCTGGCAGCATCGGCGCTGTTGATGTTCTTGTGCGGTATGCTTTCGCGTTTTGATAATCTTTCAAATAACAGGTAGAGCAGCTCCTGCACCTTAACGTGCATATAAAATTGGCTTAAACTATTACTTATATCCACTGCACCTAAATTCTTTTGTAGCAGGCGGATCTCTGCCGTCATCTTTTCCAGGAAAAGAAACGAATTTCCACTGCCTGTAATGGTTTCAATAGTAGTGTTCTGCTCCTTTAAGGCGAGCAGGCTTTTCAAGTATGCCGGAGAAACAGCAATGACCATGTAATGGATCATATAACCTGCCGGAAAGCGAATGGTAGAATTCAGATCGTTGGAGGTGACCTGAATCGCCGATTCGTCCCGCTCGGAGAACTGAATATGTGGATCGGTACCATAACTGATACCCAGCGGTTGTTCGTTACTATAAAAGAAAATTGTGATCAATTCATTTCCCTGACCCGAAGCATTGCGCTTGATGATCAGGTCCTCTTTCAGCACATAATGGTGCTGGGTGATTTTAAATTCTGGCCCAAACGAAAGTTTGCGGATAGATCCATCCCCTAATTGTGCAGGAATAAGCATCAGGTCATTCTCTACTGTTGCGCCGATGTGCCGCGCGAAGTAGATCATGAAGTCGAAATCCGGTGTAGCGTTAAAGCTGAAGATCAATGTGCGTATGGTTTGCCTTTAAAAATACAAAGATAATAGCTAATGCAAGTGTGAATATTAAGGTTACGTTATGACAAGGAAAGATATGTTCCGTAAAAATGTTGTGGTTAAGTACGGTCGCCGGCAGATTTTGTTGATGAAAACGGATAGTTCATTATCGATAATAAAGATGATGTTTCCGACGCTATCTTTTTGTTACAAGGAAGATTATAGACCTGATACAGCAGAAACTATTATTGTACATGCCGGTTGAACGATGAACAAACGTCTTGAACACAGCCATGATACAGTATTGCTTTTACTGATATTGAAGTACAATTGCAAGCAACGAGCAGGTCGATCGAAGTCAGCAAATATTGAATGGCTTAATATCACAGACCCGCAGGTAAAAGCTCAATAACCATTTACGGATTAAAACCTGATGGGAAATTTTGGAGACTTACGCCATAAAATATTTCAGCGGATCTAAAGGAAAGCCATTCAAGGCTGTCTACTAATTTCTCAAAGTGAATTTTCTGCTAAGAGTTCATATTTCATTTCCGTGCAAAGCGTTAATTTTTATCCAGTTCAACCCTCTCCCTAAATTTAGCAACCTGTCTTCGTGACACCTCAGCTGTGGCCCCATCGCTGAGTGTCACCTTAAGCCGGTTGCCAAAGGTCCGGCCCACTTTCAAGATATGCTTCAGGTTGATGATTTGCTGACGGTTTATCCGCATGAATTGTTTCGGATCAAGGGTATCTTCGAGTTGCTGGAGCGACCGCAGCATAAGCGGGTTTTGATCATCGAAGAAAACCTGGACATAGTTTCCTTTTGATTCAAACAAACGTACATTACCTAGTGGCACCAGCCAGGTTTTGTGCTGATCCTTAATAAAGATGCGGTGCTGTAAGTCATCCCCTGCCGGAGAAGTGGTGTTGACGCCAAAATGCGTGCACGCTTTCCGTATAGCCCTTGCCAGTCGCTCCGGAACAATGGGCTTTAACAAATAATCAATAGCATGGTAATCATAAGACTGAAAAGCATAGTGCTCGAACGCAGTAGTGAAGATCACCGCCGGTAAATGTTCAAGCCTTTCGAGGATTTCGAAGCCGCTTGCGCCCGGCAGATGGATATCGAGAAAAACCAGGTCTGGCTTCACCAGCCGGATCAACTCTAAAGCTTTGTCGGCCGAATCAGCTTCCCCAACCAACAGGACATCATTATGCGCCCGCAGCAATTCTTTGATCTCTATACGGGCTAACCTTGAATCTTCTACAATGACTGCTTTAATCATTTTTGAATTTTTATAGTGACCACAACATTAGGTGGCAGCTCTTCAATGTGCAATGTTGCATTTTCTGCGTAGAGCAGCCGAAGCCGTTCTTTTATATTCTGCAAACCGATACCGAGATTTTCTTCCAACCGGTTTCTTTCGATCAGGGTACCCGTGTTTTTTATAACCAGTATAAGCTCATCATTTTCATGGCGAACATCAATCAGGATGTGGCCTCCCCTGCTTTGCAAAGCAATGCCATGTTTGATAGCGTTTTCAACTAATAATTGCAATATCATGGGAGGGATTGACTCTCCCAGGCAATCTTCATCTACTTGAATTTCATAGGTTAACCTTTCTTCGTACTGTATTTTAATCAGTTCAAGATACTGGGTAAGTATATTTACTTCTTCGGTTAAACTTATCTCCCGGCCGTCTGTGTGCTGAAGAGCATGTCTGAAAATCTCCGAAAACCGGGTGAGGGTTTGCCTGGCTAGGTGCGGATCTTCAAGGATCAGGGCCCGTATGTTGTTCAGCGCATTAAACAAAAAATGGGGATTAATCTGCGCCCTTAACGTTCCAAGCTGCGCTTGCCGCACTTCAGCCTCCAGTTGCCACTTCTCCACTTCCGTTGAATGATAACGCCTGATGAGGTAATAACCGAGATAAACCGAATCCCAGGCCAACATGATGCCCATCAGCGGAACAATCTGAAACAAGATCGGTGCTATGGCAATTGTCCTTTGCCCAAGGAAAGCCAGCATCATCAGGATGAGAATGAAGAGCCACCCTAATGCCTGCACAAAAGCCGATGCAAATAAAAAAGCAATCAGCTTGGGAGCATCTATCTCGAGGTTTGCTTTGCGTTTTTTAAAATATACACGGTAAAGGCTGGTTACCAGGAAACCGCCGGCACACATGCCAGCTAGGTTCAGATACAAATTTAAGTTACTGAACGACCCGCTGGAATACTGGACGAGCCAGTTTAAAAAACCTACGAGTAACCAGGAGGTAATTTGAACCGGCCAGAACCAGGATCGTTTGTGTTTGATCATTTCACTTGATTTATCCAGTCGCTCGCCTTGGTCAATGCAGACAGGTTAACTGTTTCATCGATCTGAGCATATTCGCTTCCGGCACCGGTGGTAGCCTGCTGCAAAAGATGATTTAAGCCGGCTAAAGGTACTATTTCAAAGTGTTTGTTCCCACCTTTTGTCAGCGCAGCTTTAATGCCGGCGAGATTTGCAGCACTTTGCACCTGCATATCCAGTGTCCCGTTGAGCGCCAGTACCGGGCAACGCAGTTTTTCCAGGTTGCTGGCTGGGCGGTAGGATATAAAATAGCGGAACCACGGCGCATATAGCTGGCTAGCTGTTCTTTTTACAATTTCTTCTATGCTTTGGCCACCAAGCGCATCTTTGGGTGTGGCCCGTAATTGTTGGTAGATCACCGTGTCCATTTTAATTTTGAACGCAGCATCAGGAAGATTCTTATATCGGTTCATCGCCGCAAATAATTTTGTATTGCTGGATATTGATTGTTTAATGACATTGTCGGGAGCGCTTGATAAGCGCATCTGGTCCTTGCTTTGTTGCACCATGAGCTCAGTGATGGGTACACCCGGCGCTGCCAGTAAAACCACAAATTTTACCACCGGATTGCGCGCTGCAACCATGGGCGCAATCATCCCCCCCTCGCTATGCCCCATTAAACCTATAGCGGTGCCTTTAAGGTCGGGCCTGGACTGCAAATAGGCAATGGCCGCTTCAACATCATCCGCAAAATCCGCGCTGGTAGCTAAATTAAACCTGCCGGTTGATTTCCCAATGCCCCTGTCATCGTATCGCAATACCGCGATACCTTTCCTGGTCAGCCAATCGCTCCAAACCAGGAAGGGACGATGATTAAACTGTGCTACTTCCTCATTGCGGTCCTGCGGACCGGAGCCACTGATGAGGATCACTACCTTTTTGGGCTTAGCGCCCGGGGGCAGGGTCAACGTTCCGGCTAGAACGTTTCCGGCTTTTTGATTTTTAAAAGTAACTTCTTCCTGGCGGTAAGGAAATAATTCAGGGTCCTGCGGACGCCTGGCAGGTGCGGCCTTATTGTCGACAGGCTTGCTTGTTGTTAATTCCAACGGAAAGCTTGATGCCCCTTGTGTGAAAGTGCCGGTTATCTTATTGCTATCTGCCTTAAACCGGCCGGTGTAACTCATTGCAAACTTAAGAGCTTCAATGGTGAGTTGGTTTTCAATTAGTGATGTTTTGTCGGTAGCTATCCCAGACGCTCCCTGATCTGGGCTATCCATTGTGGTTGAAAACCCGCCACCATTCTGCTTAATATGAAAGACCACATGAAGCGGCGAACCAGGTATTTTTAACGTACCGTACCAGGTGCCGGTAATGGTTTGCGCATGTGTAAACATTGCACCGAAAATTACGAGGCAGGTTGATAGTATTTTTTTCATTTATTTTAATATTTGAGCCAAATATGCTCGAATCGGGCGTCACCTGTTAGGGAATTATGTTGAACGGTCCGATAAAATGATGAGTGGTCGTATTTTTTAGGACAATATGTAATGGCAAGCCTGAATCTAGCTAGTTAAGCGCATGAGTACCGCTTCCATCCCAAACTGATCAATAGGTTTTGTTTGATAATCGGCCGTGTACTACGACCTATGCAACAGCAAAAGGCAAATTTTCTAAATTGTAGCTCATGAGCACGGTCATGTAGACACATAATATGATCGCTAAATATTTCATTGACGGGGTAAAGGAATAGAATACTTTTTTGATTGATGATTGCACTTTCTCTATTAAATTTCCGTAGTACTTAGTCATTTGACGCTCTCAACAAAGTAAATTGACCGTCTAAACAAAATCCGCCTTTTCCGATCCGCCTACATTTGTTCCATACATTTAATCATAATAAAATGGAAAAGAATAATTATCAGGGCTTATTACAGAAACCGATAGAATCGGGATTTAACGGAACAACGACAGCAAGCGAAGTGATCAATGGCATTGACCTTAACGGCAGGATAGCCATCGTAACAGGCGGCAATACAGGCATTGGTCTAGAAACGACAAGGGTACTTGCAGAAGCGGGCGCAACCGTGATCGTACCGGCAAGGGATACAGAAAAAGCCAGGAAAAATTTGCGTGGTATTCCAAATGTAGAAATAGAGGCAATGGATTTGATCAATCCTGATACCATCGACGCATTTGCTGAAAAATTCCTTGCTTCTGGCAGACTGCTGCACCTGCTTATTAATAACGCCGGAATAATGTGGGTGCCTTTACAAAGAGACAGCCGCGGCATTGAATCACAACTGGCGACAAATTATTTGGGACAATACCAACTTGTGGCAAGGCTATGGCCGGCGCTGAAGAAGGCCAATGGTGCAAGAGTAGTCAATGTATCTTCTTACGGTCACCAGATGGCCCCTTTCCATTTTGATGACCCTAATTTCG
The DNA here is from genome assembly GCF_039634365.2 of Mucilaginibacter sp. PAMB04168. Taxonomy (NCBI): domain Bacteria; kingdom Pseudomonadati; phylum Bacteroidota; class Sphingobacteriia; order Sphingobacteriales; family Sphingobacteriaceae; genus Mucilaginibacter; species Mucilaginibacter sp. PAMB04168. Next base: position 3,179,964 of record NZ_CP155079.2, read on the forward strand.
AGCACAGAGAATACCAGACACTTTTGGGGTACGGACAATCAAAAACAGCTAGCAATCTGTTTGCGCTTGAATTGGACAATCGCGCCAGATCATTCAATGTCAGAGCATATTCCCTGCATCCTGGTTCTATTGCAGGCACAGAACTGGCCAGGGATGCTGATATGGAATTATATAAGCAAATGGGCTTCTTTGACGAACTTGGCAACATGCGTCCTGAAATTCTGGCCAGATTAAAAACCATTCAGCAAGGTGCCGCCACTACGGTGTGGTGTGCTACCAGTCCTTTACTGGATAACATTGGTGGGGTGTATTGCGAGGACTGCGACATCGCCGAATTAGACCTCGGAAACTTCGGTCAAAATAATGGTTTAGGGACAAGAGGCGTGCAGCCTTACTCGCTGGATGAAAGCAATGCCAAGAGGCTTTGGGACCTCAGCCGTGAAATGACGGGCATCGACTTTAAGGTAATTTAATCTTGATTTGATAACTTTATCAAAATGGAACATATATCCAGATACCTTACCCAAGAGATTAAGCTTTCGTCATATGAAGACACGCTGTTTAAATCAGACCTGATGTTTGATGATCATATGCTCGTTTGGTTCATTTCCGGTGAAACAAAGATCATTCAATGGGACACCACCTTCTTTTTTAAGACTGGAGATATTTTTCTAATCCCGAGAAACCAGCTGGCAACCATCATCAATTATCCGAAAAACGGACAGCCGCATAAAACGGTGGTAATGCATCTTTCCACCGAACGGTTGAAGAAATTCTATGAACATGCCGACGTTAAAAAGGCGTCACAGCCTGAACAAAAGATATACAGCTTCAGTAACCATCCCTTATTGAAAAGCTGCCTCGCCTCGTTAATCCCTTATTTTGATGTGAAAGGTGCATTTCCTGAGAGCCTGGCCTCGTTAAAGATCACCGAAGCTATCAGCATCCTGCGGATGATAGATCCGGGGGTTGACAGCGTACTGGCCAATTTCGACGTGCCAGGCAAGGTTGACCTCATTAGTTTTATGCAGCGCAACTTCATGTTCAACATGTCGCTCGAAAAATTGGGCTATCTTACCGGGCGCAGCTTATCAACCTTTAACCGAGATTTCAAAAAGCTTTTTAACACAACACCGCAAAAATGGCTAACTGAAAAAAGGCTCGAGCTCGCGTACTATCATCTAACTGAAAAGAAGAGGAAACCTACCGAGGTTTATCTTGAAGTTGGCTTTGAAGATTTATCTCATTTTTCATTTATTTTCAAAAAGAAGTACGGCGTTCCACCCAATCAGCTGCTTTTAGGTGGTGACGGAACACGATCGTGATAACTTGAAAGAAGTCATGACGGATAATAGACGCCTGTTCCACTTTACGCCTTTTAATTAATTAAAACTACTTCCTTTCACAGTAGTGAAGTGCTACGCGTAGGTTTTTAAAAAGCTGGTAGTTTCCAGTTTTCGCTTAAAGTTCTCGGGCATGCTGCCGCATCAAGTAAATTTCTGTCACTACCGTCATAAGGGGTACACTATTAATTGCATTATTTGCATACTATCCACATCAGCACTGTTTGGGCAGAACGCTTCCGTTAAGGGCATTATGTTGGACGGGTTGACACCATAGGTAAGGGTAAGCTGGGAAGCGGTTACCCTACTAACTTTGAGCTGAACCACATACCTGAACGCGAACACTCGGAAACCCTTGAACAAGGTGACCCGGACCTGAAGCCAGAGTTTGTAGACCTGGCGGAATTGGGGCTAATCAGAACATTCACTAAAGGTTCATTCTTTACAACGCTGTATTATCAAAACATCAAAAATCCTATCCAGCGGGTAAACAGCGTATATGCCGATACCATTCTGAACCGTGTGCTTACTAATGCAGATCGGGCAAGATCTATCGGGTTGAAGATTGGAACCAATGTGCAACCGCTAAAATGGTGGAGCTTATACTTGGGCAGCAACGTTTATAATTATAAGATTAATGGTACGCTTAACATAGTTGGTGTAAGCTCTTACGTCTCCAATGCTAATTGGGTGTATTCTGTTAACGCCAACACTAACTTTAAGCTCGGTGCCGCCTGGAACCTGCAAGGTAATGTTAATTATCTATCGCGCAGGGCAACGGCCCAAGGTGAAGATTCACGGTTCTTGGTGCCCAATACGTCCCTTAAAAAAACGTTCCTAAACGGCCGTTTCGCTGCCACGCTTCAATGGCAGAATATGGATCTGGGCTGGAATACCTCAAACAAACAGCGCATCACCACCAGGAGACGCGACTTTTATACTACAACCAACTACATTTACGAAACGAACGTATTCCTGCTTAATTTCAGCTTGAATCTTAACAAATTTACCGGAAAAGCAAAGCTGCCGAACAGCGAATTTGGAGATAAGGAGTTTTAATCGTTTCACTTATGGAAGTTGCACTATAAGCGTAGCCAGTATTGTAGCTATTGTTGCATTAATTGGCTTACAAATCTAATGGTAATGACTGTTTTTATTATTTTGCCGTTCTAAGTAAAATCTTGTCTGTACGTAACCATATGGAAATTTTTCAGGTGCCTGACGTTACCATAAACCAACCGCAAATTACCGCTGGTGAGGTGCGATTTGTAGATTACAAGGATATGGGCGGTCCGTTCAGAAACCGTGTGCTTTTTAAGCAGTATGCCTTCAGTTTTGTCCAAAACGGGCAAAAGCAAATTTACCGTGCGGAGGGAAGCACCATTTTAAAATCAGGACAGGGAATGCTGATACCTGAAGGGCATTCTATTATAGCCGAACACAGCGATTCAAATGAACCCTATAACAGTATCATTATATTTTTTCCGGCCACGTTGGGTAAAGAGTTCATATCGTCCCGGCAACAAAAGAACAACCGCAAAACAAATCTTGTCCCTTACATACATTTTGACGTCGATAGTTATATTGATGAATATATACGAAGCCTGAAGGCACTGATTACCATAGGTCGAAAACTTTCTTCAGAATTAGGTAGTATTAAAGTCCACGAATTGCTGACCGCTTTATATGATCTTCATCCCGAACTGCTCACTTCCCTGTTTAATGATCAGCATAATTTGTCGCTAATGGACCTCATCGAACAAAACTTGTTCAAAGAACTTAGTATTGACGAACTTGCCTTCCTCGCAAACCGTAGTCTTTCATCCTTTAGGCGCGATTTCATAAAAACGTACGGCTTGCCGCCGCAGCAGTACATCCGTGATCGTAAATTGGAAATTGCAGGCAAGGAACTATTAAAAGGAAGATTAGCAAGCGAACTTTACCTGGACTATGGATACCAGCATTTATCTAACTTTACTACAGCATTCAAAAAGAAGTTTGGGGTTACACCATCGCATTACCGCAGCTCGTCGTAATCTGAACTTTTTGCAAAAAGCTTTGAACTTTTCGCAATAACCGGTCGGTACCATTAGCGCCGATATTTGAGCCATGAAAAAAATCATGGCTTTCATTTTCTCGGTTGCCATTTATAGCAGTCTTTTTGCACAAACATTTACACTGGCCAGTAAAGATCTTGGCGGGCAGTTCACAAACGAATTTGTGGCGGGCAATTTTGGTTGTAACGGTGCTAACCGTTCTCCGGAACTACACTGGTTCAACGCGCCGGCCGGAACCAAAAGCTTTGCCGTTACCATGTATGATCCCGACGCACCTACGGGCAGCGGGTTCTGGCATTGGGTGGTCATCAACATACCTGCTTCGGTTAACCAGTTAAAGCAAGGTGCCGGTAGCCCTGACCTGAAAGTATCCCCCACCGGTAGTCTGCAAAGCCAAAACGATACTGGTGCACCCGGTTACCAGGGCCCTTGTCCCGATGGTGATACACCACATCGGTATCTGATAACCGTTTATGCGTTAAACACCAATAAGCTGGCTGCACCATCAAATGCTACGGCTGCACTAACTGGCTTTATGTTAAATAAGGCGGCAATTGCAAAAGCATCGCTGATCATTTACTGTAAAAAATAGGATGGCCGGGCGTATACATATCGTAGGATCCGGTGCAATAGGTAAAGCACTTGCTGTATGCCTGCTGAACGCCGGGAAAGATGCCGTATTAATTAGAACCAGTGTAGACGGCGAGCCAGACAAAACGGAAACTATCAGATTGAACCTTCCTAATAACGGTAGATTGTTTGCCAATGTGACGATTAAAACGTTCAGTTCGCTTGATATGGCCCACGGCATCTTCATAGTGTGTAGTAAATCGTTCGTGAATGAAATGATCGCCCGAAAGCTGGCGAATTTCGCCCTGAATGCACCGGTGATCTTACTTCAAAACGGCCTGAACGTTGAACGTGCTTTCGTAAACAAAGGGTTTACCCAATTATATCGCTGTATATTAATGGTAACCAGCCAATTTGAAGGCGAGAGCGAACTACGCTTCCGGCCGGTAGCTGCTTGTCCGATAGGGATAGTTGCAGGCAACCAGGATCTTAGTGCTCATATCGTGGAGCGTCTGCATACATCGTGGTTTCCTTTTCGGTTCGAAGCTCAGATTAACAAGTTTGTTTGGCAAAAAGTCATCATTAACTGCATTTTTAATTCTGTTTGTCCTTTGCTGGAGACGGATAACGGTGTTTTTCATCGGGAGCCGGCGGCCATGCAGATAGCAGACCGCATCATTAAAGAGTGTATTGAAGTAAGTGCCCATTCAGGAATAGAACTCAAGATTGAAGAAGTGAGAGCGGCCTTTCTATTGGTAAGCCGCGCTGCTGACGGACAGATTATTTCAACTTTGCAGGATATCCGTAATAAACGGCCAACCGAAATAGAAAGTTTAAACGTGGAAGTTGCAGCCATTGCGCTTTCAGGTGGTCTTGAAAACAAGGTGAACATCACCCGCACGCTGGGTGAGCTCACAGCGCTTAAGTCAATTTTAAATCGCTGAAGCAACTTCGACAGTTCATCAGCACCTTTTTCACTTTAGCTATAGCCGTAAAAAAACTAAATTGCTTTTTTAAAATACTTATATATGAACAATGAATACCTGCAAAGCGCCATTAAGCAGTTTGAATATTACAAAATGCTTGGTGAAAAAACATTTGAGCAGTTGACCGATGATCAACTGTTTTGGCAGGCCAATGTGGAAAGTAACAGCATTGCTGTTATCGTTAAGCACCTATCGGGAAATATGCTAAGCCGGTGGACGGACCTTTTGACCACAGACGGTGAGAAACCGTGGCGCAATCGCGACGCAGAGTTTAACAATGACATGATATCACGAAGTGACATGCTGAATTGCTGGAACGAGGGGTGGCAAACGCTCCTGGATGCACTTTACGCATTACAACCCGGCGATCTGGAAAAAATTATTTACATCCGTAACCAGGGCCACTCCGTACTGGAAGCCATTAACCGGCAACTTGCACATTATCCATATCATATTGGTCAAATCGTTTTCATCGGAAAAAAGCTTGCCGGCCAATGGACTTCATTGTCGATACCAAGGGGTAAATCGGTAGGCTATAACACCGATAAATTCAGTAAGCCAAAAAGACGGCAACATTTTACAGACGAGATACTAAGCGATGGAAAGCAAAACGATGACACAGCAACAGGCAAATGAGTTTGCCAGGCAATGGATAGGCGCCTGGAACAGTCATAACATTGATCAGATCATGGAACACTATGCCGATGATGTTGAATTTTATTCTCCGATGATTATCCAGCTCGGTTTTGACAGCAACGGCAAGATCAATGGCAAATCCTTATTACAGCAATATTTCCAGATAGGTTTAACTGCCTACCCCAGCCTTAGCTTTCAACTCCACCATGTGCTTTGCGGTATTAATTCGCTCGTAATTCACTATCAAAGCGTAAATAAAAAGCTGGCGTCCGAATTAATGCAGTTAAATGAACAATCAAAAGCCGCCTGCGTAATGTGCCATTATTAAACCACTCACTGTTCGGTACAACGGTAAAAACACTTTTCATTAAAAACACTAATGTTCGTTTAAGCCAGCACCGGTAATTAAGTCGTTACAGAGTACCTTCGAACGAAAATCTTAAATGATTAATTAAAAGATGATCTGAACTGCAAAGGTGATACCAGTGTTTTTATCTTGAACAACCTGCTAAAAGATTGGGAATGCTCAAAGCCTAACTGAAAGGCCACTTCACTTACAGTGAGGTTGGTAGTAGTCAGCAATTCTTTTGACCGCTCGATCAACTTTTCATGAATATGCTGCTGTGCGTTCAAACCGGTGAGCGAACGGAGCATATCACTTAAATAGTTTGGCGTATAGTTTAACTGCTCAGCCAGTTGTTGTACAGTTGGCACACCGTGATTAACGGGCCCGCCTTCCTTGAAGTAAGTATCGAGTTTGTGTTCTACCTGCTGGAGCAGGTTGCTGGTGGCTGCCTGCCGCGTAAGGAACTGACGCTTGTAAAACCGCTTGGCATAGCTTAACAGCAACTCGATCTGCGCAATTACCACTTCATGGCTGTAATCATCTATGCGACTGTTCAGTTCTTCCTGAATGATTGTAAAGATTGCCGACACCGTAGTTCTTTCCTGCTCCGAGAGGTGCAGGGCTTCATTCGAGGAGTAAGAGAAGAATCCATATTGTTTAATCTTTGAGGCAAGCGGATAGCCCTGCAGAAAATCCTGATGTAAGATTAGTGAATAGCCCTCGTTTCCCTTGTAAATCGCCGTACTACCTACAACTTGATTAGGAGCAGTGAAAACCATGCTTCCTTCATCAAAGTCATAATAGCCCTGTCCATACCTGAATTTACCGCCTAACTTATTTACAAAAGAAATCTTGTAAAGCGTAGTTACGTAGCTTACTGGCAGCCGGCTCAGGTTAATCTGCTCTTCCCTGGTATCTAGCAGAGTAATTAAGGGATGAGCCGGTCCCGGAATGTCGAGCATACGGTGTATCTCAGTGATCGATTTCAGTTTAACAACTTTTGATGTGTTGTTTTTCATGCTGTAAGATAATAAAATACGACCGGAGCCTATTTCAGCTACCGGTCATATTTAAAGTAGATAGATGTACGTTTACGCGCTACCCTTAAGCAGTACTACCAAGGCAACGGACCTTCAGGGCCGGTAAAGCTGCCGGTAGGGCCGTCTGTTTGCAGGGCTACCCGTATCGGTTCACGTGAGCCAACTTCCAAACTGTCCGTACCCTGAAAATTATTTAACGCGGTAGCTGTATAGCCGGGGCTGGTAGCGTTCACCTTGATGCCTTCTTTTTCCAACTCCAAGGCAAAAGCCAGCGTAACAGCATTCAGGGCGGTCTTGGAGGCGGCATAGACAATGCCGAAATTCTCTCTTGCCCAACATGCCGGGTCAGATATCCAGGTCAATGAACCTAGCCCGCTTGATACATTAACGATGCGTGCCGCTGATGACTTGCGCAACAAAGGCAAAGCAGCCTGGGTAACGGCGATAACGCCGAACACGTTAGTTTCCCACACGGTGCGCACTTCATCTAATGACACATTAACTGCCCTACCGGATGCCATAACCTCTTCCACCGTACGGCCGGGCTCACCAGCATGCGCGATACCAGCGTTATTGACCAGCAGGTCCAGCCGGCCATATTCCTTTTCGATACGTTCCACTGCTGCATTGATAGTTTGCTGATCCGTAACGTCCAGTTGAATTGCTTTCGCATTCTCGCCTATTTCGGCGGCTGCCTTTTCACCGTTCTCCAATTTACGGGAACCCAGGTAAACCACATAACCATTAGCAACTAGCGCTTTTGCAATCTCGTTGCCCACACCCTGGTTGGCCCCCGTTACCAGTGCAACGGGTTGTTCTGTTGATGTTGTTTGATTTTCCATAAGAAGAAATGAATAAGATATAAGCAAAGGTGGGTATTCATTGTGGCCACACTGTAACCAAATCAAGGACATTTGTAACCTAAATGAAAAACGAGGAGTTCATCAACATCATTACCATAAAAGGTAAATCTTTGCGCACTTCACCAAAACGACTACACATCTGGCAATTTCGGCTACACGAAGCTCTATCCGTTTTTTGAAATTTGCTTTATATAAGATGCTTATGAACAACGGAATTCAGAATAAAGTAATCGCAATAACCGGCGCCAGCAGCGGTATAGGCAAAGCAACTGCAGAGTTATTGGCCGCCCAGGGTGCAAAATTAGTTTTGGGCGCTCGCCGGGCAGACCGGCTTAAAACGATTGTTGAAATTATTGACCAAAACGGCGGTAAAGCTGCCTTTTTGGAAATAGACGTGACCAACCGTAAAGATCTCGTTAAACTGACGGCATTAGCTGTAGAGAAGTTTGGCAGGCTTGATGTCATGATTAACAATGCAGGGATCAGCCAATTATACAAGATGGAAGACCTGGATGTGGAAGGCTGGGAACAAATGATCGACGTTAACTTAAAAGGCACCTTGTATGGTATCGCTGCGGCATTGCCCATTTTTAAGGGACAGGGTACCGGACACATCATCAATGTGATCTCAACCGCTGGTATCAGCATTGTACCCACCATGGGCGTTTACGCCGGTACCAAAAATGCGGTACGTACTATTACCGAAGCATTACGCCAGGAATCGCAGGGCCGCTGGCGGGTAACCGGTATCTCGCCGGGTTATGTGGCTACCGAATTTGCGAGTAACATAAAGAACGAGGAAATTAGGGACACCATTCAGCAGAATGCAGATCAGATGGCCATCCCTGCCGAAGCCGTTGCAAATGCCATAGCCTACGCCATTAAGCAACCAGACAATGTTGACATAAGTGATATTGTTATCCGCCCGTCCGTTCAAGGTTAAACCAGTATCTTTATAGTGATTGCTAAGATGACAAAATACAAAGCCTGAATGGACAAGCCGTTAAAATTTAACAACATAAGCGACCTGATGCGCAGGCTGAGTTTAAATCCGCCTGCACATCCGATGATGACCCTAGTCAACTATGATCAGGTAAAGATTGACCTGCGTGACGCCGGCAGCTGGTTCATGCTCGACTTTTACAAGATCACTTTCAAAAAAGATTTTCATGGTAGTGTTAAATACGGGCCGGGCACCTATGATTTTAAAGAAGGTGGCATGGCTTTCTTAGCACCGGGCCAAGTTGTACAAATGACTGCCAATCCCGAGGACTATGAGGGTTACGCGTTATATTTTCATCCTGGAATGTTAGACGGTCATTCACTGGCAAACGGTATTCACAACTATGGATTCTTTGATTATGCAGTAGCTGAGGCATTGTTCCTGTCTGAGAAAGAAAAGCAGATTATGGAAACGCTTTTCAAGGCTATCGCAATTGAACTGGATAACTCTGTTGATCAGTACAGCGAGAATGTACTAGTATCACAACTCGAATTGTTGCTCAACCATAGTGACCGTTTCTATAACCGACAGTTTCTGACGCGGAAGAACATGCACCATGACCTGATCGGCCGCATGAACATTTGGTTGAACGAACATTTTAACGGTACAGATCCGTTGATCAACGGTCTACCTTCACCACAGGATATCGCAGCGCATTTGAATGTGTCACAGCGCTACCTTTCAGATATGCTTAAAACACTCACCGGTAAAACCCCCCAGCAGCATATTCATTTGGCGCTGATTGAGAAAGCAAAAGTATTATTGAATCAAACCAATTTGACCACAGCAGAAATCGCTTACCAATTAGGATTTGAGCATCCACAGTCATTTAATAAATTATTTAAACAGCGCACCAGTGTTTCGCCCGTACAGTTCCGGCATGACCAGCTAAACTAAATTCAAAGCGGTTATTTGCAAGTCAACAGGTTTAAGTCACAAATCTTTTTCTTTGCGCATCATACTTAGGAACGCCGCGGTTATGCCGAGGTAACTAGCAATATGCTTTTGGGATATGCGCTGTTCGAGTCCCGGGTAATGCCTGCGGAATTCGCGGTAACGCTGCTCGGCGGTTTTTGACAGGTTTGAAGTAACCCGCCGCTGGAACATATCAAATCCATTTTGCGTGAGGATGCGGAAAAAACGCTCGAACCTGGGCACCTCGGTGAATAATCGTTCGAGTGCAGGCAAGCTAAAGTAACACACTTCCGTATCTTCCAATGCCTGGATGGAGTTGGTGGCCCGTTTCGCTTTAAAAAAACTTACAATATCGCAAGCCCACCAATTTTCGGGGTAAAAGCAAAGGTTATGTTCCTGCCCATCCTTATCGGTATGGTACATGCGCAGGCAACCCTCGTTAACAAAATAGATATGCCGTTCGATCTCGCCGGGGCGCAGCATGATGCTGCGTTTGGCCACTTTCTTAATTTGCAATAAGGCAAGCACTTGCTCCTGTTCATCAGGTGCAAGTGCTATATGTAAAGCAAAGTTGGACAGGATCAACTCAGACATGTAGCAAGTATAATTCTTAAAAGTCAGTTTTGCTCGTCATGAACAATTTCAACTCCGCTGTTCCAGCCTCACGAAGCGGGTTAGCTATCTGGTGATAGATTTCGCTCTGCGCAATAGTTACGAATGCTTCAGCACTGGGATATTCCACCAATACTATTTCGTCCCATTGCTCGTCTTGGTCGGCCATAATATTGGCGACGACCTCGCTCACCAACTTTACGTTAACACCTTCAATACCCAGTTGCTGCACCACTTGGTTAAATGCCGGTATATACTGTTCAAAGTAGACCTTCTTATCCTTAAACCTGATCATGTTCAGCATCAACACAGGCCCTTGGCCCGGTTCAGTATTCGGTAATGTGATAATCATGATCTCCTGTTTAAAAAAAGCCTACGATGCGGGTAATGCGGTTCTCGCTATCAAATTCAAAGTAATCCATACCCTCAACCGGGTATCCTTCGGGACGGATGGCCAGCCAACGGAATCGGCCGCTTTGATGATGTATTTGCGGCTCAGTCAGTACCTGAAACTTTCTTGGCCCCATCTGTCTGTACGAACTAATGATCAGGTCGGTGATCGCGTTTGGTCCGGCAATGGTATCCGTTAAGCGATCAGTATAAGTGCCCTCCGGCGCCCAGCACTTGCTGATCTTCTCCAGGATGGCTTCATGTTTGGTCTCATTCCATGCACTCGTGTAAGTGAGAATGGTTTCTTCGATACTTTTGATGTTTTCCATAAAGCAAAGGTCGGGGGCCTGTGCCGGAAAAAAGTTTAGGTAGTTGAAGAGTTTGAATGATAGTGCCTTTAAATTGTAGGCTTTAATGATTGTTCGCGAACAGTTTTATTTTTTAGCGTTTCACCACAAAAGTTTAAACAGCGGAACGTATCATTAAGCTTAGCTCCATTAAGTTAAGTCCACAACGCAGTGATTGACTATATCCGTTTGCCCTTATCTCCGTGCTGCTGTACTGCAGACAATCTATAGGGTTGAACATGCTGCCTGGAAGGCTGGGAAGCTATGGTGTAAGCGGGGAATAAGTTGAGTGGAGGCTGTTTTGAAACAATCAGCGAGGCGTGTTAGGCGGGTTATAAAAGCAGAAAACCCCTGTAATGATTAGTTACAGGGGGTTAACTGAAAAGGTTTGGCGCCGACCTACTCTCCCACATTTTACTGCAGTACCATTGGCTCTGGCGGGCTTAACTTCTCTGTTCGGAATGGGAAGAGGTGGACACCGCCGATATAGGCACCTGAATATTTTTAATGTTTTTTAGCAGCCCTTTATTAAACGGACTACCTTAAACAATGACAATAATTGAAAGAAGTAATGTTAGTTCTGAGTAAACAACAGCACATGTTGTTTTTGATGGTGTGGTGTGACCGGAAAGATCACACCACTTATCTGTTGACGAAGAAAGCTTCGGGCAATTAGTATTACTCGGCTATGATGTCACCACCTTTACACCTGTAACCTATCAACGTAGTAGTCTACTACGACCCTCAATGGAAGTCTCATCTTGTGGCTAGTTTCGCACTTAGATGCTTTCAGCGCTTATCTATTCCCAACGTAGCTACTCTGCAGTACAGCTGGCGCCATAACAGATTCACTAGAGGTTAGTCCAACCCGGTCCTCTCGTACTAAGGTCAGCCCCACTCAAACTTCCAACGCCCACAACAGATAGGGACCGAACTGTCTCGCGACGTTCTGAACCCAGCTCGCGTGCCACTTTAATCGGCGAACAGCCGAACCCTTGGGACCTTCTCCAGCCCCAGGATGTGACGAGCCGACATCGAGGTGCCAAACCTCCCCGTCGATATGAGCTCTTGGGGGAGATCAGCCTGTTATCCCCAGCGTACCTTTTATCCTTTGAGCGATGGCCCTTCCATGCAGAACCACCGGATCACTATATCCGTCTTTCGACCCTGCTCGGCTTGTCTGCCTCACAGTCAAGCAAGCTTATGCTATTGCACTCCACGTACGGTTACCAAGCGTACTGAGCTTACCTTTGAAAGCCTCCGTTACCTTTTTGGAGGCGACCACCCCAGTCAAACTACCCGCCAAACAATGTCCTCTGCCGTGCAGAGTTAGACACCAAATACAGAAAGGGTGGTATTTCAACGTTGACTAACCGACTCCTAGCGAAGCCGGATCACAGTCTCCCACCTATCCTACACATCCTGTATCCGATATCAATGTTAAGTTGTAGTGAAGGTGCATGGGGTCTTTCCGTCCCGTTGCGGGTAACCGGCGTCTTCACCGATACCACAATTTCACCGAGCTCATGGCTGAGACAGCGCCCAGATCGTTACACCATTCGTGCAGGTCGGAACTTACCCGACAAGGAATTTCGCTACCTTAGGACCGTTATAGTTACGGCCGCCGTTTACCGGGGCTTCGATTCAATGCTTCGCCTTGCGACTAACATCCCCTCTTAACCTTCCGGCACCGGGCAGGTGTCAGGCCTTATACGTCATCTTTCGATTTTGCAAAGCCATGTGTTTTTGTTAAACAGTCGCCTGGGCCTTTTCACTGCGGCTGCCATTGCTGACAGCGCCCCTTCTCCCGAAGTTACAGGGCCATTTTGCCGAGTTCCTTAGCCATGAATCACTCGAGCACCTTAGGATTCTCTCCTCGACTACCTGTGTCGGTTTACGGTACGGGTTTTGATAACCTGAAGCTTAGCAGGTTTTCTTGGAAGTCTGATTACCATCACTATCACGCCACCCGAAGGCTTTGTGTACTATCAGCTTTCAGCAAACAATGCGTACTTTACTACATCGCCTATACCTACGGCCTTTAACGTTCTATTCCGTCAGAACGCGGATGTGTCACTACTCCGTCACTGCATCGCAGTTATCAAAAGTACTGGAATATTAACCAGTTGTCCATCGGAATCTCCACTCGGATTATCCTTAGGCCCCGACTAACCCTGATCCGATTAGCGTTGATCAGGAAACCTTAGTCTTTCGGTGGGCGGGTTTCTCTCCCGCCTTATCGTTACTTATGCCTACATTTGCTTTTCTATAACCTCCACATGCACTTGTCGTGTCATGCTTCGCCGGCGATAGAATGCTCCCCTACCAGTGTATATAAATATACAATCCATAGCTTCGGTATACTATTTAATGCCCGTTTATTATCCATGCCCGACCGCTCGACTAGTGAGCTGTTACGCACTCTTTAAATGAATGGCTGCTTCCAAGCCAACATCCTAGCTGTCTGTGCAGTCGGACCTCGTTAGTTCAACTTAATAGTAATTTGGGGACCTTAGCTGATGGTCTGGGTTCTTTCCCTCTCGGCCCTGGACCTTAGCACCCAGAGCCTCACTGCAGCGTATATTATTCAGCATTCGGAGTTTGTCTGGATTTGGTAGGATTTGACTCCCCCGCACCCAATCAGTAGCTCTACCTCTGTATAACTTTACCGCCACGCTGTTCCTAAAAACATTTCGGGGAGTACGAGCTATTTCCCAGTTTGATTAGCCTTTCACCCCTACCCACAAATCATCCGGAAACTTTTCAACGTTTATCGGTTCGGTCCTCCAGTACCTGTTACGGCACCTTCAACCTGTCCATGGGTAGATCACAAGGTTTCGCGTCTACCTCCTCTGACTGCACGCCCTATTCAGACTCGCTTTCGCTTCGGCTTCGTGTCTTAAACACTTAACCTTGCCAGAGAAGAGTAACTCGTAGGCTCATTATGCAAAAGGCACGCCGTCACAGAACAAGTCTGCTCCGACCGCTTGTAAGCACACGGTTTCAGGTTCTATTTCACTCCCCTGTTCGGGGTTCTTTTCACCTTTCCCTCACGGTACTGGTTCACTATCGGTCTCTCAGTAGTATTTAGCCTTACCGGATGGTGCCGGCAGATTCCTACAGGGCGTCTCCGACCCCGCAGTACTCAGGATTCTACTAGGTTATTATTCCTTACGCGTACGCAGCTCTCATGCTCTATGGCGGGCCTTCCCATGCCCTTCCGCTTCAGTTTAATATACCACATCGTAGTCCTACAACCCCCACTATGCCGTAACATGGTGGGTTTGGGCTGTTTCCCTTTCGCTCGCCACTACTCAGGAAATCACTATTGTTTTCTCTTCCTCTGCTTACTTAGATGTTTCAGTTCAGCAGGTTTGCGCATTATTGCAATCCATCTTCAATGGATTAGGTTTCCCCATTCGGAAATCTACGGATCAATTCATATTTGCTAATCCCCGTAGCTTATCGCAGCTTATCACGTCCTTCATCGCCTCTGAGAGCCAAGGCATCCCCCGTGTGCCCTTTCTTACTTTCTTCTACACATGCCGCTTTTGCTCGGCATGGTATGCTTTATTTAGAGTTGTTTTAGCAGTATCCGGTAGTTAGTATACAGTATCAAGACCCGAAAGCCTTTTTACTTTTTACCTTGTACTTTCTACTCTTACTCACAACGTCCTTCACTGTTGTTTTCTCAGTTTTACAATTACTTCTTCCAATATGTCAAAGAACTTTCGAATTAGATAGGCAGATGATTGCTCATTTGCTTATCACATCTGTGTGGAGAATAACGGATTCGAACCGTTGACCCCCTGCGTGCAAGGCAGGTGCTCTAGCCAGCTGAGCTAATTCCCCATAAAAGATTTCCCTTTGTAGTAGTCTCGAGCAGATTTGAACTGCTGACCCCTACATTATCAGTGTAGTGCTCTAACCAAACTGAGCTACGAGACTTTGTTTAATGGTTACAGCCACTCTATATATTACCTATATAGTACTGATATGGCTTTTCTTTTCTGGGTTTCTTCTTTTTTCTTCTAATCTTAAGAAATACATGTGCGTAGCAGGATTCTGTCTTTTTACTTACCTCTCTTTTTCGGCTCGTGTTACTTGGTACTGAATACTGCTCCAGAAAGGAGGTATTCCAGCCGCACCTTCCGGTACGGCTACCTTGTTACGACTTAGCCCCAGTTACCGGTTTTACCCTAGGACGCTCCTTGCGGTTACATACTTCAGGTACCCCCAGCTTCCATGGCTTGACGGGCGGTGTGTACAAGGCCCGGGAACGTATTCACCGCGTCATTGCTGATACGCGATTACTAGCGAATCCAACTTCACGGGGTCGAGTTGCAGACCCCGATCCGAACTGTGAATGGCTTTTAGAGATTGGCATCCTGTTGCCAGGTAGCAGCCCTCTGTACCATCCATTGTAGCACGTGTGTAGCCCCGGACGTAAGGGCCATGATGACTTGACGTCGTCCCCTCCTTCCTCTCTACTTGCGTAGGCAGTCTGTTTAGAGTCCCCACCTTAAATGCTGGCAACTAAACATAGGGGTTGCGCTCGTTGCGGGACTTAACCCAACACCTCACGGCACGAGCTGACGACAGCCATGCAGCACCTAGTTTCGTGTCCCGAAGGACTGATCCGTCTCTGGATCATTCACTAACTTTCAAGCCCGGGTAAGGTTCCTCGCGTATCATCGAATTAAACCACATGCTCCTCCGCTTGTGCGGGCCCCCGTCAATTCCTTTGAGTTTCACCCTTGCGGGCGTACTCCCCAGGTGGAATACTTAACGCTTTCGCTTAGACGCTGACCGTATATCGCCAACATCGAGTATTCATCGTTTAGGGCGTGGACTACCAGGGTATCTAATCCTGTTTGATCCCCACGCTTTCGTGCCTCAGTGTCAATCACACTTTAGTAAGCTGCCTTCGCAATCGGTGTTCTGTGACATATCTATGCATTTCACCGCTACTTGTCACATTCCGCCTACTTCAACTGTATTCAAGCCCATCAGTATCAAAGGCACTGCGATAGTTAAGCTACCGTCTTTCACCCCTGACTTAATAGGCCACCTACGCACCCTTTAAACCCAATAAATCCGGATAACGCTTGGATCCTCCGTATTACCGCGGCTGCTGGCACGGAGTTAGCCGATCCTTATTCTTACCGTACATTCAGCTCTCTTCACGAAGAAAGGTTTATTCCGGTACAAAAGCAGTTTACAACCCGTAGGGCCGTCTTCCTGCACGCGGCATGGCTGGTTCAGAGTTGCCTCCATTGACCAATATTCCTTACTGCTGCCTCCCGTAGGAGTCTGGTCCGTGTCTCAGTACCAGTGTGGGGGGTCATCCTCTCAGATCCCCTAGACATCGTCGCCTTGGTGGGCCGTTACCCCGCCAACTAGCTAATGTCCCGCATGCCCATCGTTGTCCTATAAATATTTGATCATTATGCAATGCTGCACTGTGATTTTATGCGGTGTTAATCTCTCTTTCGAGAGGCTATCCCCCTGACAACGGTAGGTTACATACGTGTTACGCACCCGTGCGCCACTCTCATGGGGAGCAAGCTCCCCAATCCCGTCCGACTTGCATGTATTAGGCCTGCCGCTAGCGTTCATCCTGAGCCAGGATCAAACTCTCCATTGTAAAATGTTTTGTTTGTATCCAGACCCTATTACTCAAAATAGAAATCTGATTATTTGTATATCTTTATACAGTATTCAGTGTAACTCCAATTTCGAAAGGTTTTCTTTTTTTTGATAGAGTCGATAACCTTAAGTTATCGCTCCCGCTACGCTACATGTTACTTCTTAAAAGAACTTTATCGCTTCCCCGTCACGGTTCCGCTTTTTATATCTGCTCATCCTAGCGATGAGTGATTTTGCTTTTTGTTTCCCCTCGCTTTCCGTCCGCTTTCGCTTTCGTTCCGTTTGGGAGTGCAAAGGTAACTAAGTTTTTGATTTCTCCAAAATTTATTTCTAAATTTTTTTGAGACTCCTTAAACCGCTTTTCGCCGTTTTTCTTATCCCTGTGCCGCTTTTCAATCTATTCCCGATCATTGCGATTGGGAGTGCAAAGGTAGAAATCTTTTTGACATCCCCAAAACTTTTTTTAAAGTTTTTTGTGATGCCCCGATTGGCTATCCGCCTCTCTCCTGATCTCCTGCTGACGCATCTTTCAATGCTTCAACATCCCTTCGCCCTTTTTCAATGTACTGACCGCATTCCTTCGTTTGCGGGTTGCAAAGGTAGCGCTTTTTTCCTTTTTATAAAACCTTTCTTCTCTTTTTGTGTTACATCCCCCTTAACTCCCTACCCTTCAACCCCTTTCTTTTTCTAAAACGCTGCTTTCAGTAAAGTCGGTCATTAGTTTTTGATCTTATAAAGCACATCCCATTCTGTTTATTACATAATCTATCCTTATATATATAATAAGATATCTATATCATAACCTTCGCCGGAATTTTCCGTATAACCAGGCAGTTATAAAACTTAGCATCAACCTCTTTTTTGTGCTATAATTAATGGATACTCTGGTAGACATCGCATCATTTTACAATTTCTTACCTACTGCAAGCCTTATTTTACGGCCTGATGAACCCCGTTTTACCATTGAAGCAGTAAACGATGCTTTTTTAGCTGGCACGGGTACCACTCGCTCCTACCTGATTGGGCAAGGTTTTTTCGAGGCGTTTCCGCCCAATAACGAGGATGACGGTAGCCGGACTATGAATATACGGAATGCGTTTACCTATGTATTACAACACAAAAAGCCACACCGGATAGAAAAGCATAGGTATGATCTTTCTTTGTGTGAAGACAATCCGATTGCTGCCCGATATTGGAGTGTAGACACCTACCCCCTATTAAATGATGATGAAACGGTACAGTATATTGTACAAGGGTCTGTAGATATTACAGCGCTGCATATAGCTGAAATAGAACTAAGGCAAAAGCACCAGCAACTTAAACTAAGCAATGAACTTTACGCTTATGTTAACAAAGCAACCAACGATGTTATTTATGACTGGGATATAGAAAACGACCATATTGGATGGGGTGATGCTTTTTTTCGCCTATTTGGCTATGAGGAAGTTGCAAATTTTCCACTGTCTAAGTGGTCGAGCCTGGTGCATCCGGCAGATGTTACTTTATTAGAAAAGGACTTGCATGAGGCATTGCTTGCCAGCAGTCAAAATAATTGGAAAGCAGCTTACCGGCTAAAAAGGCTTAATGGCGATTATGCTTACGTGGAAGAGAACGGTTACATTATACGGAATGAAGTAAACCAGGCGGTGCGGATGATTGGTGTATTACGAGATGTTACCGAAAGCACGCAGTATGTGCGACAAATTGAAGCACAAAACGTACAGCTTAAGGAAATCGCCTGGACGCAGGCACATTTGGTTCGGGCTCCCGTTGCCCGAATTATGGGACTAATAAATTTATTTAATGAGCCGGAAACCGAGGAGTGTACAAGAAGCAGACTATTATCGTGCTTAAATAAATCTGCTGCCGATCTGGACTGCATTATCCGGGAGATTGTGGCAAAAAGCGAGGCTGATAATTTTGATGGTAAAAGCTCTAACTAAAATTGATTGGTTGCTATATGTTGGAACAAGTAACCGTTAATTTAACCACCTATTATAAGCGGCCATAATCTATTGTTTATATAAGCGTAACTTTAGATGAACCTTTTTTATAAAGGCAGCGGTTAATTTCTTTTAACAAGTCATCAATATCAAATGGCTTACGTACAAAGCCTTCGGCTCCACAGGTTTCTACAATGGCTTCAATGTTGGGTGCAGTCGAAAAAATAATAACCGGCACATGCTTCAGTATCTGCATCTTTTTTATCTCACGGCAAAGCATATGGCCTTCCTGTTCATTAATCCATTCATCTAATACAATTAAATCGGCATTGTCATTTATCCATTCAGTTACAGGGCGTGGGTTTGCTGCAACTACTTCGTAACCTTCGTCTTCAAGTATAAGTTGTACAATTGCCTGGATGTCGTCACTGTCTTCAATTAAAAGTATACGTTTCTTTGCCATGGTTTAACCGCTCGTATTTAATTAGGAAAATTGTATGCAAAGATAAAAATATTACTTCGTCATACACACAAGTAATACATGAGCCGTGTTGTTAGCACTAATACGCACTAAACAAATGAAAAAACCATATGTAATTTGCCACATGATGTCTACCGTGGATGGTAGGATTATCTCGGCCAATTGGGGAGATCAACAACTTATTGACACTTATTCAGGCTTTTTTGAGAAATATCACGATACTTTTGAAAGCGAGGCCTGGATGTGTGGTCGTGTGACAATGGAGAGAGATTTTTCGGGAGGAGTTAAACCCGAGCTTATAACGCCCGACCAACCTATTTCCAGAATATCATTTATTGGGGATAAGAACGCGACTTCATTTGCCATAGCAATAGATGCCCATGGAAAATTAGGATGGGACAGCAACACAACCGGAGGCGACCATATTGTTCAAGTACTTACAGAAAAGGTTAGCGATGAATATCTGTACTACCTGCAACGAAAAAGCATTTCGTACATTTTTGCGGGCGAGAAAGAACTTGATTTCGAGTTGGCGTTAGATCAACTGGGAGAATTGTTCCCTATAAAAACGCTGATGGCAGAAGGCGGAGGCCATTTGAACGGTTCTTTATTAAACGCAGGATTGATTGATGAGCTAAGCTTATTACTGCTCCCAATTGCAGACGGTACGCTAAAATCGCCCACAACATTTGAGGTAAGTGAGTTCTTGCAGAAAAGTCCGGCCGCTTTAATGCAACTTCAAAAAGCTGAACAATTGGAAAATGATGTAATATGGTTAAAGTACCGGTTTAAAAAGAAAGACGATAAATAAAAACCATGAACGGCTTCGACGTTAACATTATCACTTTACCTGATGCAGATACAAACATGGCTAAGTATCTAGCCGACCTGTTTGCTCAAAGCTCCTCGCCCTATAACGAGCTTAAGTATGAGATTCAACGTGAGTATCGTTTTAGTGGATCGCCTGAGGTTACTTCCATGAAATTCGACAGGGTGATTTATGACCGCAATTCGGGTGAAGGCAGTTTTAGAGTGGTGCTGGATATCAATTTTACATTTGGTTGCGAAGACATAAAAACTGAGAAAGAGGATCAGACATCTGAATGGACCTTTGCCATAAATGCTGCTAACCAGGTAATTCATTTTAAAGGCTCCCCTTATGTGGACAGCAGAAGCACAGCCGACGAATTTTGATCTTTTTGCGCAAGCCCGGATTTCTTGTTAAATCGTAACTCGAACCGACACATTGACACCCTGAAAAGTGGTACTATTGTTTAACTAGGTAATATCTTTCCGGATGGCAGCAACGAGGACTATGTTATCGCATAATTGCCGAAACGGGGCTACCGTATGCTTTATAGACAGCACTACCTCCCCTGCTCGCGTACTCGGCTAATAGTATCAAGCGTCAAGACGATATGTTTTCACTTGAGAATTGGTGGTGGGTATTTTTAAGTAAATGCGGAAGATTGTGCTTAAAGATCTGCTTATATAGGTTAAATCAGCATTGACTGCACTTCATCTAATATTGTTAGAAATGGTATGGCCACTACAAACTTGCAGTTCCACCGTTCAACATAACTTAAGTTTTTTACAATCTCTTCTTTTATATTCCATGGGAAGATCACAATATAATTGGGTTTCTGATCTTCCAGATAATTTTCGTCGACAACCTTGATGTGGCTGGCCGGCAGATATTTGTTTTGCTTATACGGATTGGCATCAACTACAAAGGATATTTGATTATCGCCTACGCCGCAATAATTTAGAAACGTGTTTCCTTTTGCTGCTGCACCGTAACCGGCAACTGTTTTACCGGCAATTTTCTGCTGCAACAAAAAGTTATTGAACAGGCTTTTCGCCCTAATGGCTTTCTCCTGGAAATTATTATAATACTCAAGCGTGGTCATGCCTTTACTCGCTTCCTTTTGTAGCAGCGTACGGACGTTGGCTGATATTGCCTTGCTTTTATCATAATTGTGCTTGGCATAGATCCTCAATGAGCCTCCATGGGTTGGTATCTCATCCACATCAAACAATTCAAATCCCTGCGATTCAAATATTTGCTTTACGGTATGAAACGACAAGTAGGAAAAATGCTCATGATATATGGTGTCGAATTGATTGTTTTCAACCAACTGCATGAGGTGAGGAAACTCCATGGTAAGCACGCCGTCGTCTTTTAAAACCAACTTCAATCCGGCAACAAAGTCTAATATGTTGGGCACATGTGCCAATACGTTATTTCCAATCAACAAATCGGCTTTTCTTCCATCTTTTACCATCTCTCGGGCCAGCTCTGTCCCAAAAAACTCTATAATAGTTTCAATGCCTTTACTTATGGCTACCTGGGCAGTGTTGCCGGTTGGTTCGATACCTAAAACAGGTATGTTGTGTTCTTTAAAATACTGCAGCAGATACCCATCATTCGAAGCAATTTCAACAACCTGAGAAGCAGCGTTAAATCCAAATCGGTCAATCATGCTCTCTGTATATTGCTCTGCATGCTTTAACCAGCTGGACGAATATGAAGAGAAGTAGACATACTGATTATCAAATATGGTGTCAAATTTTTTGTACTCTGCTATTTGCACTAAAAAACAATGGTGACAAGTGTATACCTTTAGTGGATAAAACGCTTCGGGCTGGCCAAGCTGCTCTTGTGTAAGAAACGAGTTAGAAGCAGGGGATTGCTGAAGATCGATAAAAACGTGTGAAAGCTTTGTTTTACAAAATCTGCATTTCATGATTTGGATTGTTTGTTGTTAAACAAATAAGGATTACTTAACCATTCAAATAAAACTACACTGCAGAAAGGCTTATCAAAATAGGGAAACCTTTTTGCGATTCCAGCTAAATATGACGTCTTCGTATAAAGTTACTGAGGTATTCGAGCTAATCACTTATTAACCCATGGAGGCGGAAATGTATTGAAAGACTTTAAAGGCTATTCGAACTAATTGGTTTTAGGAAGAGCATGGGGCTGAAAAATTATTACCCATGTCTTGGCTACCTAAAATTACATACATATTTGAAAATTATTGCCCTTTTAATTCATTGTGTAATAGATTGAGCATATGTGAGAAGAGATCATTACAAATCCACAACGTATTAAGATCAAGCATTTGTTACTAACACGTTCGGCATTCATAACAACTCATGCCCATGCTGTTAACTTTTAGCTGTTAACATGATTTATTAATTCATGTTGGAAGTATTTTTTCTGTTCGCTTCTAAGTCGGTCAACAGTTCTGCCGACAGGTAGAATAACATCTTTGTAAGTAAGAACCCGATCTTTAGGCACATCGTTTTTTAATATGCAATTCTCTGCTACACCTATTGGTAGCAAGTCCTCCAGTTCCACGACATCAGCATTTTCACATAAACCGTATGTCATATAATGTCCTATTCCGTCAATTATATCACCGGCTTTCAGATCCTGTTTTGCAGCGGCCACAACTTCCACGTAAGGCTTTCCAATAGGTGTTAAGGCAGCGTCGTTAAAAAGTACAGCCCGTGCAACCGTTTGCGGAACTTCGAAATGGCATAAATGGTAAGGCGTATAAAACAAGTACAACGGGCCTTCACCCAATTTATACAAGTTAAGATAATGACGTTGTACCGGATCATCATGTGTTCCTAAAACAAATACACCCGGACCAGGCTCAGCGCCAACAACATAATCCACAATACCCGCACCTTCCAGTAGTTTTTCAATGGGGTAAACATTCGCAATATCCTTTAGCGGGGTGCCAGTTGGTACTGTAGGGCCAAGCATACCGCGCCTGGCAACCTGCATACCAGTACCATTAGCTACAATGGCCTGTTCAAACGAAATTTTGCTACCATCGGCAAATGAAGAAACCATTGCTGGTTTTTGCCCCCATTTTTTGGCAAAGCCCTCTTGTGTAGTTGGGTTACGGTACGGATCATGAAGCCCCTTGATATTGCCGCATAAAATGGGCTTCACCCCTATGGACTTTACAAACCGGTATAAATTCATTTGAACACCGGGCTGGTCGCCATCGGCATTGGTGTACACCACGCCGGCTTTGTCGGCATATACTTTAAGTATCGGGCCAACGGTTCCGTCCACTTCGGCATCCATCAAAATCAAATGCTTTTTGTTCTCGATAGCGCATAACGCCACGTTAACACCAAATTCTACGGCTCCTGTAACTTCTATTATAGCATCAATGCCTTCGGCCTGGCAAAGCAACATAGCATTATCGGTTGTGCTGCATACGCCGTTACGTACATTTGCTTCCAGCTCCGATACTGTATTTACCTCCTGTGCATCCAATACGCCTGCTTGCTCGTAAATCTGCTTCGCTTTTTCCGGATTACGGTTTGAGATTGCTACCAGCACTATACCGGGCGAATAATTACAAATTTGGAGCGCTATGCCCTTGGCCATAAAACCGGCCCCAACCATAGCAACCTTTATAGGGTTGTTTTCGGCCTGGCGCTTTGCCAGCGCCGTATCAACTATTATCATTTAAACCTTGTATTTTTAATAACTGATGGAATTCTATTGTGAACCCCATGCGAGTACCCTCTCATCAAACCGTGCATGAGCCTTGTCTTTCTCCGAAACGAGTACCGGCTTAAAGGGCCAGGAAATACCGAATGCAGGATCATCCCAACGGTAGGCCCGTTCGGCAGTGTTGTGGTAAAACTGGGTTACCTGATAAGCAACCGCTGTACAATCTTCAAGGGTTAAAAAACCGTGCGCAAAACCTTCGGGTACGTAAAGCATACGGTAATTCTCTGCACTTAATTCCACCCCTATCCATTCCTTAAAAGTGTTTGATTCGGGACGCAGATCTACTATAACATCGAATATCGAACCGCTTGTACATCTCACAAGCTTGGTCTCGGCATGAGGCTCATTCTGCATGTGCATGCCACGTAAGGTGCCGCTTATTTTGTTGAAGCTGACGTTAGATTGCACCAGGTTTGTATTCAAAGCATGTGCTTCAAACTCGGTTTTACAGTACGACCGTGCAAAAAAACCACGTTCATCCTCCAAACGATTTATATCTACTACAAATGCACCTTTTAATTTCGTTTCAGTAAAAATCATAATTAAGCTGCTTTAACTTTAGATGATGAAGATTCAGCTGTCTTGCAGGTCCATTCCAGTTTGTGATTTATCAGATCCTGATCCTGAAGATGCGTTAGGACCTTCAACCTCATTGATAATGAGTTTCTAAAATTATTATCAGCAAAGTTCATGGCAAGTAATCCCTCATGCAGCTCTTGTATCGTTTGTTGAAGTGTATAACGCGGCTGATGATGGGGCGCTAACAACTTAAATAAATTAAAATCTACCTTATAAGATCTTTTATCTGGCAGTGTATCCGGATTAAAGGTTACTGTAGTTTCAGGAATTACTTCTGCAACTGTATACGCAATTTGTCTTACCTGGTAGTTCCACTCATTGCAACCGGCATTAACAGCTAAAAACGTTCCGCTGCTATCCGGATTTCTACTCACAGCCCAATCAATTGCACGGGCCATATCTTTGATATGTATCAGTGGTCTCCAAGGGCTGCCATCACTCAAAATACTTATTTTGCCTCCCGCTACAGCTCCGGCCACAAAATCATTTAATACTAAATCTAACCTCAAACGGCTGCTCATGCCACAAGCAGTGGCAAAGCGCAGGCATGTAACAGTGAAACTGTCATCGGCTAAGGGTTTCAAGTCCTGCTCGGTCAGCGCTTTTGAACGTGCATATGCAGTGAGTGGATTTAGTGCCGATTGCTCGGTTCGGGGGCCGCCTTCTGCAGCGCCGTACATGCTGCAGCTCGACGCAAATATGAATGCCTTCACACCAGCAGCTTTTGCCGCCTTAGCTATGGCAACGCTAGACTTATGGTTCACATCCATAGTCACTTCTTCGTATCGGGTACCCATTGGGTCATTAGAGATGGCTGCCAAGTGGACAATTACATCTACATTATGCAAAACCTCCGGCGACAATTTCCTTACATCGCCAAATACCTGCATATCCAATTTATTTTCGGGTAATGTGGTTGTGTTAGTTAAACAAGAACCAAAATATCCCATATCACATCCAATTAACATTGCACTCGGATAGGTTTCCCGCAGCTGACTTACCACAGCGGGACCGATATAGCCCATGTTACCTGTAATCAGTATTTTCATTTTAGTTAAGGATTGTATCTAAGACTAATGTTAAATAGAAAACTTTTTGCATTTGGGCTTTAAGCATATGGAACCAAGGGGCTTTACCAGATTGCCAAAGTTCCTCCAAGATGGATTTGTCTCTTAAAGTATCCATAGGTTGCCAGAAACCGGTATGCCGATAAGCCGATAACTCGTGATGCTGAGCAAGATATTCAAGCGGTTCATGTTCCCACATCACATCTTCTGCTGGTATGTAATCAAACACTTCAGGCTCCAAAACAAAGTAACCTCCGTTAATCCAGGGCATATCAGAGTGATTGGGCTTTTCATGAAAACGGTTAATCTGGTTTTCGCCGGGCTGCAGGTTAAAAACTCCAAATCTGCCGGGCTGCTGCACGGCGGTTAACGTCGCTAATCTGCCTTGTGCTTTGTGAAATTGTATTGATTCAGCAATATTTATGTTGCTTACGCCATCGCCATAAGTCATACAGAAGGTTTCGTCGCCCACATAATCTCTGATTCTTTTCAGCCTACCGCCGGTAAGCGTGTTATGTCCGGTGTATACAACTGTTACACGCCATGGCTCCGTTTTGTTGTTGTGCACCTGCACTGTATTTGCAGCCATATCAAATGTCACATCTGAATTATTGAGGCAGTACTGGGCAAAATATTCTTTTATAACGTGGGCTTTATAGCCGGTGCAAATAATAAAATCGTTAATGCCATGGTAAGAATAGATTTTCATGATGTGCCAGAGTATTGGCTTGCCACCAATAGTGACCATGGGTTTGGGAAGGACGCCTGTTTCTTCGCTTATTCTTGTTCCTAAACCTCCCGCAAGTATTACTGCTTTCATAATTTAAGGTTAAGTGGTTTTATAAATGGTTTTCTGTATAAGAATGTATGGGCTTTCAGGATAGAGCGCTGTGAGCGCAATTATATTTTGAAGTAATACAGCGGATATTAACTGTATTATTATATGCTTTAAAGGGATTTGAAACAACTGGGTCGGCCACTTACTATAGATTTTTAAGCCCTGATTTATTTACAAAGCTATAGGGCTCAATTTTACCGAAATCGATCTTGCTAATGCTCCAGTCGGGTGTATAATCGGGGGTTAAAACCCACGATCGGGAAACCTTAACTATTTTATTTTTACCTTTTACCAAGGCGGCATCAAAATAAGTTAAATATTCGCCTAAAGAATCTACATCGCCCTGTGATACACAGTTTCCACTTATCATTGCTTCTTCTGGTGTAAATACAGCCCCACTGAAGTAAGCGCTCCTTCCGGTGGCATTTAATATATAAACCGAAGACTCCACCAGGTAAATGTCTTTTTTGGCATCGCTGCAATAAACTTTTTTAAGGGTTTCATTTTTATACAAAACTGCAATACCATCTTTTTTATATAGCACGGTTTGCGCCAGGCAAATACCCGCAAATAAATTAGCAATCAGTACTAAAATCAACGTTTTCATTTTGGCTATTTAAGGTTAAGGAGATCGGCTGTATCTGCAATGATTGGGGCGCAGCCTGAGCGGCTAGCGATATCAAAGCATTATAATTGGGCTATAGTATAGACTTAAAGGCAGTGAGACTGCCTTTAAGCAACCCTTATAGTGTACCTGGATAGCAAATGGATTGCCTTTTTGCCGAGTTTGGCGGCAGGCAACTCTACCAACTTATTAAAAATGGTTGATAAATAAAGCGAAAGCACCGTACCAATACCTAAAGCAAGCTCAAAAGGCGCTGTCGGCATCAATTTGTATACTACGTACAACACGGGTAAATGAACGAGGTATAAACTGTAAGATACCTTACCAAGTTTTACCAGCGGCTTTGACTCTACCCAATGTTTTGTACCGGCAACAGCAATAGCTGCCACCATTAAATAAAAAGAAGCGATACTGGTTAACCAGTCACTAATCAGGAAACTGTATTTGAGTATGGCACCAGCTCCCAACACATGCAGTACACTGAAAGTTAGGTGCGATGTAGTGTAAACTAGCAAAGCTGTAACTAACATAGCATTCCTTATTAGCTTGGGTATAGACCGATACCTACTAATGATAAACGATTGGTAACGGGCTAGCAATGCCCCTATTAAAAACATGGAGAAATAATGACAGGTGTACACATAACTATTGTTGTAACCAGCCGAAGGATTAACACCATGTACTATTGCAAAACCAGCTAACACACTTACCAACAAACTAAGGCAAATTACGATACGCCAGTTAAGCTTTAAGATCAGTAACAACACCGGAAATAAGATGGCCACCCTCATTTCATGCACCAATGACCAAATAACGGTATTTATAGTATCGGTTTTAAAGTTTCCGACCAAAAGTATATGGTCAACTAATAAACTGTTTGAGTAAGTAAATTGCCACTGCGACTTCAAAAAGTTGTTGTAATGCACAGGTGCATTGTCTTTAAAAAATGTGTAGAGCACTAAGCTTAATAATACCGCTACTATGTACGGAATATATATACGAGCTACCCTCCCAATGAGGAAAGACTTGTACTCAAAACTTTTGTTTGCATACTGGTAAGTTAGCACATAGCCGCTTAGCAAAAAGAAAAACACAACAGCCTCATGCGACGAGCTTATAATGTGCAAAGGAGTTTTGTCAAGCCAAAAATTACCATTTGGGAAAATACTAGCCAAAACATGGCCCAGCAACACTGTGAGCGACGCTAATCCGCGCATAGAATCAAGTGTTTTGATCCTGCCTTCATGAGGTGCTGCTTGTACTTCACCTAAGGTATTCAACATGATATTTATTTGTATTTGACTGTTATGAGGTTACCTTATTGGGTACAGTAATGCATAAACCGCATTTTTGTATCAGGCAACTCTATTTAATCTCGATAGAAAAAGCAACTTTGTGGACATGCTAAAAAGCATTTTGTTCGCTTTTAAAAATATTGGCTACGGTATAAAAAATAATCCTAAGATCAAGACTTACGGACCAGTTTTCCAGGTACCATATATCATGCTCTACCCGCTTAGCCATTGATTCGGTTTCACGCGTTTCGCCTCTGAAGCCATTTACCTGCGCCCATCCGGTTATACCAGGTTTGAGGTAGTGCCTAACCATATACTTGTCTATTACATTGCGGTAGTGCTGCGTATGTTTAACCATATGTGGCCGCGGCCCCACAATGCTCATATTACCAAGTAATACGTTAAAAAATTGCGGAAACTCATCCAAACTGGTTCTGCGCATAAATTTGCCTATGGCAGTTACCCGACTGTCGTCTCTGCTGGCTTGTTTATGGTCAGCCTCGTCATTAACCCTCATACTGCGAAACTTATAACACCAAAATTCACGGTTATTTTTTCCGCTTCGCAACTGCCTGAACAACACAGGACCGGGACTTTGTATTTTAATTATAATAGCTAATAACGGATACAGCCAGCTCAGAATAAAAACAATTACAAGAGCGCTAAAAACCAAATCAAACACCCGTTTAACAAAACGGCTGTTCATTTCCTCAAATGGTTCGGTGTTGGCGTTTATAACCGACAGATTACTGATGTGGTTGTATCGTTGAAGCTGTGGAAGTGATTCGTTAAAATGCGGAACCAGTTTTAACCTAACGCATTGGTTATGCGCTTCCACCAATAACGTATCTATTTCACTTGTCTTCTCTGGCGATACTGCTACATAGACATCGTTTATGCCATTATCAGCTGCATTTTTAATTTGCTCACATGTTGCTACCAAACTCATTGGAGTTTCGTTGACTATTAGGCAATCATGCTGGTCTAAAAAGCTTTTTAAATCGTACCTGGCGTGAGTTCTACGCAAAAAATTAGCTAGTTGATCACTCGTTTCAGATATACCAACTAAGGCTATCGGTTTTTTAAACCTAAATTTCAGCTTTAATATGGGCTCTACTAAACGGTACGTAAGCTGACTGCACAATAAGTGTATGTTTAGCAGTAAATAAAACAGCAAATAAAGCGCAACAGAAACCTTTACCTGGCTGGTTATTAGTATGTAAGCTGCAAAAAAAGTAAGGTGTACCAAGCCACATTTCCACCTTAAGGCAAATAGTAATTTGGAGCTGTAAACTGTTTTTTTGTGGTATAAATGCATAAAGTTTGCATTTAAAACCCACAGCAGGTTATTTACAAATAATAGTTGCAAATAATAGTCGGCCGAAAAATTGTAGTGTATTGAAACGGTAATGTGGTAAGCAATTATAAAAGCAATGTTAATACATACAAAATCAACAGCAGCTAAGATAATACGTAGTGAGTATAAATAACGGTTCTGCATTAAATTTGAATTTAAATTGTAAGCAATTCAATTATCTACTATCCAACTGTTCAATGTATTGCATTTAGCAACCGCTAAGCCTCAAGTGCTTGCGGTTGCTGATATTTGCTTAAAAAGTCGTTGTACGCTACCCTGATACCATCTGGCAACTCAACAGTATGCTTCCACCCGCTGTTGGCAAGTTTGGATACGTCCATGAGTTTACGGGGGGTACCGTCGGGCTTGGAAGTATCATAGGTGATGTCTCCTTCAAAACCTACAATTTCCTTGATCATTTCGGCGAGTTCTTTGATAGACAGATCCTCTCCCACGCCTATATTGATAACACCAGGCTCATTGTAATTTTCCATCAGATAGTAGCAGGCATCCGCCAGGTCATCGGCAAATAAAAACTCGCGTTTGGGTGTGCCAGAACCCCATATGGTTACTGACTGAGCATCGTTTTGTTTAGCCTCATGAAACCTGCGGATCATAGCTGGTAACACGTGCGAATTTTCAGGATGGTAGTTGTCATTAAGCCCATACAAATTAGTGGGCATTGCCGATATGAAGTTGCACTGATATTGAGCCCGGTACGCATCGCACATTTTTACGCCTGCTATTTTCGCAATGGCATAAGGCTCGTTAGTGATCTCGAGCGGACCAGTCAGTAAGCTATCTTCACTCAACGGCTGCGGAGCAAGCTTTGGATAAATACAGCTCGATCCTAAAAAAAGGAGTTTCTTTACGCCGGTAACGTATGCGCTATGAATAACGTTATTTTGAATTTGCAGATTTTCGTATAAAAAATCGGCGCGGTAAATGTTATTGGCTACTATGCCACCCACTTTTGCGGCCGCTAAAAATACGTAGTCAAACTGTTGCTCTTCAAAAAACGCTTCAACATCACCCTGCCGTCTGAGATCTAACTCGGACGATGTACGGGTAACAATGTTAGTGAACCCTTCCTTTTCTAATTTACGATGGATGGCAGATCCTACCATGCCTCTATGGCCCGCTATAAAAATTTTTGATGCTTTTTGCATATGCTTAAATTATTCGTATTGGTTTTTGATAACGTAGCCTGAGTCTTTCAGTAGTTTTTCACGTTGGAACAGGTCTACGTCCATAGCCACCATCTCAGCCACCAAACCTTGCAGGTCATACTTCGGTTTCCAGCCTAGCTTGGTCATTGATTTAATTGGATCGCCAATCAGTAATTCTACCTCCGTAGGACGGAAATACTTAGGATCTACACAAACTACTTCAAGGCCTTCAGGCAACTGGTAGTCTGGGTTTGAGCAGCTTACCACGTAACCTTTTTCCTCCACACCTTCGCCTTTGAATTCAACCTCGATACCCACTTCGGCAAAAGCCATGCGCACAAAGTCGCGTACATAAGTGGTTACACCGGTGGCAATAACAAAGTCTTCAGGTGTTTCCTGCTGCAGGATCAGGTACATTGCCTCCACATAGTCTTTGGCATGTCCCCAGTCGCGCTGTGCATCCAGGTTACCCAGGTAAAGCTTGTCTTGCAAACCCATGGCTATCTTGGCTACCGCACGGGTGATCTTACGCGTTACGAAGGTCTCGCCCCTGAGCGGGCTCTCATGGTTGAACAGGATGCCGTTACAGGCATAAATGCCGTAGGCTTCCCGGTAGTTGACCGTAATCCAGTAAGCATACAGCTTGGCTACGGCATAAGGGCTTCTGGGATAGAAAGGCGTGGTTTCACTTTGCGGAACGGCTTGTACCAAACCGTAAAGCTCGGAGGTGGAAGCCTGGTAGATGCGGGTCTTTTTCTCTAATCCTAAAATACGGATAGCCTCCAGTAAACGCAGGGTGCCTATACCATCGGCATTGGCTGTATACTCGGGCGTATCAAAGCTTACCTTAACATGGCTCATCGCACCCAGGTTATAGATCTCATCGGGCTGTACCTGCTGGATGATGCGGATCAGGTTGGTGGAGTCAGACAAATCGCCGTAGTGCAAAACCAGGCTGGGATGTGGTTCATGCGGATCCTGGTACAGGTGGTCTATCCTATCGGTGTTGAACAACGATGAACGGCGTTTGATGCCGTGTACCTCATAGCCTTTTTCCAATAGTAACTCCGTTAGGTAGGCTCCGTCCTGACCTGTAATGCCTGTTATCAGCGCTTTCTTTTTCATAAATTATAGGGGATTTTTATTTTTTGAGAATGTTGTATAAAGCGCCGCAAGCAAATACTACAGCCGAGGCGTCAAAAATCGTATCGGTGCTTTGGTGGGTTAAGCACCTGTGTTGGCTCATTAATGTTTAGATAAAGGATGTTTAGAAACGTTAGTTCCTGAGCTGAAAACTCTTTTGTATCTGTTAGCCAGCTTTATTTTTTTGCCCAGCAAATGCATTGTGAATACCGGCCCGTAGTATAAGTACCTTCTCCACATCCTGCGAGGCTCCAAAATAAGACGGCCAAACCATTCCAAACCTAACGATATCCACATTCTGGCGGGGCGTTTAACGGTACCTGCATAAAAGTCGAACACTGCTCCTATCGAGCCTATTACCTTTGTATTAAGCAGCTGCTTGTTGGTGTGTATCCACTTCTCCTGCTTCGGTGCAGTCATACCAATAAACAAAACATCAGGAGCATGCTGATTAACCGCAGCAATCATTTTTTCGCTGTCTTGTTCATCAAACACCGCCTTATAGGGCGGAGCGTAAGTATGTACACTTATGTTAGGGTACTCCTTTTGAATGCGGTCCTCGATTTTCTTCAGCGTAGCTTCAGAAGATCCAAGGTAAAAGCATGAGCCGCATTCCTCGTTAAGTTTAGTCAGTAAATGCTGGTGTAAATCAGCACCAGCAATCTTTTGGATTTTTACATTTTCTAGAAAGAACGATGCGAAAACCATCCCTACTCCGTCGGGCAATAACATGTCCGATCCCATTAAAGCTTCTTTAAACTCATCGTCCTCTTCTGCAATGCAAAATGAATATTGATTTATCGTATTTACAATAGTCTTATCTTGAAAAGAAAGATCCATCAAGGAACCATTAAATAGCGGATAACCCATGCAAGGAGTGGAAGAATTATTCATAGCAATATTTGTTAGGTTTATAATAGGTGTTTATTGACAACGGTTAAGGGAATAAGAAGGCTTACAGTGTTCTTATAAAAAGCCAACTGCCTTAATGGTCTCTAAACCGAGACCCTGGTACAAATGGCTTATAATAACCTTGCTGCTTGAGATTTTAAAAGCGCGATAAAGTTTTTTGCCTGCAGGTATCTAAACAGGTATTTTGCTAAATGTTTAAGTAATCCTCTATGGTGTTCGGCAACTCTTTTTGTAGAAGTAAAGTTCATCACATCAAACCTTTCACTATTAATTAGTATGAGCTTTTTAATGTGTTCGTCTATATTCACAGAATTGGACTGAAAACCGCTTGGCGGTCTTTGCTGCAAATTTGTATTGCGGTATCTTAGAACGAGTGCGTGTCTTCTAAAATTAGAAATGTTGCCGGAAGCGTGCCATGTAAGGCTGTCAAGAATAATGAATTCTCCTTCAAACAAGTCAATCTCAACAAGCTTTGCATCAGCAGAAATCTCTTGGGCAGAAGCCAACACTTCACTGTCATTATAAATATCAACACCTCGGTGCCTAAGGTCCTGAGGGGTCAGCTTAAACTTGTGAGATGACGAAATAACTTTTATACATTTCTTACACTCTGCACTGCTTAAGCCTATCCATACGGTCAGCCCTTCCCAACCTGTATGTTCAACGTCAACATGCCAATCGTGTGCTTTATCCGCATGGCCTATCAACTGACTGCCAGACAGCAAGATATTATCACCAAGCAGGGGCTTCATTTTTTCTAATATCTCATCGCGAAGCGCAACGCTGGCTATTGTTTGGTTGGTTACATGCCGCTGTCTGTTTTCTGAGTATTGCAGCTCGAGTGATATATTGTCTAACGGGAATAAACGTTCGCCTTCCCCTTTTTTTAGTAGCGGATATGGGCCCGCGTACCCTTGTTCCAGGATATCATCTAAGTACGACATGACTGAATTAATTAGTGTGAGTACATTTCGGGCGGCCAATAATAATGGTGTATCAAGAGCTTTGATTTTCGCTAATTGCCTGATTATAAATATCGATCAGTTGTTCGTAGTTATTGTCGGGCGTATAATATTTCATGTACGTGTTGACGGCATTTTCGCGAAACTTATGTTTCTCGCTCTCTGCATATTTATCCCAAAGGTTTATAGTTTTCCTCAGGCTTTCGGCATTGCCAGGTTCAAAATGAAGCCCGTTTACACCATGGCTTATAAGAGAGGATGCAGCACCAATATTAGCAGCAATAACCGGGGTTGATACCGCAAAAGCTTCGATAATAGTAAGCCCAAAAGTTTCGTACCATATTGATGGGAATATTAAAGCGGTACATTCGCTCATGGCTTTTGAAATATTTTCTTTATCCTGAAAGCCAATGTATTTGATATTAGCATTCACTTTTGTTGCCGCTAACACCTGTTCTTTATAAGGACCATCGCCGATGATGTTTAATGAAAGTGACGAATTAGTAAAGGCATCCATTAATACCTGTATACCCTTTTCATCACTCAGGCGCCCTACGTATAAAAACTCATTGTTTCTGATACTATGAGCCGATTCGTTATGCTCCGTAAAGTTGGGCTTAATAACCAGTTGAGCTTGTTTAACTGATAACTGACTTTCTTCTATTAGTTTTTTAGAATAGTCGGTCAACACAATAAAACGGTTAACCAATTTCCACACGCCTAAGGTATGGTTTAGCCATATGGTAGCTGATAACCACATGGTTAACAGTGCCGAGCCTTTATAAACCCTATTAAAAACCGCATTTAACGGAAATGTTGTTTTAAGACTGCGCAGGTACAACTTACCTTTGCTAAAAAGCGTACCCGACGGGCATATTAAGCGATAGTTGTGCAGCGTGTAAACTACTGCGGCACGCTTCTTTACTGCATACAGTACCGATGTAGATCCTGTAAAATGCAAGTTGTGAATGTGAACAATATCTGGCTTAAACTCGCTGATTTTTTTCTCTGTTGCGAGGTATGATTTGATATTGAACGGCAACTGCAGCAAATTAAACAGCGGTACCGAGTTATTTGAAAAAAGCAAAAGCTCTACCTCATTGCCCTTTGAGCGCAGCAAATCGAGTTCTTTGGCAACCGTAACATCTTCGCCTCCCAGGTAATGGTAGGCACAATGAATCAATAAAATGCGCATATGTGTGTTTTGGAGTTAATCCGGATGTAATTCTCTTGCCAGCAGTTTCTGCTTCAGTTTCCTGCTATAGCAAAATTTACCGATGCCAGTATACCTTCGGCAGACAGCTGGTGGTTATAGTGCTGCACTTTCTCGGCAGCGTTTATAGAAAACTTTTTTAGTTTAGAGGGCGTTTGCAGTAAGTCGCAAATATGCTTTACCCATGTATCTGTGTCTAACGGCAATACGTATCCGTTAACATCATGAAGTATTAAATCATTAGCTACTCCTGCGTTTTCACAGGTAATTACGGGCAAACCCGATGCACAAGCCTCATTGGCAACAATACCCCACGGATCATTAAGTGTAGGGAAAAGAAATATTTTAGACTGAGCATAGTACCATGGCAGGCGTTTGGGTTGTACAAAGCCAGCGTAATCATAATCAACTCCGTATTTTATTAATAAGGATATCAGATTATTCCTAAGCGGCCCGTCGCCTAAGATTAGTACAGTGCACTTACCCATCTTCTCCTTTACCTGCCGGGCTACTTCTGCAAAAAACATAGGCATTTTTCGCTCAATTAATTGGCCCGAAAACATCAGGTCATATTTCTTCTGCTCGGTATTTGAGTTAAAATCGCCGTTTTCGATACAAAGACAGGATGTAAATACTTTTTTCTTTGGTATCTCATAGCTTTCATACAGCTTGGAACTACCGGCACTAGCTCCTATAAAAGAAGCTGAGAATTTAAAAACGATTCGGCGTACCAGTTTGTGAACTGCAGACAAGCTTTTCTCTGAATTATAGGTACCATCGGTAAACGGTATAAATTTTTTGCCCTTGATCATGCACCATAAAAAGCCATACAACATGGTCGGATTGAAGCCGGTTGATATGACCACATCCGGATTGTGCTGATTGAGGAATTTGATAACACTAACATTATTATGTATCATTTTATCGGCTGTATTGCTCAGATATACCATCTGATAATTGCCTTTATCAAATTTCCATTGCCTGTTAGGTTCTAACTCCGAGCAATAAAAAACAGTGTATTTAATTTGAGTACTTGCAGAAAGTATCTCATGCATTTTTTCCCTGTACGGTGCTGGTATATTAGTTAAATACACCACGCCCGTTTTAGATTCATTGGTCATGATTGATGGTATAATAGAAATGCCGAAAGCAGAGTACGACAGTAAGGCCCCCCTTATTTGTACAAGCGGATGTGCTAATAGCAGATTAGCCTAGGGCTATAGATCGTTAAACAGTTGCTGATGTTACCGAGGTTGCACTTGCAGGCTTATCTCCTTTTTTACTTTTAAATAAGCCGATGATAGGCGCCTCTACAAAGCGGTAAAAAGCACAACCAATAAGAACGGTTGCAAGTAAGATGGCAACTGAACCGATGTTGTTGGCAAAGTAAGTTTGTATCTTTAATACGAATAGGATCTTTATCAGTATAGAAATTACGGTTCCGTGTATTAGGTATAATGAGTATGACGCATTGCCTATGTAAACAAACAAGGGAGCAATGGATTTTTTGTAAAAAACAATCCCGCTGATTAAAATTGCTGCAGGCACGCCAAAAAGGTAAACACGACTGATGTAGGTGCTAAATGCATCGGCATCATTGTTTTTGGCCGTCCAGTATATCACCCAATTAACAGCAAACCATATAAAGCCAATCGTTGATAGTATGTAGTGGTACTTAAATTCACGATAACGGTTGTAAAAGTAAGCGATTAGGCAACCGAAGAAAAATTCAATAATAATGGGGTTAACCAACATGTTTAGTGCAACACTTGCTGGTTTTACATCTGCTGCGTACAAAGCAAGTATTACAGCAGCCCAAACAAATAACACGGCAAACAAAAACTTCTTTCCTATAGAATAAGCAACAGCAAATACAACGTAGAACAATAACTCAAAAGTGAGTGTCCAGGCTATGCCGATGATGTAAATCTTTTGCGGCACTAAAGCCAATGAGCCTAAAATGATACGCCAATCTTCTTTATAAGGCTGCACACCTTCGGGCGCTATTTGGTATGCGATGATAACAGCCAGAGTAACTACCCAGTACACAGGGTATATCCTTACAAAACGTTTTTTTAGAAACGTAAACGCGTTAAAATCTTTACCCATGCAGGTATGCAATATAATGAAGCCACTGATTACGAAAAAAACGTCTACTCCTGAATAACCTGCATCGAAGAAGTTATTTAAGAAGAGGAAATTAAGCTTGTTATCAATGATGTGCGTACCATGAAAAAATAACACAGAGACAGCGGCAAAGGCACGCATTACTTGTACGCTATCAATTGTTGCAGATATTTTTACCATGCTAAAAGTGTATAGGTGCAATGTCTATTTTTTGAAAACCTGCCACAGAACGGGCAGTAAGGTTTTCATCCACAATTTTGTAAACGCAAAAGGATAATAAAGCGGAAAATGGGTTTTTATGAACAGCAAATATTCTTTGTAAGCTAATCCCTTCGGGCTTTTTAAGTATTTAATGCGATCTGATAACCGCGATGTTTGCGATTTCCAGCTTTTGCCGTGATCATCCGTGCAGTAGCCTAAAACCGCTGGTGCCACTATTACCTCAAAGCCGGCCTTCTTAACCTTAAGTGTGTAATCATAATCGGCAATACCATGCGTATAATGATCTGACAGAATACCTACAGACTTCACAATGGCATCAGGTACAAGCATAATGTTCGCATTACCTAAATCGCATTTTTGATAGTCGTCATTATCATACACCAAAGCACTTTTAAGGTAGTACTTGGAGGTGAGCTTTTTACCACCATATGAAATTCCGCCAGTGAAAACGTCCTGGGTACTTCCAATGCATACGCAATGCGTTTGCTTTTGGGCTAAAACTTCTTTGCTGCAAGCCAACAGGTTGGCAACAGCATTATCAATTAGCGTAGTGTCATCATTCAGGAGCAGGTAATAGTCATAGTTACCTTTTCGGGCTTCATTCCATGAGTTCCTCATACCGCCTGCCCAAAACAATTGGCCAGTTCCATGCAGAATATAACTATCCGGAAATATTCCCTTTACAGCATCCACCGTATCGTCGGCCGAGGCATCATCGGTTAAATATATGTCGATGTGTACATCAGCAGGCAGTTTTTGCACTTTCAGACTTTGCAGGCAAGTAATAGTCTTGTCTTTACGGTTAAAAGTGGTGAGTAATACAGCAATCTTTGTCATTATTGGTAAGGAATGATACGCTCAGGAGATACGGTTAAAATGCTGTTATTGTAATAGCACTACCTGTATTACCTGGCTTTTTACTACTTTTTTTCTGTTACTTGATAAAAACTTGTTTTGTATTAAGCCGGTAAGATGCGAAGCGTTAAGTGTAGGATATGATACATTGCCGATCATGATCTTGTCGTTCTCAAGCACGATATAACCTTTGCGCCATGAAAGATGAGCACTGTTAGTCATAACCTGGTGAAACATACAAAGCATAGTGTCCAAAGTGGCTACACTGTCTGTGCCTGTTATTTTATCTCTAGAAATGTTCAGAGCCTTGCCGGTGTGCAGGTTTGTAGCTGTCAAATTTTGCGCCTGAGCGTTTATGACAAATAGTGTGAGCAAAGCGGCCAGCATAAATGACGGAATCAATTTTTTAGTCGAGATCGTTTTCATATTCTTTAATGTTTAAGTGATTAAAATTGGCAAGGGTGAAAGTTTAACGCAGAACGGAATTACCTCAATAGTACATTTCTATCATCTGCTCTACATTGGCTACGCCATGCTTTTGAGCTACATATTGCTGGGCGTTAGTGGTTAGATGATTATATCGCTCTTCGTCCTGGCTTATTGCCATAATTTGGCTGGCAACCAGGCTTACATCCGAGAAATCGGTAATGATGCCGGTGTGATCATTTTTTATCAGGGTGTTCAACCCCGGAGCATCATTTACAATACACAGCAGGCCGGCAGCCATTGCCTCCAGGCAGGCGTTACCAACACCTTCAAATAAGGAAGGCATGACGTAATAATTACAGCCCGACAGGAATTGAGCAACGTTATGGGTATGGCTAATAAATGTTACATGTTCGCGCAGACCGTTCTCATAAGCCCACGTTTTCTCTTTATCTTCAAGCTCACCGCAACCAATGTGCGTATAGTGGCAATCGACGCCTTTGTCAATCAACACCTTTACCAGTTCCAGCACTTTTTGATGCTGTTTCTCAAAAAGGCACTTACCTACGCTTATGATCTTTATGGGGTACACATTTCTGCCGTGACCGGCAGCCTGATTGTCTAACTGCCTGGTTTTGCTAAAACTGTCAACGTTTATCCAGTTGTGAATAAGTGTTGTATTGGTATTGTAAATAACTTTCTCTGTTTCCTTAACGCTCTCGCTTATAGAAATAAACTTCACTTTTAGGAGCTTCAAAGCAAGGAGGTGGTGAAACCGCCGCCGACGTTGCAGGTATCCGGTAAACAAAAAGTTGTTATGTACAGTGGCTACAACCTTTTTTACGCCTGCCCAATTGGTAATAAAGGCTTTGTATATAAATGCACCTTCGGTATGTATGTGTACTACATCAAAACCGCCGTTTTTAATGAGCGAATAAAGCTTTGAGAAAAAAGACAGACTCTTCTTAAACGGAATATGCACAACCGTCCAACCCAGCTTTCTGAAATAATCGGCGTAAATACCTTCCACTTGCCCGGTAGCTAAAATGGTTATTTCAAGGCCGGAAGCTTCAAACTTTTCAGAAGCAGTGTGCAACATTAACTCAGCTCCTGAAAATTGCAGTTCGGCAAGTATGTGTAACACTTTCATGCGCTTAGTACTTCTTTATAGGCTGTTAAATACTGATTGATGACCACTTCTGTAGAGAACATTTTTAAGGCTACTTCGCGGGCCGTGTTCGATACCTTGTGGTTAAATTCGGGTGATGACAGGTGTAACAGTTCGGCTGCTATCTTATGTTCATTATTGATGTCTACCAGTTTACCACCGCCATTTTCCAGCATCCAGGGTATCCCACCTGCTTCTTCGCCGGCAATTACCGGGATGCCCATGGCCATAGCTTCAATTAATACCATAGGGCAAGATTCTTCAAGCGAGGTATGCATGAAAATATGCGCTTCAGATAAGGCAGTCATTAATTCAGCAAATGGTTTTTCGCCATGGAAATGAATATTACCCTTAATGTTGTTTTCCTCACACCATTTATATGCATCCTCACCGATGCCGTGTTCGGTGCCGTATAAATTCAATTGTGCATTCGGGTGTTTTTTGCTGTATTCTACAAATGCTTTGACGCCCTTGGCCACGTTTTTCCGTTTATGAAAGCCGTTGTTAATCATCGTAACATTTATTTCGTTACCTACAGTTTTATTGGCATCATAAA
Source organism: Mucilaginibacter sp. PAMB04168 (assembly GCF_039634365.2). Lineage (NCBI taxonomy): Bacteria > Pseudomonadati > Bacteroidota > Sphingobacteriia > Sphingobacteriales > Sphingobacteriaceae > Mucilaginibacter > Mucilaginibacter sp. PAMB04168. The sequence goes on from NZ_CP155079.2 coordinate 3,220,205, forward strand.
GTGAAAAAACGCCGGCCGGCTCAAAATTGGGTATTACGGCGGCCTTTAGTTTTGTAAAGAAAGTTAAACCCTTTGCCGTGTATGGTGATACAGCAGTTAAATGTTTAGCCTTTCTGAGGCATATTGCAGCTACAACAAGCCTGATTAAACGATACAGATCTGTTTGCGACTTCAGCACTTCAATAGGCGAATCATGACATGTTAAAAGCGTAGGCACTCCTGAATCTAAAGCAGCCCAGCCCCATTCGTATTGCCAGTGCGCATGTACAATATCAGGCTTTGATTTCAGGATGGCATTTTTTAGATACCTTCGTTCGGCCTGAAAAAGATCTTTACAGCAATGCCGGGCCCTTTTGCGCGAACAACCTACATAAACGTGTAGTTTTTCGCCGTGCCATTCCCGCTCTTCGCCTACGTTCAGTTCAGGAGTAATGGAATAAACATGTACTTCAAATCCTTTTTCTAACAAGGCTGTAATTTGATGGTTAACGGGTGTGCCGCCCATACCTTTAATATCAATTACACTGTCTGACGCTAAATGCTTCGCTAAGAGGGGCAAAAATATGGGTCCGCAGATTCCAATTTTCATTATATCTGTATATAGTTAGTAAAAAGGTTTTCTTAATTAGATTCGCAGTATGCAGTACTGCTTTCTATTTGCTGTGGTACGTTTTATACCTGATAAGTGAAGAACTTATCCATAGAAACCGTGTCTTTGTTATTCTGCATAAAAAATATTGGCCTTCGGCCTAAGAATGCAGCCCAACCCGAAAATGTACTTGGCGGACCAATAATATAGTCGCAACTGGATAGCACACACAAATCTTCAATGTCCGAACCTTTGGCGTAAACCAGGTGCAGATCATGCGTATTGTCAAATGCTATTTTTTCGTTAGAACATATGATGAATACACAGTTGCTGATTTGCGCAGCTATCTGCACCATTTGAGCATAATAAAAACTCAAATCGAAGTAAAATTTACCACCGTGCCAGGTGGCGTAATCACCGCGGCGTACATGGATACCAACCAGGGCGGCAGGTGCAAGTTCATGGTGTATATTTTGTATAAAGCTGTGTGGGCGCGACGAGTGCTGTCCATGGAATGAAAGCACATTCTTGATCTCGTCTTGTTGATCTTCCACTCCGGCATAAAACCTGAACATCCAATCGGTTATAAAAATTGAGTAAGGAAAGCTTTTACCGGCCTCCTGCTCATCAATCACATACCGTTTATTAATCACAAGCGCTCCCAAGAACTGCAGGTTGCGATTAAAGGTGAGGTATTTAATGAACTTTATAACACAGTATGAGAACCACTTTTTACCTAAAGTTTTGCTAAAAGTAAGCCGTGTGTTTTTAATTTTTTGATCGTCCAGACACTTTTTAAGCTGTTCTGAATATGGATAAATGATTTGGTAATCGTACTTGTTGGCAAATGCAATCAGATGCGCCAATATAGCCAGCTGATTACCTAACTGACCAAAATTAGGCAAGTAATATATTTTCTTAGTCATGCTAAATAAGTACGTTAAAGAACAGCAAACGCTATCGTTATTTAATGATCAGCTCCAGATCAGGCGATTTCACTTTTCGGATAATACCATTATAAATAACCAGCAAAATCAAAATAACAACTGTGTAATTAGACTCCCGCAAAAAAATGATCTTATATTGATTGAGCAGGAAGAACAAGAACAGCGTGGTGAAACCCAACAGCAAATCAGCATCAAATGGTGCTATGTTTTTAATACGCCGTGCAATAATGCCCCGGTATATGGTGAGAATAAATATCAGGATGAAAGCTACAGCCCCGGGTATTCCCCAAAACACAGCAATGCTCAAATACAAATTATGGTAATCTCCAATTGGCGGATTCGGAACGCCAAAGTGAGCAGTGTTATAGTCATCAGGGTGAGCAAAATACCCCTCTCCTATCAATCCCTTCGACCGCTTGATTTTTTCAAAAGCATAAGCAAACAGTCCGCCTCTGCTTATTTCATTACCTGAGGCTACGTCAGATACGCTTTTTATCTTCATCTCCTGGCTACGCTCAATAAAAGATGAAATATCGAATATTTTAATTTTGAAATTAATACCAACACCCAATGCTATAATCAGCAAATAAGGCACGATTGCTTTCAATTTCATCCGTTTATACTGGCTAAGCAATATCACTAAGATTACAAACGGCAACAGAAATAATGAAGAACGGGTTACGGTTAAGATGATTGATAACACTGACATAATGGTGATACCAACAGTCATGTAATAGAATTTTTTGCTAACCTCTCTAAACGATCCGGATATAATACCCGGCAGCAGCAAAGCAACCATTGAAAGTGAGTACTCAGCATATGCTTCAAAGTTCACGAAAGTGCCCACGCATCTGAATATATCGTTCTCATACTCAATATTCTTTTCCATTGGCAAAAGCGGTGTTGACAAGCCGATTAACCCATATTTTTGGTTAAGCGATACAACAAGCTCGAACATACTGAAAAAGAACAGAATGGTAACAAATCTGATTATGTCTGATTTACGAACCGGAATTTTTGAGAGTTGATATATAAGCAATATGATGCCCGAGAAACTCATTAAACCACCTAATTTGCCTAGTATGCTCGCATGTACATTAGCCGTTAAGCTAAGCAACTGAAAGGCAAAAAGTATTAACAGCAAACCTTTAAAAGAGCGGCTAAAGGAGGATGTTCCTTTAAACACCTGATGTCCTGAAAGACCAAAAAAGCCTAAAGCAAGTAACGCAGCAATATTAAAAACGCCGCCTTTATCATTACCGAAAACATAATGGTTAGCAAAAAACAGCTGTATCAGTAAGGAGAAATTATCCTTCTTAAGCAATGTGTTCAAAAACACAAGAACTATAGCGCCGAAAGCGGCCAGATTTACAACAGGCGAATATGCTGTTAAACAAAGCGTACCTAAAAAGCAAACGCCAAACACCTTTGCACCAACATGTATAACAGATTCATGCTCTTTAGGGTTAACCGTATTGTCAAAGAACCACGCGGGTAGTTTAATTACCATATGATAACAAAATTTAGTAAGTCCTGGTTAAATGATAAAGGCTTTTCAGATGCCATTTTAAACGCAGGATAGGTGTATTGGCTTTTAAAAAATAATGTGCTATGTGATAAGAATCAAAATCGGCGTTGGCTTTAACTGGCTGGTTGGCCGATATATCTATTACGTTACCCCAAGGGATAGTTTTGCGATAAAATGAACTTTGATCTTCACTATTATCAGCATGTGCCCCCTCAATGCCTATATTGGTAATGAGGTTGCCCCAAGGTACAACCGACAAGCCCTGATGTTTAAACAAGGTATATTGCCATTGGTAGTCCCAGGTATCTTTAGCGAAAGTATCTTTCTGATACATACGCTGGAAATTATCGATCCAGAATTGGGCCTGAACCCGGCTTTTTAACTGCTGGTAGAGCATCTGCCCGTCTTTTACTGGGTTCCAGGTCTGCATTTCAAAATCATACAGGTCCCATGCACGTTTCCAGGTAGCCCAACCCCACACATGTCCAATTCGGCTAAAAAAATAACTGGAGGCGCCAGTTTCAAACTCATCGTTCCAGCGAGTACCGGCGACATGCATTACTGCAGTATTGTTAGCATATTTATTTAGCATATGGGCGCAATACTTAAAAAAGGTTATATCGGGCAGGCAATCATCCTCGAGTATAATACCGCTTTGCTCCGTCTTGAACATCCAGCTTATTGCAGAGCTCACCGCCCTGCCACAACCCATATTCGAATCACAAAACCACTTTTCTATTTTACAATCCCATGTAATGTTCTCTTCGTCAAAAATAGACCTGCACTTTTGTACAGCCTTTGCTTCCTCATCTCTTCCATCACGTGCAGCGTCAGAAAAAACGTAGAGTTTACTTGGTTGCAGTTCTTTAATCCTCTCAAACACTTGTAAAGCAGAATCCGGCCTGTTAAATGTGATTAATAGAACAGGAATATCGAACGGTTGCTCTCTCATAATTTAAATAGTAGCGTATAGTTATAATTGTGCTAAACGGTGCTCCCTGAGCTTTTTTGCGATAAAGAAGAGCAGCACAGTCACCAGTACCAGGTGTGTAAAAGCTGTGGCCATAGCAACACCTGTTTGCCTGAAATAGTAAGCGGCCAATGTGTAAGTTGTAATGCTTAAAGTTGCGCCCAGTATATTTAAGGCCAAATTAATCTTGGTCTTTTGCCATGCTAAAATAATGGCATCTAAAAGCGAGTATATAATGATTAAGCCATACGTAATGGCTAATATGTTGGAGTACCGGATTGCCTCGGTAAATCTACCGGCCGTTAAATAATGCATTAAGTACGGCGATACAAATACAAAAACAATGGTGGTAACAATGACAAGTGCCACAACCATCATACCCGTTTTTTTAAGGCCTTTTATATTGTAGGTAGAAGCATATTTATAAATATCGGGTTCAAATGCCTGAAAAAAGGATTGTAGAGCTATGAATAAGTAATTAGCAATGCCTTTACCTATGTTGTACAAACCCATTTGCACAGGCTGGTTAAGTTTTTCAACAGCAATGTTATCAAAACTCATTAGCGGCCAAAACAAAAAGGAAGCCGGTATTAAAGGCAGCACTTTGCGCATGGCTATCTTTACCGTTGCCTTATCGAGCCTTAAGCTTTGCCCTTTCAATATAGTATACAAAGAAATGATGAAGAACAATATCTCGACTACAAATACGCCCAGCATACGGCCCTTTAAACCCATATCTGCCGATATAATGAAGTATAAAGACAGTAATATGCCCAACACTCTGTAGCCGGCTACAATAAGCAGATATTTTACTGGCTGATTACCCAAACGGTAATTTACCTGGACAAAGCCTTTAAATATGCCCACTACACTGGTAGCGAGCGCTAGTAACGCAAATGGGTAAAAAGGTATTTGTGAGTGCGAATACTTTAAGTAAACATAAATACCCAGGTAAGCAATTGGAAAAAACAGGAGGTTCCAAACCAGCGTAAATATAATAAGCGTGGTTTGTATAGCTCTGCGCTGTTCTTCGGTCTCTTTAAAAAAGACCGACATATAGTACGTTTGCAATGACAGGCTGGAAAAAACCAGCAGGAACGAAGCCAGCGTTGAATAATAGCCATAGTAACCATATTCTTCGGCCGATAAATGCTTCGCAAAAATTGGCGATGTGATGAACGAAACGCCAAAGTTTATGATAGGTACCAGCAAATAAATGCCGGTTGACCTGATCTTATTGATGACATTTTGATTTAAAATTAAATTTCTTAGAAAAAGGAGCTTGGAACTAATGAATGCTTCGGGCATGTTATTCGGCATATTGTAAGATAATGCGTAGCGGTATGTTATTTATTTTGGCAGCCCTGCCCGAGAAACTACTATCATGCGATCCCCAAATCTCGCGGCACATACTTAAACAGCACAGATCTGTTAGCGCTGCTATGATCCCTGCTTTCGAGTCGCGGGTTCTTACCGATATGCCGGTTATGATATTGCCGGGAAACATAGCGGTAAGGATATTAGTAACCTCTTGCGAATCTGTAGACAGATAGAACTTTGCTTCGGGATTGATAGCAATTGTGCAGCTTATTTCATTGACAAAGGCATCCAGTGGCGATTTTTCGATAGCATTAATGTTATCTGACCTCCTGATGTGTACTCCTGTAACCGAGCTCAGATTCAATAAAATCTGCTGGCTCTCACGCTGTATACTTTGGGCAATCTGTACCTGAAAGTTACTACTATCGGTATAAAACTCGTAGCATGTATCTATATAAATGCCGCTGTGGTTATGAACCAGATTGTCAAAATAGCTGTTTAAGGCACCCTGCCCCCATCCATGTTGCCTAATTTCATTTTCGATAGCTACATCTGTTACCGAAAAGCTGGTTAACGTGTTTACCACTCCGTCAATTGCAATTGTTAGCAGCCTGCGTTTTACTTTTGCAAAAGAATTACTGCCATGCAGATTCAATTCAATCACAGTCATGTTGGGCACTGGTTCAAAACACTCCGAATATTTCGCATTCAGATTGCCGTTTCTCTCCCAAAGAACTACAAGCTTTAAAGAGGCAGCTTTTGAAAACTTGTACGCTGATTCGAGTACACGCATGCGGTTGGCTATGCCACCTACAGGCCGCACTAAGAGCAACTTCATATCAATTCTGTTTAAGGCTGAAGTTAGAATCTTCTTAAAAAGGATTTCATCGTACTGCCAGAAGCGTACTCGGTAGCATATTTACCGTAACCGTAGCTCGAGTATCCCTGATTATAAGTATAGCTGTACTTATCTTTACGTATACCATTGAATATGATATTCATTTTAGGCACCTGCTGCTGTTTGAACAGTTTTTCGGTAACGTCTAATTCCCATGACTTGGTCAAACCCTGCCTGATTACATAAAGGGTAACATCACTAACACGCGATAATACCATGGCGTCGGTAACAATATTTATGGGTGGAGTATCCAATAAAATATCATCGTAACTACTGCGCAGTTCATCCAATAACACATCTATCTGCTCTTGCTCCAGCATTTCTGAAGGATTAAAGGTCGATGTTCCGGCAGTTATGACAAACAGGTTGTCATCATAATTTGAGGGCTGGATAATTTCATCAACACTCGCAGTTCCATTAATATAGTCGCTTAAGCCCTTGTGGTTAACAGCCAGTTTAAAGTTTTTATATATCTGAGGCTTACGTAAATCGAGCTCCAGTATAATAGTTTTACGGCCCGACGCAGCCAAGGTGGCGCCCAAGTTACTGGTTACAAAGCTTTTACCTTCATTTGCAATACTTGAAGTAAGCATGGTAACCCTGCCTCTTTGCCGGGTGGCGTGCGCAAAATGAAGATTTGTTCTTAACAGCCTAAACTGTTCGCCAATTACAAAGTTATCGTCTTTGCCGCCAATAACCATAGCTTGCTTACCCTCATGAAAAACAAGCTCACCTAAAACAGGCACCGTTGTTTTACTCGCAATATCATCGCGGGTGTTTATCCGATCATTTAAACTATCGCGGCAATAAATTACACCAAGGGGTATAAAGATGCCCAGCATAAACGCAATGATATAAATGATGCGTTTGCTTGATGACACTACGTAATTGTAATCAATTAACCGGCTATCATTAATAGTGGATGCATAACTCAGCGCCGCTTCCTCACGTTTTTGCAGCAGGTATACGTATAAGTTTTCCTTGTTGGTTTGCTGGCGCTTAATGTTAATAAACTGGCGCTCTTGCCCCGGAATATTCTTTATAGACGACTCAAAGCGATTGCTGTTTGATAAAAGTTGACGCTGGCTTGCCTTTAAAGATGCCTTTATCCCTGAAATGTTGTTTAGGATTGACGACTTGGTTGAGGCAATTTGTTTATCTACGGCTTCAAAAATAGGATTACGTTCAGGTGTTGTAGCCAGCATTTTATCGCGCTGTACTTGCAAATCCATTAACTGGCGTATCAAGCCACTCAAACCCGGATCAGATATACCGATAGTGGCAGGCGCGCTGTTTACGCTCATTGATGATTTTACGTAGCGTTCAACGCCACCTATAATGTCAAGCTGTAAGGCAATTTCATTTAGTTGTGTATCGTTATTTTTTACGTTATCTAAATAGAGCTTAGCTTCTGATGATACATCAATTAAGCCTTTGTCACTCCTGAATCCTTCAAAGTCTTTCTCAACCGACGAAAGCTCACGTGTAACATCCTTTAGCCTGCCATCTATAAATAATAAAGCATTTTCGGCAGCGCGTTTCTTCTGCCTAACTGATTGATCATTGTAAGAAGACACTGTGTGGATCAGTATATCTCTTCCTCTTTGCAATACATTGTCTTGTAAAGACAATTCAATAACGGAGGCCAGCTTATTTAACCGGCTTGATTTAATTTTGTTAACATAACCGTTTATTACCTGCTCGGTGTCTCTAATACCTACAATTATATCTTTACCAATGTATTTATTAAGATTAGCCGTCTTATTCAGGTGCCATATACCAAACTTGTTTTTGATATTGTCTGTAAATTTAAACGTCTTGTTGCCTCCGATGGAGTTCTTTAACACAAACTCGTTCTGATTTTTGATATGTATAGCAAGCGACTTAGCAAACTTATCGCTGGTTTGCTTAGTTACTACTAAATGAACAGGTGTGCTGCTATAAATATCTACATCCCTGAACTTTGATGGTTTACTATAAGTTGCATAAAGATTTAAGTCTTTAATTACTCGTGCAATAAGGTTTCTGGACTGCAGTATTTCGCTCTCGTTGTCGATCACCTTCGATGATTCAAAAACGTCCATTTTTTGCATCATCTTATCAACCGAATTCTGTTCCTTATTTTCCTCAATGAGCAGCTTGGCTGTTATGGTATAAATAGGATCTGTATACTTGGTATAAAAGAAAGCACAAACCAACGCCAACGCTACACCCAGCACAAATAATGGCCAGTGATAAAAGTACTTGTTGAACGTTACCTTAAACGAGTTCGTTTTGGCGCTATCCTGCGTATACTCAAACGGAGCAATAACAATTTTTTCGTTATTCATATGGGTATTTTATTTACGTGTGAGTATAATGGCTATAATAGAGAGTGCCGATAATACTAAACTAATGGTGCGGTAATTATTATCTACGCTGGCAAACTTGTTTTTACCAGGTTGCACGTAGATCACATCATTACTTTTTAAGTAATAATAGGGTGAATCAAATATATCTTTTGAAGTAAGATCGATTGGTATAAACTCACGTTCGCCGTTAATTTCTCTAATCAATAGTACTTTACGTAATGCTGTGATGTTCAAGTCGCCGGCTAAACCAATGGCTTCATTAAGTGTTACGCGCTCACTCGGTATTTGAAAAACACCCGGGTGCTCAACATCGCCTATCACTGAGATTTTGAAGTTGATCATCCGCACATTAACTATACAGTATTTAAGAAAAGGTGTAAGCTCTTTCTTGAGTCTCACCTCAAGCTGCGATACGGTGCTTCCAGCAACCTTTATACTGCCTAACAGTGGCAAAACTATTTCGCCTTGTGTGTTTACCAAATATCCTATTACCGGGTTATTGGAGCTAACGTTAGAGGTACCATTAATAGAAGATAGATTGTAATTAAATACAGCGCTTGCTTCGGGGTTGGAACTGCTGATGTTAATACCCAGAATGTCGGCCGGCTGGATGGTGAGTGGTGTGTAATTAGTTATGCTTTGTTTCGTATTTCTCGATTTATCTAAATTTTGAAAGTACGGGATCTTCTTGTATGAGTTACAGGAAGAGTAAGCCACCATAATAGAAATGAGCACAACAGAAATTACTCCTCTGAGCTGGAAGATTGATTTTATCACGATAATATTTGTTTATGTAACTGAATAAAAGATGGATACTTTGATTTGAGCCTGATAACCTTAGGCGTAGAGGGTGTTTTTTTGCAATCGAGAATAGCTTCGCCACTCCGGTCACACCGGCTATTTTTTGTTGAAGAAGTAATCTTTAAATGCTAACGCTTTTTAAAACTAAAGCTGCGCACTGATTACTTACCGACAAACATAAGGCAAGCCAGTAGCAAATAAAATAGCGCTAAGATGGATGTACGTTAAACGTGAAATCAACTGGGAAACGAGATACGAAACTTGGGAAACAGCGCAGTTGACTGAGAAAAAAATGCGTGATTCCACAAATAATACGGTAATAATACTTTACACCTCACGAACTAAACGCAATTGAGGTGTGATTTGTGACAAAGACCGTATAAAATGCGAACCTTTTAACGGCCTGTTGTATAGAAGTGATAAAAAAAGCGTGTCGCTTAAAAATTTTCAATAAAAATTTCGTCTTAGAAATGGCCTTTAGAGCCATAAATAACTGTAACGAAAAAAATAATAACAAATATTTAAAGATTAGGCGATTTGTTGCATGACGGTATAAATCTCTAAGTATAATTTTACGATATAATCCAAGCAAATGTTTTATTAATTAATAAGAAAACATATCTGTTCGATATATAAATGCTCAGTTTTTCTCATGCGCTTATACATATATACACATTGAATAACCGGGAGATAAGTTATTGAACTGAAAAAGGATTATAATACAGCATAACAGATGGCTGTATTTAGCTGATAGTTACAACTGCATTTTATAGTTTACTTGTTTGTACCGCTACTTAATAATTAATTATACACTATGATAACAACACAACCTAACGCAAGATCATCTGCGGCGAAGCGCTGGATGGTTGTTTACACCCGCTCTAAGTGGGAAAAAAAAGCTAACAGGCTACTCGAAAACCAGGGAGTTACCAGTTTTTGCCCTTTAATAAAGGTAAAAAGCAACTGGAGCGACCGGACTAAGATTGTTGAAACCCCACTCTTTAACTCCTATCTGTTTGTCCATATTAACCATTTTGAACATGACAGTGTACAACAAACGCCAGGTGTTGTAAACTTTGTTAAGCACTGCAACAAACCTGTAGTGTTAGAAGATCAGGAGATTAACCGCATACATACCTTACTGGCCTCCCACTCCAATTTAGAAACGATAGGCGTTGGACGCTATTCGGTTGGTGATGTGGTTAAAATTAACGAAGGGCCATTGGTTGATTGCCAAGGCGAGATATTGCAAATTCAAGGCAAATCAGTGCTGATGGTGCTTGAAAAACTGGGATGTGCAGTAGTCATCAAAGTCGATCAAAAAAGCATTAATTAAGCTGATGCCTCACTATAAAAACAAACTCTGCAATTAATAAAATTATTATGTCAACAGTTATTTCCTTAGGTACATATATGAATAAGCATTACGGTCAGATAGTGGAAAAAGTAATAAGGCGAGATGGTTACAGCATAAGTGAACTTGCACGCCTGATGAATGTAAACAGACGCTCTGTATACAACTGGTTCAATAAAAAGCGTTTGAAAACCGATATCGTGTTCAGGATAGGCGGCGTGCTAAACTATGATTTTTCAACCGAATTCCCTGAACTGTTCAGGGCTAACGAATTTGGTTATTTAAGTGATAACGCTCCCGTGCAAATGGCACATGATGAGGTGCAGACGGAGCCTACTTTTGACAAACAATGGAAAGATAAGTATATTGTATTACTTGAAAAATACAATGAATTGCTTACGCAAAGTATACAAGTTAATGCCCGCCATTAATTTGTACACAGCTAGTTCAAAACCATGTACTATGCTGTTCCTATATTTTTGTTGCTAAGCCTCAGCACTCAAGCTTGTCCTTGGCAAAGGTTGGCGTTTTATTCTGCTTCCTTGCCATTGTAGATTTAAACTTAACGTTGCAATACAACGCTCTACCTTATAAGTCTGCCTCTCCTCAAGCAACATAATAGCTACTAGTAGCTATTGCACATACACATTTCAATCATTTATCTTTATTTAAAAGGGCCTTTGCTAATAAAGGCCCTTTTTCAGTACGGCAGAATGCCTCATTGTACTGCTTACTATTCTATCATCCTAAAATTTAAAAACGATGAAAATAATAGATCACCTGCTTGTTAACGATGATGACACACCTGTTACGTTCAAAGCCACACCTAATCATGGTGGTATTTACACCCCTCAATACCTTGTAATGCACTACACGGCAGCAACTACAACCTTGTCTACCGTTAGCTGGTTCCAAAGCACTTTAGCTAAGGCTTCGGCCCATTTACTTATTGCCCGTGATGGCACTGTTACACAGTTTGCTCCGTTTAATGTTATTACATGGCATGCCGGCAAAAGTCAATGGAAAGGGTTAGTAGGGCTGAATCAGTTTTCAATTGGCATTGAAATGGTAAATGGCGGGCGTTTAACAAAAAGCATAGGAAAATGGATATGCCCGGTTGATGCCAAAAGGGTACCCGATGACGAGGTGGTTATAGCAATCCATAAAAATGAGAGCAGCAAGGCCGCATGGCATGATTACACCGAGAAACAATTAAAGGCAGCAATAGAAATATCGGCTTTACTGGTTAAAACTTATAATTTAAAAGATGTGGTAGGCCATGAGGACATTGCCCCCATACGTAAGTCGGATCCAGGCCCGGCATTTCCAATGGCCAGTTTCAAGTCCAAGGTTATGGGCAGAGAAAATGATTTTGATGAAGATTTTGTAACCTCAGCCGATGTAAACATACGAGCCGGCGCAGGCACTGCTTTTGCCACTGTTGCCCCACCTGTACCTGGTGGCACACCAGTGAGGGTGCTAAAAACAAACGCCAACTGGAGCTTTGTAGAAGTTCTAAAATCGGTGAATGGAATCATGGACTTAGAAGGTTGGATTGCTTCCCGATTTATTGTTTTGGAGCAAGGAGTAAATAGCTAACATTACTTATATTATTCCAAAAGAGACGGCAAACTTAACTAACTGCGAAAGTGAGGTAATCCCTAGCTTATGTATAATATTCTTTCGGTGATTGTTTACTGTGTGTATCGACAAAAAAAGCGTGTCGGCAATCACCATACTGCTTACACCCTTTGCTATTAAACAAATAATTTCCTTTTCGCGAGCGGTTAACAAATTGAACAGGTGGTAATTCCGTCGTACAAAAATATCATCAGCAATTAAGTTTCCTAACTTCTTGCCTGCAAAGCTTAATGAATCAGCTTCAACCGCTATATGAATAAGCTTAGGTGATTCTGCCAGGTCTTGAATGGGATATAATTTCGAAGTAGTTAAATACCATTTATAATCCGTGTCACTATCCGGTCTTACACGCTGAAAAACTGATTGCGACTTGTTGTAATCTCTAAGAGCAATAAAGTGTTTGAGATCTTCCTTTAAAATTTCAATCTCTTGTGCCGGAAAAAAACGGCTAAAGTAACCACTTCCCAAATTCCGCAATTCTTCGCTGCTATGCCTTAAAAAGTCACAACCATTTTTGTTCATGTAGGTATTGGCCATTATACCAAAGTCCTGAACCATAATACTACCCGGAATATAATCTCCTACGTCTTCTATACGCAGTATGTTTTTGTTAATATTCACCCCCAAAACATGTAACTGCGCGCGGCAGTTATTAATGTGTTCTGATTGCGTATGCGCTTTCATAAACAATTGTGACAGATACAAATCTTAACATATCGCTTCGGCATAAACCATAATCTATTGGCCAACAATCAAGGTCAACAAATTATAAAATTAAGGATCGTAAAAATCGTGCGGGTATATCTGTCCAAAAGGATTGCGCTTATTTAAAGTTGCCAATAAGACAACTCAGCGGGTACTTTGACAGTGTAACGTATAGAGTATCAGCTCGTACTTTTAGTTTTTATTTACATTCAGCCCTGTTAACCAGTGGTATCGGGTAACCAATATTTCCACATTGTATCTTTTAATATTTTCGTCATCAGTAAATAAGTAGGTAGTCATTTTTCCCTCAATAGATATTAATGCGCCTTTCTTAAAATACTGAAGATCAGGTTTGGCAATGTAGGTAGGCATTACGATCTTGTGATGCTCAAGGTGTTCAACCTGTTTGCCGTTTTTAACAAATGTTTCTGATGTAAGTATCGAAAAATATATGTTATCAGGGTTATTTCTTAACATGTCCAAGTTTACATCATTTTCAATGACACCGGTAAGAAAGACCCGGTTTATTCCTGCGTTCCTATACATTTCTGTTATTATCGCATTTAAATAGTGAAGTATTGTTTTTAGATATCTGCATATAATAGTAATTAAGACTTCTTCGTATCATACCGGCTATCCGGCTGTGCTTTTACATATAGTAAGCTATACTTGTATATGGAACAAAATACAGCTTAAACTACACACGTTGTTATAGGTTAAGGTACTTGCGAATAATATGTGTACAGATATAATGTATATTCTCGCTTAGCTACACACAGGTTCAACTCAAACCAAGCAAGTTTTTCATAATAGGCAAACACACTATGTACTATACCTTATGAGCTTGTGTACTTACAGGTAATAATATCTGCTAAACATTTAAGTGGCCCAATACATGTGCTGCGAAATATTATAGGTAGTAATTTAATTATATGCACCTCGCGCATCACATCAATTAAAGTAGTAAAGTGTTATGGTTGTTACCCACAAAGTGCTCTGTATAAGGCCCACATAAGTATATTGTGAATTAAACTGTATACCTGAGTGATAAGCTTATTGCTTTAATTTGAAGTAATGGCGTTAGAAAAGTCATTTCGGTTATGAAAATGTTTTATACAGTTGTGACGGCGCTGCTGCTACTGGTTAAAGAGTACTTTACAAACGAAAAGTTGAACGATTCAACGCACTAACTTCATATAAAAACTTGGGCCGTTTTTGTCTTACAATTGCCGCCTTACATTCCATTTATGCTATTACGTTAACCATTACATCGAACCCCTCAATGAACATTAAATTTTACCATCGCTTTTTTAAGCCATCTGATATTGATAACCTGCCACACCACTATTTTTATGGTGCAACAGAATTGGAAAAGCACAACATCAATGTTTCAATTTGCGAAGACTCATCCATGGGTAACAGACTGATCAGGGGAATGAAACTTGCTTTAAAGTTGATTTTCACCAGTAAACCTTACGATGCTCTGTACGCTGCAACTGCTAACGGACTCGAACTGTTGGTACTGCTCAGAAGTATGGGACTGTATAGCAAGCCGATAGTGGTATGGCAGCACCGTGCACTGAAAAATACAGATAAGTTTATAGTTAAAAAACTGCTCCAGTTTTACTACCGCGGTTTTGATAAAATGCTGATGTTTACCGAAAAACATGTAAATGAGTCTGAAGCAGCTGGCGTAATAGCACCCGACAAACTTACCTGCCTAAAATGGGGACCTGATTTAAAGTATTATGACAATATTATAAATAAAGAGCAGGAAAGCTCAAACGCAGCAAACGAAGCTTATTTCTGCTCTACAGGTAGAGAGAACCGCGACTTCCCGACGTTAATTAAGGCGTTTGAAAAGCTGCCAAACTCTAAGTTGAGAATTTACACTACAAGGCAGCACGGCAACATGAACAATGAGCAAATATTGGCCGATGCCTGTAAAGATGCACCGAATATCAAAGTATCAATTGTAGATGGGTTGGCAACACAAAACAACTTTCTATCTAAAGAGATCTATCACAGCTTTTGTACAATCATTTGTACTAACGAGCATAACTATACGGTTGGCCTTACCTCTTTATATGAAGCAATGGCTTTGGGAAAAGCAGTAATCACTTCCAATAACCCATACTTTCCTATTGATGTTGAAAAAGAAGGGCTCGGAATTAAAATTGGATACGGCAATAGTGATGACTGTATAAAAGCCGTAAACTATTTATCGGAAAACAAGGAGGTCGCTGCAGAAATGGGAAGGAAGGCCAGAAGGTTTGTTGAACAGCATTATAATCTCGATTCACTGGCCTACGATGTGGCAACTACATTAAGGGCAGTGTCTAAAACGCCGCAATACAGTACACCAACAGCATCATATTAATCACCTTTGAAAAACACTACTTTAAGTGTTTTGATGCACACCTCTGCAGGCACTTGCATTTTGTTTACTAATAAGATTTATCGTCATCAGCAAAAGGCAACATGTCAGGAATAAATAAAGTAATTTTAATAGGGCATTTG
The DNA here is from genome assembly GCF_039634365.2 of Mucilaginibacter sp. PAMB04168. Taxonomy (NCBI): domain Bacteria; kingdom Pseudomonadati; phylum Bacteroidota; class Sphingobacteriia; order Sphingobacteriales; family Sphingobacteriaceae; genus Mucilaginibacter; species Mucilaginibacter sp. PAMB04168. The sequence continues at coordinate 3,235,829 of NZ_CP155079.2, forward strand.
GGTGAGAACCCCGATTTAAGGCGCCTGGCCGACAATATTACCGTATCAAGCTTTCCGTTAGCAACAACAGAAATGCAAACTAAGGATGGTGAGCGGGTTGAAGTAACCGAATGGCACAATATTGTAATGTGGCGCGGAATGGCCGAGAGCGCCGGCAGGTTGCTCCATAAAGGCGACCTTGTTTACATTGAGGGCAAGTTACGTACCCGGTCTTTTGTGGACAAAGCAGGTGTTAGAAAAGCTGTTACCGAAATTATGACCGAAAACTTTGTGGCGCTCAGCAAAACCACAGACCTTGCTGAGATAGCTGAAGAATAGCCTCACAAATAAATAAAAGCCACTCTAAAGGTGGCTTTTATTTATTTGTAGTAAAAATTGTGCAGTCGTGCGTCGTGAATTCTCTGTTACGCTTGCACCTCTACCCTGCCCGGGTAAACTTTTAGGGCTTCTTGTAAGCAAATCATGGCGCTTTGTAAATCGGCACGGTTAAGTACATAAGCCATGCGCACCTCGTTTTGGCCGGCACCTGGTGTGCTATAAAAGCCGGTTGCAGGGGCCATCATTACGGTTGCGTTATTGTGACTAAAGCTCTCCAGCATCCACTGGCAAAACTTGTCGGCATTATCAATCGGGAATTTAGCCACTACATAAAATGCACCACCCGGGTTAGGACAAAACACACCGTCCATTTGGTTCAGTGCATTTACCAATACATCGCGTCGGTGGGTATATTCCTCATTTACGGTTTCAAAGTAAGCATCGGGTGTATCCACAGCAGCCTCTCCGGCTATTTGCTCTACCAAACCCGGACTTAAGCGCGCTTGGGCAAATTTTAAACCTGCCTTAAGTACTTCTTTGTTTTTGGTAATCAAGCAACCTAAACGTGCTCCACAGGCGCTGTAGCGCTTACTTACAGTATCCATCACAATTACGTTCTCTTCTAGCCCGCTCAGGTGCATGGGCGAAGTAAATTCCCGTCCATCATAACAAAACTCACGGTAGGCCTCGTCCGAAAACAAGTAAAGATCATACTTCAATACCAATTCCTTCAACGCTTGCATCTCCTCGTTAGAGTATAAATAACCGGTAGGATTATTAGGATTGCAAATGATGATTGCCTTAGTCTTATCTGTAATCAGTTTCTCGAACTCCGCAATAGACGGGAGCGCAAAACCATTCTCGATATAAGACAAAATGGGCTTCACCACAATATCGCTCTGACAGGCAAAACCGTTGTAATTGGCATAAAACGGCTCCGGAATAATCACCTCGTCGCCCGGGTTAAGGCAGGCCATCATGGCAATAGTAATAGCCTCCGAGCCACCGGTGGTTACAATAATGTTCTCGGGAGCTATACTGTAGTTGAGCTTGTTATAGTATTCGGTAAGTTTTTTTCGGTAAGATAACGTACCTTCAGATGCGGTATAAGCCCAAACTTTAAAGTCGATGTTCTTAACCGCATTCAACATGCCCTCGGGCGTTTCAATATCCGGCTGACCAATGTTCAGATGGTATACTATTTTACCTTCCTGTTTAGCCTTTTCGGCAAATGGCGTGAGTTTACGTATGGGCGAGGCCGGCATATGCTGCCCCTTTAAAGAGATACTTGGCATTGGGCAAAATTACAAAAAAGGGCCGTAAACAAGCAGAGGCGCAAAAATTTGCGCCTCTGCTATTAAAACTATGTAATAATGTATTATTTACTGTTGGTAACGCTCTCTACCACTTCACCTAAAATGATCAGATTTTTTACCGGTGTTTTGGCATTTGAGGTAACCACAATGGTTTTACTGAATGGAGAAGCAACTGCAGCATTGTAAGTGATGGAGATAGTACCCTTCTCACCTTTTTTAACCGGTGCTTTGGTATAATCGGCAATGGTACAGCCGCAGGTTGGTCTAACATCCGTCAAAATAAGCGGCTCAACGCCTACATTAGTGAAAGAAAAAACTGTAGTAACCGGTTTGCCTTTGGCAATTTTACCGAAATCGTGTTTTTCTTCGTTAAATTTAAACTCAGCCTTTTGACTGTCCTGAGCAAATGCAGTAATACCCAAACCCAGAATTACGGCAAATAGTATGATTATCTTTTTCATATGTGTTGTGGTTATAGACACAAATATAATTTAATAGTTTAACAAGTAACAAAAATCGTGCATAGTTTTAAAAGTTACAATAGGCAGGGGCTTTACGCATATTAGCTATGCAATTATTTTTTATTTTTACCGCCTAAACAAATTATGTATGCCAGAAAGCACACTACCGGCTACGGGCAATTTTACGGAACACGAGTTGAGCTTTAACGATTTTAAAAAAATTGTTATTGAAGACTATCGTATTGGCTATGAAAGCAGGCAGGCAAGCTTGCTGGGCCGCCGCGAGGTGTTAACCGGAAAAGCCAAGTTCGGGATTTTTGGAGATGGAAAGGAAGTAGCGCAGCTGGCAATGGCTAAGGCCTTTAAAAAAGGCGACTGGCGCGCCGGCTACTACCGCGACCAGACTTTTATGTTTGCCACCGGCATGAGCACGCTTAAAGAATTTTTTGCGCAGTTATATGCCCACCCCGATATTGAAAAGGATCCGGCATCGGCAGGCAGGCAAATGAATTGCCATTACGCCACCCGCTTTGCCAACCCCGACGGCACCTGGGTAAACCAGGCCGAAACCATGAATTGCTCGGCCGACATATCGACTACCGGCGGCCATATGCCCCGCTTGCTGGGTTTGGCTTATGCTTCGAAACTATATCGTCAAAATAAGGAGCTCGAAGAGCTAAAGCAATTTTCAGTTAATGGTAACGAGGTTGCTTTTGGTACTATTGGCAACGGCTCAACTTCCGAAGGTATATTTTTAGAAACCTTCAACGCAGCCGGTGTATTGCAAGTGCCTATGGCTATCTCCATTTGGGATGATGCCTATGCTATTTCTGTACCTGCAAGTTTGCAAACCACAAAAGAAGACATATCCGAAGCGCTAAAAGGTTTTCAGCGCGAAGACGGCACCAACGGGTACGAAATATTTAAAGTACGCGGCTGGGATTACCCTGCCCTGTGCGAAACTTATACCATAGCCATTGAGCTTTGCCGTACACAACACGTACCGGTACTTATACACGTTACCGAAATAACCCAGCCGCAGGGTCATTCCACCTCGGGCTCGCATGAGCGTTATAAACCGGCCGAACGTTTGGCCTGGGAAGCTGAGCACGATTGCCTGCTGCAAATGCGCAAATGGATGATCAATTCGGCCATTATAAATGATCAGGAACTTGATGAGTTAGAAGAGGCCGCTAAAAAGCACGTGCGTAACTGTCAGCGCGAAGCCTGGAACGAATTATCTGCCGAAATAAAGGCTGAACTGGAAGAAGCCGCAGCTTTGATCGAACAGCTTGCCCAGCACTCCAGCGTGCAACAACTTTCGGCTATTGCAACCGGCTTGCGCGCCTGCGTTGATCCGGGGCGGCGCGATATTGTGAACTCTGTACGCAAAGTGCTTCGTTTAACCACTCGCGAAACCACACCCGAAAGGCAGTCTTTGATTGACTGGCTGAACGGCGAGAACGAGCTGAACCGCGAGCGTTTCAATTCTAAACTGTTTACCGATACCCCACTATCTCCGCTGCATGTGCCCGAGGTACCGGCTAAATTCTCGCCCGATGCAAAACTGCTCGACGGGCGCGAAATACTAAATGCCTGCTTTGACGCCGCTTTTGAGCGTGATGAACGTATTGTAGCATTTGGCGAAGATGTTGGCGCCATTGGCGATGTAAACCAGGGTTTTGCCGGCTTGCAAGCCAAATACGGCGACCTGCGCATCACCGATACCGGCATACGTGAGGCAACCATCATTGGCCAGGGTATGGGACTGGCTATGCGCGGACTTAAACCAATTGCCGAAATTCAGTACCTCGATTACTGGATTTGGGCTATAACCGTATTGAGTGATGATTTAGCCAGCTTAAGCTACCGTACCCGCGGTGGTCAAAAAGCGCCGCTCATTATACGCACACGCGGGCACCGGCTGGAAGGTATATGGCATTCGGGATCACCAATGGCCGCATTACTGGCTAACCTGCGCGGCATACACATTTGTGTTCCACGCAATATGACACAGGCTGCCGGCATGTACAATACCCTGTTGCAGGGTGATGAACCGGCTATGGTAATCGAGAGCCTGAACGGCTATCGCTTAAAAGAAAAATTGCCGTTAAACATAGGCGATTTTACCGTGCCGCTGGGTAAGGCGGAAGTTTTAGTAAATGGTACCGATGTAACAGTAGTATCTTACGGCTCTACGTTGCGTATTGTGGAAGAAGCCGCTGTTGAGCTGCAAACCTTGGGCATTAACATAGAAGTGGTTGACCCGCAAACCCTCTACCCTTTTGACCTGGATAAAGCCTGCGTAAAGTCATTGCAAAAAACCAACAGGCTTTTGGTGGTAGATGAAGACGTTCCGGGCGGTGGCTCAGCTTATATACTGCAAAATATATTGGAAAACCAGGGCGGTTATAATTACCTGGATGCAGCACCAAAAACCCTATGCGCCAAGGCCCACCGCCCCCCTTATGGCTCAGATGGCGACTATTTCACCAAACCATCGGTTGATGACATAATAGAGGTAGTATATGCCATGATGCATGACACCAACCCGGCTAAGTATCCGGCTATTTATTAAAATAAACAATGCACAGGCCCTTCTTAAAATAAGGGCCTTTTTTATTATAACCCTACTGCCAAACACACATGAAAGTATTTAGCATTTTATGTATGGTAACAATGATGACTGTTTGTGCCTATGGTCAGGATACCGTACGCCGTACTTATACACGCACCATTCAAAGCAGCACACGCTTGGATACCAACGAGGTTGTTTATGATGAGCAAGGTAAGGCTTTACATTATTATCAATACCTGCGGCTACTTAACTCAGGCGAGTATACCGTTACAATTAAGGGCGGCATGCCTGGCGACCCGGCTGCTAAAAAGTTTTTAAAACGCCTGAGCGTTGAAGAGCAGAACAGGCAGTACACAATGATGAAGAAGTTCACTATTATTAAAAGTCCGCAATTGCAGGAGGGCATGGAACTGGACGTAATGCCGTTATTGCAGGTAATGAAACCTGCCGAGCTGAACAATAAGGTAATCGTTTTAATATTCTGGAGTGCAGGCTGCCCGCCCTGCACCGAAAGTTTTGCCGATATTAACGATTTTCTGAAACAGATACATAATCCAGAAGAGCTGGTGGTTTTAGCCATAAGCAGAGACAGCAAGCAAGTAGCACAAGCCAAGCTGAAAGAGAAGCCCCTTTTATACGCCCAATTTTTAAATCAGGCAAGCGCTGCATACAATGCTTACCAGCTTAATCACATGCCATCATACGTGGTGGCCGATAAAAGCCATATCATCCGCTACTCAGCCACTGGCACGGGGCAAACAACGCTACCATCTTTTAAGAGCACCATAAAGGCAGTATTACAACAGTAACTTCATTAAGGCCCTCCCAAACAAAGAATTGTTATCCCAAAACAGAGATACGCCTTTTCAAATAATAACTTTAGCCTACTCACCTAGAAAAGATATGTAATGTATGCTAGAATTAAATTGGCGCTAAACACAACTATCCTTGCAAAGCACAAGATATTGTTGGCTTCCAAATACACTTATAAAAGTTAAGAAATGAACATTTTAGTCACCGGTTCATCAGGCAAATTGGGTACGGTGGTGATGCAACGTTTAAAAGCTGCCGGATATAACGCAATTGGTGCCGACTTGGTTCCTGGCGTCAAGACTGACATTTTACTAAATGTAAACCTTAAAGAACAAGTACATGAGGCAACACGCCATATAGATGCTATTATCCATACCGCAGCCATTCATGGCCGACACTATGATCTGGGTTACTCCAGGGAAGCATTTATAGACACCAATATTTACGGAACGCTCAATTTGTTGAACGCTTGTACCAAGCAGGGCATCAATAAATTTTTGTATATCAGCACAACATCAATATACGGCAACGCGATGGTTAGCCCTCACCAGGCGGTGTGGGTTGATGAATTATTGATCGAACAACCGCGCGATATTTATGACATTACCAAACAGACCGCTGAACAGTTGTGCAAAGATTTCTTTTACAGAGAGGGCGTACAAGCATCCGCATACAGGGTTGGCCGCTTTTTGCCCGAAGAAGCTAACCTGGAGGCTAATCACCGACTTTATCGCGGTCTGGACGAACGTGATAGCGCAGAAGCTTTATATTTAGCTTTACAGCATACTTTCCAAGAATTCGAAGTCTTTAATATAGCAAGCAGTTCATCATTCTCGAAGAATGAACTGATAACGTTGAAGCATAACCCTACCGAAATAATCCTAAAACACTACCCAGAAGCCGAAGACTTTTATAAAAAAAATGGATGGAAATTTCCGGAAAGCATTGACCGGGTGTATGTGACCGATAAGGCTAAAACTATGCTGGGTTATACCCCTAAGTATACCTTCAACTCTTTATTAAACAATGGCTCTTAACAGGCAGGGTTGCTTGCGGATAACTGAAACAGACTGCTGCGTCATGATTCTCAGCAGACTCCTACCTATGGCAGTGCCAGTATGATCTGCGCGTAATAGCCTGTTCTGTAAAAACATGCTGAACTGGTTATCTCTTAGGCCTGCCGTATTTCCTCAATATTTGGGTCAGCACTTTAGCTGTGCCATTAAATTTTGTACTTTCCATAAAAGGTGTTATGCTTTTCATTTATTCGCTTATTTTTGCTGCCTTACAGCAAAATTGAATTTTTATGAGCGATCAAAATTTCACTATTATAGCCGAAACCATTAAAAACCGTCGTACCATTAAACCAGGTACGATGAATGGTCAGAAAATACCCAATGCTCAGGTAGCCGCCTTGTTAGAACTGGCCGATTGGGCCCCTACCCATGCTTATACTGAGCCATGGCGCTTTGTGGTATATGAAAACCCTTTAACCTTTACTCAACAACACGCCGAATTATACAAGCAGGCTGCTGAACAGGCCGGAAACTTCAACCCCGCTACGTACACTAACCTGGCTAATCTGGGCAACAATGTATCGCACGTAGTAGTAGCTATTATGCACCGCAGCGAGTTGTCTAAAATTCCGGTTGTGGAAGAGGTTGCAGCGGCATCATGTGCCATACAAAACATTTTGTTAGCCGCAGCATCTTTAAACATTGGCTCTTTTTGGAGCACTGGAGGTGCTACTTTAAAACCTATTATGAAAGAGTACTTGGGTTTAGGTGCCGAAGACCAGGTGTTAGGTATACTGTACCTTGGTTATAGCGAAACAAAACCCGAAGGCGTACGTAAAACACCACTGGAGGAAAAAGTAAAGTGGGTGCAATAAGCACTCATTTTTAAACATTTTGCTTAACCGCCGGTTAATATAAATGAAAATACGATGACGTATTAAGGCTGCGTTTCGATTATATTTGTAATACATCACAAACAATTATAACCTCCAACTTAAGCCTGTTGACTTTTTAAGCACTACCATGATTAAAACTATCAACGGACATATGAAAAGAAGATTTTGGTTAGCCATCACTTTGCTTGTTATTTTAACCAGCGCTATTTTGAGCTCGCGTTCGGCTACAGTAAAAAAAGCAGTTGTATTAACTAAAAAAGAAGCCAAAGCAAACGCTGTAACCAGTGCTTATGCAGGCTACGTATCTGACATTTATCAATCTGCAGGTTTAAAAACCACAGGGTTAGATTACCCTGTTTTTCAAAAGGCGGTTACCGGATACTATAATTTAAAGCAAAACCGTAAGCTGGCAACATCAAGCAGCGTGGTTGCCATTGTTGATTTCAATAAGGCAAGCACTCAGAAACGAATGTGGATAGTTGATTTGGTTAAAAAACAACTGTTGCTAAACACATGGGTAGCTCACGGACAAGGTAGCGGCGGAGATATGCCCACTCAGTTTTCGGATCGTAATGAATCGCACCAGAGCAGTTTGGGCTTTTATGTAACCGACGACGTATATTACGGTAAACATGGCCGTTCGTTACGCCTGGATGGCATGGATTCCGGATTTAACTCACATGCCCGCTCCCGCGCTGTTGTATTACATGCTGCCGATTATGTTTGCGAGAACACCATTAAACAATTAGGCCGTTTAGGCCGCAGCTTTGGTTGCCCTGCAGTATCGCCTGAGGTATCAAATAAAATTATTGATTTAATAAAAGGCAAAAACATGCTTTACGTAAACGCCGATGTAAACGGCTACACATCCAAATACCTGAACGAAAATTTTGTGGCTGATTTTGCCAACCCTGCCGATAGCTCGATGGCCATTACCAAAGCAGGTTTATAAGAAAATAATTAACAAAAAAAGGCGCTCATGAAAATCATGAGCGCCTTTTTTTTGTTAGTGTGTTCGCCCAATCTTCGCTACTCACCATAAAACCAGTTACAAGAGGGGCGTTCGCAAGTTCTATCTTAAATCTCTTGAATGAGATTCCGAAAAATTAACTTTCAGTAAGTAAGCCACTTAACAACATTCACCTTACTAACAAAAAGCTAAATAACTTTTTACAATACTGACTGTGGGAATGTTTTACAACAGCCGCGCACCAGATGAAAGAGGGGTTTGATTATTAGGACCTCAGGATTCTGCTTCAGCACTCACTCACTACATGTGCGCATTTGTTGTTACCTTTACGCCATGTCTTCCATCCTTATTAAATCTGCAACTATAGTAAACGAAAACCGGCAAACTGTTGCCGATGTGCTGGTTAAAGACGGCCATATTGAACGCATTGATGCTACCATCAATACTGCGGCTACCCAAGAGATTAACGCCGAAGGGCTCTACCTCCTACCCGGCTGTATTGATGACCAGGTGCACTTCCGCGAACCGGGGTTGACCGCTAAAGGCAATATTTATACCGAATCGCGAGCTGCGGTGGCAGGTGGCATTACTTCCTTTATGGAAATGCCCAACACTGTGCCCAACACCATAACACAGCAACTATTGCAAGATAAATATGATATAGCAGCCCAAAAATCATTGGCCAATTACTCGTTCTATATGGGCGCCTCTAACGATAACCTGGACGAGGTGTTGCAGACCGATGTATTGAATGTATGTGGTGTTAAAGTTTTTATGGGTTCATCAACCGGTAATATGCTGGTGGATAATCCTAAAACACTCGAGAACCTGTTTTCACAATCGCCCATGTTAATTGCTGCACATTGCGAAGACGAACAGACCATTAAAGACAACCTGGCGCATTTCAAACAGTTAATGGGCGAGAACATCACCATTGAATATCATCCCAAGATACGCAGCGCTGAGGCTTGCTACTTGTCATCATCTATGGCCATAGAGCTGGCTAAAAAGCATGGTGCACGATTACATATCCTACATATTTCCACAGCTAAGGAAACTGAGCTGTTTGACAATACAATACCGCTTAAAGACAAGAAGATAACCGCTGAGGCCTGTGTACACCACCTTTGGTTTAGTGACGGGGACTATGCCACGAAAGGCAACCTTATTAAGTGGAACCCAGCCGTTAAAACCGCGCAGGATCGTGATGCCATATTACAAGCCGTACTGGATGGCCGTATAGATGTAATAGCAACCGACCATGCACCGCACACCGCCGATGAAAAAGCACAACCTTACCTGCAAGCCCCTTCGGGTGGCCCGCTGGTGCAGCACGCGTTACCGGCCCTGTTGGCCATGTATAAACAAGGCAAAATCACTTTAGAGCAAGTAGCCGAGAAAACAGCCCACAATGTGGCTACCTTGTTCCAGATTGAAAAGCGCGGGTTCATCCGTGAAGGCTATTGGGCCGACCTTGTCTTGGTTGATTTGAACAAGCCATGGCAGGTTGCCAAACAAAACATCCTATACAAATGCGGTTGGAGCCCATTTGAAGGAACAACGTTTCCAGCCTCTATCAGGCATACGTTGGTATCGGGCCATTTGGCTTATACCGACGGTAATTTTAACGAGACATTACCTGGCCAAAGGTTAACATTTATACGTTAATTGCTATATTAACCACTTTCAACTACTTCAGCCCCTATGTATAACCGCCGTAAGTTTGTGAAGCTCTCCGCCACAGGAGCATCTTTGTCATTGTTAGATAAAATTGCTGCGGCAAAACCCTTAGCCCCACCGCAAGCCGCCGGCTATCCCATTGTTATCTCTACCTGGGGCTTTGGCGTTGATGCAAATAAGGAGGCCTGGAAAACACTTTCTAAAGGCGGTCGGGCATTGGATGCTGTAGAGGCCGGTGTTAAGATACCGGAAGCCGACTTAACTAACCACACCGTTGGTCGATCGGGTTATCCCGACCGTGACGGCCATGTTACGCTGGACGCCTGCATTATGGACGAAAACGGCAACTGCGGCGCCGTGGCAGCCATGGAATACATTGCGCACCCCATTACAATAGCACGATTGGTAATGGAAAAAACTCCGCACGTATTTCTGGTTGGCGAAGGTGCCACCCAGTTTGCGGTTGAACAAGGCTTTAAAAAAGAAAAATTATTGCTGCCTGAATCGGAAAGAGCCTGGAAACAGTGGCTCAAAAAAGCCGAGTACAAACCTATTATCAATATCGAAAATAGCAAAGGCTTACCCGGTAATCAGTATAACCACGATACCATAGGCATGCTGGCAATTGATGCCAAAGGGAACATCTCAGGCGCGTGCACTACTAGCGGTATGGCTTTCAAAATGCATGGCCGTGTGGGCGACAGCCCCATCATTGGCGCTGGCTTATACGTAGATAATGAAGTGGGTGGCGCAACCTCCACCGGCGTTGGTGAAGAAGTAATTCGTAACGTAGGCAGCTTTTTGGTAGTCGAACTTATGCGCCAGGGCTACTCGCCCGAAGCTGCCTGTAAAGAGGCCGTACAGCGCATTATTAAAAAGAAACCCGACACAGCTAAACAAATACAGGTTGGGTTCTTGGCAATTAATAAAAAAGGCGAGTATGGCGCCTATGCCATTCAAAAGGGTTTTTCTTTTGCAGTTTGCGATAAAGAAAAACAAGATCTTTTAATTGACGGGAAAAGCTTTTACTAAATGGCATGCTTTCTATTTTAATTATGTTGAGGATTCAATAAAATATTTCGACAACCTATTTGACTTAGCTTACCGTAAACACGATACTTACTTATATCATGACTATATCGCTCGAAGTTTGCGCCAACTCTGTACAATCGGCAATTGCAGCACAAGAGGGTGGTGCCAAACGCATAGAATTGTGCGATAACCTGCACGAAGGCGGCACTACTCCTTCTTACGGACACATTAAAATTACTCGTCAACTTCTTCAAATTCCAATTCATGTGCTGCTGCGTCCGCGGGCGGGCGATTTTTTATATACCAGGCACGAGTTCGAAATTATAAAAGCAGATCTGGAATTTTGCGGGCAAAATGGCTGTGATGCGGTAGTAATTGGAATTTTGAACGCCGACGGCACCGTTGACAAACCCCGATGCGCCGAGCTGGTGCAAATGGCGAAAAAAGCAGGTATGCGCACTACTTTTCATCGTGCTATTGACTTATGCGCCGATGTTTTTGCTGCTATGGAAGACATTATTGAGTTAGGGTTCGACTACATTTTAACATCAGGCGGTAAAACCAGTGCTATGGAAGGCGCCAGCAAAATAGCTCAGCTTATTCAACGGGCAAATGGCCGTATAGACATCATTCCAGGTGGTGGCGTGAGTGAGTACAACGCAGCAGACCTGGTTCATTTTACCGGCGCTTCCGAAATACATTCCTCAGCCCGTGTACGCCGTGATAGCGCTATGGTTTACCGTAACACTCAAATCATTATGGGAACGTCTGCCAGTGAGTATGGTATAGACGAAACTGATGCGGATCGTGTACGTAACATCATACAAAAAGCCAATGAAGCCTGCCTCGGCTCAAAAGATACTTAACGGCAATATCAGTGTGAAGCGATTGCGCCCCCTACCACCAAAAATATCGTTATCAAGCAAATAGGTATACCGTAAACCAAAAGTTATGGAGCTTTCATTAAACCATTGTGTATCAAAATAAAGCTCTGCCCCTGCCGACCTAAAATCAGCCTTAAACGCAGCGCCGCTCCGGTAAAAATCCTTACCATGTGTATAATCATAAAACAAGTTCCCTCTTAAACGCATAAGGTAAACCAGGTTGGCAACACCGGCATCTGGATAAGCTATCGGGAAATGATAGTTTACCCCAGCTTTGTATAACCTGTATAGGTTGTCGGAAGTGTACCCTCTGGAAAAAGGCAGCTGGTTCGAAAAAATGCTATAGTTGCGGTCGCGCCGCTGGTGGGCCACGTTAAAAACGAGGCTGTGTGTTTTGACCAAGCCCGGAAAGTAAAAGGTGCCCGATGCCAGCAACTGATGCGCACCTAAATTGTTGATGGTATTACGGTAAGTTAGCGTTAGGCTTTGAGCCAACTGCGGATTTATAAGCTGGTACGGCTTAGCAACCTGATTGCTGATGGTTATAGAGTTATTTAAATAAGTATTGTTCGGCAAAGCATTTTTAAACGCAACCTGCTTAACGTCATTAATACTGTAGTTAATACTGCTGGTATAGGTAAACCGCGTAGTATTACGTCCGCCAGCAAAACTTAGAGGTATTTGCAAACCAGCTTGCAAATTGGTCTCGTTCCAGTTCACTTCTACAGCATTCCGATTTTGATCGAAGCCAAAGTCCCGCCTATCGAGTGTGTAATTTACACTGCCAAACAGGTAAGGGAACAGCGCGCCATAAATTGTGTTGAAACCGAACTGCTTATAACCCTCGTTTCGGTTATAATTGAACGATAGTTCACTTTGAAAAGTGTTTAGGATGTTTTCTCCCAATAAGGAGAACGAATACTCCGGGTCGTCCAAGTACGGCACCAGGCTGTGAAAGTTAAAAGGCCGCGTAAACTTTGGATACTTTTTGGCGGGCAATACCTGCGTATGGATTGACGCCAGCAAATTAGTGCTTGAATCCTGTTTCAACGAAGCCACCTGAAAATCCGGTAAGGGCGGCAAAGCATCAACCGGGTTAAATGCCAAATTCTTTTTGTCTGCCTGATGTAACTGGTAGCCAAATGCACTGAAACTAATCCAAGCCAGCTTTTTGTTTCCTACAGCAGGCTGGTAATTACCAATGTAGTTCATCAAAGAGTCACCTTGCATCTCATACAGTTTGCGGTTGTTTATAGTTAGCGCAAACAGCTTATCGTTGATACCTGATGTAGCCGAAAAATAAACGGTGTCGCCTCTAACAACCGGGAAAGCTTTCGGTGCCATATCAGCAGTTGTAAGCTCATCAACCTTACCTGAGCTAATATTAACCAGGGCAATTGATGTCTTTCCATCTTGCCTTCGTACGGCCGATATGATTTGGTCATTGTTGTAAAACTTAGGATACGTATATAAGAGGTTTGCCGGATTAGGTACTGCTGTAATGAGCTTGCCATTATTGGCGTTTAGGATATGTAAGCTATACCTACCCGATGCTGGTACATCGACAGCTACAATGCGGCTATTATCGGCATTAAAGGCTGGTGCAAAATATTTTGTTTTGGCAGTGAGTTGCCGTTGTGAGCCTGTTTTTACATCGATAACTTTCAGTTCATTATATTCCCGGTAACTCCAGCGTGCATCCGGCCGGCGGGAGGCATATACAATCTGTCCGTTATTGTAATGGAAATAACTGTCAACGGTAAAGTCACTCAGGCGGATTATACGCTCATTGTCACCTTTGCGCATCACAAACGCTGGCCGTTGCGTATAGGATGATCTCCGGTAAATTACAGTGTTATCATTTGCAAAAGCCGGAAACTCCTGGTTACCTATAAAGTGCTGACTGTTTTTATACTGCTGCGCACCTTTTTGCAACCCGGGTGTAAGCAACTGCGATTTAAAATGATTTAAAGCTGCCGTACGAAAAGCAATATACTCCTGACCGGTATGCTTTTTAAGCGCGTTTTGAAAAGGATAAATTAACGACTTGTAAGCAGCGGCGTCATGATTAACTTTCCGCCATATATCACTACCATAACTGTCCCGCCCGTACGAGATAAGCATGTAGCCCAGCGGGTACCAATCGGGTACATAGTCACGATAAGAACCATTGCGCAGCTTCATCCAGCTATAGTTCTTGCCTGCAGCCCACAAGCTTCGGTAGCCGTTAAAAAAATAAGGTAAACGCCCGCGCCCCTGCGTAGTTAAAAGAGTTTCGTTATATACGGCATCTCCCTCGGCAAACCAGTTAGGCACAGCAAGGCCATAAGCGAGCACCTGTCCGCCTTCGCCAAAAAGAGTATGCAGTAAGCGGGTAAGTCCAACATCGGAGTTATTATATTGCTGTACGTGCCTAAACTCATGCAAGGTGAGCTGATCTACCGGCAGTATGGTGCCTAAGCCAAAACTGTTTTGCGCCGGCGTCAAATAAAACTCACTCCTAAACGGCGCCAGGCCCACATAGCCATTGGTATTTATAAGCTGGTTTTGTAATACTATATTAATTTGCCTTTGCTTAAAGCCAATAGTTGGCTTTATAGCGTTATTGGCCTGCTGTATGATACTGTTTACCCGCTGCCCGGCCGAATCCATTCCCACAGGATAGATAACCCGCGCGGCAGGCGTGTTAATCTCTTTCCATTTTACAGATGGCGGATTACCACCAAACTGCTGCGCTTTCACAGCACCGGTAAATAACAATAGGCTTGTGGTTAGCACGCCCCAAAAAGTAGGCTTAAACATTGTGCTGAAAATATACAGAAAATATTGGTTAAGCAATGCAAAGCAATTCACATAAGCATGACATGGGTTAAGCTAAAACTACCTACATTTGCCGCTTGTTAAGCAAGTACTATGGCTAAAGTTTCCATTAACCTGGCTACAGGTTCGTTACAAAAGGAAGATATTATTGTAGGTATAGATTTGGGTACTACCAATTCGTTGGTAGCCTTTATTGATCCGGATAAAAACCCGAAGGTGATTAATGATGCCGGCAAAGGTGTGTTGGTACCCTCTGTATTGCACTTTGATACTGCCGGAAGCATAACGGTAGGTAACGAAGCTAAAAACTATTTGATAACCGATCCGCAAAACACTATATTTTCAGTGAAACGGTTATTAGGCCGTTCTTATAACGATATTGAAAATTATAAGGATTTCTTTTCTTATAAAGTAATTGATGACAACAGCGAAAGCCTGGTTAAGGTTAAAGTGGGCGACCGCTTTTACACACCTATAGAGCTATCGGGGCTTATACTTAAGGAGCTGAAAGAACGTGCCGAACATGCGTTGAAAACACCAGTTAACCGAGCTGTAATTACCGTACCTGCTTATTTTAATGACTCGCAGCGCCAGGCCACGCGTGATGCCGGCAAATTGGCAGGCTTAGATGTATTACGCATTGTAAACGAACCAACAGCGGCAAGTTTAGCTTATGGCATTGGCTTAAACCCTGAAGAGACCAAAACTATTGCAGTTTATGATTTAGGCGGCGGCACGTTTGATGTATCTATACTGCAAATACAGAACGGTATATTTGAAGTGCTTTCCACTAATGGCGATACGTTTTTAGGTGGCGATGATTTTGACCGCGCCATATTGCAGTACTGGATTGAAAAAAACCAGCTTGATAAAAATGAACTGGCCAATAACCGCGAACTCACACAACAACTGCGCTTGAAAGCCGAAGAGGCAAAAAAAGCATTTGCCCATCAAAGTTTGTTCAATGAAAAAATAGGCGACATTTGGTGTACCATTGATCGCAATACATTTGAAGAACTAATTACTCCTAAAGTTGCGCAAACCATAACAGCCTGTACCAACGCATTGAAAGATGCCAACTTAACTACAGCTGATATCGATGAAGTGATTATGGTAGGCGGCTCAACCCGTACTGCACTCGTACAAAACAAAGTAGCCGAATTTTTTGGCAAACCCGTGCATAACGAGATGAACCCGGACGAGGTGGTAGCTTTGGGTGCTGCTATACAAGCTGATATATTGGCCGGTAATCGCAAAGATATACTGTTACTGGACGTTACGCCCCTTTCACTCGGTATTGAAACCATGGGCGGCCTGATGGATGTAATTATCCCACGAAACTCTAAGGTGCCCACCAAAGCTGGCCGACAGTATACAACCTCGGTTGACGGACAGGTGAATATGAAAATATCAGTTTTCCAAGGTGAGCGCGATTTGGTGAAAGAGAACCGGAAATTGGCTGAGTTCGATTTAAAGGGCATTCCTGCTATGCCGGCAGGCTTTCCAAAAGTCGACATCAACTTTTTGCTGAATGCTGATGGAATTTTAAAAGTTCAGGCTATCGAGTTACGCTCGGGTACCAAGCAAGAAGTAGAGGTAACGCCGGCTTACGGTATTACTAATGAGCAGGTAGAACAAATGTTAATGGATAGCATCACCCATGCTAAAGACGATGTTAGTCAACGTATGGTGATTGAAGCTCGTACCGAGGGCGAGCAGATGGTATATACTGCTGAACGCTTTATTGAAAAACATGGCGAGTTACTCAGCATTGCAGAAGTGGCCAGTACCCATCAGCATATACAAGCACTTAAAGAAGTTTTGACCAGCGGCGATAAGGATCTGATACTGAAAAAGGTTGATGAACTTAATGAGCTAACCCGCCCCTATGCAGAGCGTGTGATGGATCAAGCCATTAGTACGGCCATGAAGGGCAAAAGCATCGATTAATAATCTACAAGCACAATAATAAAAAGCCCTCATAATTGAGGGCTTTTCTTTTTTACAGTTTATCGATTGCTTCTTGCTCTTTGAGCGCCTGAATATTATTCTTGCTGTTGTAATCGCTGGTTTGATCAGCAAAATCTTCCAGAATAGACGCAATTGTATCCAGATTGTCGGCAACACGCTGGTGCATATCGGGCAAATCTTTCTCGAGCCGTTTGTCGCCCAAATCTATATTGTCCACTTCAATTTTCCCTAATTTTTGTATGATAGCCTGCTGGCTATTTTTTAGGTCCTCTAACTCATGGACAATCTTTTCCATTAGTTCAAACTTTCTGATCTTATCCATTTGAGTATGTTTTAGTATTTACTTACAAGCATAATTTTTAAAAAAAGTTTGATGTGTGAATATTAACTAATAACTTAGTTGATATTAATCAGATGTATGACCACTAAATTCTTCCTCATATTTGTTTCTCTATTAGCTGTTAGCTCGTCAGCAGCAGCACAATTCAGCACAGTAAGTGACCGTACACTGCTGGAATACTACCAGGCGCAAAAATATGTTGAAGCGGCAACCTATCTAAAAAGCGTTTATAAGGAACCTGTAAGCGATCCTAATGCATTACGTAATTTGGCTTACACCACGCAAATGGCGGGCAAATTGGTTGAGGCCGAAGCCTATTATCAACGCCTGTTTCAATTAGATACTACCAAGCTTTCCGTTTTGAATAGTATAGCGGGCATCAATTTGCGAAGGGGCAACCTGCAAAAGGCTCAAACCTACTATTTGCATATTATTTCGGTCGATTCAACCAACTTTTATGTCCTCAAACAAATGGCCGATATTAGCTCACGCAATAATGACACTACCGGCTATGTCAAATACCTAAGCAAAGCTAACGCGGTTAACGGAGACGACGCCGATGTGGCGTCGGACTTGAGCAACTGGTATGTGAACGTAAAAAAATATGCACTGGCCCAGGCTGTGTTAAACACGGCTATAACTGCTGATCCTGAAAATGTGGTGCTGCTACAAAGCCTTCTGAAGCTGGTACATGCACAATCAAACTGGGCTGAAACTGTTAAAGTGGGCATGAAACTGTTGCAACTGGGCGACGGCACCTACCCTACCGCGCTTAAGCTAGGGCAAGCGTACTATAAACTTAAAAACTACATGTGTTGCCTCGAAACGCTGGCTGGGATGGAAGATATACAGCAAACAGAAACTTCCTTTTATTATATGGCATTAAGTTACAAAGCCCTTAAAAACTATCCGAAGTCTATTGTATACTTTGAGCGGGCCATTACCGAAGGCATATCACCTGCCATACCAACCTATTACGGAGAAATGGCTGGCAGTTACCAGGAACATAAGCGGTTTAAAAAAGCAGTGTACAGCTACGAGAAGGGTTTGCAGTTTGAGGAACGGCCACTGCTCCTTTACTCGTTAGCTACCTTATATGATAGCGATTTGAAAGACAAGGCCAAGGCGGTAAGGTACTACAAACGGTACTTAGGCACTAATCCGCCGGCTGTGCAGCAGGTGTATGTAGATTATACCAAGAGCCGTATCAGCGCCTTAGCCAGCCGACTTTAGCGCTGCATTAAGCGGGCCACGTATTTGCCTATAATATCAAACTCCAGGTTTACAACCGAACCTTCGCGCACACTTTGCAAGTTGGTATGCTCATAAGTATAGGGTATAATAGCAACAGAAAAGCTGTCATCCTTTGAGTTAACAACGGTTAAACTGATGCCATTTATACATATAGAACCTTTTTCCACTGTTACATTACCCTTGGTGGTATCGTACTGAAAAGTGTATTCCCAACTACCTTCAAGCGCCTTGTACATAGTGCAAACAGCGGTTTGGTCCACATGCCCTTGTACAATGTGGCCGTCTAAACGAGCGTTCATTTGCATACAACGTTCTAAATTTACCAAGCCACCTAATTCAAGCTGACCAATGTTGGTTTTGTTCAGCGTTTCTTCAATAGCAGTAACCGTGTGCCGGTTTCCGTCTACAGCTACCACCGTAAGACAAACGCCGTTATGCGCTACCGATTGGTCGATTTTTAGCTCGGCTGATATTTCAGATTCTATGGTAAGATGAACATTGCCTTGTTCATGCTTAAGTTCGGCCACGCGGCCTAAGGTCTCTATAATTCCGGTAAACATTTAACCCCCTAATCCTCCTGCCGGAGGGATATTGTTAAGCAGCAAAACTAAGTATAATGTTTGGTGCGTTTATCAGTTGTAAATCATTATCATTACTGTAACGTTAACAAATTACAGCAAGAATCGGGTTTTGTGGCACTGGCAGGCGGGCTACTTTTGTAGAAAGATTAGCATAACATGGAAACGCAGAACGAAATAGATTACAAAAGGATAGCGCAGGCCATTGAGTATTTAAAGCTCAATTATAAACGCCAGCCCACGCTGGATGAGGCGGCCGCACATGTACACTTAAGCCCTTTCCATTTTCAGCGCATGTTTAAGGACTGGGCCGGGATAAGTCCAAAACAGTTTTTGCAGTACTTGAGCATTGAGCATGCCAAATCCATCTTGCGCGAAAAGCAAACTTCGCTTTTCAATGCGGCTTTTGAAGCCGGCTTGTCGGGCACAGGCAGGCTGCATGATCTATTTGTTAAGATAGAAGGCATGACACCCGGCGAATATAAAAATGGCGGTGAGCAGCTGCATATTAATTACAGCTTTACCGAAAGTCCGTTCGGAACCTTACTGGCAGCCGCAACACCAAAAGGAGTTTGTTATATGGCCTTTGTTGATGAGCCGGAGCCGGATGCTTTGGCCAAGCTTCGCCACAATTTCCCAAATGCTACTTACCATCAATTGCTTGATCAGATACAGCAGAACGCGTTGCAAATCTTTACGCAAGACTGGAGCCAACTTGATAATGTTAAACTACATTTAAAAGGTACCGCATTTCAACTTAAGGTATGGGAAGCTTTACTTAAGGTGCCAATGGGTGGCCTATCTACCTACGCTGGCCTGGCCAGCATTCTTAATAACCCTAATGCCTGCCGTGCGGTAGGTTCGGCTGTGGGAAATAACCCGGTGGCATTCCTTATTCCCTGCCACAGAGTGATACGCTCAACCGGTGAGATTGGGCAGTACCATTGGGGAAGCGTGCGCAAAAATGCCATAATTGGCTGGGAAGCAGCAAAGTTGTTAGTTGTAGCTGGCTAATATGTACCGGCATACTGAATTAGGCATTACAGTTTACGCGCGTACCAGGAGACTTTATACCTTAATTAATTCTAACGAAGTCAGTTTAGCAGGCTACACTAAGAACAAGGTATATGGTACACTTTCGTGTGCATCCGGTAAACTGATGAAAGCCGAAAACAGAGTGTTTTTCCAGAACGAACAGGAAGCTCTCAAGGCAGGCTACCGCCCCTGCGGAAACTGCATGCCTGAAAAATACAGACAATGGAAAATATCTTCTGATAAATAAGTGATGAATAGCATTGAATATAACTTGCAAAGCAAGGATTGGGAATTTATAGCCAACAGCCTGAACACTACTGGTTATGCCGTTGTAAAAAACATATTGAGCGCCGAACAATGCCAACAGCTTATTGTAAATTACGGAGACACCAGCGCCTACCGTAAAACCGTAGTAATGGAACGTTACCGTTTTGGGCTGGGTGAATACAAATACTTCAACTATCCTTTGCCTGACCTGATTACTAAAATCAGACAAGCTGCTTATCCCTATCTGGCTAAAGTTGCCAACTTATGGATGGATGTTTTGGGCACCGGCATCATTTATCCGTTAACACATGATGAGTTGAAGCGACGGTGTCACAAGGCAGATCAAACAAAACCAACAGCACTTATTTTGAAGTATGGTCCGGGTGGCTTTAATACACTGCATCAGGATTTATACGGCGACATTTACTTCCCTATGCAGGCAGTACTTTTTTTGAATGAACCCGGCACCGATTACACCGGCGGCGTATTTGTTCTTACAGAACAAATACCACGTGCTCAATCAAGAGCTATAGTTTTACAGCCTAAACGTGGCGATATGCTTATTTTCACCACTAGCTTTCGGCCGGTTAAAGGCACCAAAGGCTATTACCGTGTAAACATGAAACATGGCGTAAGCACAGTAAATACCGGCGAACGGTATACGCTTGGCATAATTTTTCATGATGCTTTGAGTTAATGTAAAATGGATTTGTTTAGTGCCGATATTGATATTAGAACTAATTTACTGCCTTATGATGGGGAGGTGAATTATTATGGCCCTATCTTAAACCTTAATCAAGCAAATTTTTATTTAGACGCTTTTTTAAGCACTATTGCCTGGAAGAATGACGAAGCTATCATTTTCGGAAAACACTTTATCACCAAGCGCAAGGCAGCCTGGTACGGTGATGAAAACTATGCTTATACCTACTCTAATACCACCAAACAAGCGTTGATATGGACACCCCAACTGCTGGAATTAAAAGCATTGGTTGAGCAACACAGCAATCACCAGTTTAACTCGTGCCTGCTTAACCTTTACCACGATGGTAACGAAGGTATGGCATGGCATAGCGATGATGAAAAGTCTCTTGGACAAAATACCACTATAGCATCGCTAAGCTTAGGCGCGGAGCGTAAGTTTGCTTTTAAGCACAAAATCAGCAAGTACACTACTGCTGTTATTTTACAAGCCGGCAGCCTACTGGTTATGAAAGGCGCTACACAAACCAACTGGTTGCACGCTTTGCCAAAGACCACCAAAGTTAAGCAACCAAGAATTAATCTTACTTTTCGCACTATCAGTCATTAACGTTTTAAATTAATAAAAAAAGGCTGTTTGAAACAGCCTTTTAGCGTTGTAGATTGTGATTAGGTATGTAGGGCGAAAGTCTTACTAAACTTTTCAAATGGGTTATGATCAATAATAAGAATTCAACGTAGCAAAGGAAATTTGCTGGTTGTTGATTATGATTTTACACACTACTATATTAACTAAAAGGTAAGCTAAACATATTATGGTGATAACCGTTGTGTTCTCATGTCCCATTTGCTTGGATCACGATATAAAGATAAATGCTAATTTTCCTGTAGGTTAATCTTTAACATATCTTAACACTATTAGTAGTATAAGTCTATTCATCGGCACGAATATGAAAATGCAACTTACATCACAGCTTAATAACTATGGTTCGAAAAAGCGCAGGAATATTATTGTACAGATTGGTTGACCATCAGTTAGAGGTATTCCTGGTACATCCCGGGGGCCCTTACTTTGTAAATAAGGATGTTGGTGTATGGAGCATCCCGAAAGGAGAATTTGATGAGCATGAAGATGCACTAACTGCTGCCAAGCGCGAGTTTGAGGAAGAGACAGGTCAACCTGTACAGGGTACGTTTACACCTTTGCAAACCATTAAACAAAAAGGTGGCAAGCTGGTGCAGGCCTGGGCAGTTAAGGGTGACATTGACCATAAAGTAGCAGTGAGCAATACCTTCAAAATGGAATATCCCTACAAATCGGGCAAATGGATTACGGTACCCGAAATTGACAAGGCGGCCTGGTTTACGGCTGAAGAAGCAAAAGAAAAAATTATCGGGGCACAAGCAGCTTTGATTGAAGAGCTAACAGAGTTGCTATTCAACCAAAGCTAAAATTGAAAAGTTTATTGCGCTGGTGTTGCGGCAGGTTGCGGTGTAGCAGGTGCACCTTGCTGGCGCGGCATGCGGGCAACGTGAGCGGCCTTTACTTCGGGATGTGCTGACCCTTTATGACAGGTATTACAGTTAACCCCCATTTCCATAATGCGTCCTAGTGAATCCTTGCCGGCTTTAAAATATTTTTTGTTAATGTTGGCTGTCATGCGGTACATCTCGCGGGCCATTTGTTTCTCGGGTTTACCATCAAGCGCCCAATCCATTTTCTTGGTTTCTTCGTTACGCGAATGGCAGAAATTGCACCGTACGCCCAAAGCCGCGCCCCACTCGTCCATTACGTTGTGCAGCTCTTTTTCTGAAATGTCTTTCGGCAGAACTTTGAGATTCTGAAACTTTTTTTCATCAACAGTTTTCGACTGCTGCTGCATAGATGTGGTAGAGACGAAAATTACGGCAGATACTAAGCCAATAGTGACGATGAGCTTTCTGTTCAGTAGCATATATTAATTAGCGTTATGGTTGAGTAAGCATAGATAATAAAACTTATTTACAAAACCATGA
Organism: Mucilaginibacter sp. PAMB04168; assembly: GCF_039634365.2. Taxonomy (NCBI): domain Bacteria; kingdom Pseudomonadati; phylum Bacteroidota; class Sphingobacteriia; order Sphingobacteriales; family Sphingobacteriaceae; genus Mucilaginibacter; species Mucilaginibacter sp. PAMB04168. Next base: position 3,258,776 of record NZ_CP155079.2, read on the forward strand.
CATTATTACATGTTACAACATTGTTACGCTTATATTAAAAAAGGTGCCGCTAACTGCTCGCTAATCTGCCATAGCTTGTTACGTGCTGATGCATTTTGTGCCGCCAGATTAGTTTGTGCCACACTGCCTTTTTTAAAGTACTGACCGCTTAATTTAGGATTTAATTTTGCAGCGCCGGCCAGGTAAATGCTGGTTTCTGCACCTTGCCGTGGTGTAATCATAAAAGGCTTAGCCAGCATCATCAGCACTTTACCAAATCCACCCAGCTCAGTGCCAAAGCCCGTGCTTACAATGCCCGGGTGTACAGCGTATGCAGTTATGCCAGCCTGAACATATTTTTCAGCAAGCGATTTAGTGAAATAAATATTACACAGCTTGGCCAAACCATAAGCCTTAAACGATGAGTAATCGCGTTCGAACTGAAAATCGTTTAACAACTGCGGTCTTGCAATTTTGTGCGCCTCTGAGCTGATATTAACAATGCGGGCCTGCCCTTTTTGTAACAAAGGCATCAGGCTCATCGTTAGCAAAAAGTGCCCCAGGTGGTTCATAGCAAAAGTTAACTCATAACCGTCTTTACTTAACTTACGGGTTTGGTTAATACCACCAGCATTGTTGATTAACGTATTGATAGCAAAAAGCTTTCCCTTTAACTCGGTAGCCGCCCGCTGTACAGACTCCATATCTGCCAAATTGCAGTGCACTACAAAAATACTACGGTTGCCGGATTGTGCTACCAGTTCCTTTTTTAGGGCCTCGCCTTTGTCAACATTACGTACCAACAGGTACAACGCATGGTCTATTTTAGCCAGTGCTAAAGCAGTTTCTTTACCTATACCCGATGTTGCACCCGTAATAACTGTTGTTCTAAAAGGCATTTTATTTTATTTGAATTACAAGTTGCTAAGTTATTAAGATTTAGAACTGCAATTGTTTCTCCATGGTAAATTATACCATTTACGGCCTGGCCTGCTTCTAATTAATCTACCAACTTATGACCCATTACGCGATGAAAGTGTTTATAAGCCACAATATATTTTAAAATAATTTTCTTTATTTACGAAACTTTCGTAGATTTACGAAGTTATCGTAGAAAGATGGAAAAATTAACGCAGCAAGAAGAGGACGCCATGCAGGTGATATGGCAAAACACAAAAGGTTTCATTAAAGACTTTTTGGATGCCATGCCCGAACCAAAGCCGCCTTATACTACCCTTGCCTCCACTGTAAAAAATTTAGAACGCAAAGGATTTGTGAAAGGTGAAAAGATTGGCAATAGCTATCAATACTCGGCCTTAATAAAGGAAGAAGATTACAAGAAGCGCTTTATGAGCGGGTTTGTAAATAATTACTTTAAAAACTCCTATAAAGAATTGGTTACATTTTTTGCAAAAGACCAAAAGATAAGCGCCGATGAATTACAAGAGATTATAAAACTAATTGAAAATCATAAAAAGTAACGCCATGCCTGCATTGTTAATATATCTACTTAAAGTGAATATTGCCCTGCTGCTGTTTTGCCTTGGCTATTATGCTGTGCTACGTAAACTAACTTTTTATACATTAAACCGCGTTTACCTCATAACGGCAATCTTATTTTCAAGCATTTACCCGCAAATTGATTTGAGCAACATGATGCAGCACCACCAAAAACTGGTGGAACCGTTGCAGATTGTTGTAATTAACCTAAACAGCCGTGCAGCAGTATTGGCAAAACCTATTGCACATGCCAATTATTGGGAATGGGTGATTGTAGTTTTTTGGATTGGCGTATCTGTTATGGCTTTGCGTTTAGCAATCCAATTTTTGTCGCTTTACCGCATTTACCACAATTCTAAACCAGCTAACTTATATAACCAAAAGGTAAGAGTTATTGCAGATGAGGTTAATCCCTTCTCTTTTTGGCAAAGTATATTTATCAACCCAAGGCATCATGCCGCCGAAGAACTGCATTCAATTATTGCTCATGAGCAAGTGCACATTAAGCAATGGCATACGCTGGATATCTTATTAGCAGAACTGAGCTTGATGTTTTACTGGTTTAACCCAGGCGTATGGTTAATGAAAAAAGCGGTAAGCGAGAACCTTGAATTTATTACCGACCGCAATGTACTGCAAAAAGGCACTGACGTAAAAAGTTACCAATACAGTTTACTATACGCCAGTTTCGACACCTCTCCTAATGCCATGGTGAACCACTTCAATATTTCAACAATTAAAAAAAGAATTATGATGATGAACTCAAAAAGATCTTCGGCTTTTAGCCTCACCCGCTATAGCTTTATAGCACCAGCTGTGTTAGTGCTGTTATTAGCCTTTGGAACATCTAAGGCTGCACTCATAAGAAAAGGTTATCATGCTGTCAAAGCAGCATCTAACAAAATTATAGCAATAGCAACTGAAGCCACAACTCATGCAACGGCAAGCAACCAGATTGTTATTAAGCCAGTACTTAAACCGGTAACCATACGCACTAACACCTCGGAACTTAAGGGCTACAGAACAGAGCTTAACCAGACGGTTGATACCAACTTTAATGATGTAGTTAATCAAATAAACATTAGCAATGACACGCCAAAAGTAAAGGGCAAACTTGTTATAGGTTCCGTTGGAGTCGATTCGGCCTATTACCTCATAAACGGTAAGCCTATCTCTTCTAAAACAGCTCTGGGCAGCCTTAACCCCAATGCTATCCATAGCGTTAATGTGCTTCACGGTACAGCAGCAACCAGCCTGTTTGGCGAAAAGGCAAAAAACGGAGCTGTACTTATTGTAACCAAAGACGGCATTAATAACCCTGAAACGAAAGAGATGCTGGAAAAAGTCACCAGCCCGAATTCTGCTATTTTAAAAAGCTCTTACAATAGCGGTTCAGCAACCAGAACAGCCGGCGTTATAGGTGTAACTACGAAACATGACACCAGCAGACTAAGCCTTACACGTGTGACGTCTGCTGCCTCCCAAAAAATGCTCGACAGTCTTCATAAGTCATCGCCCAAAGGCCAGTTAAAAGAAGTAGCCGTTGTGGGATACGCTACCCCCCGCTCGCGTGAGCCACTAACCTTATCTTTTAAAAACCCAAACTCCGCTGCCAATCCGTTAATTTTAATTAATGGCAAAGAAGCCACTAATGAGGACATGAAAGGCTTAAGCCCCAACAGTATTAAGAGTATTGATATAATTAAAGATTCTGCTATTACCACGCAATACGGAGCAAAAGCATCGTATGGGATTATAAAAATAACTACTCAAGAAAGCACCAAGAGCACCCCGAAGAAATAATTTTTTGTGTTAATATAGTTTCCCGTTCTTTATAGATCAGCTGGCCTCGGCCAGCTTTTCTTTTTCCAGTATCTCGAGCAAGGCTTTCTCTGCAGTATTAAGCTCCGAAGCCCTGATATCCTTATCCTCGTCCAGGTTCTGGATGTATTTAAAAAGCGTGCCCTCCTCGTAACTTTTAATTACGGTTGGGTGCACGTAATACTTTTTACATACCGTGCGGGTGTTGCCCAGGTTAATGGCTACTTCGTCCAGCACACTGATGATATTTTTTTTGCATTGGGTCTGGTTTTCAAATTCGCCCGCTTCCTTAAAGGCATATAGAGCGCTTACACTGCCAGCCCAGGTACGAAAATCTTTGGCAGTAAAATCCTCGCCGGTAATTTGCTTCAAGTAACCGTTTACATCACCCGAATCGATGGTACAGCGTTTTCCTTCATCATCATAATACTGAAACAACTCCTTACCGGGTATATCACGGCATTGCTTAACCAAACGGGCCAGTCTTTTGCTTTGCAAGTCTATCTTATGATAAACTCCTTTTTTGCCTTTAAACTCAAAATTGATTTTGGACCCATCTACCTTTACATGCTTATCCTGCATGGTGGTTAAACCGTAAGAGCCATACAGCTTTTTGTACGACTCGTTGCCTATACGTATACTGGTTAGTTCCATTAACCTAACAACCAGCGCTAAAACTTTATCATGATCCAGATTACGGCGCAGCAAATCCTGATCAACCTGCTGGCGAATAGCCGGTAAATGAGCGGCAAACGCCTGCAGGCGGTGATATTTAGATTGGTTACGGATTTTATTCCAATCGGCATGGTAACGATATTGCTTGCGGCCGGCAGCATCAGTACCGGTAAACTGCAAGTGGCTGTTCTCGTAAGGAGATATCCAAACTTTGGTATAAGCCGGCGGAATAATGAGCTTGTTAAATCTTTGTATAAGTTCTTTATCTTTTACCAGCCCCCCATCCGCGTCATAAAAAGCGAAGCCCTTGCCTGAGGGTTTGCGTGTATAACCCGGCGAGGTGTCAGACACGTATCTTAACCCCGCTGCCTTAGCAGTTATCTTTGGGTCGCGGCCAATTTTTTCAAGTTTTTTAAGGAGGCGGTTCATTATACCATATAAAACAAGAAACATCATTAATGTTTTTATATTAGCCTACACATGCAATAAATAACTATGGGCTTAGACATTCACATCCACGTAGATAACCCTGTTGATGTCTTCGACGCAACTTATTACGACCAGGATGACAATAACTTTAAACGGCACAGCTTAAGCAGGACTTTTTGTGATTTAATGTCCAGAAGAGACCTGATAGAAGGTGAGCCCGAACTGGATCAAATAGCAAGAATGGCCGGAACAGATATTTCTCCGCTGTATGACATGAATAATTATGGGGATGAAAGCGAAATTCAATTTCTGCTTGAATATGCAAAGTCGGATATTGAAAGAGAAGAGATTTTACAAAAAGTAGAAGCACGAAGGAGCGCTTTAAGGGGAAATATTGATAAAGTTAGCGTATTGATAACACAATTAATAGAGAAGCTATCAACCGTAGCCGATATACCGGCGTTACTTTTACCCGATGTAAATGAAGAAGATATTCTAAACAGAAACTTCTACTTTTCTGACTTTAATACCGACCTGGGCGATGGCTACATTGACAACAATCTTGGACATGACCTGCGGAACTTTAAACGCTTTTTAGAGTACGCTAAGGAACGTGGCACAAAGACTGTTTATTTCGTGTATGGCTAAGGCATGCACTGGTGTTGAGGTATGACTATTGGCTGACCATGCTACATAAACAAAAGCGCTGCCGCTGTAGTTAAAATTTCTAAACAACACTAACATGAAGTACAACTTTTTAGGCGGAACCGGGCTGCTGGTTTCCGAGATTTGCTTTGGTACCATGACCTTTGGCGGAAAGGGTATTTGGGAAGCCATAGGTAAAATACAACAGCAAGAGGTAAACGAGTTGATGAAGACGGTGATTGACGCCGGCATTAACTTTATAGATACGGCCAACGTGTATTCTTTCGGCGAATCTGAGAAGCTGCTTGGCCAGTCTATTGTAGATTTAGGCCTCAGCCGTAACGATCTGGTGATTGCCACCAAGGTTCGCGGTAAAATGGGCGATGGTATCAACAACGTAGGTCTTTCACGTTATCATATTTTTAATTCTGTTGATGAAAGTCTGCAACGTTTACAGTTAGATCATATAGATATTCTATATGTGCATGGCGTAGATCAACGCACTCCGGTTGAAGAAACCATGCGGGCCTTAAACGATGTTGTACTAAGCGGCAAAGTACGTTACATAGCCTGCTGTAACTGGCCAGCATGGATGGTAATGAAAGCACAGGGTATTGCCGAAAAGCATGGCTGGAATAAATTTGCTGGCTTGCAATACTTTTACTCGTTAGCAGGCAGAGATATTGAGCGGGAAATATTGCCATTAGCGCAAGACCAAAATTTGGCAGTAATGCCATGGAGCCCACTTGCAGGAGGTTTCCTTTCGGGCAAGTATACCAGGGATGATGAAAAGACGGGTGACGGCCGCCGGGCAACCTTCGACTTCCCGCCCATTAACAAGGAAAAAACGTATGACATTATTGACGTGATAAGCGAAATTGGCAAGCGTTATGATGCCTCTGCTGCTACAGTAGCACTGGCATGGGTAAGGCAGCAACCAGGCATTACGAGCACTATCATCGGTGCAAAGCGGATCGATCAACTCCACGACAATATCAAATCAACCGGGCTTGAACTCTCGGCTGATGACCTGAAAAAGATTGATGAAGTAAGCGCCCTCAACAAAGAATATCCGGGCTGGATGGTTGAAAGACAGGGAGCTGATAGATAATTGTGAGTTAATAAGTCCGCTAGTTGGTAAGTCAGCATCTATCTGCCAACTTACCAACTAGCGGGCCTTACACAAACTTACTGGCTAAAGGTTCTTCAACACCTGAACGGTATACTCAATCTGCTCAGGGTGTATATCTAGGTGAGTTACAAAGCGGATACGTTTGGTATCGGTACAGCCTGCCTTAATGCCTTTTGAAAGTAGTTTGGCTACAACGGCATCCGCCGGCCCTTCTGTATCAAATAATACTATATTGGTTTCGGTCGGCATCACATTGGTTACCCATGTACATTTAGCCAATTCGTCGGCCAGTATCTGAGCATGTATATGGTCTATTTTCAAACGCTCTACGTGATGGTCTAAAGCATAGCTACCGGCTGCTGCTAAAAAGCCGGCCTGCCGCATACCACCGCCTAACACCTTGCGTATACGGCGTGCATAAGTAATGGTGTTCTTACTGGCCAGCAATACCGAGCCTACCGGTGTACCTAATCCCTTAGACAAGCAAACCGATATACCATCAAAATACTTACCATAATCAACAGCTTTATCACCAGTATGTGCCAGCGCATTAAATATCCGGGCGCCATCTAAATGCAATTTCAAGTTGCGGCGTTTGCACAACGCTGCAATAGGTTCAATCTGATCCAATGTATAGCAGCTCCCGCCTCCTTTATTTACTGTATTTTCCAGTACAACTAAACTGGTGTTAGGATAGTGTATGTTGCCTACGGCGTTAATTTCAGGCTCTATCATTTCAGCTGTTAATATGCCACGGTAACCGTTCAGCAAACGGGTAGAAACGGCAGAGTTGAAAGCAATCCCCCCGCCCTCATAACGATACACATGCGCAGTTTGGTCGGCAATCAGTTCATCGAGCGGTTGCGTAAAACACTTTATTGCGATTTGGTTGGTCATGGTACCCGACGGGCAAAAAATTGCGGCTTCCATGCCGAACATGGCGGCAGCTTTGGCTTCCAATTCATTCACACTCTCATCCTCGCCAAAAACGTCATCACCAACCTTAGCGCTCCACATGGCTTCGAGCATACCTGGCGTTGGTTTGGTTACGGTGTCGCTTCGTAAATCAACAGTCATCATTTTATTTTAATACTATATTCGTTTCAAATATCTAAATCTTATGCGTACAATTTTGCTGCTATTGTGTATTTTGACTGTTACAGTGCCAAGTAAAGCGCAGTTGTTCCGCGATTGGAAATCCGGTAGTTATTACGACACGCTTAATAAGAAAAAAAACGGGTTAATTTCCTGGTATATCGTTAATGCGAAATCACCAAAGCAAAATTTCATTCGGTTTAAACCCAACGAACATACGGATGAGGCAAAAATTAGCACGCAAAATATTAGAGCTTTTACATTTGGCACCGACAGCTTTGTGGTATCAAAATCCAAGGAAACTCATTTTGCGCCTGTATTGCAAGTGTTAGCTAACGAAAATGTAAAATTGTATAAGTTGTTAGTAAGCAATGGTTCTTTACGTTTAGGTGGAGGTAGCATGGGCTTCGGCGCTGTACCTGCGGGCTATGGTAGTAGTACTAACCTGGAATATTATGTTGGCTCCAATGTTGAAAATTTAACCTTGCTAACCAAAAAGAACTTTATTGAAATGATGAGCCTGGTTATGGCTAACAAACCCGATATTCAAGATAAAATAAAGAGTAAAATACTCCGTTTGGAAGATATGCAGGATTTACTGGTATATTACCGTACGGGCAAAATGCCAGTACCACCTGACGATGACGTGTATCATTAATTAACTATGTTTCGCAATCTAACCTTTACAGCTGCACTATTACTAAATCTGTCTGCTTTTGCTCAAAAGTGGCAGCCTGGCTATTTTTTTGATACCAAGGGCAACAAGGTACCCGGACTAATACAGACCGGCCAAACCGGCAAAGGCCCTATAAAAAACGAGGGATTTATTATCTATAAAGACAATCCCAAAGCCAACGAAATAAAATTAAGTGCCAGCGATATTAAGTACTACGTAGCCGGTAAAGACAGCTTTATTGTAGCCCATCCCCCCTCTTATGAAACGTGGCCAAAAGCCGAATTGGATTTTGTACGGGTAGAACTGGATGAACCCTTAAAGCTATATGTTTACCAGGGGGGCAGCAGTGGAGGTGGCGGTTTTAAACTGAGCCCGAGCTTTTCTGGAGGCTTTGGTACCGGCGGCTATGGCGGTGGCGGTGTTGGCATAAGCTTGGGCGGCGGAGGCGGTAATGGCGGCTACAGCACCCGAATCACCTATTACTTTGGTGCCAGCGTGGGTGAAATGAGCCAGGTTACCCCCATGAATTTTGTTGATGTTATGAGCGACATAATGGGTGATGAGCCACAGGTTGTAGAGGCCATTCAGAAAGGCAAATTCAGCATCAATAAGATGGATAATCTTATTAAGTACTACAAGGATGTAAAAACATCACACAAAAACTAACTGGCAGTTTGCAAAGGCTGTTCTGGCGTACCAATAGGATGTAGAATATTAGCAGCTTTAAGCTGCTTTTCCTTATTGCCAAAATCAGACATCAAGAGTTCATAAACCATTTTAGCCCATAGGGCTATATAAGGCCAAACCTTCATGGCGTAGCGGCTTACATAGGGCTTACGTATAAACGCCGGTATGGCATCGGTAGAAGCTAAACCGGCCAGCAACGCAATTAGTATAATAAACGCCAGATTACCGTTACTGAACGGACTTTGCTGTGCCAATAAATAAATCATAGCGCCAATAATGGCTATTATGTAAGTAGGCGGTTCAGAACCTGTACTAAACAATACAACAATCATTAAACACAAAGCGAGCACTTGTAGCTTAAAGCTTTGGTAACTAAATTGTTTAACCCTTAAAACAGCTAATCCCAGGGTAATAGCTCCTACAGCTAAAAATGGAATATTAGGAATAGTTAGGTTACTGGTGATACGCCTTACAACGCCCATAACCGAAAGGTCCTGAGCCGAATTTAAGCCAATGTTCACTATGTTTTTGTCGCTCAATGAGTGATACCAGTCCAGGTGTGACTGCAAAATAAAATGCGGACTTGAAATAAGCATAGGTAAGCACACACCCACAATTGCCCATATAACACACCACAATGCAAATGCTCCTTTCCTTTTCGAGAACATGAAGAAAGCCAGTCCAATTATAGGGTACAGCTTAATTAAAGCACCAATCACAATAAATAGCGTAGCCCATTCTTCGCGCTTCTTCTCTAAAAAGTAAAAGCTGAATATTAAGAAAGCCGCAATTACCGGATTAAATTGAATAGAGTGTTGCGTATTAGCAAACTCGATTGAGCAAAGCAACAATAGCAGTATCTTACGCTTATTTGCCAAGGGCAAAAGCGTAACGGCCCAGATCAGAACGCCAGCGTTCATCAGGTTCCATAAAAAAAAGCCTAAGCCTGTAGGTAACACCGCAAAAGGCGCTACCACTAAACTAAAAAATGGCCCATAGTGATTAGTATCGTAATACTCGGCGGGATAAGGCGCATATAAGTTGGTTTGCGCGACGGTATGATGGTATACTCCGTCAAAGATGCTGTAATTGTTGTAACGGTTATTAAAGTACTTGTACTGCCAACAAAAGATACTTACGGCAAGCCACAGGAAAACAACAGGTTTGTAACTGTTTGTTAGGTTTAATCTTTTAATCATTTGTAACAGGGGAGTTACAAAAATACATTTAAGATAATTATTTACAAAATAATAGAAACCACTATAAGTTTTGTGCTATAACAAACCCGCAAGCCCATGCCCACTGAAAATTATAGCCTCCTAACCAACCGGTTACATCCACACACTCGCCGCCAAAGAAAAGGCCCGGCACCTTCTTAGCTTCCATTGTTTTCGATGACAATTCATTGGTGTCAATACCGCCCCGCATCACTTCTGCTTTGTCGTAACCTTTGTCGCCGGCCGGTTTCACTTTAAAGTGATGTATCTGTTGTTTAATTGCATCCAGGTCTTCCTTACTTAAAGATGCCAAATTTTTCTGAACGGGCAATTGTCCGCTCAACGCATCGGCGAACTTGCGGGTGTACAAGCCAGCCAGTAATAAGCCCAGCGTTTTCTTCGGATTTATGAGTCGCTCGTTCTGAATAAGCTCCGCCACATCCCGATGCGGTAACAGGTCTATATAAAACACCTCACCTGCCTGCCAGTAAGAGGAAAGCTGTAATATGGCAGGACCGCTTAATCCCCAGTGCGTAAAGAGTATATTTTCTTCGAAGCTTATCTTGTCGTTAGAGACGCTGCAAAAAATACTGTTACCCGATAACTGCTCATACCATGGCCGGTCTTTACCCGTAATAGTAAGAGGAACCAGTGCAGGCATTGGTTTTACAACGTTCATCCCAAATTGCCGGGCAATGCGCATTCCAAAATCTGTTGCTCCCAGTTTTTGTACAGGTAAGCCACCGGTAGTAATTACCACCTTAGGCGCCGTTAATCTGCCCAATTTTCCGTCGCGCTCATAGCTCACAGTAAAACCTTCGTCGCTCTGTTCAACAGCGTTTACATTGGTGTTAAGCCAAACAGGCTGATCTAAATCCTGGCATAGTTGGGTAAACACTTCAACTATATCCTTTGCCTTGTTAGTTGTAGGAAAAAGTTGCCCCAGGGTTTTTTCCTGGCCCTGTATGCCGTAAGCTTCAAAAAAGCTGATAGTATCATCAACCGTCCACTGGGCAAACGCCGATTTGCAGAAGTGCGGATTAGCAGAAATAAACTGCTGGGCAGAGGTGTGCAAATTTGTATAATTACAACGGCCGCCGCCACTTATCAATATCTTAGCTCCTGCCCGGTTGTTCTTTTCCAGTATCAAGGTACGCTTGCCTAAAAAACCAGCCTGAACAGCACACATTAAACCACAGGCACCGGCACCTATAATTATAGCATCAAAAGTTGTTTGTTTTGTTAAATTTGCAGACATGAATGAGGTTTCGCAAATATCGGAATTTGGAAAGATATTTATCTTCCTGATTATCGGCTTTGTGCTGGTTGGCATGACTTTGTTTTTAAGTAAGCTTATTTCACCCAACAAACCCAACCCCGAAAAGCTTACCTCATACGAGTGCGGCGAAGAACCGGTAGGCAGCGCATGGATTCCTTTTAATACCCGCTTTTATGTTATAGCGCTCATATTTTTGCTTTTTGATGTAGAAATGGTATTTATTTTCCCGTGGTGTACCATATATGCCAACGCCGATCTGATTGCCGCCGATGCCAGATGGGGCGTATTTACGCTGATAGAAATGTTTGTTTTTGCCGGGATACTAATATTGGGTTTGCTATACGTGTGGCGCAAAGGCGATCTGGAATGGATTAAGCCTAAACCGGTTATTCCTGAGGTAAATACCGTTATACCATTAGCTGTTTATGACGCACTAAATGAGCAGCAAAAAACGTTCAAAGTAAAAAGCTTTTCGGCTGAACCGGAGCCGGTTTTGGTTACTGCTACTTTTGCAAGCACTTCTGCACCGGTTGCCCGAAAGCCTATATTTAAACCATCATTTAAAAAAACCACAGATGAGTCAGGAAATGAATGAAGAGGGTGGTGTAATTGTCACTAAATTAAATGATCTGCTTAACTGGGCGCGTCTATCATCTATTTGGCCGCTAAGCTTCGGCATAGCTTGCTGCGCCATTGAAATGATGGGCATGTATGCCTCAACTTATGATGTTGACCGCATGGGCGTGTTTCCACGCCCCTCGGCCCGCCAGGCAGATGTTATTATTATTGCCGGAACGGTAACCTTTAAAATGGCCGAACGCATTAAACGTTTATATGAGCAAATGCCCGAGCCACGCTATGTCATATCAATGGGATCATGCTCCAACTGCGGGGGCCCCTATTGGCAACATGGTTACCATGTTGTTAAAGGCGTTGATCGTATTATTCCGGTAGACGTATATGTGCAGGGATGCCCGCCCCGCCCGGAGGCTTTAATAGGCGCGATAATAGAACTGCAAAAGAAAATTGAAGGGGAATCTTTAATTACTGTCTAAGTAGCGTTAATTAATAATTAATTTAAAAAATAACTTTCTACCTTCTTATAGATATTAAATATTTATCTTATTTTTATATCATAATATTATTACTTAACGTAACTATTCATCCCCTAATTACGTCTAAGGACTAAAACAACTATTGATATGAAATTATTTTACAAAGCCCCTATGGTTTGTGCGATGTTATTGGGTGCTGCCGTAATGCTTAGCACCGGCTGTAAAAGCTACAACGATCTCGCCGGACATTACAGCTCTAAACACATCAAAGCAAATACCAACCAAGTTACTGCTCAAATACCGGAAACTGGCGAATTAGGCTATATCCTTTTATCTTTAACGGAAACAGGTAGTAATGACACTACCCTTATTAATAAAGAGAGCGCTTACTATAAAGACGTTATGAAGCAGTTTGCTGCATTCAAAAACCACAAAGCTGTAAAATTACTGAACAGTGATTTATTAGCTAACGGTAATAATTTTTCCCACTTCCGTAACGGCCTTTATGCTTACAAATTTAATAAGCATAATAATATGGTTCTTAAAACCGAATACCGTGTTGATTTAAACCGTGTTGATTTTAGACGTTATGTTGGTGCTATTGAAGATTTTATAGAGAAAACAAACTTCCGCAGCTTTTATGCAGAGCATAATAACCTGTACACTAAGATTATTAAAGAACAAGGCCAGCAGTTAAACATGAACGCTGCCTGGGCTACAATGGGCAAACAATACACCCAGCCGTTCCAAAGCTATCAGGTTATACTTTCTCCGTTAATGAAGGGTAGCGCCAGCACTTTAGCTGTTAGTGGCCGCGGATTCCGCGAGTGCTTAATATTTGCAGAGTCAACTAACAAAGCGTTGTTTTATTCTTCAACTACGGCAAGCACACCTAAAGTTGCTTATAACGACTAATTAAATATTACAATATCAAAAAAAGCCGCTTTTCTTAAGGAAAGCGGCTTTTTTTATGAATTAACACCTATCATCTCATTATCTTTTTATAATTGCTATAACTTGCTTAAAAGCTTTTTTAGCCTCCGGTATAGGAAATAATATCCAGTCGTGAATCATATGTTCATACTCATAAAAGTTGATAGTTACCCCTTGCGTATTTGCTAAATCCTTAAACTTATGGGCATCGGGATTCAGAATTTCATCCGTACCGGTAAATAAGCTTATTTCGACTAAACCTTTAACCGGCCCATACATAGGGCTCACTAAGTAGTCTTTCATATCACGGTCTCCAGCGTGCATACGGCCTAATTGGTCGCCATTGGTTGCCAGATAAGGGTCCCGTTTGTCAACCTCCTTAATTTTCGGATTACTCATTGACACATCGAGCCATGGCGATAGCAATACAATATGCCTTGGTTGGGATATTCCGTCGTACAGGAGCTTTTGCGCTAATGATAAGGCTAAGTTTCCGCCAGACGAATCGCCCATAAAAAAGATATTGCGTGGAGACGCATGATTTAAAAGACTATTATAAAGCTTTTGCGCCATTGCAATACGCTCTTTGTACGTATAATCGGGCAGCAACGGGTAATCGGGTGCGGTAATGGTAAATCCTGTTTCTCTCACAAGTTGAGCCAGCATACGCCAGTGATACAGCGTAAAATTGATAACATAAGCTCCACCATGAAAAAACAAGATATATTTATCTGCTTTATTTTTTTTCGGGCTGAGGGTATAAACTTTTCGTCCGTCAATTTCTGTAATTTTTAAATCAATATCTTTCAAAGTGCTTTTAGGCGGGTCAGGCATATTTATCTTATGCAAGCGATTGCTGGAGAAAACATCAGTCGTTTTGCTAAGCATGCCTTTTATGTTTAAGGCTCTTAAAATAAACCGCAATAATCTGCTCTGAATACTTTGCCCTTTATGATAATATTCTTGTTGGCTTTTTGAGTTATTCATTTATTCTAGCTATTAACTTAAAATTAATTTTAAGGTTATAATAAGAAAGAGCCGTACAAAGTTTGTAATTAATTTGCACAGCAGCTATTACCTGCAGGTTTATCAAATAGAATTCCAGATTACAAACCTAGACCTGTGGAATGATTTGGTTAAAATGATTTAGGCTTTTTGAAAGATTTGGGGTAAAATTGTACATCGAAATATGAAAGCATTTTATGGTGATTTAAAGCTTGGCATTTTAGGTGGTGGACAACTGGGCCGCATGCTGATACAGCAAGCTATAAACTATAACGTTACGGTAAAAGTGTTGGATCCAGACCGGGAGGCACCTTGCCGTAAATTATGTGACGAATTTGTAGTTGGCTCACTAAGCGACTATGAAACCGTATACAATTTTGGAAAAAAGGTTGATCTGCTTACCATCGAAATTGAAAAGGTAAACGTTGATGCGCTTGAGCAGTTGGAACGTGAAGGTGTAATTGTATATCCGCAACCCCGCGTTATCCGATTGATACAGGATAAGGGCTTACAAAAGCAGTTCTTTAAAGAGAACGACATTCCGACAGCCGAATTTCAGATCATCTCATCGGCAAAAGACTTGCAGCAAGCTAGCATCCCCTTTCCTTATATACAAAAGTTACGCCGTGATGGTTATGACGGCAAGGGTGTTTACAAGGTGGTTGATGAGTCATACCTGGCCAATGCGTTTACGCAGCCTAGTCTTATAGAGCGTTGGGTTGATTTTGAAAAAGAAATTGCGGTAATTGTGGCTCGTAACGAAAACGGCGAGTTGAGCACTTTCCCATTGGTAGAAATGGAGTTTAACCCACAAGCCAACCTCGTAGAGTTTTTGATATCCCCTTCAACGCTGCCATTTGAAGTGCAGCAGGATGCAGCTGAAATTGCTAAAAGAATTGCCGAAAGCCTAAAAATTGTAGGCTTATTAGCTGTTGAAATGTTTTTAGACAAAAACGGCAAAATACTGGTGAATGAATTGGCACCGCGTCCGCATAACAGCGGCCACCAAACTATTGAGGGCAACACGGTATCGCAATTTGAACAGCACCTGCGAGCCATATTTAACCAGCCTCTCGGCAATACCGACAGCCTGAGCAATGCCATTATGATAAATGTTTTGGGGGAAGAAGGGTACGAAGGGCCTGCTATATATCAAGGTATTGAGAAAGCGTTGAAATGCCCTGGGGTGTACATCCATTTATACGGCAAGGCGCTAACCAAGCCATTCCGTAAAATGGGCCACGTTACCATAGTAGACACAGACCGCGAAAAAGCTATTGAAAAGGCACGTTACGTTCAGCAAACACTGAAGGTGATCAGCTAAACTTATTTAAAGAATGAACCAATTTAAAATAGGCATCATCATGGGCAGCAAGTCTGACCTTAATATTATGCAAGATGCTGCCGATGTATTAAGCGAACTAGGTGTAGAATATGAAATAACCGTAGTGTCGGCACACCGCACGCCCGACAGGTTGTTTGAATACGCTAAATCGGCCGCAGGCCGCGGATTAAAAGTGGTGATTGCCGGTGCAGGCGGTGCAGCCCATTTACCCGGCATGGTAGCCTCGTTAACGCATCTGCCTGTTATTGGTGTGCCGGTTAAATCCAGCAACTCTATTGATGGTTGGGATTCTGTACTTTCCATCCTGCAGATGCCAAATGGCATTCCGGTGGCTACTGTAGCGCTCAATGCAGCCAAAAATGCGGGATTATTGGCCGCACAAATACTTTCTACTGCAGATGAAGAGCTTGGGCACCGATTAATAGCTTATAAACAGGATTTGGCCAAGAAGGTAACCAACTCGGCTTTGGAGATGAAACAACAAGGCTACCCTTCAGGGTACGACGATTAGGTAATGGTTGAAATTGCTTTAAACACTGTCATATAACTAATGCGTATGGACCGCAACCTGTTACCTATCAACTTCGCCTAGTACAAAATCTATCGAACCTACAATAGCAATAAGGTCTGCGATCATTACACCTTTAGATATTTCGGATAATACGTGCAAATTGTTAAAGCTCGGACCCCGTGCTTTTACACGAAATGGCACTTCCGACTTACCGTCTGCAATAAAGTAATAGCCTAATTCGCCTTTAGAGCCCTCGCCACGCATGTAATAGTCCTGAGCTTTCGGAATTATTTTACGTGGCAGCTTTGCCCTTGGGTCAAAGTCGGGGGTACGCTTAAGTTCTTTTTGCAGACGATCAAGGCATTGCTCAATGATTTTCAGCGACTCTTCTATCTCATCAACACGTACTTTATAACGGTCCCAGCAATCACCTTTGGTACCCATTTCACCGGTCCCGGCAGGTATGTCAAAATCTATTTCAGGATAAACTGAATAATTATCAATCCGTCTTAAATCCCACTTCAACCCCGATCCGCGTAACATCGGCCCGGAGCAGCCGTAATTTATCGCAACGTCGAGTGGTAAGATCCCCACATTAGCTGTACGACTAATAAAGATTTGGTTATCGGTCAACAATCCGTTAAGCTCAACCATTTTAGGTTTAAAGTAGTCAACAAATTCGCGGCATCGCTCTTCAAAGCCCACCGGCAAATCAAAAAATAAACCACCAATCCATATATAATTATATAGCATACGTGAGCCCGACGCCCATTCCAGCATTCCCATGATGTGCTCACGATCTCTAAAACACCACAAAAAAGGCGTAAAAGCGCCAATATCTATTCCGTAAGTACCAATAGCAATCAAGTGCGCTGCAATGCGGTTAAGTTCGCATACCAGAACGCGTATATACTCTACCCGCTTGGGTATGTCTTTATCAATGCCCATCATGCGCTCAACGCCCATTACCCAAACGTGGCTATTATTCATAGAGGCCAGGTAATCCATACGGTCGGTAAACGGAATGGTTTGCTGGTAGGTAAGCGATTCGGCGTGCTTTTCAAAGCACCGGTGCAGGTAACCGGCATGCGGTATCACCTCTTTAACAATCTCACCATCGGTAATCAGTTCCAACCGTAACACCCCATGTGTAGACGGGTGCTGAGGCCCCATATTCAGAATCATATCCTGTGTGGCCGCCTGAGCTATTTTATGATGGTAACGTTCGAGTGCGTCGTTTTTCATGATTGTGGATTTTCAACCTCCAAAAGTCGAAATCAATCTATTTTTATGCCTTTATAATATTCGGCCGCTTTGTAATCTTTCCTAACCGGATAACCCTCCCAATCATCGGGCAGTAAAATGCGCCTTAAATCAGGGTGATTTTCAAAGAAAATTCCTAACAAATCATAAGCCTCACGCTCATGCCAGTCGGCAGTGCGGTAAACTGATGAAACGCTGGGAAATACTGGTAAGTCTTCAATTTCGCGGCCGTGTTCTTTACTTATCTTTAGCGTTAGTTGTGTTTGGTACGGTATGGAAGCCAAGTGGTACACTACCCCAAAGCGATTAGCCGTTATGCCATAATCCACGCCAGAAAGGCACGATAAGTAATCGAAATAGGTTGCCGGATTGTTACGAAGCTCAAGGCAAACATCTACAATACGTTCAGGCGCAATTATTAGGGCAGGCTGTAAACCGCCCACTTCTTCACCAATAATTACATTATTGCCTAAACGCTCAACGAGCAGTTGTTTAACTTCTTCAAACATCATGGCGCTAATCTCACAATTTTCCAGTCGCTTTTGCCAGCTTTCTTGTACAAAATACGGTCATGCAAACGGCTCGACCCACCTTGCCAAAACTCTACCAGCTGAGGTTTTAATATATAGCCACCCCAATAAGCAGGCTTAGGCACTTCTTTACCTTCATATTCTTTCTCCAACTGCTGCCATTTACTTTCCAAACTTCCGCGGTTAGGTATTTCCTGGCTTTGCGGCGATGCCACAGCACCAATCTGACTACCAAACGGACGGGAATGAAAATATTGTTCAGATTTTTCCTTGCTCAGCTTTTCGAGTGTACCTTCAATGCGCACCTGCCGTTCGAGCGGGCCCCAGAAAAACACCAGTGCTGCATGTGGGTTTTTCGCAATTTCTTTGCCTTTACGGCTCAGGTAGTTGGTATAAAACGAAAACCCTTGTTCATCAACACCTTTAAGCAGCACAATACGGGCCGAGGGTAATCCGTTAGTAGTTGCAGTGGCCAGCGTCATAGCGTTGGGCTCGTGTATTTCGGCAGCAACTGCATCATTAAACCAGCTTTCAAACTGCTTTAGGGGGTTACCTTTAACGGCAGCTTCAGATAAAGTACTGGCGCGGTAGTCCTGCCTTAGGTTTTGTAAATCTATTTTGTCCATTTTATGCAAACTTACTAATTGCTATTAATCATTTATCAGTGAAATGCTAAAATGAACATATTTCAACTGTTCATGTTATCTTAATAAATTGTAAACTATGTTAAGTACTATAACACCCGCATCAGGCCGCCTGTTAATTTCTGAACCTTTTATGATGGATCCTAATTTTAAGCGTTCGGTTATACTGCTGGCTGAACATTCCGAAGAAGGCACATTGGGTTATGTACTTAACCAGCTCAGTGAGTATAAACTTGGGGATGTGTTACCTGATGTTGCTTACTCAGAAATGCCGGTTTATGTAGGCGGACCAGTGGCCAACAACACCCTGCACTTTATACACCGTTGCCCCGATAAAATTGAAGGCGGCGTTGAAATTTGGGACGGCATATATTGGGGTGGAAGCTTTGAACAGGTGAAGGAACTGCTCTCCACCTACCAAATTACTGAAGATGAGATTAAGTTTTTTGCCGGCTACTCGGGCTGGACAACCGGCCAGCTAGACGCTGAGATACTGGAAGACACCTGGATTGTGGCTAATAAATTTAACCCTGAAATTCTTTTTACGCATGATGAGCAAAATTTATGGCGCGAGGTAGTAATAAGCCTGGGACAGCGCTATGCCCACATCGCTAATTTTCCGGAGAACCCAACACTGAACTAAGTAGATATAAGTAACACTCAAAAAGCTTAAATAAAAAAAGGGCCTTCTCAGAATAAAGAAGGGCCCTTTTTATTTTAATAAACGATGTAATTAATTGTACACCTTCACCATAAATACATAATCCTTAAGCTTTTTAAACTGCTGAGACTGGTTTAAGCCAGTTAAACTGCTCTTGCTGTTTAAGGTTATCTTATTGTTAGTAGAATCTTTAGTTATTTCGCGGGCAATTTTAAACAGGTATTTTGATTTAATGGCGTAAGCAGCGCCTTCCACCTGGGTTTGCTTACCGCTTATGATACCTATAATATTCCCTTTTCCATCAAGCACTGGGCCGCCGCTGTTGCCCGGATTAACCGGCAATGAAACCTGGTAAGCCACTGTATCACCATTTAAGCCATTTGCAGAGCTTAAATAGCCACGGCCTAACACCAATGAGTCGCCAGGAAAACCAACGGTATAAAGGTCTTCTCCTACATCACTCCGGCCCTTGCGAAAATTATAGGGTATGTTGCCTAAGGCAGTAAAAGCCGAATCATCGATTTTAAGTACAGCTATATCGTATGCTGGTTCAGTAAAAATTAGCTTTGTATGATAAGAATCGCCGGCTGAATTTTGAACATATACAGAGTCGGCATTGCGGATCACATGGAAATTGGTAATAATGTAGCCGTTTGATGTTAAAGCAAAACCCGAACCCGCAAAGGTACCTGCACTAACCACCCGCTTACCCGATTTAATATCATGCAGTAAGGCTTTATTGCTGCGCTCAGCATTTTCGGCTGTGCGCTTTATGCTTTGCATTTCGCGACGCAGGGCTGTGAAATTGGTAGTTGGCTTATTAAAATAACCGCTCAGGTAGAGTGTGCTTAAAATTGCAAATATAGCGATAGAGGCAGCCACCGATATTTTTGAATGATGGTTGCGCCACATTTTAACCACCCAGTTTGGATGAACAGTTAACTCTTCAGTAAGCGTATGCACATCAATTTCGTGGTGTATAGCGTTTAATCGTTTTTCCAGCTCAACACGCTCGCCATATTGCTTAATCAAACCAACAAAGTGGGCATGATCAGTAATACGGCTATCAACGGTGGCATTTTCGCGACGCAAAGCTTCAAAACGTTGCTTTTCCTCGTCGTTCAGCTCACCGTTAAGGTACCGCTCTATTAATTCTGTTAGTTGTAACTCACTCATCGTATTACGCTTATGTTTGCTGAAAAAATAACTTTTTCAGCCGTTGCAGGCATTTGTATTTTTGAGTTTTGGCGTTATCTGCATTTGTATATCCAAACCTTTCACATATATCCTGCATGGAATGGTTGTGAATGTAAAAATCTTCAATAATAGTTTTACACGGCTCACCTAACAGCTTGAGTGCACCTTCCATCTTGGCAAACTGAATATCCTTTTCGGTATGCAGTTCGCTGTCATCTTCCATCACCAGGTGCTCCTGAAAATCTTTTATATCACCACCGTAACGGCTCATTTGGTGTAACCTTTTAAGCCAAAGTTTACGACAAACCGAGTATAAAAAGGTTTTCAATTTGCTGCTAAGCTCAAATTTTCCGCTTTTAACTTTGTTATAAAGAACAATGATGGCCTCCTGATAAACATCTTTTGCATCATCGGCCGTGCCATTATTATTAATGATTAGCTGCAACACCATCGGGAAATAAGCCACGTACAGTCGTTTCAAGATAGTTTCTGAATTGTTTAAGATTCCGAACACTACTTCACTATCTGTTGGTGCTGAACTATTTAACGCTTTACTCACTATTTAATACTGTTTATGCGAAATTGTAACCCATTATTGATAAAAAAAAATAATTAAGCAAATAAAATTATGGGTTACCTTTCTTGCACAGCCCGGATTAAGGGTAAATAAAAACAACTACAACTATGAAGAACACAATGAAAGCTTTGGGCTTAGCAGTGGTAATTGCAGCCTTAACCTCATGCCAAAGCGGTACACCTAAAGGCACTACCGATTCGGTTGCAAACCATCCAAGTGATACTGGTACTTCTGTCACCGTTGATACCATGAGCACAAGTCCGGATACTGCTACTACTGATTCAACCAAATAAACACGTGAAATCTTGAAGATACTCACTATTTGAGAATCTTGCTAACACAACTCAAATTTTATACCCATGAAAAAAAATTTAAAAATTGTATTGGCCCTGGTAGCTTTGGCCAATATGCTGGTAGCTTGCGATGCAAATGGCAACAAAAATACCGGCGACACAACATTGGTTGATTCGTCATCATCTGCACAATCCACCACCGACACAACTTACAAGGTCGATTCAACGAAAGTTGACACATCTGCTCTTGGCGATTCGTCGGCAACTGCAGCAGCAGGTGATACTGTTAGTAAAACCATCACCAAAAAAACTGTTGTTAAAAAAACAGTAAGTAAAAAGCAGTAATACTGAGGGTTTTATAGCGGTTGAAAAACTTTTTTAATTTTTTTTCAATTAAGCGGGTTACCTTTTGCAATTACCGGTATTAAAGAGAAACTATTAATCACTTATTAAAAGAAATTAAAATGAAAAATGCATTCAAATTCGGCTTTTTAGCCCTTGCTATCTCTGTATCAATGGTTGCTTGTAAAGGTTCTGGTTCAGGTTCATCTGCTGATTCTGATACTACTGCTGCTGCTGTTGACACAACTGTAAAAGTTGATTCAACTGTTACTGATACTGCTGCTGTTGATACTGCTGCTGCCGATACTACTAAAAAAATGTAATTTCTGCTTTAAGCAAATAAAAAACCCCAGTGCATTAAGCATTGGGGTTTTTTATTTGCTTAAATTTCCCGTATTAGCACTCAAAAAAAATCCTCACCAATTTAATGGCAAGGATTATTCAATTGTTCTTTTTAGGAAGCTTTACTTCTCCGGAAGACTTTATTTCTTTGTGGAATCTTTTTTTGCTGTGTCGGTTGCGGCAACCGGCGTAGGTGCTGCAGCTGTTGGTGCAGCCATAGTAGTGCGCGCACTAGGCTTGCCTTTAGGGATGGTCATACCACCTGAGCCGGAGTAATCTAACAAAGTAGCTCCGCCTGTGCTGGTTACTGTTTTAGAGGTATCTTTGTTCGACACATCGTAGTTATTTATATCCTTTACCGAGTCAGCAGCATCTTTGCTGGCATTGCCGACGTTGCACGCTTCGAACACAGAAACGCTGCCGGCAAGCATCATAAATAAAATTACTTTTTTCATCAATATGCTTGTTGTAGTGATTGTTTAACAGCTTTAAAAGCTGAATGTTGTTTTCTGCTGCCAATATACAAAGATGCCTTCGCTTATGCGGCTTAACAGTAACAAAAAAGCATGCCGAAAACAAATCAGCATGCTTTAATGATTGATTGGATTGGCTCTATTTTATTGCTCGGCTCTTTTAGCATCACGCAAGGCTTTCACCTTATCGTGCGCTGCCTTTAAAGTAATGTTCTGTTCGGTAAGCAAATCTATTAAGTAAGCCGGCAGGTGCTCGTTTTCTGTGGCAGATTTATAAGCCTTCTGCGTAGCATCCTCACCAAACTCACATTCTTCAAGCACACTTTTAGGATTATGGCCTGTAAAGAACGCCTTAACATTAATCCAGGTACGGTGTATATCACCACTGCTCGATGTAGTGTTTTCTACATCGCGTGCATAAGTTTGTACTTCGGTAGCTATGGCTAACTTAAATTGGTGACTATCGCCAATAAAGCTTGTAAAAAGCTTTTTCAAATCAGCATCCTCTTCAGGTGTTTCTTTAATAGCGCGTTCATAACCCTGTATACGGTCGTTATGAATCTTCACTAAGTCGTTTAATATCTCTACGGTTTGCTCTGTGTATTCCATCGTTTCGGCTTTTGCTTTTTAATAAATTATAAATGCGTTTGTTTTAACTTTACTATTGCTTGTGAAATGGTTACTATGACCTGCCTCTGAATAAAGAAAGTATCCACCAAATGATGGCGATAACAATAATTACGGCAATGATGCCTACATAAGCACCAGCTTTAAATATACCGGCTATGGCATCGCAACTGCTCAAAGTCATAACCAAGGCAGTTAATAATAACAGATTTAATTTTTTCATGATAAATGTTTTAAATAGATAGATGCTTATTAAATAAAAAACCTGCAATTTTTGTTTTGCAGGTTTGTATAAAGCGTTATAAAAAAGCTTTTTTACTTATTAAAGGCGCTTTTTAACTGGCTCACAGCATAAGCCTGGGCCTCCTTAGCATCGGGTACTAACGCTGCCATACCAAAAAACTCGTGCGTAACACCGTTATACACCTTACGGTCAACCGTTACCCCTGCTGCTTTAAGTTTACTTTCCAACTTTTCGCCATCACTTAAAAGAGGGTCTAACTCGGCGTTAATAATAGTAAACGGCGGCAAGCCTTTCAGGTTAGCAGCAACCAGGTTTAATCTGGGGTCTTTTGCTTCGGCCACAGTGTTGGTATAATTTTTCGTGAACCACATCATCATGCTTTTATCAAGTGGCCTTGCCTGAATATATTTGTTATATGACGGGCTAAACATGTCGGCACTTGCAATTGGGTAAACACTTACCACATGCACGGGGGCTTGCACCTTTTTATCACGGGCCATAATTGCCATGTTAGTTGCCAGATTTCCGCCGGCGCTCTCTCCAACTACAGCAATTTTTTCCGGATTGCCTTTAATAGACGCTGCGTTTTTAACTACCCATTGATAGGCTTCAAATGAGTCGTTATGAGCGGTTGGAAACTTATGTTCCGGCGCTAAACGATAAGCAACTGATACAACAACAGCTTTAGTTTGATCGGCCAGCGATTTGGCAGAAGCGTCATACACATCAATGTTAGCAATTACAAAACCACCGCCATGATAATATACAATAACCGGTAACGGGCCATTGGCGCCTTGCGGTGTATATACGCGTAAATGAATGTTACCACCTGTTACGGGTATATCTTTACCTACGGTATCAACTTTCATTGCAGGTGTAGCAATGTTATAATCTTTCATCACATCCATTACAGCGTCGGTAGCGGTGTGGTTTTTACGGGCCTGTGCGGCCGTTAATTGTGGAATAGGTTTATCACCATAGCTAGCCAGCTTCTCCAGCACAACGGCCATCTGAGGTTTAATATCAGGCCCCCAAGCAGGCTTAGGCCCTTTTGGTTTAACACTATCCAAATTTGCACTTTGTGTACTGTCACCCATCGCTTGGGTAACCGTAGTTGTAGAGCTGTCGGTTACTGTTGTAGTGCTTTCGCTACTGCTCTTGGGGTTGCTGCAGGCCGAAACCACTGCAATGCCGCATAAAAAAAGCCCCTTCATAACGAGGCTGCTTTTAAAATTAGTTTTTTTCATAAGTATTGTAGATGTATTGTTAATGTACACCTTATCAACCAATCAATTCTTAATTTGTTGATCAACACCCTGATAGTCTTAAAACACTATAGTTTTACAATGTGCTGCTCTTTCACTTTGCTAGCTACCTGTTGTAATACCCCTGCATTCTTTCTATCTAACAGCTTTATTATGGCTGATGATACTAAGCCTCCTGTAAAGTAATACAAGACCGACAACAACTGTGTTTGCGCGGTCCGGTTACTGTGCTTTTCGTTAAGTCCAAGTGGTTTTGGCAGTAACACTGCGCCTAAACCAGCGGCCAGGCCAAGGGCTGTCCCTTTAAGCCAGGTTTTTTTGTCGCCTACGCCTGTTAAGCTATAAAAAATGGTGTTGCTTACTATATCTCCACCCATGGTCATATAATAAAGCTTGTCGCCCTCAGGTGGCTCAACACCTGCTTTTTGTAGCAATTTGGTTATAGATTCCATTCCCAGCAAATCCATACGGGGAGCATCTTCATCATTCTTTTTAATTACCTGATGTAAGACCGTAACAGCGCAAGCACCGGCAAAACCGCCTATCAACGCATGTAATAATTTCATAAGCAGCAATTTTGTAAGTAAAAGGTTTAAAGGTGCGTTTTTGTTCGTACCTGCGTTATAATTTTTAATATTGCAACACAAGCTTTGTATATGTCTATTCTGTCTCTTCAAAATATTAGTATTAAAAACCGACAGCATTTATTACTTAATAACGTCGGCTTTATGGTTAAACCGAGTGAGCATTGGTTGTTAGTAGGCCAGAGCGGCTCTGGTAAAACAGTGCTGCTTAACGCTATTGCAGGTGTTATGCCGCCAACGGCCGGTATACTAAATTACGGGCCCGATGT
The DNA here is from genome assembly GCF_039634365.2 of Mucilaginibacter sp. PAMB04168. Taxonomy (NCBI): domain Bacteria; kingdom Pseudomonadati; phylum Bacteroidota; class Sphingobacteriia; order Sphingobacteriales; family Sphingobacteriaceae; genus Mucilaginibacter; species Mucilaginibacter sp. PAMB04168. The sequence continues at coordinate 3,284,071 of NZ_CP155079.2, forward strand.
TAAGAACAGGATAACGCTCGTTACCTCCAAACATCATTTTAAAGATAAAACCAACACAAGCAGCAATCTCTATTACCAGCAACGCTATAATTCATCAGACTCTGACCAAGCGCTCATTGTAGCTGAATACCTGGAAAGCAAGCAGCCTACCCTACTGGGTTCAACACATTGGACCGTTGACAAAGTGGTATCCTTGTTCCAACTCGAACATCTGTTAAGTAAAGAGCTCATCAAACTATCAAACGGCGAAACCAAGCGATTAAGAATTGCTTCGGCATTGCTTGCCCAACCCAAAGTATTATTACTGGACGACCCACTATCGGGATTGGATCAGCAAACACAACGCAGCTTCAGTGGCATTTTAACTAAAATTATTGAAACAGGCATTACCATTGTAATGTCGGGAAGCGGACAAGAAATACCTACCCCTATTACACATGTAGCAGTTTTGGAACATGGCACCATAACTCAGACCATGCCGGTAGAGGAGTTCAGTCCTTTAATGACCAAACCAACCCTTACAATCAAACCGGAGGCCATAGAGGCGCTAACTTCGGGCTATGTTGAAGCGCCGTTTGAATGGATTATCAAAATGAGCCATGTAAACGTCAAATACGATAAACACGTTATTTTGAACGATGTTGACTGGCTTGTTAGACCAGGCGAAAAGTGGGCATTGTTTGGCCATAACGGAGCTGGCAAATCAACGCTATTGAGTTTGATAAATGGTGACAACCCGCAAGCTTACGCTAATGACATAGTTTTGTTCGACAAAAAACGCGGTACTGGCGAAAGCATTTGGGATATTAAGCAGAATATAGGATTTCTTTCACCCGAGCTATACCAATATTTCCCAGCCGATCAATCGGCCCTACAAGTAATAGAATCGGGTTTTTATGATACCCAAGGCTTGTTTAGGCCAAGTAGTGCGGCCAAAGCTGAAAAGGCTTTGCAGTGGCTTAAAGCCCTGAACATAGACCAATATGCCACGCAGCTACTCAAAAACTTGCCAGCCAGCGCCCAGCGTTTATGCCTGCTGGCAAGAGCTGTTATTAAAAATCCTTACTTATTGATTTTGGATGAGCCTTGCCAGGGTTTAGATCAGCAGCAACGAGTACTTTTTAATCAACTGGTTGATGCTATTGTTGAGGCTACCGGCGTTACGCTGATTTATGTCACACATTATCTGAATGAATTACCATTGTGCATTAATCAAACACTTAAACTTGACAAAGGAAAGGTTGTTAAAAGCTAAAACCAGTATCAGTATTCTATCATATTATTGGGTACAGTTGGCCGTAATTGGCTTTGTCATAAATACAGGTTATCTTTGTGCATGAATACTGCCGATCTGTTACAACGCGCTCTCAACTTCGATTTTTTGAGTATTGATGAAGGCGTTTATCTGTATCACAATGCCTCTACCCCAGAGCTGATGTATGTGGCTAATGAGCTGCGTAAAGTTCAGGTTCCGCATGGTAAGGTTACCTGGCAAATTGATCGTAATGTTAATACAACTAATGTTTGTATAGCCAACTGTAAGTTTTGTAATTTCTTTCGCCGTCCGGGCCATGAAGACAGTTACATTACCGACCTTGAAACCTACAAGCAAAAGATAGAAGAAACGTTTCGCTTAGGCGGCGACCAGCTTTTACTGCAAGGCGGCCACCATCCCGACCTGGGCCTGTCTTTTTATACCGAACTGTTTGCAAAGTTGAAGGAGTTATACCCTGCATTAAAATTGCATTCATTAGGCCCGCCCGAAATTGCACACGTGGCTAAGTTGGAAAGCATGAGCCATATTGACGTTTTAACGGCAATGAAAGCGGCTGGACTTGACTCCCTACCCGGCGCCGGGGCCGAAATTTTAAACGACCGCGTACGCCGTTTAATCTCAAAAGGCAAATGCGGCGGTCAGGAATGGCTGGATGTGATGCGTGCTGCACATAAAGTTAATTTACCTACGTCGGCTACAATGATGTTTGGCCATGTGGAAACCATCTACGAGCGCTTTGAGCACTTGGTTTGGATACGCGAAGTACAGGCCGAAAAGCCGGAAGGCCACTATGGCTTTACCGCCTTTATTCCCTGGCCTTTTCAGGATGACGGCACTTTGCTGAGAAAAGTACGTGGCATTACCAACAACGTTACCGGTGATGAATACTTACGTATGATAGCGCTAAGCCGTATTATGTTACCTAACGTTAAAAACATCCAGGCCTCATGGCTTACTGTAGGCAAGCAGGTGGCGCAGCTTTGTTTGCACGCCGGAGCTAACGACTTTGGCTCGATTATGATTGAGGAGAACGTAGTATCAGCCGCTGGTGCGCCTCACCGTTTTACGGCACAAGGCATACAAAACTCAATTAAAGAAGCCGGTTTCGAGCCACAATTACGCAATCAAAAGTATGAATGGCGAGAAATGCCTGAGCAATTGGAAGAACAGGTAATAAATTACTAAAAGCTACAGCAATAAAAAAAAGCAACTCTAATTGAGTTGCTTTTTGCTTAACAAGCTATTTATAACCTATTTAATTACAAAGTTGCTTAAAATTGCTAATGTCTGTTCTTTAGTCAACGGCTCATCAAATGATTCGGTTGCTGCTTTTACAGTGACACCAGAAATAGTGGTTAAATCTTTTCCTCCTTGTGACACGTTAGCTTCATTTTGATAAATTAAGTTAACTACTGACGGAGCTACAGAAATTCCACTTGCTGTTGTACCATCCTGAGTAACCCATGGACGGAAAGTTGTTGGTACACCTGAGGGACGCAACATACGTAGACGACGCAGGTATGAAGCATGACGCGCTTCAACAGAATGGATGTCTAAAGCTGCAGTTAAAACTACCGCGTTACCTTTCAAAAATCCAGCCTGGCCTTTGTAAGCTCTCACACCGGTATCCTCAAAAGCTTGCGCAACCGCTAAAAACACGTCGTAATCAGTAAACACTGAAGAAAACGGACCCGTACCTGCTGTGCTTTTTCCGCCAGAGTAGTCAAAAAACGCGTTTGTGTTACCAACAAGAATCGGGTCGGTTACACGTGCAGCATTTTCTGGGCTGATGGCTGTTTTCAACTGATCTTTAAGAAACTTAACGTGATTATTTTCGTCGTTTCTAATTAGCGTAATCGCATCACGCGCTGTACCAGCCGGAACAATGTTTCTTGCTATTGCGGTGTTGTAAAAGCAAGCCTCTGTTAACTCAGCAGTTAAGGCAAAGTTTAATACATCGGTTACTGATGGAATAGCTGTTTGGCCATAGGCTTTTTTGAACAGTGTACTAAAAGCAAATGGCAAAGCAGCAACCGCTACTTTTGAACCAAAGCTTGTAATATTTCTTATGGCAGCTCTGCGCGGACTAATTCTGTCGGCAAATTCTGGGTCGGCTGCTTGTATCTCGTTAAATAAATTTAAAAAATCCATTTTCGTTTGTTTTTGATAGGTGATAATTAAGCGCCTAATGCAGGAGCAGATAGTGGTTTACCAGTAATAAAGGAATTTGCTATTGGCAATACCTGACTTGGAGCTTTATGTTTTTCCAAACCAGTGCTTAAATCTAAAATGCTTTCATCAGCCAGGTTTTGGTTTAACAGGTTGCGAATTAAAGCAGCATGACGAGCTTCAACTGATACAATTTTACCCGCTAACACCAAATATTCGGTTGTTTGAATTAAAGCACCAGCGCCGTTGTAAGCAGCTACACCTAAATCTTCAAAAGTTTTGGCAGCCGTTAACACTGCGGTTCTGTCGTTGAAGTTGATAGTAGCGAAATTTGCTGTTAAATCTGGTATAGCATTACCACCAAGGGCAGCTTTAAAAAATGCTGCGTGGATAACTTCGTGATCGCGAATATCGGTCAGTAAAGCCGTTTCATCGGCGTTCATGCCAGAATACTTTGAGTCTATAACTCGCTTATAAAATGCTGCTTCCAATTGCTCTAAAGCATAAGCATAATTTAAAACGGCAATATCACCGGTACCTAAATCTACTACTTGAGGGTCGCTTACTACGCCACCATGTTTTTGGCATGATGCTGCAGTTGCCAGCACACCGGCTGCTACAGCGCCAGCGCCCGCATACTTCAGGAACGACCGTCTGGCCATTCTTGAATCAGCCACAAAGGTTTCTTGTGTTGTTGTTTTCATAAGTAAAAAATGTTTATTATTAGATTACAGTTACTACAACGTACGCAGGTTTTAGTTTTACGGTTCTCACAACTACACGTTTTCTTTTACATTTGCTGAGGTGGCACAATTTGAACAGAATATTGAAGCGTTAATTTTCGCATCGGAGCAAGGCATCCGCATGGAAGAAATCATGTATTGCTTGCAGGCAGCTTTAAACACAGAGATCGACGAATCGGCAGTGATAAAGGCTATCAGCAATGTTACCAAAAAGTATGAGGCTGATGCTTTTGCTATTGAACTGGTTAAGATTAATAACGGTTATCAATTTCTAACAAAAAAAATGTTTCACCCGGTTATTAGCCAGTTACAGCTGCAACGCTCCAAGAAAAAGCTTAGCCAGGCGGCTTTAGAAACTTTAGCTATTATTGCCTACAAGCAGCCGGTTACTAAGCTGGAAGTTGAGCAGATACGAGGCGTTAATTGCGATTATTCAATTCAGAAGTTACTGGAAAAGGAGCTAATTACTATTACCGGGAAAGCCGAAACCGTGGGCAAGCCCCTATTGTACGCTACGAGTAACCTGTTTGCCGATTACATGGGAATAAACAGTTTGAAAGACCTGCCCGCTATGAACGAACTAAACGACCCGGCAAATACTATTGGTAATCAGCAGGAATAAATTTCGGGGCTAATTTTTAACGAAACTGTTTTTTAATTATTTTTGATGTACAGCAATTGTGATAAACGCTAATTTTAAACTACTGGATTTAGAAACAAAAACCACTAATTACCATTCATCATGCAAACGCCAAAAAAAACCGTAAGCAATAGCGCTTCTTTTAAAAGTGCCGCTGTTAACACCGCCGAAAAGCCGGCAGAGCAAAAAAGATTTGATGACGAAGATGATTTTGATAACGACTTTAATGACGAACCGTTAGATGATTTAGATTACGACGGCGCAAACCGTTATGACGATGAAGACGACGATTATTAATCTGTATAATTAAGCTTTATATTTAGCATCCGGCTTAAATCGGATGCTTTTTTATTTTATCTGCCTTTTAAATATTTCATGACCATAACTGAAGTTAGCAACAAACAAACACGTCAGGCTTTTTTAGATACCGCACGTTACATTTATCAGCATGATTCCCACTGGATATGTCCGCTTGATAACGATATTGAAGCAGTGTTTGATCCGTCTAAAAACGTTTTCTTTAATTTCGGAAAAGCCTGCCGCTGGATCCTGACAGATGATGATGGAAAGCCCGCCGGGCGGGTTGCCGCTTTTATTAATAACAAAAAGGCTTTTAATTATGAGCAACCCACCGGCGGCATGGGATTTTTTGAATGTATTGAAAATGAAAAAGCAGCTGTTTTACTGTTTGACACGGCCAAAAATTGGCTACAGCAAAACGGCATGCAAGCAATGGATGGCCCTATCAACTTTGGCGAAAACGACATGTTCTGGGGCTTACTGATTGATGGCTTTGTACCACAGTCGTACGGCATGAACTATAACCCGCCTTACTATAAGCAGTATTTTGACAACTATGGTTTTAAAACACTGTACGAACAGATAACCAATCACATCAGTGCACACAAGCCCTTCCCCGAACGCTTTACCAAAATTGCTAATTGGGTAGCTCAAAAACCGGGTTATACTTTTAAACACTTAAAAGCATCTCAAATTGACCGCTTTGCGGCAGATTTTATGGAGATTTATAATGACGCCTGGAAAGACTTTGAAAACTTTGTGCCTATAGAACGTGCCACTATTTTAGAGAGCTTCCGGAAGATGAAGGTGATTATGGACGAAAATCTTATTTGGTTTGCTTACGTAGATAATGAGCCGGCTGCGTTCGTTGTTGTATTGCCTGACGCCAACCAAATGATAAAAACCCTGAATGGAAAGTTAGACCTGATAGGCAAACTGAAGTTTTTATATTATAAATGGAAGGGTGTTAACCGTATGCGTGCAATTGTAATGGGTACCAAAACAAAGTTTCAGAAACATGGCCTTGAATCTGTTTTATTCATCAAACTAAAAGAATACGTACTGCCGCTTAATCAATACGACGAGATGGAACTTTCGTGGGTGGGCGATTTTAACGATAAGATGATTGCCTTGCATGAGGCGATGGGCGGCGTATTCGGAAAAAAGCATGCAACTATGCGCTGCTTATTTAACGATAATAAAGCTTAAGCCGGTTCTGCAATATTTCCAGATTGCTGTACACCAAACCTAAGGCATCAACTGATGATTTATCATCCTGCAGTGCACTGAAGATATGGTTTATAAACTGCGGATTCGTTTTAACAATATAGTAAACCAAAGCATAAGCAACGTCATAACGAAAAGTTAGTTCTTCTTTCTTATTCCAGCCTGCATTGGTTTGTTCGCTAAGAAAATCATACAGGTCAAGCTTTCCGTCTCGCACGTATTCCTTCATGCGTTGTAAGCGGCCGGGTTGCGCATTTATGTAAATGGCACCGTTATCACCTACATATATCTCTTCAAAAAACTCAGCCAAACCTTCGTCTACCCACCTTGGCATTCGTTTTACATTCTGAAAGTGCATAAAAAGGTGACTGACCTCATGATTAATGACGTGCTGAAAACCTTCACCTTTAAATACGAAACACTCCTTAGTAGCAGGACTGTAAAACCCGGTGTGCGTAACAGTTACATTAGCTTCTTTTTTTGCCTGATTAAACTGGCTACGCTTACTGAACAGATTTATAACAACAGGTAAAGAGTCGGGTATGGACTTGGCGAATAAGCCGTTGTAGATGTTAGCCTGATATTTTATCAAGCGGCTAAGCGAAATGGTATCTTGCTGAGATAACTTGCCGCCTATTGTATTGATGGAGATTTTTTGGGCTTGGGCGGCTAATGAGAGAAAAAGGAATAAAAGTGTTACGGCCAGTGAAAATCTGTTAAAATCTTTACTGGCCGTTAAATAATTAAGCAGTTGCTTTGGTCTGTCTAAGCTCCTCAAACAGCTCTATTACTTTCTTCTGAAGGTCAATAACTTCCGTCTCTCTATCCATTAACTTTTTATTAACGTTCTCCAGCTCGTTTACATATTTTTGTTCGTACTCGGCATCGTTAAATGTAAGTAACTGAACCACTGACATTTCAAACAAATTAGCTATTTGCTCTAATCGCGATAGGTTGATATCTGTGATACCTGTTTCAATTTTTGAAAATGCAGGGATCGAGATGTCTAGCCTCTTGGCCACATCTTCCTGACTCCAACCTTTTTGATGTCTTAATAATCTAATTTTTTTGCCCAGTGTTTTCATTTTTTTGTTTTTGGATAAGGATTTCTCAATAGTTAATAAAGTTACAATAAAATATTTAAATATTAAAAATCCAAGTTCATTTATTTAATATTTTCACAGCTAAATCGTTTAAATCAACACCTCCAAAGTTTCCGGAGCTCATTAATAACAAGTTTTTATCGGTATAATCCTGTTGTTGTAAAAAAGCCTCTAAAACCTCCGGCTGATTATAAAATTGAAGCGTAGGCATGTCGAATGCTTCTTTTACGAAATCTTCGCCATAAGGTTCCATCTTTTTTTGAATAAACGTGTGTGCATCAATAAAAACAATGGCATGGTCGGCCTCATTCATACAACCTGCGTACTCATGCAAAAATTCCTTATTTAAGCTGCTAAATGTATGCAGCTCCATACAGGCAATGAGCTTACGGTCCGGAAACTGCGATTTAACTGCATTTATGGTAGCCTTTAACTTTGACGGAGAATGTGCAAAATCTTTATAAATGTTGGTTGCTTCATTTTTTCCGAGCAACTCCAACCTGCGTGCGGCTCCTTTAAAGGTTACCATACTGCTGTAAAAATCATCAGTACTTATACCCAACTCTCCGCATATGTTACGGGCGGCTTCTATATTGAGCAGATTGTGTTCACCAAATACTTCTAACGGGTATTGCTTTTCTTTATAAGTAATAATGGTTATGCCATTAACAACTTCGTATTGTGGTAATTGGTATTTTATCTTGTTGATTTTTGACGTGTTAGCTGCAATTACTTTTTGCAAGGCTTCATCGTTACCGGCGTAAAAAACAGTGCCTCCAGGAACCATAGTTTGAATAAATATTTCAAACTGCTCTGTATAATTTTCGAATGTAGGAAACACATTGATGTGATCCCACGCTATGCCGCTCAAAACGGCCAAGTTGGCTTTATATAAATGAAACTTGGGGCGGCGGTCTATAGGCGACGAAAGATATTCATCGCCTTCAATAACGATAAGTGGCGCATCGCTTAGTTTCACCATTGTATCAAAACCTTGCAATTGCGCGCCTACCAGGTAGTCAAAATCTTTACCGGCAGCTTGCAAAGCGTGCAAAATCATTGAGGTAATAGTTGTTTTTCCATGGCTTCCTCCTACCACCACACGCAGTTTGTCTTTAGATTGTTCATACACATATTCTGGGTACGAAAAAATCTTGAGGCCCTTTTGCTGCGCTTCCAATAGTTCTGGATTATCTGGCCGGGCGTGCATTCCTAAAATCACTGCGTCCAAATCGGGTGTAATTTTTTCAGGATACCAGCCATTTTGCTCTGGCAACAAACCGTACCTGGATAGCCGCGACACTGATGGTTCGTAAATGGCATCATCCGAGCCTGATACGATAAATCCCTTTTTATGTAAGGCGATAGCCAGGTTATGCATAGCACTGCCACCTATGGCTATAAAATGTACTTTCATGTAAATTGTTAGCAATTGAGCAACCGGGTGCAAAGAAAAGCAAAAATCAGCTATTTGTGATTATTACGATATACGCAATTTCATCATAAAGATCTTAAATGACAATAATCAGCAATTGTTTACTTATTGTCATTATTAAGGAAAAGCTTTCACCCTACTCAAAATTATCCTACCATTGTACTGTAATAATAAGCATTACAGATGAACGGAAGATTCCAGATAGCGGTCCACATACTCACCCTTTTACATTCAGCCGGAGACGCTATGCTGTCTTCTGAATATATAGCAGGCAGCGTAAATGTTAACCCGGTACTAATACGCAAGGAACTAAGCACTTTGCGTAACGCCGGACTTGTAGCCAGCAAAGAAGGTAAAAACGGTGGCTACAGCTTAGGGAAACCTGCTAACGCTATTTCTATGGCGGATGTATATGAAGCAGTGCAACAAGCGCAGGTATTAGGCAAAGCCCGTAATATTCCTAACCCAAAATGCCCTGTAGGCCGGCAAATAAGCGCGCACCTGAACCATTTAGACAACAGCTTAAGCGAGTTATTGGTAAAGCAACTGAACAAAACATCACTTGAGGAATTCTATAAAAATTTTAAATAATATATTTTTTAAACAAAACTGTAACAATTTAAATTACATTAAACATGAAGATTGCAATTATTGGAGCAACTGGCTTTGTTGGCCCTAAAGTAGTAAATGAAGCGCTAAGCCGCGGGCACGAGGTTACTGCCTTTGCGCGTCAGCCGGAAAAACTTGACATTGAAAACGAAATGCTGACAAAGCAGTCGGTTGATGTGACAGACACAGATATCTTAGCCAACTTAATGGTTGGCCATGATGTGGTTATAAGCACCTTTAATGCAGGATGGACTAACCCTAACCTGTATAACGATTTCTTAAATGGTGCCAGATCCATACAGGAGGCCACTAAAAAGGCAGGCATAAAGCGCTATATATTTGTAGGAGGGGCCGGAAGTCTGGAAATTGAACCAGGTGTACAGTTAGTAGATACCCCTAACTTTCCGGCTGAGTATAAACCAGGTGCAACATCGGCCCGTGATTACTTAACCGAACTTAAAAATGAACAGGAACTCGACTGGACCTTTTTAAGCCCAGCTATAAACCTGCACCCCGGAAACCGCACAGGCGTGTACCGTTTAGGTACTGATACACCCGTATTTAACGAAGCCGGTAAAAACGATATATCGGTTGATGATTTAGCCGTAGCATTATTAGATGAAGTGGAGCAAAACCGGTTTGTAAAAAAGCGGTTTACTTTGGGGTACTAACTAATTGCTAATCAAGCGGAGACGGGGCATTTAGTAAACCCGCCTCCGTTTGAAATACATAACGCTGAATTATGCTTTCACAAATTTAGCCGCAACCCATTCGTTACTTACTTTATGACCTTGATATTGAAAGCCGCATTGGTGTGCTTCTTCTTTTATAATGTCCAGATCAGGTGATTGATAAAAGCCGCTGAAAAAGATCTGTCCGCCAGCTTTAAGCACTTCACTATAGCGTGGCATCTGATCGATTAAAATATTACGGTTTATATTGGCCAATATAATATCAAACTCTTCGTCTGGTATATCTTCTTTTGAGCCGCAAATGACATGCACACCTTTTACATGATTGAGTGCCGTGTTCTCAAAAGTACTTTTGTAGCACAGCATATCATAGTCTATTGCAGTTAACTTACCTGCTCCTAGTTTGCTCGCCAGTATAGCTAATATACCGGTACCGCAGCCCATGTCAAGCACGCTTTTACCGGTAAAATCGGTTTCCAGCATACTTGACATCATCAGGCAAGTGGTATCATGGTGACCGGTACCGAAAGCCATCTTCGGATCTATAATGATTTCGTAAGGAAACTCCGGCTTAGCCTCATGGAAAGTAGCGCGTACGTAAATTTGATCGCCTACGGTAATGGGCTTAAAATTACTTTCCCATACCTCGTTCCAGTTTTTTTGCGGTATCAGGTTCACCTCGTACGAAAACGAAACCATATCGTTATAAAACGATAACCGGTCATCCACCTGCGCCTTGTCAAAGTCCTCTGAAGGTATATAGGCCTTAAAACCAAAATCAGTCTCCTCAAATGTATCAAAGCCCAAGTCGGCCAGTTCATCAATAAGTAAATCCTGATGATGATTTTCCGCACTCATTACGGTAAATAACAGCTCGTAATAATTCATCTGTTTAGATATAATATGTTAGAAATAGAGATGAGTGCTCAACTTGAACTTTAACGTTTTGTTTAAACACTCAAATCTCATATCTCAAGTGCCCTGACTAATTAAACACTTTTACGATATCTAAAAAGTCGCGTGATTTTAGAGAAGCGCCGCCAATCAGGCCACCGTCAATGTCGGGTTGGGCAAACAACTCAGCTGCATTCTTAGGATTGCAACTGCCGCCGTATAAAATGGTGGTGTTATCTGCCACTTCCTGGTTATAAGTGTTAGCAATTTCTTCACGAATAAAAGCATGTACTTCCTGCGCCTGCTCAGCACTTGCAGTTTTACCTGTACCAATTGCCCAAACGGGTTCATAAGCTAAAACCACTTGCTCAAATTGTTCAGTAGGCAAGTGAAAAATCCCTTCCTGCAACTGTGTTTTAATAATGTCAAAATGCTGCTCGGCTTCACGCTCATCCAATGTTTCGCCAATACAAAAAACAGGTTTTAAGCCGTTTTTTAAAGCGGTATCTGCCTTTACAGAAAGCAACTTATTATCTTCGCCAAAGTACTGACGACGCTCCGAGTGACCTAAAATCACATAAGTCGCACCGGTTGATTTTACCATTTTAGCGGATATCTCGCCCGTGTAGGCACCCGATTCATTTTGATGAGCGTTTTGCGCTCCTATGGCCACTTTATCATACCCTTTAGCTAATTGTGCTAAGCTGTTTAAATGAATATACGGTGAGCAGATAACCGCCTGCTGTGAGCCGGTCACTTCGTCTTTTACCATGTTTACAATTTCAGAAAACAAAGCTAAGCCTTCGTTATAATCAAGGTTCATTTTCCAATTGCCGGCAACTATTTTTTTTCTCATAATTTTAAAATATTCTGTATGGTTGGGTTAAGTTAAATATATCCAGCAGTAACTGCTTTTCTACCTCATCAAGCTCTTTATTCCGACGGTCATAAACCAGTTTTACGGTCTCAAAAACCTTATCCATTTTGTAAACCTCGAAGCCGTGGGCTCCTCCCCAGGCAAAGTCAGGTACAAAGTTCCGGGGGTAGCCGGCGCCGAAAACGTTAGCACTTACACCTACTACGGTACCGGTATTAAACATAGTATTGATGCCACATTTCGAATGGTCGGCCATTACCAAGCCGCAAAACTGCAAACCTGTTTTACGGAAGTGATGGGTTGTATAATCCCATAGCTTCACTTCAGTATAATTATTCTTAAGATTTGAATTGTTAGAATCTGCGCCAATGTTACACCACTCGCCCAGCACTGCATTACCCAGGTACCCCTCATGCCCTTTCGAAGAATGCCCCCACAATACTGCATTGTTAATCTCGCCCCCTACTCTGCATTTTGGACCAATTGTAGTTGCGCCGTATATTTTGGCACCCATTTTTATCTGCGAGTCGTTACATAATGCTAATGCACCGCGTATATGCGTTCCTTCCCAAACCTCTGTAGTCCTGCCGAGGTATATAGGGCCGTTTTTCGTGTTAAACGTTGAGCACTCGGCCACGGCATCTTCCTCAGCAAAAAAGTCGTTGCCTATAACAGTGTTACTATTACTAATGGCTGCGCTACTACGCCCTTTGGTTAGCAGCTTAAAATCGCGCCGTAGTTCTGTATCGTTCTTCCTAAAAATATCTTCCGGATATCGCAGCTGAACAAAAGAAGTATCATACTGCACTATGCGGTCCAAACGCATGTCGAGGGTAAACATGCGTGCATCGCCTTCATTTAGTTTAACCGCTATCAGGGAATCGGCATGGTATAAACCTTCACCTGTTTGCAATTTGTCAATGGCTTCCACCAGATCCTCATCTGGGCACACGGAACCATTGATAAAGACGTTATGAGCTGAGATGTTTACAGGAAACTTGCCTTGCAGGTAAGGTAGAGTAAGATAAGAATAGTCGGCGTTGAGGTACTTGGCCCATTTCTCGGCAATGGTTAAAATACCTATGCGTAAATTGGCTACCGGCCGGGTGAACGTTAACGGCCGTAAAGTATAATGTGCATTATCGTCGAACAAAATGATAGCCATGGGCCAAAAATAAAAAAGTCTCCCGATGTAATGGGAGACTTTCAAATATTTGTTTCTAAAGCTATTACTTTTTGTTGTAACGCGTACGGAATTTATCGATACGACCTGCAGTGTCAACCAGTTTCATTTTACCGGTATAGAATGGATGCGAGGTGTGCGAAATTTCTAATTTCACCAATGGGTACTCATTGCCGTCTTCCCATTTTACGGTTTCACGGGTATCAATGCATGATTTAGTGATGAAAGAGTAGTCGTTAGACATATCTTTAAAAACCACTAATCTATAGTTTGCTGGATGCAGATCTTTTTTCATTTATATACTTTCCTTTCAAAAGAGGTGCAAATATAGTAAATATTTCACTTATAAAAATACGCTACTTAATTAATTTTCAACATTATTTGATGGCCCTTTTTAAATCAGCAACGGCGTTAAAATTAACTAACCATCAAAAACATATTTATTTCAGATAAATTAACTGCTCTAAAATGGCAAAAACATGACGTACTCTACCTGTTTAGTATAACTTTACTATAAAACATTTACTTATCTTTGTACTATTAATAAAACGGATATGAACCTTCCTATATATTTAGATAACAACGCAACCACGCCTATGGATCCACGGGTGCTGGAAGCGATGATTCCTTACTTTACCCAAAAATTTGGTAACGCGGCCAGCCGCAATCACCATTTTGGCTGGGTGGCTGAAGAGGGCGTAGATTACGCTCGCGAGCAGGTGGCCAAAATAATTGGCGCAAACGAAAAAGAGATCATCTTCACATCAGGCGCTACCGAGTCAGATAACCTGGCTATTAAAGGGGTGTTTGAGATGTATAAAGATAAAGGCAACCATATCATTACCGCTGTAACTGAGCACAAGGCTGTGCTTGATGCCTGCAAACACGTTGAAAAACTAGGCGGCAAGGTTACTTACTTACCGGTTAAAGAAGACGGGTTGGTTGACCTTGCGCAGCTAGAAGCTGCTATGACCAAAGAAACCATTTTGGTTTCAATTATGTACGGCAATAACGAGATTGGTGTAATACAACCGGTTAAAGCAATTGCTGACATAGCTCATAAATATGGTGCTTTGTTTATGACAGATGCTACACAAGCTGTAGGTAAAATATCGGTTGATGTAAACCGTGATGGTATTGACCTGCTTGCGCTGTCAGCACATAAAATGTACGGCCCTAAAGGTGTAGGTGCTTTATACGTACGCCGTAAAGGTCCACGTGTTAAAGTTACCGCCCAAATGGATGGTGGTGGTCACGAACGCGGTATGCGTTCAGGCACCTTAAATGTACCTGGTATTGTTGGTCTAGGTAAAGCCTGCGAAATAGCTTACAACGAAATGGAAGCAGAAGCAGCACGTTTATCAGCATTGCGCAATAAGCTGCAAGCTGCTTTAACCGTGCTTGAAGAAAGCTATGTTAACGGCAACCAGGAACATCGCTTACCGCACGTAGCTAACATTTCTTTTAAATATGTTGAAGGCGAAGGTTTAATGATGGCAATGAAAGACTTAGCTGTATCATCTGGTTCAGCTTGTACTTCAGCTTCATTAGAGCCATCATATGTATTAAAAAGCTTAGGCTTGTCTGACGATTTGGCGCATTCCTCAATCCGCTTCGGTTTAGGTCGTTTCACTACCGAAGAAGAAGTTGATTATGCTATTGAGGTGACCAAAAAGGCTGTTAATCACCTTCGTGAGCTTTCTCCGCTGTGGGAGATGTTTAAAGAAGGTATAGACCTTAACTCAATTGAGTGGGCTGAACACTAAGCAAGTGTGCGAATGAGTATTGTACTCATTACTTTGGCATACATTTAGACGATAATAAATAGCCGGCAACCCAAACGCGGCAAAACACTATAACTGATAACTAAACACATAAAGCTATGGCTTATTCAGATAAAGTAATTGACCATTACACTAACCCGCGCAACGTAGGTACATTAGATAAAAGCAGTACTAAAGTAGGTACTGGCTTAGTAGGTGCTCCTGAGTGCGGCGACGTAATGCGTTTGCAAATTGAAGTAGATGACAACAACGTAATCACTGATGCTAAATTTAAAACCTTTGGCTGCGGTTCGGCAATTGCCTCTTCATCACTGGCAACCGAATGGTTGAAAGGTAAAAGCATCGATGATGCAATGGCTATCGACAACATGGACATTGTAGAGGAACTTGCATTACCACCGGTTAAAATACACTGTTCGGTACTGGCCGAAGACGCTATCAAAGCCGCTATTAACGATTACCGTATTAAAAACGGCTTAGCTCCTATTGAGCTTGAAAAATCACATCATTAATTTTTGAGGGTAAGAAACAAAATCAAGGAAAAAAGATTTTCAACTTTTTCTACCTGGTTATTGTTTCTCGACTTTTGGCTCTAATATAATAAATATGGTTACCATAACAGATAAAGCAAAAAGCAAAATTGATAACTTGATGCAGGATGCCGGGCTTGATGCCTCGTATTTTTTACGGGTTTCGGTTCAGGGCGGTGGCTGTTCGGGTTTATCATATAATATGGACTTTGACAACGAAGAGAAAAAGGGCGACCAATTTTTCGAAGACAGAGGCATCCGCATAGCTTTGGATATGAAATCTTTTTTATACCTGGCAGGTACTGAGCTCGATTTTTCGGACGGGCTGAATGGCAAGGGCTTTAATTTTATTAACCCTAATGCCAGCCGCACCTGCGGTTGCGGCGAAAGCTTCTCGGTGTAATTATTATACTGTTAAATAGAATATTTAGGCGCCGCTAGGCGCCTTTTTTTATGATCATCTACCAGATCGCTTAACGCGCTCCATCCAGGCTATAAATCAATGTTGGTAACTGTAGTTAAATACTGATACGCCTAAGTAAATTACTAACCATAATGTTCATGTAATGATGCAAACAATTAGGCATTAGCGTGCTTTTGTATTTATGGTTATTTGCCTAAGTTTGTTAAACTAATATAAGCCAAATTTAAACTTAATGGATACGGTTAAAAAACCCACTACTGTTCCTGCACTCATTCGTAATATTGTAGCCAACCTGCATCCCGACACGCATACTTTTCTTACCCATAAAGTAAAAGATACTTGGGTGGAAATTTCTTATCGCGAAGCTATCGAAAATATTGACGCTATATCGGCCTGGTTCCTGAATATGGGAATTCAGAAAGGTGATCGTTTAGGTTTGGTGATTGAAAATGGGCCAGATTACATTTATTTTGACCAGGCACTTCAGCAAATAGGAGCTGTTAATGCCTCCATATATCCAACGCTAACCGAAGCAGAAACCGAATACATCATCAATGATTCGGGCATGAAAGCCATACTAGTAGGTAATCCTTTTTTATTAAGGAAAATTATAAAGGTTGCTAATAACTGCCCTACCCTGCTCCGTATTATACCTGCTTTTGATGACTATGAAAAGTATACCGACAAGGTAAATTTGAATGCCGGCGTCATCAGTTTCGATAACTTGATCAAAGAAGGCTTACAGATTGTTAACCAATATAGCACAACGATTGATATTGCCCGTGAAGCTATCCTGCCGTCAGACTTATCGTGCCTGATATACACTTCAGGAACAACAGGCACACCTAAAGGTGTTATGCTGATGCACAGCAACTTTGTGCAAACCGTTTGGGCTGGCCTGGAGCAAATATCAATTGTTGATAAACACGATACTTTTTTGTCTTTCCTGCCCCTCTCCCACGTTTTTGAGCGCGCCGCCACTTATTATATATGCATGGGTGCTGGTTGTACAATAGCGTTTGCGCAAAGCTTAGAGCTACTGGCCAAGAACATGATAGAAGTTAAACCTACTATTATGAATTGTGTGCCTCGTTTGTTGGAGCGTATACATGATAAGGCCATGAAAAACGGTACAACAGCCGGTGGCATAAAAACCAAAATCTTTAATTGGGCATTTGAAATTGGCAAGCAACGCCGGGAGACTTTTGAAAAAGGAATACAGCCTGGTTTAATATTACGTAACCAGTATAAACTGGCCGATAAACTGGTATTTAGCAAAATTAAAGAAAAAACCGGCGGCCGCCTAAAGTTCCTGATCTCTGGTGGTGGCGCTTTACCTAAAAATGTAGGCGAGTTTTTTGGCAATGTGGGTATACCTGTTTTGGAAGGTTACGGACTTACGGAAACCACCGGGCCGGTATGTGTTACAGAGTTTGACCGCCAGGTGTATGGCACGGCCGGTTTAGTTTTACCAGGGTCAGAAATCGCCATTCAAAACATCGAAACAGGAAAAATTTATACTGTACAAACGCATACTTCTATGGATCCTACCCTTATTTCGGAAGAGGGTGAAATTATTATCCGTGGTGTAGCTGTAATGAAAGGTTATTGGAACAAGCCAGAAGAAACCAAGGCTGCAATTGATGCAGATGGATGGTTTCACAGCGGCGATATTGGCCGGTTTTACAAAGGTTATCTACAAATTACCGACCGCCTAAAAAATATGCTCATTAATGCTTACGGTAAAAACATATATCCCACACCGGTAGAAAACACCTATCTAAAAAGCCCTAAAATAGAGCAGATATTTTTAGTGGGCGACCGCCGCGAGTATGTAACTGCCATTATTGTTCCGCCAAAAGAGCTATTGCAGGAGACGTTTAACTTGAACGAAGCCTGGTTTGAGCAGTCCGAAGCTTTTGTTGATGACAAGCAAATTATCGACTGGATTAATCAGGACATACGTAAGCTAAGTAATGATCTGGCCAAATTTGAGCGCATTAAAAGCTTCAAAGTAAAGCGTAATCCTTTTAGTATGGAAGAGGGCGAAATGACTGTAACCTTAAAAGCTAAACGCAAGGTAATCGAGAAAAAATACGCTCAGGCCATTGATGAGATGTACATGCAGGAAGTTGATGCAGATTAATTAACCAATACATTAACAGGTAATGGTTACTAATTAGCACATGCTCACACCCGAAGACATAAAGTTCTATCTCGGCATTTTTAAAGGTCTGAGTTTATCCGACCTGAATGAGCTGTTTAAAATGGCTCATTCTCGTAATTTAAAAGCTGGTAATGTATACATTGAGCAAGGCGCTGCCTCTAAAAAGCTCGGCTTAATACGTAGTGGTTTAATACGCGCTTATTGTATTAAGGAAAATGGTGATGATATTACGCTAATGTTGCGTTGGGAAAACCAGTTTGTAGCCTCCCATGATAATATCATCCTCAATCAGCCTTCCCGCTTCATTTACGAGGCACTTGAAGACACGTCGTTACTGGAGTTTGATTATGAGCGCATACAGGCGATTCTAGATAATAACCCTAAGCTTTCATCTCATCGCAATTTATTTTTATTGCGTATGCTGGCCGAAGCGTTGGAAAGAATGGAGTCATTTGTACTGTATACGCCCGAGGAGAGATATTTGCAATTGATGAAAGAAAAGCCTAATATTTTCAACCGGGTACATAACAAATATCTGGCTACCCTACTTGGCGTAACACCAGTATCACTAAGCCGCATCCGCAAGCGAATTGCACAAACCCATAAACGATAATTATCTTTTGTTAATTGCCGGTTATTAACCGCTGTGTAATTTTGAGTTCGAAAGAATTATTGTTATGCACCCTATTTTAGAAATATTCATTAAAATATTCAGCGTATCGGCTGTCCGCTACTTTGTAATTGCGGGTGTGCCGTTTTTTGTGTTCTATAAATTTTTAACCAACTGGTTTGCCAATAACAAGATTCAAAAACGGGAGGCAGATATAAAAGATTTTAAGCGGGAGATACTGCACTCTATGCAAACCACAGCTGTGCTGGTTGTTATCGGATATCTGGCCCTTTACACCCCACTAAAAAACCACACGCTTATTTACACCGATTTAAATGCTTATCCTTCTTGGTGGATAACCGCCAGTCTTGTCATTAGTTTGGTTATTCATGACACCTATTTTTACTGGATGCACCGTTTATTACACCATAAAAAGCTTTTTAAGTTAGCACATTTAGTTCACCATCAATCAACTAATCCTTCGCCATGGTCGTCCTATTCATTCCACTTTATTGAGGCTTGGACAGAAGGTGCTGTTTTGTTCATAATCATCTTCCTGATACCCGTTCATCCGCTTACAGTAATGCTTTTTACGGTAATTGGTTTTATGATCAACGTTTACGGCCACCTTGGCTATGAGATTGCCCCTAAACAATTGCGTAATTCATTTTTGTTCGAGGTGCTTAACACTTCGGTTCACCACAATTTACATCACAGCAAGTTTAAAGGAAATTACGGCTTATATTTTCGTGTGTGGGATAGGTTGATGGGTACAGAACACCCGGATTATGTGAAGGAATACGACCGCATTCAGCAAAATCGATTTGGCACTAATTTGCAACAGGCAGCCGACCAGTCAGAAGCTTAATCATACCTGTATCTTCAGTCAAATTTACCGCCTTTAAAGTAATGATGATTAAAATTTTTAACCGCCAGTAGCGTTTTTATAAAACCCTGCGTAAAGGTTTTATAAAGTTTAATTAATACGTACAGCAATGAAAAACATTACACAAATGGTTAAAGGGAGTGTGAAGATTTTAGGCCTTTTGTTTTTAGTGTCAACAACACTTACTTCCTGTTTAAAAGACAATGATAATGACGGTTACGTAGCACCTAAGTCCGCCTTAATTTCGGTAATTAACGCCTCACCCGATTCTCAGCCGCTTGATTTTTATCTAGATCAGAACCGTGGCAATAATTACCCTATTAGCTATGGCAACGGGCTCGACTACATTAACGCTTACACCGGTAAAAGAACTGCCTCTTTTTACGTAGCTGGCACGCAGACTAAAATTAAGTCGGATACGATGACCCTGAATGTTGACAGGGCGTACACGTTATACTTAACCAATTTAACTGCGACACCAGATTTTGTTTTGTTACAAGACGCTATTGAAAAGCCGGCTGCAGGTCAGGCTGCTATTCGTTTGGTGAACGTAAGCCCAACTGCCCCAGCTGTTGATCTGGCCATTAAAGATGGTGCAGTGTTAGTAAACAATAAAGCTTACAAAGGCTTCTCGACGTTTGTACCTGTTCAAGGCAATGGCACGTACACGCTTGAGATCCGCCAAACAGGCACAAATACAGTATTAGCATCTATACCCAACGCAAACTTAAAATCAAATGCCGTTTATACAGTATGGTTACAAGGTTTGGCTGCGGCCACCGATGCTAAAAAGCTTACTGCTCAAATACAAACCAACGCCTATTATAACCAATAACAGCGTTGCGCTAACCTTCTGAAAGGCTAATCATTTTAAAAATGATTAGCCTTTCTTTTTTCCTGCCTATCCGCACCTACCATGTATACCTATTCGCTGTAAACCACTGAGTAAAAATCCCTATCTTTGCAGCTTTAAAAATACCGTTTATTATTATGAGTATTGCAGCTTTATCTGAGCAAGAAATATTACGTCGCAAGTCTTTACAGGAGCTTAGGGCGCTGGGTATAAACCCTTATCCTGCCGAGGCCTACCCTGTGAACGCGTGGGCAAATGACATTATTACCAACTTTAACACTAACCCTGATAAATATAAAGAAGTAACCATTGCAGGCCGTATCATGACGCGCCGCATTATGGGCAGCGCTTCTTTTGCTGAAATACAGGATTCGACCGGCCGCTTACAGGTTTACATTAAGCGCGATGACATATGCCCTGGTGAGGATAAAACGCTTTACAATACCGTATTTAAAAAACTGTTGGATATTGGCGATTACATTGGCATTAAAGGTTATGTTTTTTTAACTCAAACCGGCGAGATTTCTGTACACGTACAGGAATTAAACGTATTAGCCAAATCATTAAAACCGCTTCCGGTTGTAAAACGTGATGATGACGGTAACATCTACGATGGCTTTACAGACCCTGAGCTACGCTACCGCCAGCGTTATGTGGA
The DNA here is from genome assembly GCF_039634365.2 of Mucilaginibacter sp. PAMB04168. Lineage (NCBI taxonomy): Bacteria > Pseudomonadati > Bacteroidota > Sphingobacteriia > Sphingobacteriales > Sphingobacteriaceae > Mucilaginibacter > Mucilaginibacter sp. PAMB04168. The sequence continues at coordinate 3,305,131 of NZ_CP155079.2, forward strand.
TTTGACAGTTAACCCCGAGTACAAACAGATCTTCATCAACCGCTCAAAAGTGGTAAGCACCATGCGTAATTACTTTAACGAGCAAGGTTGGATGGAGGTAGAAACTCCTATTTTACAAGCCATACACGGCGGCGCAGCAGCTCGTCCGTTCAACACGCATCACAACACGTTGGATATGCCCCTTTACTTGCGCATAGCTAATGAATTGTATTTGAAAAGACTGATAGTAGCTGGCTTTGATGGTGTGTACGAGTTTGGCAAAATGTTCCGTAACGAGGGTATGGACCGTACCCACAACCCGGAATATACCGCTATGGAAATTTACGTAGCCTACAAAGATTATATATGGATGATGGCGATGGTAGAAGAGTGCCTGGAAAAAGTGGCTGTTGCAGTACATGGAACACCAATTGTAAAAGTAGGCAGTAATGATATAAACTTTGCTGGTCCTTACGAGAAATTATCTATGTATGAATCAATTTTGAAGTATACGGATATAGACGTATCTCAAATGGATGAGCCACAATTGCGTCAAACCTGTCGCGATTTGGCTATTGAGGTAGATGCTACGATGGGTAAAGGCAAATTAATTGATGAGATTTTTGGTGCCAAAGTGGAGGCAAATCTGATACAGCCTACCTATATAACCGACTACCCGATTGAAATGACGCCGTTGGCAAAAAAACACCGTACCCAAGACGGCTTGGTAGAGCGTTTTGAGCTATTTATAAATGGTAAAGAAATTGCTAATGCTTACAGTGAATTGAATGACCCTATAGATCAGCGTGAGCGCTTCGAAGAGCAGCTACTGTTAGCCGGCCGTGGTGATGAGGAGGCTATGGCGATGGACGAAGACTTCCTTCGCTCGCTGGAGTACGGCATGCCGCCAACGTCGGGTTTGGGTATAGGTATAGACCGCCTGGTGATGCTAATGACTAATCAAAGCACTATTCAGGAAGTTTTGTTCTTTCCGCAAATGCGCCCCGAGAAAAAAGCTAAAGTGGTTACTATAGATGATTTTGTAAACATAGGCGTTCCGGCCGAGTGGGTACCGGTTATCAATAAGATGGGCTTTAACACTGTTGAGGACTTAAAGGCAGCCAATCCTAACAAGGTATTCAACGATTTAGGCGGCATGCGCAAAAAGTTAAAGCTTGATTTAACCATACCATCAAAAGAAAGTGTAATGGCTTGGTTTGAATAATCATTATAACTATGACCCACATTATGTACATTGAAAGAAAAGCCGGCGATGTAACTGGCAATGCCCGGATTGGAAAAGTAAAATTTTCTAAGACAGGCCGCTCGATGTACTATGGTGGCAAAAGCTTTATAAAGGTAATTGGGTATAAATACAATTGCATTGAAGAGGAAACGGGTGAAGCATATTGGATTAGCGGGTGCAAAAAGAACGGTTGTGATTCACTTTACGCTCAACGTCCTGTTCTAATTGATGAGGATATCAGGGAAGAGTATTGGATGACCATTCGCCACATGCCCTACTTAAAGTATAAATGCTTTTCACATTAATAAATAATAGAAAAGGCTGCATTACTACAGTCTTTTCTATTTAAGACACATCCTTAACCAAAACTTAAAATAACAATAACTTCGTGTTCATAATACTCATTTACTTTTATAAAAATGAGAATTATATGAACTCTACACTTGAAATAACAGAACAAGAATTTTTAATTAAGCTAGACCGTAAAAAGTTTAATGTATCCTTTGTACGTTCTTTGCTGAAACTGGTTGAATTTTCGAACCCATCTGATGATAGCTTTATAATGCCCGACCGTAATATACAACCGAGCTACCGCAACGCCGAGCCCAACTACTTTGGCAGCATCGATGAAAAATAAAAAAGGCCTGAATGTTTATCATTCAAGCCTTTTTTTATTCTTGTAAACTAATTAAAAGTTGCGGTAACCGCCACGCTGTACTTGTTGCTTATCCATTTGAGCCATCTGGCCCTTCATCATTTTGATTTGCTCTGCCAGCAATTTATTTTTGTCTTCTTTAGCAGCTTCCTGCAGGTATTGCTGCGCCTCACGTTTGTTACGTTTAGCCATTGATATGCCAGCCAAACTTAATTTGGCCAGCGCTATATTGTGCGACATGGTCATACCTAATGATATAGCTTTCTTAAAGTATTTCTCTGATTTTAAAGGCGCCTTGCGAGATTCTATTAGACCTATTAAAAGGTTATAGTAACCATGTTGTCCTTTAAATAATTGTTTTTCGTAATCAGTAATCTTCATTAACCACTTTTCAGCTTCTTCAGAATTCTCTTTGCGCAGGTAATACTGGGCAACCAGCATATTTTCGTTAAAAAAGAAAGTAAGTAATACCAAACCACCAATCAGGAACACCAAAATGCCCCAGCCCCAAAAACCAAAGGCACACAGGGTAACGCCTGCACCCATTACCACACAGGCTATTATTAACCGAACAATATTAGACATCGTTTGTACTTTGTTGTATTAAAGTGCAAATATCCGTTTATTTATACGTTTAAGCAATTAACCGCACAAATATTTATATGGCAATAGAATTGGAACCATCCTGGCTAAAAGTACTTCATAATGAGTTTGAGAAAGACTATATGATTAAGCTCAAAGAATTTTTAAAACAGGAGAAAGATGCCGGCCATAAAGTATATCCTAAAGGAAGCGATATTTTTAATGCCTTCAACCATACGCCTTTTAACAAATTAAAAGCAGTTATTTTAGGCCAGGATCCATATCATGGGGCAAATCAGGCCTTTGGTCTGTCATTCGCCGTACAAAAAGGCATAACAGTGCCGCCATCCCTCAAAAACATTTACAAAGAGTTAGCTACGGATATCCCGGGCTTTACAATTCCTAATCATGGCGATCTTACCAAATGGGCCAACCAAGGTATATTGCTGTTGAACGCCACACTTACTGTACAGGCGGGCAAACCAGGTTCACATCAAAAGAAAGGCTGGGAGATTTTTACTGATACGGTAATTCGTACCATCTCGGAACAGAAAGAAGGCATTGTATTTTTGCTATGGGGCAAATTTGCACAAGCAAAAACCGAGCTTATTAATACCGAAAGGCATCATGTGCTTAAAGCTGCTCACCCATCGCCCTACTCTGCCGATAACGGCTTTTTTGGCTGTCATCATTTCTCAAAAACAAATGGTATACTGACTTCCGACGGAAAAACACCTATCGACTGGCAAATTGACTGAACTATAAAGCCAGGCACTGTAAAGTAAGGTTTTATTTAAACGAGAACGGCTGCAAGTGTTATACATGCAGCCGTTTCAGTTTTTACTTGTAAATTTAAATTACTAATATTCTAAAGGCACAGTAGGCTCTTTCTTACTGGTCGACATAATCATCATAGTTTGGAATGTTTTTACTACGGGTATGCGGCTTATCTTATCCATAATTAATTGCTCGTAAAGCTTTATATCGCGTACATACACTTTCAGCAAAAAATCGCATTGCCCGGTCACATGGTGACACTCCGTTACCTCTTTTATTTTCTGAATTTCTTTTAAAAAAACATCTATTGTGTTGCTTTTATGAAAGTCCAGAGAGACCTGTATAAACGTTTTTATGCCTAATCCCAGTTTCTCTTCATCTACTAACGCATGGTAGCTTTTAATGTATTCCGCATTCTCCAGCTTACGTACACGTTCTAAGGTAGGTGCCGGCGATAACCCAATTTCGTTGGATAGTTGCAGGTTGGTGATACGTCCGTTCTCTTGAAGTATTTTAAGTATTTGTAAGTCTATCTTATCTAATTCAGCACCCATGTTTGCAAAGATATATCAGTACAGCACAAAATAAAATTTTTTATTCAGTTTGATAAACAAAAGTTAATTTTATAAGTTTTAAAATTTAGACAAGCCTAAATTTAATATTAGATTTGTATAAATGCACTCATTTACAGAAGAAAACTATATAAAAAGCATTTATCATTTACTTGTACGCACACAAAGCGCTACAACAAATGATATTGCGGCGGTGCTTGGCACCAAAGCTGCCTCTGTTACAGATATGCTTAAAAAGCTGGCTGATAAAAAGCTCATCAACTACACACGCTACCAAGGCGTTAGTTTAACCGAAAGTGGTGAGCAGGTTGCATTAGCTGTTGTACGCAAGCACCGCCTGTGGGAATATTTTTTAGTAGAAAAATTAAACTTTAAATGGGATGAAGTACACGAAATGGCCGAGGAACTGGAGCATATTACTTCGACAAAATTAATTGACAGGCTGGATGAGTTTATGGGATGTCCGCAATTTGATCCGCATGGCGACCCAATACCAGATGCAGACGGCCGGATAATCCAGCAGCAAATGCAGCCAATGTTAGTGCTTTGTAAGGATCAAAGCGGCACCATTGCAGGTGTAGCCAACCACTCCCCTGCTTTTTTGCAGTATCTGGAAAAGACACAGCTTACAATTGGCCAAACTATAACTGTAAAGGAAGTTACAGATTATGACCTTTCGGTGCAATTACATACAAACAACAAGGAATTTAATATAAGCCATGAAGTGGCTAAAAATTTATTAATAATTATATGAGTACTAACAGTGAATCGCTCAGCAGCGTACACAGTTCGGTTGAAACCCAAAATAAAACCGGCTGGCGTAAAATACTGGCTTTCATTGGCCCCGCTTACCTGATTAGTGTAGGTTATATGGACCCGGGCAATTGGGCAACCGATTTACAGGCGGGTAGCCAGTTTGGTTATAAATTGGTGTGGGTGCTTTTGATGTCGAACCTAATTGCGCTGTTGCTACAATCATTAAGCGCGCGGTTAGGCATTGTAAGAGGTTTGGATATAGCCCAGGCCTCAAAAAACACCTATCCACGATTTATAAATTTCTGTTTATACGTTTTGGCTCAGATTGCTATTATAGCATGTGATCTGGCCGAAATTATTGGTATGGCCATTGGCTTGCAGTTGTTATTTGGCCTGCCGCTTATTTGGGGTGTATCTATCACCATGCTGGATACGATACTGCTACTTTTCCTGCTCAACAAAGGTATGCGACGGCTTGAAGGTTTCATTGTTTCGCTGATTTTTATTGTTGGGTTTTCGTTTCTTATAGAGATGATTATTGTAAAGCCCGATTTGCCGGAACTAGCCAAGGGCTTTATTCCATCCCCCCTAAATCACGATGCGTTATACATTGCAATTGGTATTATCGGCGCAACAGTAATGCCACACAACTTGTATCTACATTCGTCCCTGGTGCAAACCAGAAAAATAGACCGGAGTGACGCTGGTATACGCAGTGCCTTAAAATTTAACTTTTGGGATACAACTATAGCTTTAAATCTTGCCTTTTTTGTAAACGCAGCCATATTGATTTTAGCAGCCAGTGCATTTTTCCGTAACGGCTACCATCAGGTTGCCGAAATTCAGGATGCGCACAAATTGTTAAGTAATATCTTTGGCTCAATGGCACCTAAACTGTTTGCCATTGCCTTAATTGCGGCTGGTCAAAGCTCAACTGTAACCGGCACGCTGGCAGGCCAAATTATAATGGAAGGCCACCTCAATCTGCGCATAGCGCCTTGGTTGCGCCGTTTGCTGACCCGTTTGCTGGCTATACTACCGGCATACCTCACCTTGCTGTACGCCGGCGAGAACGGACTAGGTCGTTTGCTGGTTTTAAGTCAGGTGGTTTTGAGCTTACAGCTCGGCTTTGCCGTAATACCACTGATACATTTTACTTCAGACAAGCAAACCATGGGCAAGTTTGTGATAAAGCCGTGGATAAAAATATTGGCCTGGATATTTGCAATTTTGATCGTAGGTTTAAATGCACGCTTGGTTATTGAAGAAATTAATAAGTGGAGTGATGCCAACCCCCAATCCCGCTATATTGTGCATTACGTAATTACTCCTATAGCTATAGCTGTAGGCGTCTTACTGCTGTATGTATTCATCAAGCCATTAATTAGCAAAACAACAAAAAGCACAGCTGCCGTGCCGCACGGCATCGCAGTAGCTATCCAGGAGTTGGATGAGGTGAGCTACAACCGCATTGGCATTGCTATAGATTTTTCGAACAATGACCAAATAGCCATAAAGCACGCCATAACGCAAGGCGGCAAAAAGGCTATGTATACGCTTATACATGTTGTTGAAACTGCAGGCGCCCGTTATCACGGCACACAAGTAATGGATTATGAAACCCAAAGCGATTTTGCCAATATGGAACAATACGTAACGGCGCTTGAGCAATTAGGCTACCAATCGGTAACGCGAATTGGTTATGGAAATAGGGCAAACGCCATAGCCAAGGTTGTACGCGACGAAAGTGTTGACTTTTTGGTAATGGGATCGCACGGCCATAAGGCCATGAAAGATTTAATTTATGGCACTACTGTTGATACGGTAAGGCACCTGGTAAATGTGCCTGTGCTGGTGGTAAAACCAGCCAAAAAATAATTTGCATATTTGCATGCTCAGCCATCATGAACGAACAACTCTATATAAAAAATAAAAAAGCGTATTTTGAATATCATATACTCGACGAGTATACTGCCGGCATAAAATTGCTGGGTACCGAAATTAAATCTATCCGTGATGGAAAGGCTAATCTAAACGATGCCTTTTGTACATTCATCAGCGACCAGTTGTACGTTCGCAACCTGCACATATCCGAATACTCGCACGGCTCATTTTATAACCACGAGGCCAAGCGCGACAGGGTTTTGCTGCTGAATAAAAAAGAGCTAAAAAAACTTCGTACCCGATCTGAAGAAAAAGGATTTACTATAGTACCACTTGCCCTGTTTATCAGTGAGCGCGGCTTCGCCAAATTAAAAATTGGCCTGGCCCAGGGAAAGAAGACTTACGACAAACGCGAAACCATGAAGGAGCGCGACACCAAGATTGAATTAAGCCGGGTAATGAAAAGATAACCTTGATTTAGGAAGGGTGTGATGGGAAGTTATTATATATACAGTACTACACCGGGGTCGGCATAACATCGTTTACCTATTAAATGCTTACCATGCCTTGTCGCCTACCAGTGGTACAAATCTAAAGGTATCCAATACTACCTTTTCGTAGTCATTTTCAGCTACTTTTAAAATAGTTACCATTTTTTGCTCGTTCTCGTCGCCAACCGGAATAACCAGTAAGCCGCCCACATTTAATTGTCGCAACAAAATTTCGGGCACCGTGGGTGCACCTGCAGTAACAATAATTTTATCATAAGGTGCATGGGCTTCAATGCCCTTAGAGCCATCGCCTAAAAAGAAATGCGGTTTGTAACCCATGTATGGCAACACCTGTATGGTACGCTCATAAAGTTTCTCCTGCCGCTCAATGGTATAAACCTGCGCACCTAATTCCATCAATACGCAGGTTTGATAACCACAGCCGGTGCCTATTTCCAGCACCTTTTGCCCTTTATGAATATGCAATAACTCAGACTGGTAAGCTACGGTATAGGGCTGTGAAATAGTTTGCCCCGCCCCTATCGGAAAGGCAATATCTTTGTAAGCCTGATTCCAAAAGGTTTCATCAAAAAAGAAATGGCGGGGTACTTTACCAATAGCGGCCAACACTTGTTCATCTTCAATACCCTTCTTTTTTAAAACTTCAACCAACCTTTTACGGGCACCCTTCTCGCGGTAATTATCAATAAACTTGTAAGCCATTTGTTCTGCAAATCTACGTTAAAACGGGCGCTTTTTGATGATACTGTAAAAAGTTTGGGCGTGATTGGCGTTTAAGCTATTGGGTGTAAGCACAGTAAAAAATTGTTCTAAGATGTTTGGCATCGAAGCTAAACTTCACAATTTGATAACAATCAACGTTGTTGCATTTATGCAATGCTGCACGTACTTATTTAAACAATAACTAAATGACAAAATTTGCACCAACAAAAGCGTGGTTCGCGGCTTGTCTGTTGATCATATCAACAATAGCTTGCAATAAACACGATTGTGAAGAAATTGAAGACGATCGCTTGGAAGCCACTGCAACCATTATTGATAGTGGAAGCCCGGCCCTGGATGGTTGTGGATGGCTGATCAGAACAAACGGAACAACTTACAGCCCCGATAATTTGCCTGAGGCTTTTAAACTGAATAATATTCAAGTAAAAATTATTTACACTATATCAGAAGCTAAATTTCAATGTGGTTTTAACAACAGTGGTCCGAATTTTATCCATTTGTACGATATTAAAAGATAGCCCGCCTTAGTAAGGATCTACATTGGGCTGTACCAAGCACCCTTTACTTAATTTGGTAGTCTGAAACTGCAAAATCACATCGCGAATTACGGTTTTAACCTTAGCAATAGAAACACTGTCCTTCTCGAATTTTAGCATGATAGATTTGATATAAAAGTTACGTATCCGGCTTATCAACGGAAACTCTGGCCCTATCACACGGTCGCCAAAGTGCTTACGAAGTTCATTAGCCAGGTACTCGGCCTGATGAAATAATCGTTCCGCATCTTTGTGTTTTACGTCCATTTGTATGATGCGATAAAACGGCGGATACTTAAAGCTCTTACGTTCCTCTATCTCAGTCAAATAAAGTTCCTTATAATCATTCCGTATTACTTGGTCAACAACCCGGTGATGCGGATTGTATGTTTGTATAACCACCTTACCTTGCTTGCCCCGTCTTCCGGCTCTTCCACTCACCTGTGCCAACATCTGAAAACTACGCTCGTTGGCACGATAATCAGGATACTTTAGCAAACTATCTGCATTGATGATACCAATAACGGTTACATCGGAAAAATCCAGTCCCTTGGCCACCATTTGCGTACCTACCAGTATGTCTATACGTTTTTCCTCAAGGTCGTTCAGCATGTTTTGGTAAGCATTGCGTGTGCGGGTAGTGTCCAGGTCCATACGGGCTATGCGTGCATCGGGTAGCAAAACCTGCAGCTCGTCTTCTATTTTTTCCGTACCAAAGCCTTTATACTCCAAGTGGGTTGAACCGCATGCCGGGCAGGTATTGAGTGATTCCTCTTTATAACCACAATAATGGCAATGTAAGTGGCTACTACTTTTATGGTAAGTTAAACTTACATCACAATTGATACAACGCGGTGTAAAGGCGCAAACACGGCAAACCAATACAGGTGCGTAACCGCGCCTGTTCTGGAAAAGAATAACCTGTTCTTTATTGGCTATAGCATTTTGCATATCCTTCATCAGCACACTCGTAAAGTGCGATTGCATGGTTTTGCGCTTGGTTTCCTCTGTAATACTCACAACCTCAATTTGCGGCAGGCTTACGCCACCAAAGCGTTCTGTTAACTCGGCCAAACCATACTTTTTAGTACGGGCATTAAAGTAAGATTCGAATGATGGTGTGGCCGACCCCAACAATACTTTAGCTTGATAACGGCCCGCCAGATAAATGGCGGCATCGCGAGCATTGTACCGCGGAGCTGGCTCAAACTGCTTGTAAGAAGTTTCGTGCTCTTCATCAATGATAATAAGGCCCAAATTATCAAACGGCAAAAATACCGATGAACGTGCGCCAAGTACCACTTTGTATTCATGCTTTAGTACCTTTTGCCACACCTCTACGCGTTCATTGTCATTAAAACGGGAATGGTAAACACCTATATCATTACCGAAATATTTACGTAAACGCTCAATAACGTGCGTGGTTAAGGCAATCTCTGGTAATAGATATAAAACCTGTTTGCCGGCCCGTATAGCTTCTTCTACCAGCCTGATATATATTTGCGTTTTCCCGGATGATGTCACACCATGCAGTAATATCACTTCCTTTTCATGAAATTGCTGTTGTATATCTTCTAACGCCCCTTGCTGTGCCTCATTTAAGTTGAAGGTTGCAAATGATTCATAATCTTCATAATAAAGCCGGCTTACATTTTTATCTTCTGCTATCAATATCTGCTTATCTGTTAATGCTTTAATGATAGATGAACTTGCATCACTTGCATCAGTAAGGTCGTTTTTAGATACCAGCTTTTTCTCGCGCGACAATTTGATGTAAGCTAAAACGGCATCTGCCTGTTTAGGTGCCCGGCGTTCGAGTTGTACAAACAAGGCCTTCAACTGGTCCGGATCATCGTAAATCGGATTTAATCGGATGTAAGTACGCTTACGGGGTTTATAACGCTCACTCACCTCTTCCGATATGTGGATGATGTTCTTATCAAACATGGATTTGAGCACCGGCATTACCGTTTTTTGGCCCAGCAGCTTTACAATATCACTTACCGTGAGCACAGGTTGCAGGTCAAGTGCATCTACAATTAAAAATTCCTTATCATGCAATTGAGAACGGTCAACATGTTCGTCGGGGTTGAGCATAATGCGGGTTTCACTGGCCAGCTTTAGGGCCGATGGTAGCGCCGCAGCCATCACTTCGCCTATGTTGCATAAATAATAATCGGCCAGCCACTTCCAAAATTCCAACTGCTGTGGCGTAACAACAGGCTCTTTATCTAACACATCCATTAGATATTTGGCCTCATACCTACCAGGCGCTTCGTTTGTAATCTCTTTAATTATCGCAGTGTATAATTTGCTTTTACCAAACTGTACTACCACCCGTTTACCTATGGCAACGGCATCATTAAGTTCAAATGGCACACGGTACGTGTAATTTTTAGAAATAGCCAGCGGCAGTATTACCTCTGCAAAAAGAGTAACACGGTCGGTGTGGTGTGTTTCAGCAAATTCTAACATGATTTATTTTTCTTTCCCGGCGCCTAATGCCAGTGTAATCCAGCCGGCTATAAACAACAGTCCGCCTACTGGTGTGATTGGCCCCAACACGTGGAGCCAGCTCCATTGCAGTATACTATTACAGGCCAGCAAGTATAATGAACCGGAAAAAAATAATATACCCAACGTAAACAGCCAGTAACTGGCATAGGTAAAATTATTATTGCTGCGGTTAAATGCTGCCAGAAACAATAACGCAAAAACATGGTAAAAATGATACTGAACGGCAGTACCCCATACTTGCAGTTGCTGTGGTTCGAGCCGGGCCTTCAATCCATGGGCGCCAAAAGCGCCCGTAATAACAGCCAGTGCGCCTAATAACGCTGCAGTAACAATTATTCTTTTATTCATTCAGATGTAAATTCATGCTAAATTAACCAATTGCAAGTATTCCTTTATTGGCACAAGGTAAAAATCTACATTTGCCTATTGTAAAGCATTATGAAGAAACTGATTATCATCACCATACTTTTATTGATAGCAACCGCGGTGGTAACAGTTGCATATTTTAAACACCTGAACCCGCCGGGTCAACGAGCCACTCAAGTAATCAATACCATACCGCCGTCAGCAGCCTTAATTTTTGAGTTTAACAATGATGACAGCTTTTATGACATTTACCAAAAAAGCAGCCTATTTAGTGCTGTAACAGGCAAAAACAAAATGGCGCAGTTACACGCGCTACGTCAATCTGTATTGGGCAACAATTTGTTAAAGCCTTTCTTTTCTGATCAAAATATCTTCGTCTCCATACACCCACAACGTGATGACAGCCTGGCATTTTTAATAACCATATCTACCACAACAGAGCTAGGCAATAATGTTATAGCACAGGCAGTGCACCAGCCCAACGTTAAATTAAAAGCTGTTAAATTTGGTAAAAAAGCAGGCTATGCACTAAAAACCGATTCGCTTGATTCAGACTTTTATCTGGCTAACAAAGGTAGTGGTATTTGGCTGGGTAGTTTTTCGAAAGACCTAGTAGAGGAAAGCTTGAAGTATGCTGCTAATGAGCAAACAAGCCAATTTGTTTTATTACCTGATCAGCAAAATGCAACTTCTTTAGGCACCCTTTACGTCAATTACAAGCAAGTTGGACCTTTACTTAACCAATTATACAAAGGAGAAAATGTAGATTTTTGGAAGGGTTTGCCTATGCTCCCCGCTACCGCTACTTTAAGCCTAAATTATAAGAGCGACGCCTTAATGTTTAATGGGTTTACAACGTTTAAAAGCGCTCAGCACATTAGTTATGTTGACATTTTCAGAAAGATGGCCCCGGTTGCAATGGACCTGAAGAATTTGTTTCCCTCCACAACTGCCTATGGCTGTAGCTATGCAACACCGGATGTAAAGTTATTTAAAAAGTTGTTGAATAGCTGGCAACACAAGGCAGGTTTAGAAGCAGACAAATCATCGCTTTTTAAAAAGATAAAGAACGAAACCGGCGTGCAATTCAACAAGGAATTTGACAATTTACTCGATAATGAGTTTGCCGTAATTACCACCCGTTTTCAAGAAAAGCTAGCCATTATTAAAGTGAAAAACGGTACAGCACTTAGGCCATACCTTAACAACATTAGTACACTCACACCAGATGAGGAAAGCGGGCAGCTTAATTATAACCAGGTTTTCTTATTTTTATTAGGCGATGCCCTAACACCGTTTCGCCGGCCCTATTTTATAATTTTAGATAATTATCTGGTACTGGCTAACTCGTCGCATGATTTAGCCAACTTTAAACAGAATTATCTGAACAATGAATTTTTAAACAACAGTGCCGACTATGTGGCTTTTAACAACTTGTTGGCGCAACGTTGTAATGTAAGTTACTTCGTGCACTTTAAGAATGCCGGCTACGTTTTTAAGCGCACGCTTAAATCGCCATATGCAAAAGCTTACCAGCAGCAGCCCGGACTAAAAGATTATTACGCCGCATCCTATCAACTTTCTGCTTCTGAAAATCAATATTACACCAACCTTTGTTTCAAACTAAACACGCCCGACAGCGTTTCTTTATCCAGGTAACATTATTTTTACAATTTGTGGCTGGCGCTGTAATAAAAGGCAATATTCTGCGTCTATGCTACTAATACTTGCTTTAACGTCTGAATGAATAAGTTTTTAATTGGTTTACTATTAATTGGCATAAGTACTAAAAGTTACGCTCAACGTTTTGCCCACTATAATACCGGCACGTTGTACGACTCTTTTGAAAACCCATCGCAGGCTGCTTTTATACCCGACTCGAGCCGGCAGTTTGCTTTTAGTTTGTTACCCAACATAAGTGTAAATGCGTTTTTACAAGGTAACGGTCAATACACCTTAAAATCGAGACTTTTTTTGGGCCGATATAATAGTGAAGCGATTACTGTAGGCCAAAACCAGAATAACAATGTAATGGCTAATGTTAACGGGTATATTGGAATGCTTAAAATGTTTACCAGTTTAAGCGGCAAACAGGAAGTTGGCGTGTCATGGCAAGTTAAGGGTTATGGACGCGGTATGGTTACCGATGAAACGATGGCCCTTTTTAACGGAGCCGGCCCCTTTATTGGAAACAACCCCTCTCCTGTTATAAGCTATGCAAATATATTTAACAGCAAGGCCTTCTATGAAGCCTATCATCAGTTTAGTATCACCTACCGTGAAAAGGTAACGCAAACATTTGCAGTTGGCGTTAAGTTAAGTGCTTTATCAGGAATAGCTTACAACAAAATCAACATTACGCAATCGAACATAGACTTTTTCCGGCAACAAGATGCTGCCGTCCTCGCATTAGCCGGTACATTTCAAAGCACTTATGAGCTTGGCACCTTTCGAAAACGGGATTTGCTTCCTAATATAAATAATCCAGGCGCAGCTATTGGTTTAGGTGCTACGTATACAGGCTTAGCCGGCATCATTATGCAGGGTAATATTAAAGACCTTGGCTTTATAAGATGGGGAGGCGACGCAACAACTTATACCTTTGGCAATGGTGTACCACCTGCACGTATCGAGGGTCTATCTACACCGCAACGCGAAAAAAATGTGAGCAATGCTTTAACTAAATTAGTAGAACGATTACCAGAACAAAAACCTTTTGTTAAACCTATTGTGGGTAGGGCCGAATTTTCGATGGCTAAGAAATTCATGTTTGGTAAAACTACCTATTTACCTACGGCTATAGTTTCTAAGCAACTTTACGGATCTGGCACTGCCCTCGCATTGGTGAATCAAATAGATTTCGGTGGATTTGGTGCCTCTTTAAGCGGTATTTCCAATGAAGAAAAGCGCTTTGATCTAGGCCTTCAATTCATGTATAAATCACCGAACTTTGAGATTTTTGTTGGCAGCGAGCAACTCGGCAAAACAATGAACCTTAATAGTGCAAGCGGAAAAAACGAGGATGCTATACTCAAACCGATGTCACATTCGGGTGGAAATATCTACTTTGGCTTCTCCTTTAAGTTTGGTAAACTTATAGAACGCTGGAAGGGCGAAGGATACCATTACAACGGAGCAGAACAAGGACCGCTTGGCCAGGCCTGGAACCGGTGGTTTAATAAATAAGCTTAAGCACCTGCCTTTTTGCCGGCAATAAACTCCTTCAAATAAAAAGGCTCAAAGTAAGCAACGTCCTCAAACAGCCTAGCTTCAAAGGCTGCACCTGCACGGAATGCCAAATGAGCGGCAGAATTTATAAAGTTGGTATGAAATAAAGCGTTGCCGTGTGCTTCTAAAACGGACTGGCACTTAGCTGCACCATCTCCAAAAAATAGTACTTTTTGACTCGCCAGCACAGTAGCAAAACTATTTTCATCAATAATTTCTGCAGTGGTATTTTGCAAACGGTTTCCGTTAACATCAAATAAGGCCGTATAAACCTCCATTCGTCGGGCGTCAATCATAGGGCATAATAACAGGCTTTTATCCGTTACCTGCTTAGCCATACCATCAGCCATAGCTTGTAAAGTTTCAACAGCAATCAATGGTTTATCCAAAGCATAGCACATACCTTTGGCTGTTGATACACCTATCCGTAAACCCGTGTATGAACCGGGCCCACTGCTTACTGCAACGGCATCAATATCCTGGTAAGTTTTTTGGGCCGTTTTGAAGACGTCTTCAATAAATATTGTAATTACTTCGGCGTGTACGTTTCGCTGGTTGAGTTCTTTTAACGCTAAAACATTTCCATTATCCACTAACGCTACCGAACACGCTGTAGTGGCTGTTTCTATTTGAAGAATTAAACTCATTGGTTTTAGTTAAGGTACCGGATCATGCCCATGGCCTCCCCAAGGATTACAACGGATTATACGCTTTATTGTAAGCCAACCACCTTTAAAGGGACCATGTTTTTTTATAGCCTGCAAACCATAATGCGAACAGGTAGGCGTGTAGCGGCAAGATGCGCCCAATATTGGCGAAAGCACAATTTGATAACCTCTTATGAGCAGGATAAATAACCGGCTTATAACGTTATTAAACAGCTTTAGGATGGTTTGCATAAGCCTGCTCGCACAGTTGCGACAATAGTTTAACCATCTTTTTATCCATAAAAGTAAAATCGTTTATCTCTTTACCAATGTAGTTAAGGGATAAAAGGATTTGCGTGCCTTGCTCTTGCAACGGTTGGTAGAGTAACAGTTGTTTGTGTAGCCGGTACACCTCACGCATGCGCCTCTTAATCAAATTCCGATCAACCGCACGGCGATAGCGCTTCTTAGATACTGCAAAAACAACCTGCACAGTAGCCGGCTGCTGTACTGATGCCTGCAACCATGATACACGGAATGGATAACACAAAAAGGAAGAGCCGCTACGAAAAAGCTCATCTAAAAGCCTTTTATTGCATAGCCGCTCTTCCTTTTTAAAAGTATACATATTGCTTATATGGTTAACCGGAGATTAATAAATAACGGCACCAACCCCAGTTATAGGAGCAAGCAACCTGTATTATGCCTTATGACGACGCTCGTCAGACACTGATAATCTCTTTCTGCCTTTTGCTCTTCTGGCTGCTAATATCCTTCTGCCGTTAGCAGTTGCCATGCGCTCACGGAAACCGTGTTTGTTTCTTCTTTTACGTTGAGACGGCTGAAACGTTCTTTTCATGATTGTATATTCTTATATTCGTTATATTCCTAAAAAACGGGAGCGCAAATTTAGTGTTTTTCTGTTAGTTATCAAATATAATTATTACTATTTAAAATTATGGCTTATTGGCAGTAAATTACGATTCTAAACAGGTAATTATGAAATTAGGTCTTGTATATGTACTGCTACTTATACCCTTTCTGGCGCCAGCGCAAAACAACTACAAAGTGTTTAACACCACTACACAAAAGCTGGCCACGCTTGATGATATTGCAAAGGAGATGGCTAACGCGGATGTGTTGTTTTATGGTGAAGAACATAACGATTCGGTTGGCCACACATTAGAGCTAGCGTTGTTTACCAAACTTATTGAAAAATATCCAGGCAAAGCTACTTTATCGCTCGAGATGTTTGAGACAGATACACAGCCTGTGCTAAATGAATACCTCAACGGTTTGATACGCGAAAAAAATATGATTAGCGACGCACGTGCATGGCCTAATTACACAGACTACCGCCCGATGGTAGAATTGGCTAAACAGCAGCACATACCTGTTATTGCTGCTAACTCACCCGGCCGATATACCAACCGGGTAACCCGCTTGGGCTTAAACAGCTTAAACGATTTGAGCTCCACCGCAAAAACTTGGCTTCCTCCCCTGCCTGTTGATACAGCAACTGGTGCCTACGCTAAAAAGTTTGCCGCTTTAATGGGAGGGCACGGGATGCCGGGCATGCAAGTGTACCAATCACAAAACCTTTGGGATGCCACAATGGCCTGGTCAATTACCAAGCATCTTAAGGCACACGCCGGCTGCAAAATTATGCAAATCAATGGAGGCTTTCACAGCGAGGATAAGTTAGGCGCTGTAGAAAAACTTAAAAAGTATGCACCAACAGCACGCATAATAAACGTGGCGGCATATGCTATTGACAATATAGAAACGGTTGACTGGAGCAAATACAACAAAGCCAACAATTATATAATTGTAACCGACATTAAATTGCAGAAAAGCTTTTAGTTAAGCCTTACGAGCCAGAATATCTCTTATCTCAGTTAATAAAACCTCTTCTTTGCTTGGTGCCGGAACCACTGTGGGCGCCACAGCTTCTTTCTTTTTGAACCTGTTGATTGCTTTTATAAATAAAAATAAAGCAAAGGCAACGATAACGAAAGAAATAATTTGTGACAAGAAATTGCCGTACTTAATGGCCGTACCGGGCACCACCAACTGGCCCAGGTTTGATAAATTAGCCACTTTTAGTGCCGGCGTTAATATAGCCGGAGTAATTATATCCTCCACAAGCGAGCTAACAATTTTTAAAAAAGCGGCGCCTATAACTACTGCAACAGCTAAATCTAACACATTGCCTTTAACGGCAAACTCTTTAAACTCTTTTAAAATCGACATAAGGCGAATAATTAGTTGTACGCAGGCTAATTTACAATAATATTAGCATATCAAAATTCAATGTCAGCACAAACAAAACCCCGCTTTTGATATTTACCCATTAATCTATAAACTTACTTTTTGTTTAATAACGCCTATTGATGTATTTTTGGCGTAGTCTATATTATGTTAAAACAGAATCTTCAACAAAAACTCTTACAAAAGCTTTCACCGCAGCAAATTCAGTTTATTAAGCTGTTGCAAGTACCTACGGTATCGCTCGATACCCGTATTAAGGAAGAATTAGAAGAAAATCCGGCTCTTGAAGATTTAAGCTTAACTAATATGAGCGAGCCGGAAGAACAATATCCCGACCGCGACCCAGATGAAGATTACTCAGGCAACGAAGAAAGCAATGAGTATGATGAGTTTAATATTGACGACTACCTGCAGGACGACAACGTAAACGATTACGGCTCCCGATATGACCAAAACGGTGATGACGACGAGGAACGTAAGGAAATGCCTATAGCTATACAAAGCTCATTTTTCGAAAACCTGCAATCGCAATTGGATTTAGTACCATTGAGCGATAAAGATTTCCGTATAGGGCAGCAAATTATAGGCAGTTTAGATGATGATGGTTATTTACGCCGCCCTATCATGTCGCTAACTGATGACCTGGCATTTTCACAAAATGTAATGGCCGAGGATGAAGAAGTGGAAGAAATGTTAAAAGTGATTCAAAGCTTCGATCCTCCGGGCGTTGGTGCACGCAGTTTGCAGGAGTGTTTGCTCATTCAGTTACGGCGCAAAGACGTTACTGATCCTATTATTGTTAAAGCCATACTGGTAGTTGAGCACTATTTGGACGAGTTTACCCGCAAGCACTACGACAAGCTGGAGAAATCGTTGAACATGAACTCTATTGAGTTACGTGGCGTTGTTAACGAAATTTTGAAGCTCAACCCTAAACCGGGCGACTCTAATGAGGTTAATACCAAACAACAGCAAGTTATTCCTGATTTCCATATCAGCAATAATGATGGCGTGCTGATACTTACCCTTAATGCCAAGAACGCTCCCGAGTTGCGTGTAAGCCGCTCTTACCAGGAAATGTTTGAGCATTATGATAAGGCTTCGCAGCGCGATAAAAAAATGAAAGAGGCGGTACAGTTTGTAAAGCAAAAACTCGACTCAGCCAAGTGGTTCATAGATGCTATTAAGCAACGGCAGCAAACATTGTTAAAAACAATGAACGCTATTATGCAGTATCAGTATGAATTCTTTTTAACCGGCGATGAAAAGAATTTGCGCCCTATGATATTAAAAGATATTGCAGACCGTATCGGTATGGATATTTCTACGGTATCGCGCGTGGCAAACTCTAAGTACGTGCAAACCGAACATGGAACTTACCTGCTTAAGTCTTTCTTTTCTGAAGCTATCCAAACTGAAAGCGGCGAAGAGGTATCCAATAAAGAGGTTAAGAAGATTTTGGAAGAGTGTATTGGTGGCGAAGATAAACGCCACCCACTGGCCGATGAAAAACTTACCGATATATTAAAAGAAAGGGGCTATAACATTGCCCGCCGCACCGTAGCTAAATATCGTGAGCAAATGAATATACCAGTAGCCCGCCTGCGTAAGGAACTTTAAGAGTATAAACTGGAAGCAGAATTGATGACCTGGCAAAACCAGGTCCTTTTAACTTCTCTCCAATTCTTATTTAATTACTCTTTATCAAAATCAGGCTCTTCCTGGCTGTCGTTGTTGAATGCTTCAGGGCGCACACTTTGTATGGCGGCACCAATTCGTTCAACCAGGTCGTCATCCAAAGCGCCATCTTGCTGTTCCCAGCATTCAATTTCTTTACATGTGTGAACCAGCGTACACAAATGCTCGTCGTTAGCCACAACAATGTAAGTATCATTACAAGGTATGACTAACATGTTGCTTAAATCGCCAGTATCATAAAAATCAACTTCAATTTTAAATGACTCTTCGCTGTTTTGCTCGTTGAAGTCAAGCTCGTCGAAATTTTCTTGTTGCATGTTTAAAATACAAACTTGGTTCCGGATGGTTTTCTGAAAATGATGAAGCAATCGTAATATTAATTATAGATTAATTTTCACTAAACTAATTGCTAAGCCGCATTTTAATGAGTTACTTTACTATATGGAACTCAACCTCGCCAACTCAACAAGCCCCGAGATGCTCAAACTGCACTTTGTGCATCACTTAAACAGAGTTTATTTCGGCAAAAAATACCTACAGGAACATGTTCCTAATCTAATCGGTATATCCTCTCTTCGTAAGCTACAATTAGCTATACATGAGACTTGGGAAGATATTTGCAACCAAGTGAAGCGGCTGCAAGAAATATATGTGCTTATTGATGAACAGCCTGCTAACGAAAATTGCGTTCCTATAATTGCTGTATTTAAAGATGCTTTTGAACCACAGGATTATGGTGCTGATACCAACCTGATCAATGATGTGGATATTATACTCTATTTGCAGCTTTTAGAGCATATTAATTTAACCTCATACAGGCTGTTAAAAGTATTGGCCGCCGCACTAAATTATAAAGAAGCGGAACAACTACTGCTTGAAAGCTTTGATGAAGCGATAGATAACGACAAACTATTTGCGATGATTGCGGACGAATATGTTAGACGTTAACGCTTACTGATAAACTAAAAAAGCCTTTAGCGTTAAGCTAAAGGCTTTTTTAGTTTATATAAATTGCTTTAAATTATGCGTTTTGAACTGAAGTGTTCAGATCGTCAGCTTCACCTTTGAAGGCTGATTTGGCTCTGTCAACAGAATCACTTGCATATGATTTTGCATCATCAAACTTAGCTTCAGCCTCGTCTTTGTAGTCTGATAAGTTACCCAATACGCCGTTAAATTTTGACTTTGCTTTATCAACCAGTGTATTGCCATATTCTTTTAGGTCATCACCGGTAATTTTGGCTTTGTCTTTAGTTTTTTCAACTAAGTCATTTACGTAATCGGCAATGTCTTCGCGCAACTCTGAGCCACTCTCAGGCGCTAACAGTAAACCTATTGCTGCACCAGCTGCAGCACCTACTAAAAGTGCTGCAATAATTTTAGTTTGATCTTTCATGTCTTTGTTCTTTTTAGCAGATGATATAAATGCATAACGTTTTATGAACACTACTGTTTAAATAATTTGCAAAAAAGTGTAATTAGGCAGATTAGCAACAAGCTAAGCCTCATATCTGTACAACGGTAACGAAAAGTAGAAGGCAGAGCCATTGCTTTTTTCACTTTGAACCCAAACATGCCCGCTGTGCCTTTTAATGATTTCGGCAGCTACATACAGGCCAATTCCAAAGCCAGAGAACGTTTGCTCATTTTTCCCTTCAACCCGGTAAAACCGGTTAAATATTTTTGCTTGCTCCTCCGGATTAATCCCTATGCCATAATCCTGAACCGCAATCTTTACTTCATGCTCAGTAGCGCTTACTTTAACATCTATACGGTCACTTTCGGGCGAGTATTTGATGGCATTAGTCAAAAAATTGGTCACTACCTGGGCAATACGGTCGCGGTCGGCGTTAACGGTATAAGATGGCGCTGGCGTAAAAACGATGTCATGGTGTGTGGCTGTATGCTGCACTTCCTCTATCGTTTCGTTTAAAACATCATTTAACACAAACGGCTCGCAATTAAGGCTTAGCCTGCCGCTTTCCATTTTCGACACGTCAAGTAAATCGGTAATTAAACGTGTTAGCTTATTAATTTGCTTATTAACGGTGTTTAAGGATTTCAACAGAAATTCATCCTCACTACGATCTTTATAAATGGAAAGTAACAGTTGTATATACGCCTTTATTGATGTAATTGGTGTTTTTAGCTCGTGACTGGCCATGCCGATAAAATCGTTTTTAACTTGCTCATGTTCTTTCATGTCGGTAATATCCATACCCGAGCCTATATAGCCTTCAAACACACCAGCATTGATCCGCGGAACTCCCTTCATACCAATCCACCTGAAGTCTTCGCCACTCTTCATCCGGTACTCCAGGTAAAATTCTTCGCGGTTATCAAACGCCTGGTTGTAGCTGGTTATAACCATTTCCTTATCGTTAGGATGCATAAGGCTGCTCTGCAGATGCCCATTATCTGACAGCAACTCGGCCACGTTGGCAAATTGCGTCCAGTTCTTATTCAAAAAAGTAGTACGTTTATCAACACCCGTCATCCAGATGAGTACCGGAGCAGAGTCGGCAATGTTTCTGAAACGCTCCTCGCTGTCTCTAAGCATTTGCTCAGATTTTTTACGCTCCGTGATATCCATACATGAGCCTACATAACCTGCAAATTCACCATTTGATAAATAACGCGGTTTTCCTGTTGCCGCTACCCACTGGGTACATCCATCCTTTCTTAAAACCCTAAAATCAACCTGATACTGGCTTTTAAGGTTAACATCCCGCCTAAAATTATTGATGACCTGCTCACGGTCTTGCGGTACTACAAACTCAATCCAGCCGCGGCCCAGGTGAACATCGTACGGTTCGCCGGTCCAGTCAATCCAGGTTTGGTTTACAAAAATTATATCGCCTTTGGTGTCAACAGTCCACAACGCTGTTGCGGCTGCATCAGTTATATCTTTGAATAGTAGTTGTTGTTCTGCAAATTGCTGCCGTGCTTGTACCTTAACGGTAACATCATGCCCAAATAAGATTAATCCGTCAATATCATTTCCGGCACTTCTATGAGGAGAGCATGCAAAGTCGAAGAAGCGTTCAGATAAATTACCATCACTGTCCCAGTCTGCTGTTACCGCATACTCATATGTATGAGCGGTTTCGCCGGTTTTATACACCTCTTCTAACATCCGGAACCATTCGCCCCCTTCCGGGTCATGCCATGCCTGCCGTAAGGGTTTGTTTAACAGGTCTCTGCCTCCACATATCTTCTGAAACAAAAGGTTGTTAAATTCACATAAACTCTCAGGTCCGCGCAAAATAGCTAGCGCACCAGGAGCCTGCATAAATGCTTGCCTGAGTTGGTTATCTGACTGATAAAAGCTGCCGGCAGAAAAACCGGTCTCTTCTGTTTCGGATAGCATATAATAGATGTTAATCTAATTTCCAGATTTAATTGCGAAATAGCAAGCTTAATTTTCCAAATTGTATGAGTTTCACTTTTCACAAGTTGGCAAAGTACAGGAAGTAACAATTTTGAAGAACAACGAGAATTTTAAGAAAAAATCGAGGTTAATCTATATCTATTTAATAATTTTGCCTTTTAGGTAATGTTCGAATATCATATGTTCGCGCAAACCAAACTGATACTTACAGGTTGTGATAGGCCACTGGCATCATGGCCCATATTACAACCCGATGACTAACTACCAGGTAGATTTAACCAATTGCGATAGAGAGCCCATTCACATTCCGGGCAAAGTACAGGCACATGGCTTTTTAGTAGCTGTTGACAGCAGCTTTGCTATTAACTACGTCAGTGAAAATATTTCAAAGTTTTTAGCAACAGATGCGAACAGCCTGTTAGGGAAAAAAATCGCTGATCTTGAAAGGCTGTTATTAAGCCAGGAAGACGCAGGATTTATAACTCAACTGCTGCTGCTGGGCAAGCATACTAAGTCTTTTGAAACCATTAATCCTTACCGGCTCAGCATAAGCAACGAGAGCTTTAATCTCATCTTATCGCAAGCTGGCACTAATTATTTGCTCGAGTTTGAGCCTGACAGTACCGCTACTGAGTTTGATATTCAAAAGACTATAGGTAGATCGGTTTCAGAAATGCTGACCGGCAAAAGCTTAAAACATTTACTTGATAACGCGGCCGAGCAAATTAAAAATCTGATTGGCTATGACAGGGTGATGATTTATAAGTTTTTAGATGATGGACATGGCGAGGTAATTGCAGAAGTGAAAGAGGAGCACCTTGAACCATTCATAGGTTTGCACTACCCTGCAACCGATATTCCTAAGCAAGCACGCGAACTTTATAAAGTAAATTTAACCCGTATCATTACGGATGTAAATGCTGAAGCTTCTGCAATTTTAACCCTTGCAACCGAGGGCGAAACATTAGCCTTAAACCTTACGCATTCGGCCCTGCGTGCGGTTTCGCCTATACATATTCAGTACCTCAAAAATATGGGTGTGGCATCAAGCTTTAGCATTTCATTACTTTACCAGGATGAACTGTGGGGTTTAATTGCCTGCCATAATTATACACCGCGTTTCATCAATTTCAAAGCACGTGAAGCATCCAAGTTAATCGGGCAGATAATTTCATCGGCGCTTGAATATAAACAAGACGAAGAGAACAGCAGTAAAAATAACCAGTATAAAGCTGCGTACGATGAACTTACGGGCATATTGCGCAAAGGCGGCAATGTTGCCGATGCCATAACCAAGCATACCACCAGTATTTTAGATGTAACTGATGCCAGCGGCGCCGTACTGGCATTCGAAGATCAGTTGATTATGCTTGGCGTAACTCCAAGCACCGAACAAATGACACCATTGGTAGATTGGCTTAAAACCAATATGGAAGACCGCATATACCATACGCATAAATTACCTGACGTTTACCAACCAGCCAAGGCTTTTAGCACGGTTGCCAGCGGTGCACTAGCGTGCACGCTTTCTAAAGAATTAGGTGAAATGATTGTATGGCTAAAGCCCGAACAGATATCTACTGTTAACTGGGCTGGTAATCCCAACAAACCTGTTGAAATTAATGAGGATGGTTTGATGAGCTTGTCACCAAGGCGATCATTTGACGTGTGGGAAGAAACAGTTAAACACACCTCACAACGATGGAGCAAGGCGGAAATTAGCAATGTACTTAAGCTACGTGATGAGGTGGTTTTTGCCATAAACCGCCAGGCAAACGAGATTAGGATACTTAATGAGAAACTGAAACAGGCGTATGAGGAATTGGATACTTTCAGTTTTACAATTTCCCATGACTTGCGTACGCCTTTATCAACTATAAAAAACTATTCGGAACTGTTGTTGGAATCGAACTCCAGTTTAGATGAAGATGCTAAACGCATTCTGAACAAAGTAATTGGCGGTGCCGACAAACTCAATTTCCTTATTAAAGAAGTGTTAAATTACTCGCGCGTTGGCCGTGCAGAGTTACAGAATACTGACTTGGAAATGGCGAGTATCATCAATGATTTAAAAAATGATTTAGTTGTAGCATTTAATACCCACAATTTAGTTTTTGAGGTTGGAAACACACCGTCTGTCTATGGCGATAGAACCATGGTTACGCAAGTTTTCGCAAATTTATTAAATAACGCCATTAAATATTCCAGCCGTTCGGCCCCTCCACACGTAAAGGTTGAAGGAAAAGAAACCCAGACGGAAGTGATATACTCGATCACTGACAACGGCGTTGGAATTGATATAAATTACTATAACCGTATCTTTGATCTGTTTAAGCGCATGGACAATGTGCGAAACTACGAGGGTACAGGCGTAGGCTTAGCCATTGTTAAACGTATAATTGAAAAACATAACGCCCGTATTTGGATGGAGAGTGAGCTGGGTGTTGGCACGGTATTTTATATAGCATTTAGAAAAAACCTATAATGGGAGCACCTGACATTTTATATATCGAAGACAATGAAGATTTTATCGACGTTGTTGAGCGTGCTTTGAGTCAAATAGATCAACAAACCGTTATGCACACCATCGAGGATGGCGCTCTTGCCTTGTCTACACTTGATAAATTAGTGGAGGATAAAGCCCCGCCCCGATTGATACTGATTGATTTGAATTTGCCTGGTCTCTCTGGCCTGGAGTTACTCCGAAAAATCAGGGAAAGTACGGCCTTACGCTACGTACCTACCATCATGTTTTCAACGTCCGACAATCCGAAAGATATTAGGGCATCGCTGGATTTTGGGGCAAACGCCTATGTAACCAAGCCGCTTGGATACAACAACCTGATTAAGTGCCTGGGCGCCATGCACCAATTTTGGATTAAAACCAATTGTGTTGCTTAAGCTGCTATTGCAAACAAAAAGCATTCTTTTAAAGTATACATAAAAAGGCTGACCATTGGTTGGCCTTTTAAATTTCCGATCTATGAAAGATATACGCTTAATACTGTTATGCCTGTTTGCAATTACCGCTTGTAAATCACAAAAGCAAAATTCGAACAACGGCTGTGCCGATATAATGTGCACCGAGGAGTTTCAGATGATACCGGTTAAACTGATCAGCACATCTGGTAAAGAAGTTAGCTTCAAGTCGTACAAAATTATTGAGACCGCTACAGGCAAAGAAATCAAGAACAACGCCGAATTGCCTAACACCAGCGAAAATACCAATACCCTAATTGTAGCCGACGATAGTCACCGCAAGGAATTTGCCGAAAGAGGCACCGACCTGCAGTTACAAATTACCCGTAGCGATGATAAGATAATTAAGGTAGCATTTAAAATATCTGGCGGTAAATGTGCATGCCATGTTGCCAAACTTAACGGCCCAGACCAGGTTGATATAGATAGCTTGTAAGCAAGAAAACAAGTATTGTACAGCCATTAATTACCATAGTTTATTACGTGCCTATCCCTGCTAAATTACTTACTCGGAAAGATGAAATCACCAAGGATTTCCTGCAGTTGTTTGAGGAGCATATTAGCGCCCTAATGAGTGGCCAGGTTCAGGAGCGCTATTCGGCAAGCAAATTTGCCAGCCTGCTATTTATTGCTCCGGGCCACCTTACTAATACAATCAAACTCACTACCGGCAAATCCCCTTGCGATTTTATGGAAGAGCGCTTGCTGCTGGAAGCGCAGAAAATGTTGCAGGAAACCAACTTATCTGTTGCAGAGATAGGCTATAAGTTTGCTTATAACGACCCGACTAATTTTACCAAATTTTTTAAAGGTATGGCTGGCATTACGCCTTTACAATACCGCAAGAAAGTAAGATTAACTGCCTGACAGATTCTGAAGAGTACACCTTTTTTGTCAGCGTAGCCAGGCTAACTTTGTCTTGTCAACAAATACTGAACAACACTTATGATAAACACCAATAAAATAGCCTTGGTTACCGGTGGTAGCCGTGGCCTGGGCAAAAACATGGCACTAAGCCTTGCACAAAAAGGGTTAGATATTATTCTTACCTATAACAGTAAACAAGAGGAAGCGCTGGATACAGTAAAAGAGATTGAGTTACTTGGACGAAAAGCAATAGCGCTACAGCTCAATGTTGCTGATGTAAAAAGCTTCGATTCATTTTTTGCTGAGGTTGGCAGCGCCTTGCAGCAAACCTTTGCTACCGACAGTTTTAATTACCTTGTCAACAATGCAGGTATAGGCATACATGTACCATTTGCCGAAACTACTGAAGAGCAATTTGACACCCTGCTTAATATTCAGTTTAAAGGAGTTTTCTTTCTTACTCAAAAAGCATTAGGGTTGTTGGCCAACGGTGGTGGCATTGTAAATATTTCAACCGGTTTAGCGCGTTTTACTTTACCTGGTTACGCGGCTTACGCAGCCATGAAGGGTGCTATAGAAACGCTTACCAAGTACCAGGCTAAAGAATTAGGCAGCCGAGGCATTAGGGTGAACGCGGTGGCTCCGGGTGCTATAGAAACCGACTTTGGAGGTGGTGTTGTACGCGACAATGATCAGCTCAATAATTTCATTGCTTCGCAAACAGCTTTAGGCCGTGTAGGTAAAGCTGATGACATTGGCAGCGTAGTTGCCTTTTTATGCAGTGATGATGCCAAATGGGTAAACGCCCAGCGCCTCGAAGCATCAGGCGGTATGTTTTTATAATAAGCTTCAGAAGCAAAAAAGCAGGGTGCCTATGCGCCCTGCTTTTTGTTATGTTCGCACAACAAATTCGAAGCAAGTATTTACGACTTATTGTTAATAAAGCATTATATTGTATTTGATATACTATACTGAAACGCTGCTTTAGATTTCTTACCCGAACGTTTCTCGAAGTAGTAATCAATTCGGCCCAGGTTTATGCCGGCCCAGCCTACTTGGTTAATAGTAGTGATATGGCCATCAAGGTTTTGTACATCTTCGGGCTGGTCTAAAAATGTATGCGTATGCCCACCTATAATTAAATCGATATTGCGGGTGCTTTTGGCCAACACCTGATCAGAAACTTTATTCTCTTTATATTGATAACCTAAATGCGATAAACAGACAACCAGGTCGCATTTTAAATCCTTTTTCAACAGTGAGGCCATCTCATTTCCTTTTTTGATTGGGTCCAGATAAACTGTTTCTTTATAGTTTCGCGGGTCAACCAATCCGGCCAATTCAATACCTAAACCAAACACCCCAATTTTTAAACCTTTTTTATTAAATATTTTATAGGGCTTAGTTGATTGGTGCATAACAGTATTGCTGAAATCGTAGTTACTCATCAGTATCGGGAAGTTAGCATTAGGCAATTGCTTGTAAAACCCGTCTATGCCGTTATCAAAATCATGGTTACCCATAGTGGCTGCATCATAACCCATATCGCTCATAAGCTTTAGCTCCAGCTCACCGCCAAATAAATTAAAATATGGCGTGCCTTGAAAAATATCGCCTGCATCAAGCAACAATACGTTTTCATGCTCTGCTCTGATCTTTTTAATCAGTGCAGCCCGCCGGGCTGCACCACCTAAGCCCTGGTTACGGGATCCATCCATTGGGAAAGGCTCAATACGACTATGCACATCGTTGGTGTGTAATATAGTAAGATGCTGCAAGTCGCCGGCGGCCAAGGCATCAAACGAGTATGCGCTCAAGGCGGCAGAAGCCCCTAACAAGCTTGTGGTTTTAAGAAACTTTCGGCGATTATAATTTTGTAACTCGTCCATCTAATTGAGCGTTAACAGTTTTGCCTGCTGCAGTTTGCAGTTTTACATAATTAATTAAAGCATCCCGTACACGTAAGCCGAGTACCTTTCTTTCCAGTGGGGTACTAAATCCAGCAATGTTATCACCACCATTAGCTAAGTAATCCGAGGTTAGCACAATGTATGTTTTCATACGGTCGAATGGCTGGCCTTTAACCAGCACATTAACGGGCTGTTTATCTTTTATCTTAAGCCTTATAGCACTAACCGGCTGTCCATTAGTTACAGCGATAAAATTAAGCAGTGCTTCTACATCAGTCCCTTTTAATTTCAACGTAACCAATTCGTTTTCAAACGGCATCATCTCGAACATGGTACTCAAGTTGATATTGCCCTGGGCTAAATCGTTGCGCAGCCCTCCTTTTGTAGTCGGAACGGCAAAATCAATATTCGGCTCAATCTTTTTAGCCTCTGCTAATACAGCATCAGCATAGAAATTACCCAACAAAGTTTCGGGGTCATCGCTTTTAGTAAGCGCCTGTGCACTTTGACCTATTACACGATTCATCTGCGCATCCATTTTTTGCTTGTATGGCAAATAAGTTTTTATAACGCCAGAATCTACGGCAAGACGATCATTTATATTGTATTCTGAACGATTACTTTTTACCAGTTGATAATGTGACTGGCAGGAAACCCAGCTAAAAAAAGGCAGGAGAAAAAGAAAAAGCTGGTGAGGCTTTAAAAGCATATAAGAAATAATTTAGCAGGTGCCTTACATCAGCATCTGCACCACAAATATACCCTTAGCGTCCTAAACTCACTAATATGAACAAGATTGTTATAATGAATGTCATGCTAATTTCAGCCCACTTTAGTTGCTGTTAGCGCGGTAATTAGTCGGCTATCTTTGTCCAGGTCAGATCGTCATAATAAATATCACCATCGGTTGTGGATTGCCAATATTCATCACTCCCGCCTCTAAAAGTATGAAAGGTAATTTCTTTAATCTTCCGGTATGCGTCATTGGTTGTCCATCTAATAGCCTGGCTTAGCAGTGGCACGCCATCAATTTCATAAAGCACGTTACCATCAGTAGCGGTACCTGAATTACTTTTCACCCTTATTTTAACCGTGTACCACTGATTTTTATTGAGTCTTACACTCTGTTTACCAAAGCTATTGCCACAGTCTTCGGGCATGTCTTTATAGTAAACATACGGACGAAAATACGGTGCATCATTAACGCTATTACTGGTTTTAGTACCATTGGGGTTATACCACATTAAACGCGCCGTACCGCCGGTACCATCATCGGCTTTATTGCAACCGGTAAATCCATTTCCAATATGAAAGCCAAATCCTACTTTCCCTCCCCTGCTCCATTCAAATGTAGATCCGAAACGAACCTTAAAGCTTAATTCGTATTCCGTTCCATCGGCAACATCAATATTTACAATATTTCCGCTCGATAAGGTGTTTGAAGGAATTTTAATTTTTACTGTATTACTAAAGATATCAGCATTGCGCCAAGTGCCAATGATATCGCCCATGTCGCTCTTTGCGGAGGCAACGGTATAAACACCATCGGCATTAGAGTTCCAGTTTACTGATTTTGAAGCCACGGTAACTTGCGGCGGTAAAACACCGTTATTTTGGTTTGACGGGGCAATTGGCTTTTGTTTACCGCACGACAATAGTGCGTTGGCAACCAACATTGTAACAAGTGTATGAGTAAGATTGCGAAGCATATATTTATTTATATTGTTTTAAAAACAAAGGGTTGCCCTCAACCACAGCAACCCTTTAAATCAGTATTTAACTGGCTATGCGGGTATAGCTTAAATCATCATAGTAGATTAAACCATCAGTAGTAGCTTCCCAGTATTCTTCACTACCGCCGCGGAACGTGTGGAACGTAATGTTTTTAATTTTGCGGTAATTATCATCAGTTGTCCACCGCAAGGTTTGGCTTAGTAAGGTTACACCATCAATTTGGTACAGTACACTGCCGTTGGTGCTGGTTCCTGAGTTACTCTTAACTCTGATCCTGACCGTATACCACTGATTTTTATTCAGGGTTTTACTTTGCTTGCCAAAATTGTTACCGCAGTTTTCAGGCATATCTTTATAGTAGACATACGGGCGGAAATATGGAGCATCGCTGCTGCTGCTGGTTTTTGTACCGTTAGGATTGTACCACATTAAGCGTGCAGTACCGCCGGTGCCGTCATCAGCCTTGTTACAGCCGGTAAAGCCGTTACCAATGTGAAAACCAAAACCAAGTTTACCACCACGGCTCCAGTAAAAATTCGGCCCGAACCTTACTCTGAAAGTTAGTTCGTACTCTGTACCGTCAGATACGTCGATATTGACGATGTTACCGTTAGATAATGAATTGGCAGGGATACGAATGCGGGCCTGCTCGCTAAAAATGTCGGCATTTTTCCAGGTGCCGCTGGCTAACTGCCCCATATCAGCTTCGGCAGACGATTGCGAATAAGTACCATCCGGGCGGGCAAAACTGGTTGATTTGCTGGCGTAAATGGCTTGTGTTGCAACGGCATCATTGTCAACAATGGCTTCTTGCTGCACATTGCCCGTTTCCTTTTTGCAGGCACTAAACACTGCAGGCAACAATAAGGTAGCTGCCAGCATTCTGGTCATGTTTTTCTTAAAATTCATAATTGATTGGTTTTATGTGGATTGGTTGAGTACTTGATTAGCTTTTCTTTTCCTCTAAAATCTCAAGGTTCTCTTTCAGGTATGACAGGTAACTGGCTTTTGAGCCCGAATCGTCGGGCAACACTTGTGCCTTACTGATGGCTAAGCGAGTATTGCGAGCGTCTTTAGCAACAACATAAGCCTCTGCCAAATTGAGGTAGGCAAACGCAGAATTAGGATATTGCTGCACACAGAATTGAAATGCCTGCAGCGCTTGTTGCTTATTATGCACACGGTGCAAAAGGTTAATGCCGAATTGTGTTAAGGCCTGTGCACTAAAATCATAGCTGTTAGGCTCTGTTTTTTTCAAGGCAGAAAAAGTTTTAAAAGCATCACTTATCTCGCCGGTACGGGCAAGTGCTTTGCTCATAGCCAGGCTTATGGGCATTTTGGGCTGTGTTAAGGCGCTACCGGTGAGCCATTGTGCAACAAGTTTACCCAAATTAGCAGGGTTAAATTCACCCGCTATGTTACTGCTTACAGCCACGCCGATCCTCTTTTCGGGTATTAGCACAACCAAATTGCTGAAGCCACCGTACTGGCTACCCTTTAGAAAAATACGCTGGCCTTTTTCTTCTGTAATTTCCCACCCATACCCGATAGCAGTACTTTTACCTGTTTTAAACCGGGTTGATAATACTTCATCGTAAAAACCCGAACCGAATAATTCAGCTCTTCTAGCACGGCCTTTGTTTAGCAAGGTAAACATCCAGCTGGCTATATCCGTTGCGGTAGTATGGAAACCGCCGCTGCCACCGTTCTCCCGGTTATAAGGGTAAAGCGTATCCTGCTTTGTGGTGTGAGTAAGCCAGTTACTTGTTTTAAACGGCATAGCTGTACCTTTAACCTTAATAAAGGATGAACTTTTCATCCCTAAGGCTCCAAATACATTAGTCTTCATATAATCCTCAAA
Organism: Mucilaginibacter sp. PAMB04168; assembly: GCF_039634365.2. Lineage (NCBI taxonomy): Bacteria > Pseudomonadati > Bacteroidota > Sphingobacteriia > Sphingobacteriales > Sphingobacteriaceae > Mucilaginibacter > Mucilaginibacter sp. PAMB04168. The sequence continues at coordinate 3,336,822 of NZ_CP155079.2, forward strand.
CGGCTTGTGAGTTACTTTGCAAATTACATCTGCCAGTATATCGTAGTTGTAAGGCGAACGTTTTACCTGTGTACCGGGTTCCTTAAATTCAGGGAGTTGGCTACCAATGCTTCGAGTGGTCACCTCCAACGCATTGGGGTTATAATTGGGCATATCCCACATAATGTTGTAATGGGGTATGCCAGATGTGTGGGTTAGCAAATGCCGGATGGTTATTTTCTGATAACTGTTTCCCCCCATTTTAAAGTATGGTAAGTAATTTACTATCGGTTCATCAAGGTCGAGCTTTCCATCATCGGCCAGTTTTAATACGGCAGTAGCCAACATAGGTTCTGAGATGCTACCTGCTAAAAAGGGCGTATTTACTGTAAAAGGCTTGTTTGCAGCGTTAGCACCCCCCATAGTAGTACAATAAACAGAATCGCCGCTAACCATAGCCAGGGAAATTCCTGGTATAGAAAAGTCGCTTTGAAAGGTTTTAATTAACTGATCGACTTGCTGTGTGCGGGCTTTAGCAAACGGCTCCTCAGTCTTCAGTTGCGGCTTTGTGCACTGGCTGCTTAAAACTGCAACCAGTAGGTTAAACACAAAAAAAATGTTACGTTCCAAAATGGCATACTTATTCACTTTTGTGGTCATACAAATCAGGTTGTTGAGAGGTTAAAAATTGGTTTAAAAGGTTATACCCTTAAAGTAGCAGATCCTTTAATTAAGCTATTGGTTTGCACAGTGCAGCAATAAGCCATTGCGTTGCAATTCAAATAATAGTTAAATAAGGCGTGTGCTTTGACTAATTGGTTAGACCAAATTAAGGGAGAATTTATCTTACTGTCAATATTAAAACACCAACAAAATACTAAAAATCAGACAGTTGAGCCAACGATGATACGCTTCAATAGCAAACAGACAAAGCGTTATTGATTTAATTATAACTTCAAATTGACCTTTGCCAAATGCAAGTACATTACTTAGCGATACGTTAAAAAAACAATATAAAATTTTTGTTAAATCTGCAGGTTCAAGTTGATTAGCCCCCTTTAATGCTATTCGCCATAGCCTCGATTACGGGACAGGCGTTTTATTTTACATAAGCATTGCGTTATATCTTTTGTTATCCCGCGCTTCATCACTATCATTGTTTCAAAATTCGTCAACCTTATGTTTTCCGAACCCTCCTATCTGGCAGCGCGAATGGTAGCCGAAACCATTGAAGTTCATTTTGCCGAGCATTTGTCTCAGGCTCAGGAACTAGGCGAGCAGGATCTGGCCACAGCTTGCAGCGCAAACATTATCGAAGCTGTTATTGACACTGCTTTTTGGGCCAGTTTGCGCCGGGAGGAAGGCCGTTCGGTAAGTATCTCCATGGCTTTGTTAAAACCAGAACAGGCTGGCAAGCCCCTGGTATTTGGTGACCGCCTAAGGCTTACACCACATAATTTGGTTAAACTGGCCCCAGCTGTAGAGCAACCGGGCATTCACCTGGGCGTATGGCACGAAAACGACGAGTTGTACATTTGGGGCACTACACACACGGTACCGGGAATTTGCTTTGTGCTGGAAGTGGTTGAACCGGGGTTACTGGTTATTAAACACCGCCGCCTGGCAGGCTTTGGCAAGTTTGTAAATATTGCCGTTTTACATGGCGATCAGATTAAGGTGCTCGACGAAAAATCAATGGGCATTGCAGATTGTCCTGCTTTGCATGCCTCGCTGATGAATATGTCCCTGCCTTCGTTTATGGGCGAAAAATTTAATGTGCTGGTACAGTTGGCATCATCCATACGTATACATCGCCGCGGCGGATTGGTCTTGATTGTTCCGCGCGCATCAACTGGCTGGCACGAATCTATCGTTCATCCCATTAAATATGCTGTAACGCCGCCTTATACCGTAATTGCCGATTTGATGCTGCAAAAAGAGCAGGAGCGTAATAAGTTTGAATGGAAAGAAGCCCTGCTGCAAGCCATTGATATTATTGGCGGATTTACAGCGGTTGATGGCGCAACTGTGATTACACAACATTATGATCTGTTAGCATTTGGTGCTAAAGTGGCCCGCTCTGCCACCAGCGTACCTGTTGAAGAAATTATACTTACCGAACCTATAGCAGGCGCCCAAGCCACACGCATTCATCCGGCACAAAATGGCGGCACACGTCATCTTGCTGCAGCACAATTTGTACACGACCAGCATGATGCGGTTGCCCTGGTGGCCTCGCAGGATGGCCAGTTCACGGTATTCGCATGGTCAGAAAAGTTAAAGATGGTTCATGCTCACCGCATTGACGTTTTACTATTATAAGCTAAATCTGCCACGGCAACTATCTACGAAATAAGGTTTAATGAAGTGATGCAGGTTATAGCAAGGCATTATAAAGTATTTCTACCGGGTGTAATGCTCTTCGGCCTGTTCCATCCTTTATTTGATGACGGCAACTGGTACCAGGGGCCGCTATGATTACATCGTGCGGCTGCTTACGAACCGTTGGCAACAAAATCAGTTCGCCGATTTGCATAGAAATGTTGTAATGTTCTTTCTCATACCCGAACGAGCCTGCCATTCCGCAGCAACCGGAAGGTATCGTTTCTACGGTATAATGTTTGGGAAAAGACAATATCCGACTTGTAGCGCCTAAGGCCGACCAAGCCTTTTGCTGGCAATGGCCATGCAGCTTAATTAACTGCTGTGCGTTGGTAAAGCTCTTTTGCTTTATATTCCCCTTAATTATCTCTGCAGCAATAAACTCGTCTATTAGGAAACTGTTTGATGCGAGATGTTTAGCAGCCGGTAAAAGATCATCATCTATCAGATCAACGTACTCGTCACGAAAAGTAAGTATGGCCGATGGTTCGATCCCAATCAAAGGCTCATCTGCTGAAATTAACTTACTAAGGATCTGAACGTTAATATGTGCTATCTTCTTAGCCTCTCGTAGTAAACCTTTTGATAAGTGTGCTCTTCCGCTTTCAGTATGTTGCGGTAGTATCACCTCGTAACCTAAGCGCTCCAGTAACATAATGGCTTTAACGCCAATGTCGGTATCCTGATAATTCGTAAACTCATCGCAAAAAAGGTATACCCTGCCTATGGTTTTTTTACTAGCAAATGAGTTGCTGCCTTTATGCTGAGCAAACCATTTTTTCAGCGTTAACTTACCAAGCGTTGGTATTGAACGTTTTTGCGCAAAGCCGGCTAAGGATTTAACCAACCTAGCTGTTAACGCATTCGTCATTATAAAATTATATAAGCCAGGCACAACCGAACCTAATCTAGCGGATGCGGCATAGTTTGCTATTAACCGGGAACGGAAAGGAACACCATTGGCATCCTGATAGTGCTGCAAAAACTCAGCCTTAAGCTTAGCCATGTCCACATTAGAGGGACATTCAGATTTGCAGCCTTTACAGCTAATGCAAAGGTCCATTACCTCTTTGATCTCCTCATGGTCAAAGCGATTAGGTTTGTCAGAATTAGTCAAAAATGTCCTTAATATATTGGCCCTCGCGCGTGTGGTATCTTTTTCGTTTAAGGTGGCCATGTACGACGGACACATCGTACCCCCTATTAAATGCGATTTGCGGCAATCTCCCGATCCGTTGCATTGCTCGGCATGTTGCAGTACATCCTGATTGGGGTAGCGAAATACCGTTCGGAATGCCGGGCTCTGCTGCCCGGGTTGGTAACGTAGCATAGTGTTCATGGGCGGTGTGTCCACTATCTTACCAGGGTTAAAGAGATTATTTGGATCCCAGGTGCTTTTAATTTCTCGCAATAACTCATAATTGCGTCTGCCTATCATCTGCTCTACGAATTCGCCGCGAAGGCGTCCGTCGCCATGTTCGCCGCTTAATGAACCTTTATATTTTTTCACTAAGGCTGCAATTTCCTGTGCAATCACCCTAAACAGACGATTTCCTTCGGCAGTTTTTAAGTTGATTATAGGCCTTAAATGCAGTTCACCCGACCCGGCATGTGCATAATGCACGGCATACAAGCCGTACTTTTTTAAAATTTCGTTAAAGTCCTGAATGTAGGCTGGCAAATCCTGTACATCTACAGCAGTATCTTCTATAACCGGAACAGCCTTTTCATCACCGGGCAAGTTACTTAATAAGCCCAGGCCGGCCTTTCTTAAGGTCCAAATGCGTTGCGTATCGGTTCCAAATAATAGCGGAAAATGATAACCCAGACCAGCCGCCCGCATTTCGGCCTCTACCTGGGACGCTATAGCTAAAACTTCATCGCGTGTTTCTCGCGCATATTCTATAACGAGTATAGCACCAGGATCACCTTTAACAAAAAAGCGGTTCTGGCTTTGTTCTATGTTATCTTTGGTACATTCCAGAATGTAATGGTCTATTAGTTCACTTGCGCTGGGGCGATACTTTAAAGCAATGAGGTTTGCTCGTAAAGCTTCGTTAACAGAATTGAAATGCACACACAGCAAACCATTCTCCCGGGGCGGCAATGGCTCAAGGTTTAGTTTGATCTCGGTTATAAATGCCAGTGTGCCTTCTGAACCGGCCAGTAGCTTGCAAAAATTAAAATCTTCGCCACCTGCTGTAAAGGGCGCACTTTGCAGCATTATATCTATTGCATAGCCCGTGTTACGCCGTGCTATGCTTTGCTTCGGAAACTCACTTCTAATTTCTACTTGATTCTCATAATTACTTAGTTGGCTGCGTATACCTTGGTACACTCTGGCTTCCAACGTATCTCCAGCGCATTTTGAAATAAAGTCATCAAAAGACAAAGCTTTAAATTCAACCTCCGAACTATCGCTTAATAACGCCTTTATCTCAATAGTATGTTCACGAGTACTCCGGTAAATGATAGAGTTTGATCCACAGGAGTTATTCCCTACCATTCCTCCTATCATAGCTCGGTTAGCCGTAGAGGTCTCAGGTCCAAAAAATAGATTATAAGGCTTTAAGAACAGATTAAGTTCATCACGCACCACACCTGGCTCAACGCGCACCCAACGTTCAGCAGCATTTATTTCGAGAATTTTAGTGAAGTGTTTAGATACATCTACTACTATACCCTTACCCACAACCTGACCTGCAAGCGATGTACCAGCCGTACGTGGAATAAGAGAAGTACCTTCAGTTCGGGCAAATTCAATCAGCCTTCTTATATCAACAACACTAGCAGGCATAGCCACAGCCAAAGGCATTTCCGCATAAGCAGAAGCGTCTGTAGCGTACAGAACACGCATAGTATCATCACAAAACAGCTCTCCCTCTAGCTGCCCGGCCAATTGCTGCAGCTTTTTATCCATACTGCTAAGCCTTGGTTTGCCCTGTGTAAGTGCTTTCAAAAATTTTATCTGCATTGTTCGTCTCAAAACCGTCGCGGCGGTGCCGGGTCAACAATTCATCCGGTTTTAAATGCGCAAATTCAGGCAAAGGAAGACGTTCGGCAAACTCCACATAGCTGCCCGCAATACTCATGGTTTGCCCGTCAGCAAATAAGGCATCCTGCATTTCGGCTACCGTACTACTTTGTTTCAGTAGGCCATCACCACTAATTTTGACTTTTCCACCCGCAGTATTTAATTTTATTCCTAAACTCTCCACAAACGCATCGAATTCTTCGAGCCGGTTATAGCCCTCTTTTAAGGCATGTACACTTATCGTATAATGGTTAAGGTAATAGCGGTTATAAATTACCCAGGCTGCATACTCGCTTTCTTGCAATAGGTTTTCGTAGTCTGCTTTGGTTGGCAATGCCCAAAGTGATTGATGCAGAAACTCGCCAATCTGCGCTCCGTCGTTTAAGTTAACTGAATCGACAGGATCGGCAATTATGGAGTCGGTATATTGGTGAATGATTTGCTGCGCGTGTTCTGATAGTTGATCTACAACTAACTCGCTCATAAAAATGCGGGGATACTTATCGGCGGGTGGCGCATACCAGTAAGCATTCAGCTTTTTACCTTCAAAATAATAATAATCTCTTTTTTGATAGCCATGATGCAGAAATATCTTTTCGAAAGACTGTATACCCAAATGTGGAACGCCTAATGTACGAAAGGCAATATGATCGTTTACAATCTCGTCCTGTGATTGGACTACGTCTTGCGCAACGAGGGAATTCGTAATTTTATTTACCGCAGGTACCTTGTTACTATAGCGCTCAAAAAGAATATTAAGAAATATATTCAGCGGAGTTTCGTCACCAAAATACATAAGTTGTTTAGCTAAAGGATTATTGCTCAAATAACGCCCTTTATACAAACTTCTGCAAGTAAAATTCCAGTTGCTAAAGATTGATTATCCGGTCCCTTACTTCTTCCATAAGCCACATAGGGCTAGATGTTGCACCGCAAATGCCAACACGGTCATTTTGCTTAAACCATTCCGGCTGCAAGTCGCTTAATCCTGAAACAAAATGGGTTTTTGAATTAGCCTCTTTGCAAACCTGGTAAAGCATTTTGCCATTAGATGATTTTTTTCCTGAAACGAAGATAACCGTATCATAATGGGCAGCAAATTCCCGCAGTTCCAGATCACGATTGGATACCTGTCTGCAAATAGTATCTTTTAAGTCTACCTTTGCTCCGGATGCCTCCAGGGTATCTTTGATGTTATAAAGTTCTGCAGTGCTTTTAGTAGTTTGGCTGTATAAGGTAATCTGCGCTGGGAGAAGCTCTGTTTGCAGTTCTGTGTAACTACCAAAAACCACGGCATTGTTGTTGGTTTGACCCTTTAACCCAATTACCTCGGCATGGCCTTCTTTACCGAATATAAATATCGGCTCCCCGTTGTCATAACTTCGTTTAATTCGGTTTTGCAGTTTAAGCACCACAGGGCATGATGCATCTATGAGCTGTATGTTATTAGCCAAGGCCAACTGATAAGTAGAAGGGGGCTCGCCATGTGCACGTATCAGCACTTTCTCGTTACGCAATACGCTGAATGAATCGTTATCAATTATCCGTAAACCTTTGTGCTGCAAGCGCTGCACTTCTTCGTCGTTGTGCACAATATCGCCCAGGCAATAAAGATAACCCTGTTCTTCTAAAATTTGTTCGGCCATCTCAATGGCGTAAACAACTCCAAAACAAAAACCAGAATTGGCATCAATATCAACTGATAAGTTCAGCATAGTATTCAAAGTTATAATAAATACAACTTTGAACCAAAACTGTTTGAAGAAGTTAAATATTGTACTAACCGCTTAACTGTTGAATTCTTGCAAATCCCTCTTTGAATTGATGGTCTTCTTTTCGTGATGATGATAGTGGAACGATTCCAATTTTTGTAGCAGGTGTTGCAAAACCAGTTTTTCGGACAAGTTTAGTTCGCCTGTAACTATTTTACCCACGTTGTTCATTTCTTTAAACACATCATAAAGTAACTCGCGTCCGGCATCAGTAATGCAAATACGTTTTCCCCGCTTATCTTTGTCATCGTTCCACTGCTCAACTAACCCGGCTGTAATTAAACGTCTGATTACTTCTGTGCCTGATGTCTTCTCCTGCAAGTTACGGCTAATCAGATCGCCTTTAGACATATTATCGTGAGTAAGCAGAATGGCAAGACAGGTAAAGTCTTCACCTGTTTGCAAAGGAGTGCCTTCTAAAGCCTTTTTGATATAATATTTGGCATAGCGGCTCATGTAAATAAACAAGCGTGCAATGCTATTATCAATTTGATAAGCCTGTGATTGAGCCTCTTTCTCATTTTCACCAAAGCGAATATCTGGTGTTGTTTCGTTCGGAGCCGAATCTTGCAAATGATTAACTAAGAAACCAGCAAAGCCCTGCATCGATATTTCCGATCCGTTACTCTCCTTTTCAAACTGTTCAACAAGGTTCAATAATTGGTGTACCAGTCCGTACGATTTCATGTCAATTGAACCATATTATGTTCATTTTGTTTAAGTTAAAAGGAATACAGCGTTATACTGTCTTCTTAACCATATTGTTATAGGCAGAACTAGTTATTTAATTTAATAAAGCCTCCATCAATAGGATAATCACATCCTGTTATAAAGCCGGCCTCGTCAGAACATAAATAAAGCGCTAAGGCGGCTACCTCTTCGGGCTTAGCCATACGGCCTATAGGTTGGCTTTGCGATAGCTTTTCAAACATCTCTGCCTCACGACCAGCATAGTTCTTTGCAATAAAGCCATCAACAAATGGTGTATGAACTCTGGCCGGCGATATGCTGTTGCTACGTATGTTATCACCCAGGTAATCGCGTGCTACAGACATGCTCATGGCATGAATTGCACCTTTACTCATAGAATAGGCAAAACGATCGGCAATACCCACAGATGATGCAATGGAAGCCATACTAACGATAACACCACCTCCGTTGCTTTTCATAATCGGCACAACTGCATACAGGCAATTATATGCACCTTTTACGTTAACATTATATACCCTTTCAAAATCGGCCTCTTCGGTTTTTTCAACGTTGCCAACATGGGCAATACCTGCATTATTAACTAAAACATCTATTTTACTTATAGATTGGAAGACCTGTAGTATCTGTTGTTGATTAGTTACATCGCCGCTATGCGCAAAAGCATGCCCGCCAGATGACTGTATTTCATCAATCGTTTGCTGCGCCGCATCAGCATTAAGTTCTATGACATGAACGGTTGCACCTTGCTGTGCAAATAATTTGGATATGGCTTTTCCTATACCACTACCACCGCCGGTTACAACAGCGATTTTATCTCTTAAACTAAACATCTGTAGTTGTTATTAGTGTAATACTCATTAAGCATTTAACACATCTGTGTAATATGCACAGCTTCAAAGGTATCATTTTGTGATATGCATAAAACTTTTTTGTTTGATTATTTCGCCTATTTATCACTTTACTGGCAGGTCTGCCCCTTATTGCTTCCTGACTTATAGGCAATGATGGTGATTGTTATGCAAAACACTTAGTGTTACCAATGGTTAAAAAAAGATGGAACTACAAAACAACCATTTAACAGGTAAGACAATTGTTATAACAGGGGCATCAAGTGGTGCCGGCCGTGCAGCTGCGCTTGAGTTTGCTCCATTTAGTCCTAATTTGGTTTTAGCTGCCCGTAATGAAAATGCATTAAATGAACTATCAGACGAGTGCAGGCAATTAGGCGCACAAACCCTGGTTGTGCCCGTAGATGTAACTGATGCCAAAGCCATGATAAACCTGGCCAACGCGGCACAAGCGTGGCAAGGCAAAGTAGACGTTTGGATAAATAATGCCGGCGTGTTAGCAGCCGGCGATTTTGATAAAACACCAATGGAAGTGCATCAGCAAATTATCGAAACTAATTTGTTGGGCTACATGAATGGAGCCCATGCCATATTACCTATTTTCAAAGCACAGCAACAGGGCACTATTATTAATAACATCTCTATCGGCGGATTTTTACCAGTGCCTTTTGGAGCTGGTTATACTGCAAGCAAATTTGGCTTAAGAGGCTTTTCAGAGGCGCTTAAGGCCGAATTGACGGCATGGCCTGATATTCATGTTTGTGATCTGTTCCCGGCTTTCTTGGACACACCCGGCATTCATCATGCAGGTAATTACACAGGCAAGGTGCTGAGGCCTGCGCCACCTGTTTACGATCCGAAGCGGCTTGCTCAAACCATGGCAAACGTGATCAAAGATCCACGGTCTAATACTTATGTAGGGAGCTTGTCGCTTTTGCTTAAATTATCACACGCCTTATTTCCGGAGCTTACGGCTAAAGCTACCGGATTTGTAATGCGGAGATATTTCAAAGTAGCCGATAACCTTCCTTTAACGGATGGCAACTTGTTTACCACCGTAAAGTATGGAATGAGCACGCATGGCGGTTTTGGACTACCCGGGAAGCCACGAGCACACCGTAAGTATTTAGCAGGAGCTTTATTGGCCGGCTTGCTTACAAGCGCACTGGTTATTGGCTTAAAGAAATAATTGATATTTAAGTAACAAAAGAAAAGCCTGTAGATTATTCCTCTGCAGGCTTTCTTTTGATATGTAATGAGGTTTGAAGTTTTTTAAATCATATTACTTACTATCAACTATCTGATTTTAGCTAATTCGTTTACGTACTTTTCTATTAGCGTATAGCCGTCTTTGCCTACTTTACTGGTATCTGCCAGGTTAGCTGTATCACTTAGGTGAGTCGACTCCCATTTATCGGGTATACCGTTGCCGTTTGTGTCGGCTAACTTTTGCGCAACAGGTAATTCCGGCTGGCCGCCGGCATCAACTTCGCTTTTAAATATAATGCCCAACTTGCCTAAACTCCGGAGGTAGCCAATAATGCGTGTATCGACGGCATCACGTGACAGGGATGCGCCTGCTTCGGCCAATACTTTTTGGTAAGCCTCTGTGGCACTTTCGGCTTTGACATTGGCTTTGTAAGTAGAGCGCGGCAACATGGTTAAGCCACGTTTTACAAAATCTGAGTCTACTGTTAAACGGCCATTCAGTTTGCCGTCTTTGTTCATATCTACATAGTTACCCTTATGGTAAACCTTATCAGTTGCCGAAAACATGCCAATAAAAGCATGGCCTGAATTAGGACCGGCAATAAAGTAATTATTTATAATATCTTGTGTGTGCACAGCAGCTGAGTGCCCGCCTACAAATCCGTTTACTCCCCAATTATACACCACGTTGTTCACATACTCTAAACCGGCCTTACCTTTGGGGTTACGGCTTTGGTTGTCAATCCACAAACAGTGGTGCACGGTTACATTAGTTGGGTTCTCGAACAAGGCTCCGAATCTTTGCGGGTCAATGGCTTCACCTACGAGACAGTATTGTAATGTGATGTTTGAGCTGTTTTTGATGTGCAAATTATCCCATCTTCCCCACTCAATACTTACGTGATCAAATATTACATCTTTACAATCATCAGCCACTACAGTGCAGGCGCCGCGTGGCATGTTGATGCTGCCTCTAAAACGCATATAACGCACAATGGTACTGTCTGAAAATGACACACCGTTGCCGTAAACTACAATCCCTTGTCCCGGTGCGGTTTGTCCGGCAATAGTAATTTTGGATGCGGCGGCTATTTTATCGGTAATTTTGATTACACCAGTTACATCAAACACCACAATACGGCTGGGTTTGCTAACTGCATCGCGGAAAGAACCTTCGCCTTTATCATTTAAATTAGTAACGTGATATACGCTGCCTCCCCTCCCGCCGGTTGCAAAGCGGCCAAAACCTTCGGCACCCGGAAAAGCCAGCTGTTGCGCCTCAACCGTAGTTGATGCAAGGCATACCCCTAAAGCAATGGTTGCACAAATACCTTGCGCTGCTTTTTGAAGGCTTAATTTTAGAGATGGTATTGAAAACATATTAGAGAAGTTAATTTTTGTTTTTGTTATTTAAAAGGTAAAAACCAGTTGCTTGTATTCATCAGGCGCGCCCTTACCGCCGAAGCTGCAGGGTTGCCATCTTTCAAAAGCTTATTGTATACCTTATCGGCCAGGAAAGCCGGATTGTTACGGCGTTGCGCTATACGCATCAGATCTTGCCACCGGTTACCCTCGTACGCTAACTCCAGGGCGGCTTCCTCCATTAGCTTGTCTTCCATGCCGAGCATATCCTGTTGCAGGTTTACGTTAAGCAGCGTGGTGTTAACACGCGCACGAATACCCAAATTGCGGTGATACTTTCCACGAATTGAGGGCGCATCAAGTTTGCGTGCATCAAACGCATAAGGCTCAGGCAATAGCGTTATTCTTCGTTTAGTTGCATCAGGCTGCGTTAAATCATCATACGCGCTTTTTATACCAGCATTTACCAGCGCCCAGGCAATTTTGGTTTGACCATCGCGGTTAGCGGCTTCTGCATAACGCAAGTGCAGGGTTGCCGTACGATACAAGAACCATTTGCCATTTTTTTCAAGCTGGTTTATAGGCAAGCCTGTAGACGTGCTTAAGTAGTTGTATAAAAATTTAACAATTACCGGCTGTCCATTTATAATCCTATATGTATTGTTAGGTCCTCTTAAATCAAATGGTGTGCCGTCACTTTGCTGCTGGGCGTTCCAATTATCAATTGCTGTTTGTGATGGTTTAACCAAGTACCTGCCGCCTGAATTTGCAAAAAGATCAACAAATGGATTTTCCGGAGCAAAGTTTTTGTCGAACACCATAGACCATATCCACTCGGTTTGATATTCACGATCTTGTGTAGAGCGCGAGAAAAATGTTTGCCAGGCGCTTGCCGTAACAGCATCATTGTCTGAGCCGCTATTAAGCGTGTAGGTATTAAAGTAATTGTAACTATCACTCGGTCCTGCAGGTGTCGATGTTTCCAGTACTTGTTTATAAACTACTGCAGCATTATGATAGTCGTTATTCCACAAATACAAATCGCCCAGTAAACATTTCTTGTTGATAAAGAAAATCTTTGATGGATAGCCGTCTATTTGAGTAACCAGTGAGTTGGCTGCCGGGTAAGGATCTTTATACGGTAATGCCTCCATAAAGGCAATAAGTGTTTTTACTAATGCATCGAGCTTTAACTTCGGATATTTACTTTCATCCTTCACATCGGCCGCATTAGCCAGGCTCTCTGTAACATAGGGCACCTCGCCAAACTGTAAACCCAACTGAAAGTATAACCACGAACGCAGGGCGGCAACATCACTCCAACGCTGGTTAAAATCGTTGCTGGTTAGCTTTTTAGTATCGTACATTACTTTCAAGTTCTTCATTACATCGTTACAGTTGAGTATAACGGTATAAAAAGGCTGCGGGTCGGCATAAGTATTACCCGCCTGAACGCTGTGCGTGTTAATTTGCTGCAGTTCGGCACCTGCATTAGGGGTTACGTCCATTAAATCGGCACGTAACTCATTGAGTACTTCATACTGCCTGGCCAGCCCAAGCATTTTACCGTATATGCCAATAACGGCTGCGTCGGCATCGTATATATTCTGAAATGTGTTTTTGTACTCAATTTGGTTTTGAGGCTCTACATCATACATATTGCGGCATGAGTATGAGCCCGACAACAATACAACTAACGCTGCACTTTTTATAACAGAAGATATTTTAAGTTTCATGTTGTGTTCTTATTAAAGTCCAATACGTACGCCTAATTGCGCCGATCTGAAGTTGGGTTCTAAAGCCGTATCAATACCTTGTGCTAAGGCGCTACCCGATCCGCTGAATTCCGGATCGTAGCCTAAATACTTAGTAACCGTAAATAAATTATCGGCTGTTAAATAAATGGTTGCGTACTTCATGAACTTAGGTTTAACCGGCAGGTTATAGTTTATAGCCAGTGTTCTTAAGCGCAGGTACGAGCCGTCTTCAATAAACCGGTCCGAAAAGCGGGCGTTACCCATAGGGTCCCTGTAGGCTGCCCTCGGTACGTCGGTTGCCTGCCCGTCAAAACGCCAACGGTTTATAACGTTTGCAAACTGATTGGCTGGTGATGACAGTGACTGCAGGATAGCTCTTGGGCCGTTATAAAGCTGATTACCGCTGCTGAACGTAAATAATGCAGCTATAGATATATTTTTATAGCTTAAACGCCCATTAAAGCTTCCAAAAAAGTCGGGGTTAGGGTTCCCGATTATAGTCCGGTCGTTATCATCAATAACGCGGTCGCCATTGGCATCAACAAAACGCACATCTCCCCCTCTAAAAGGAATTAAACCACCATCGGTGCCTCTTATACTTAAATTTGCGGTTGCAGCCTCTGCATTTGACGCGTATATCCCACTGGTTTTATAGCCATAAAACATAGCAGCAGGCTGCCCTATTTGCGTAACAACTGTAGCACCGCCATAGTTGGTAACAGTGTTGTTAGATGGTAAGGCTGTAATGCGATTACTATAGGTTGACAGGTTAACACCCACATCGAGCTTAATGGCGCTGTTAATAATGCGGCTATTTAAAGCCAGATCTACTCCGTTGGTGCGCATGCCACCGCTATTAGCTATTACATAGCGCATACCCGCAGCACTGCTAACCGGGTCAAAGGTTATCATTTTTGATGTTACGTTATGGTAAGCATCAATGCTTAAAGACAGACGCTCATTAAATAGAGCAATATCCAAACCCAAATTGGCTTTTTTGCTCAACTCCCACTGTAGTTGCGAGTTGGCAATATTGCCCAGTACTAAACCTTGTGAGCCCAACAAGTTTTGTGAAACGTAATAAGATTTGGTACTGTAATTGCCAATATCATCATTACCGGTTAAGCCGTAGCTCACTCTCACCTTAAACAAATCAACGGCGCTCAAACCCGACATAAACTCTTCCGACGAGACGAGCCAGCCAGCCGCTACTGATGGCAGTACCGCATACTTGTTGCCGGCTATACTTAACGCCCCCGGAATTTCCTTACCGAAGCGTGATGAGCCATCAATTGAAAGATTAGCCGAGACGAAGTACTTGTGCTGAAAACTATAATTAGCTGCTGCGTAAGTGTTTAGCCATCGCCATTTTCCATAATCTCCGCTAAGACGGCGTAAACTGCTTACACCGGTGCCTATGCTTACAAAATCATCTGTTGGCGAGTTATATCCCTGGGCATAATCCTGCTCGCTTTCACTATCATGATACCGGAATCCGGCGTTAAACATAAGATCGTGCTCACCGGTAAATGACCTTTTGTAGCTGTACCAGGTGTCATTATAAAATGAATTATAACGCTGAATAGATGCACCCAGGCGACTGTAAGCTACCGCGTTTCTAAGCGTGTCTGGTGCTACACCTAACCGTGGTATAAAGGTATTTTCACGCACTTTATCATAAACCAAGCCAGTTAAAGAACTCAGGCTGTGATGTTTATTAAATTGGTAATTGAATTTTACAGAGCCGAAGAACCGGTAGTACTTGTTGGTTTGCTGTGCGTTCTTAATTAACGAGACCGGATTGCTTACGTTAAACACATCAACATCGGCCAAATTGGGCGATTGTACGCCGGTTTCAGATATCTGGTTAATTGACAAGAACGGCGCTTTTACCAAGCTAACCAACATAGGGTTAGAAGTACTTAATCCCTGATCGCGCAGGTTTTGTTCGGACGATGAAAATGACAAGTTAGTATTAGCCGTTAGCTTGGCTGTTAAGTTTAAATCGGCATTAAAACGGGTGCTGTAACGCAGCAGGCTGGTACTGTCAATAATACCACTATTGTTTAAGTAGCCTACCGATAGCGCATACTTAGCTATATTATCGCCACCGGTTACTTTAAGGTAATAATTTTGGCTGTAGCTGGTGCTGAATACCTTCTTTTGCCAATCTGTTTCGTTATGATACTGATAATAGGCCGGGTTGGTAGCCGGATTATCATTCATGTAGGGTTGCGCTTGAATTTGCGCATCGGTTTGCCCGGCACTCCTCAAAACATCAGATAAGTACAAGCGGTAATCATTGCTTTTTAGAAGCGGGACATTTTTGGGAGTAAAATTCATGCCACCATAAACAGCAAAGTCTATACGTGTGCTTAGCTCTTTTGCATGCGCTGTATTGATGAATACTATGCCGTTTGCGCCCCGGCTTCCATAATAAGAGGCACCATCCTTTACAACAGTTATGTTATCAATATCTTTAATGTCGATATTAGAAAGTGGATTAGTAACATGACCACTTATGATAGAGTTACCATAAGTACTGGCATCATATATCATTCCGTCAATTACATATAATGGTTGGTTACTGGCATTTAAAGAGTTAAAACCATGTAAAAAAAGATTCGCGCCAACCCCTGGCGTTCCCGAACGCCGTGTTACATTGAGGCCGCTTACCTGCCCCTGCAAAAAATTATCCGGCGTTTCTTTAGGGCGGTTCCAGCTGCCGTCGGTATTAACAGAAGCAACCGAATAGTTGATCTGCGATTTTGCTACCTGCCTGAATGGAAGTGTTACCTGATCATAAACCGAGGCAAAACTATCCTCATAAAGTGCTACGTTAATGGTTTTACGGTTATTTACAGACACTTCTTTGTACTGGTAACCCTGGCCCGATACCTGAAGCAAGCTATTGCGCGAAGGTGCGGTAATTTTAAAATTACCCCTGTCATCGGTAATTGCTGCCGATACATCTTCAATAACTACATTTATGCCGGGCAGCGGTTTTTTAGTTGCAGCGTCGGTAACCTGACCAGTTACTTCTAACCCGGTTATATTCTTATTTTTAACTGCAGTAGCTGTCTGCGGAGCGCTGGTTTGCTGGGCATAAGCTGCCGTACACAAGCACAGTGTGCCGCATATAGCCAATACAGGTATTTTGGTAAATATGCGCATGTTTATAGGTTGTATAAAAATCTTATCAATTAGTTAGGGTATTTGCGGCACCAGTATGAAATAATCGAGGTTTATAGAGTTGGTTTGATCTACGCCATTGTTGGCCGCTATAACATAGGCTGTTATGCCGCCAAATGTTGCCGGAGAATAATCACCCACATAAATTTCACTATAGTCTTTTAAGTTGACCTGTGTTTCGGCAAACGCAGTTGAGTTTGGATCGTTTACCGCAAAGCGCTGTTTAAATGTTAATGTTTGTACATCATTCGGAGCTACCCAGTACACCTTGTATTTAACCTTGTAAAGCTCTTTCAGGTTATATCTTACATTAAACAGCGGTATTTTGTGGTTAAAAATATAAATGTCATTAAACTGCTGCCCGTTGTTGGGGTTTACCCTTAGCCGATAAGCTATGTTACCACTTTTGTCGTTTCGGCTAAAGCCGTCAGGTTTTTCTCCTTCCCGCTTTACCAGTCTGATCTTATCAGAGAGCTTTACATTTGCCTCACTCATTACATACACTATGCCATTGCTGGTAACGCGCGTTTCGAGTATAGCATTTTTATTAATGGGCACAACTACCCCATCGGCAGATACAAGCGTAGCAGGTAAGTCTTGAGGGGCATAAACACCTTTTATTACCAGATCCTTTATCACATGCAAAGAGCTGAGCTTATCTGTTTCGGCCTCTGTTGTGCTTTGCACATAAGGCTTAATTTTATTTTTTTCGGCGTCGAGTGCATCATCGGTTAGCAAAATAAATGTGTATTCCTGATCCTCATTACGCAGATCGCCAACGCGGTCAAACAAATAGTTCTTGGTAATCAACCCTGTGCCCGCCTGGTAAATGGGCTTTCCGGTAGCCGGATCAAGGCCGGTTTGCACCGCTTTAGAAGAATCAATTGCGGTAAAGTCTAACGCTTTTATATAATCTTTCTGTTTATACGCTGTGCCGGTAATGTATTCCCAAACATTAGGTTTAGGTAACACTATTTTATTAATAATGTGCAGTACACCATTACCAACATACTGATTGCCTTGTGTAATAGTAGCATCTTCAAACTGCGTTGATGTAAGTTTGATATACTTACCATTGAGCGTTTTAATACGCAGGCTTGGATTGGGGCTGTTAGTATAGTAAGCCAGATTAACAATGTGATTACCTACAAATTGCTTCAGGCGTTCACCATCGTTTGTAATAGCAGCATCAAGCGATTGCAGTGTTTGATTATCCGGAGCCCAAACCGTGTACATTTTTGATGTAGCCAGCAACTTGTCATATCCGGTTTTTACTAAAAGCTCATTAAAACGGCTAATGGATGGCGTTTGCTGTATTAGCTGCGCAAGCGATTGCTCCAAAGCCTCGCTGTTAGCTTTAGTTTGCTCATTATATTTATTGCAGGCTGCCAGCGTTGCAATGAATATAATTGATGCTATAAATCTGAATAAGTTTTTTAATGTCATGCTAGGCTTGTTACTGTTTATAAACTATTGAGCCATCGGGGTTAAACTTTGGATAAAGCTGGTCCATATTTTCGGGAATGAAGTGGATCATATCTATCTGTACGTCACCAGATACATCGGCTACTGCTTGCAGCCTTAGCAAATGACGGTCGGTTTTGGTCACGTCAATCGTACCAGCCAATAAAGCGTAGCTGTCACGATAGTAATCAATAGTTTGGGCGGGGTTGTTGTAATAAGGTACATTACCCCCGAAAGTCATTTTTTTACCCAATGCCTCCAGTGACTCCGGAGTTGTGCCGGCAGGGTACGTCCATTTGTTACCCACTAACACTTGGGCAGGCAAGCTTTCGGTCAGGTTAAGCACCCGCGACAAAGGTTGTCCATCGAACAATACTGAAACGCCTCTGCCACCACCGCGTCTTACAAAGCTTACCCACACCTTATACCGGCCTTTAACCAGCAATGGTGTTTTAAATTCAACAAAGCTGTTGGCGGTTGCGGCAGTTCTTAACGCAGCTATAAACAAATAATCGTTATTATACACGTAAAACTGACGTGCCTCTGGTGCCACCCGATAACTTACAGAACCGGTTTGCCAGCTTATATCCTTCAAATCGCCGTTCGAATAACTAGGACTGTTCTTATTAGTAACACGATAGACACCAGTAAGCGCTTTAAATTCAGGCTGGTCGGTTACCTCCCAGTATACCGGTATTGGAAATCTTACCTTTATGGCGTAATGACTAGCCATAAAATGCAGCACGCCATTTGATGTGGTATTATCGCTCGATGCCCTATCAATAGCAGCACCTGGCTCGTAGATGCCATTAAAGGTGTCGTCATTAATTAAGACGCTCTTGTTAACAAGCTTGGAAGTAACTACATCAAGCGGCGACAATGTAGTGTGTGAAGATGCATTGAAAATATCCGGTAAATATTTTAAGCCAGGCAAGATGTGATAGTTAATGAAAAGATGCAGGCTATCATTTGCCAGTTGCGGATTACCGGTGTTACTGTATTTAGCCTTCAGAGCACTGTATGAACTTATACCGGCTGCCTTTAACACCGCATCCGATTCGGCCAGTACGGTCAGGAACCGCCTTGTGGTGTCGGGGTTATTGGTTGGCAGTATATTCAACGTGTCGTACAGCTTGGTTGCCTTTAATGCCTCGGTAAATATGGAGTAGGCCGGGTTTTGTTCAATAGTTTGCGCCAGCGTAAGTCTCGACGGTTTTAGTACCCTATCAATAACATGGATGATGCCATTACCTGTACGTATGTTGGCCTGCAAAAGTGTAGCCTGCCTGTTTATGGTTAGCGTTGTTACCCCATTTATGTTTTGTGCTCCTGTTAGTAGAGACTGACCATACATGGTTACGGTACGTAATTTACCATCGGTAAACTTGTCGGTGGTAATGGTATCTCTAATGAGGTGAAACTTAACTAGGTCCTTCAAGTCCTCAACACCAACCTGCTCTACAGAGGCTTTGCCAATCTCGGCAAGATACTTGGTTATTGCCTCATTATTTGGAGCAAACAGGGTATAAGTTCCATAGCCGCCCAAGGAGTTATCGCTGCCTGTTATCTCTAATATTTTAGACAATAGAGAGAAGCTGCCAGGGTTGTTCTTCAGGTATTCGGTTATGTTTACATCGCCGGTTGTGCTCACTGTAAATTCCTCGCGTTTACAGGCCGACAAAACGGTTATCAATATCCAAACCAGGGTTATTGATGCTATCCATTTGTGCTTTATTAATGTCTTCATAAACACTTTATTTAGTAGTACTTATTGATAAAAAGGATTTTGAACCAAGGCTTTGTTAGTTTGCAACTCTCCCAAAAAGATGGGGAAATAATGGCTGCGTTTATCGCGGTATTTAACAATAGCTGCCTGCTGATATTCCGGGCTGGCTGTTGTGCTTACGATATCAAGCAACAGGTCAATTCTTTCGTAGTTATTGCGGCGGGCGTTGCGGAGCAAATCATACCAGCGTTTACCTTCATAGGCAAACTCACGGGCACGCTCATTAAGCAAATAATCGGTTATACCCGATTTGTCGTCGGGCTGCACAATAGCTGCCGATGTTGGCAGCGCATTGCCCCTTTCACGTATAATCTGAATAATGTCCAGCGCGCCTTGTCCGTTATTTAACTGATTAAGCGCCTCAGCTTTCATAAGCAATACATCAGCATAGCGGTAAACAAACCAGTGTGCATATGAAGTAGCCGAGGTACGGGTTGAGCTGCCGCTTATGCCCTGATACTTGTAAATGCTACCATCATTAAATCTTACTGACGCACCGTTACCGCGTATGTCCTGATTGGTAATATCAATATTATCGACAGTGTAAAGCTCGGGAGCTACTTTTAGTGCAGCCCTAAAGCGTTTATTTGCCACAGCCAGCATGTCGTTAAACGGGTTAAGTTTATTTTGGCTAAACTGCAGCTCAAACAAACTTTCATTGGAGTTGCCCTGAAAGAAAAGGGTTGTAAACCAGTTGTTATCGCCGGGTATTAAGATGAACTGATTTGAATTGATAATGTAATCGCAAGCTTTAACGCAATCGTCATACCTGTCCATCCATAAATAAAGATCAGCCAGGGTAGCGTTTACCGTGTACCTTGTTATCCGCCCCTTATCGTCGTTACGGTTACCGTAGGTTGTTGCAACATATTGTTCGGCCTGTTTTAAATCGGCTAAAACCTGGTTAAACACTTCCTGCTGCGTACTTTTGGCTATCTGCAACACATCATCATCACTGGTTGTGGATTTGAGTTTGAGTGGCACATCGCCAAAACTGCGGGCCAGGTAAAAGTATAGCAGGCCGCGTAAAGCCAGCGCCTCGCCCATATAACCGTTTAAAGTGGCTTGGGTGAGTGTGTTATCTGACTCCATAACCTGCGGAGCAAAATCCAATACCGTGTTGCAATTGTTTATCGCTTTATATATTACAGACCAATCGGTTATGGTATTGGTAGAGGTAATGTTAACGTTAATCACATTTAGTTCTGGGTTCCTGATGCCCGAGCCGGGTGAAAGCATATCAGCTCTCAATTCGCCCCATAAAAACAAGTCTTCTACTAGCGGATCAGTCAGCATTGCAGCATAACAGCCCATAACCGCAGCCTTGAGCTGCTCCTTTGTCTTCCAAAAGTTTTGCCGGATGATGCCATCCTGTGGCTCAAGCGACAGGTACTTATTACATGATGTGGAGCAAAGCATCAACAGCAATAATATAACCGGATATTTAATTTTTTTATTCATGCCAGTACTTATCATTCATACTTAAAAACCTACCACTAAACCCGTTACAAAATTGCGGGTTGGCGGCGTCATCGAATTATCGGTAGCTACCCTGAACGGATCACTGCCTTTTACAGAAACTTCAGGATCCTGACCAGTGTATTTGGTAAAGGTTATCAGGTTTTCGCCGGTTACGTAAATGCTTGCACTACGTATGCCAATTCGGTTAAGGAGGTTTTTGGTTAAATTATACCTAACTGTTACCGAGCGTAAGCGTATAAAAGAGCCGTCTTCCACATACCGGTCCGAGCCTAGCCAGTTATATCCATCATTCCATAACGCCCGCGGAACATTAGTTACATCGCCTTCGT
Source organism: Mucilaginibacter sp. PAMB04168 (assembly GCF_039634365.2). Lineage (NCBI taxonomy): Bacteria > Pseudomonadati > Bacteroidota > Sphingobacteriia > Sphingobacteriales > Sphingobacteriaceae > Mucilaginibacter > Mucilaginibacter sp. PAMB04168. The sequence continues at coordinate 3,358,129 of NZ_CP155079.2, forward strand.
TACGCCATCTTTGCAATACCTCGGTACTTTGATTGTTAAAATTGTACATGTTACTGGTAAGCATGCGGGTGCCGTTAACGAGCTGGTAACCGGTTCTGAAACTGAAGAAAGCGTTAATTTTCAAGTTGCCCTTATAGGTAATTGTTGGCCCAAAACCACCGGTAAACTTAGGGTTACCGTTACCCAGGTAAACTACGTCCTGGTAATTAATGTTACCATCATGGTTCACATCTTCGTATATAGCATCGCCGGGTTTAAAAAGGTAGTCGGTTGCCGGATAATTAAAGCGCATTTGCAGCGGCTGCCCGTCCAGGCCTACTATAGGTTGTCCGTTTGCATTAATGGCTGTGGTAGCGGCCTGATCTTTGTATACCCCTTTAAAGCGGAACCCATAAAAAGACCCGAATGGATTATTGGTTTGCAGTAACGTTTTATACTGCCCGTTGGTGGTAATGTCGCCCTTAGTACTCGGGTAAAATTCTGATATGCTACGTATAACGTTAGTGTTATTGGCAATGTTAAAGTTCATTTCAACAATAACTTTTTTGCTTTTTACCGCCACAGCACCTAAGTTTATCTCCCAACCCTGGTTATCCATGGTCCCCACGTTGAGGTTTATATTGCCGAAGCCAGATATACCAGGCAATCTTAGCCCGTTAAAGAACAAATCGGTGGTACGGTTACGATACACATCCACATCTACGTTGATGCGATTTTTCAGCATGGCAAAGGTTAAACCTATATCCTGACCAGTTACTGTCTCATAACGCAGGTTGCGTAATTCGATATTTTGCGAATAAACAGCCGATGAGCCTAAATAATCATAAGCATAATTTCCATAGATGTTATAGAACGAATAATTGTTTTTAGGATCATTACCGCTCTTTCCATAGCTTAAACGTAAGCTCAGATCATCAAAAACCGTTAACTTTTTCATAAAAGGTTCGCCGGATATTCTCCACCGTGTGGATACGGATGGAAACAAACCCCAGCGATTTTCAGGACCGAATTTAGAGTTACCGTCGGCACGTAAAGCCATATTAACAATATAGCGGTCCAGAAACCCATACTGCGCATTCATCAATGCGGCCAAACTGCGCGATTGTGTAAAGCCAGAACTCAGATTGCGCACACGACCATCTACCGACGGATCTTGAAGATTTACCGATGCTGAGTTTGATGATTGTGCTTGTAATGTAGTTGTCTTATTGTCGTTGGTGATAAAAGATACCAGCCCCATTAAGCTGTGCTTATCGTTTAAACGGGGAGTATATATGAAGTTAGTTTTGGTAATAATGCCAAACTGATCTGCATCACCATCAAAAGCATTATTCACATTTACATCGCTTATAGGGCGACCGGTAGCTATCTGAGGTAAAAAGGTTTTGTTTTTAGTATTGTTGATGTCAAACTGTACATCAAAAGTAGCTCTGAATAAGCTGGGCAGTATATCATACTGCAGGTTAAAGTGCGGCACTATACGCTGGCCAATTACGTTGTTTTTACCAGCGTTTAGCATGGCTACCGGGTTAAAGGTGCCCGGATAACTGCCCTGTATATTTTGTATAGGCGATAAATAATTACCTGTGTTATTACCCGCACTATTGAACTCATAAATACTCATGTTAGGCATTTTCTGGTAAGCAATGCTGCGGGTATCGTCATCATAAACCCGGTCTGTATTTGAACGCGTGTAAGAAACATCAGTACGGAACCGAATTCGGTCTGATACGTTGTAATCAAGGTTAAGGCGGGTTGTTATACGGTTTAGGCCTGTACCAATAGTTGTGCCCTTTTGGTTAAGGTAACTTACTGAGGCAAAATAACGCGCCTTCTCTCCACCACCAGATAATGACAAGGAATGATCCTGCATATAACCGGTACGTGTTATAGCATTAATCCAGTTAGTATTGTTGCTGTAGTTGTTGTAGTAATAACGGTCGCTGGGGTCGTATAAAAACTCTTTAACCGTTTCAGTATTCAGCGGCGTACCGGTACGGTTCATTACTTCCTCGGGTATTAATTGGGAATATTGATCGCCGGAAAGCATGGGTATGGCGTTGGGTTGCCTTGAAGCGGTTGCCTTAACGGTGTAAGTAACCTGCGGAGCTCCAACTCTACCCCGTTTAGTGTTTATAATTAACACACCATTTGCCGCTCTGGATCCCCAAACGGCTGTTGCAGCAGCATCTTTTAATACAGATATATCCTGAATATCCGATGGTGCAATGTTAAGTAAGGAGGCGTAGCCCTGTTCATCGGCCGTACCAAAATTAAAATCGGAAGGTATGTTGGTTTCATAAGGCATACCATCCAATACAATAAGTGGATTGGTTGAACCATTAATGGTAGAGGTTCCGCGGATACGTATCTGCATACCTGCACCCGGATCGCCTGAGTTTGCGGCAATGTCTACACCCGGTAAACGCCCCTGTATAGCCTGATCGATAGAGGATGCCGAAAGCTCTTCAATATCTTTAGCACTTAATTTGGCAACAGCAGTTGTTGAGTTGCGCTGATCTATTTGCAGCAAACCATTGCTCGA